>SUXX01000015.1 GCA_015060735.1 Bacteroides sp.
GAAGAACTTCCGGCAACTGCATCTTAGCCCAGAAATTGAACAAGTGCAAGCCCAAGCCCAACAATACGATGATACCCAAAACCAACATGTTTTGAGAAGCCCATTCCACACCCTTCGGTGTAGCGTTGACAGCATAACGTTCGCTACCACGAGCAGCACGATTCTGCATGGTCAACCAGAAAGCGTACACAATATGAACCACTACCAAGAAACCAAGTCCGGCAGTAGCAACCAATGCATACCAGTTCGCACCCAAGAACGCACAAATCATGTTGTAAGCTTCTGCAGAGAAGATTGCAACAAGATTCATCGCCATGTGAAATGTCAGAAACAGGATAAGGGCGAGACCGGTAACGCTCATCACCACTTTCCTACCAATAGATGAATTACTTAACCACATAAATGATTGAATTTTAAATTATTTAATTGTTTGAACTAATATTTCAGATTTTTTCAGTGTGTTTCTCATGCAAATGTAATTTTAATATTCCGATAATACAAACAATTAAGGAAATAATTCTCTAATAGAGAGCCTCTGACAAAGATTATCGGTCTTTTTTCAAACAATCAGGCAGAATATTCCTAACTTTGCAACCGTACACAATCTAAAAACTCATGAATAAAAGAATCACATCACTGATAGTTTGCCTAATTATCTGTTGCCAACTATCGGCCCAAAATTGGGATATCAATACCGTAAAGACCATCAATGATTGGGACATGCATGGCCTCAGCCGTGGCCTGTCACATAGCGGTATCATCCTGCCCGTCGGCATACCAACGGCCATGGGTATCTATGCCTTGATAAAAAAAGACCAACCACTGTTGAAAAATGCCGTTTTCATCGGAACTACCGTCATTGAAGCACTCGGCGTAACATATGGATTGAAATATGCTTTCGACCGCGAACGGCCTTTTGTGAAATACCCTGACAAGATTCACCCTATCAACCCGGAGGATAGCCCTTCTTTTCCCTCGGGACACACAGCTGCGGCCTTTTCTTTAGCCACTTCACTGAGCATCACCTACCCCAAGTGGTATGTTATTGCCCCATCAGCTGCCTGGGCTTGCGGAGTAGGCCTTGCCCGCATGAATCAAGGAGTACATTATCCGAGTGATGTACTGGCCGGAGCCGCCATCGGAGTAGGATGCGGATTTGCCAATATATATATCAATCGCTGGCTGAACAAGATTTTATTCAAAGAATAAAACGCGAAGACATATTACTATAAACGTGAAGGCGTTTTTTTAAAATGTCTTCACACATAAATAAGCCCTTATAATAAAGCAATTACTATGAGATTAACCGGAAGAAGAGAAAGTTCGAATGTAGACGACCGCCGACGTAAAGTCGGAGGAAAGAAAACGAGTATGGGCCTAGGAGGTTTGGCAATAGCAGCTTTGATCGTTTGGCTAATGGGCGGAAACCCACTCAGTGTATTAACACAAGCCGACTTAAGCAGTATAATAACCACACAAAACGGTGGGACCTATGAACCAACGGCCGAAGAAGAAGCCTTAGCCAAGTTCTCTAGCCAAATCTTGGCAGGAACCGAAGATGTATGGACACAAGAATTCAGAAAAATGGGAAAGACCTACCAACCACCTAAGTTGGTATTATTCAGAGGAAGCGTACAGAGCGGGTGTGGAGGAGCCACTTCCTCTACCGGACCTTTTTATTGTTCAGCCGACCAAAGTGTCTACATCGACCTATCGTTTTTCAGTCAAATGAAGCAGCAATTAGGAGCCGATGGTGACTTTGCCTATGCCTACGTCATTGCCCACGAAGTAGGACATCATGTACAATATCTACTAGGAATTCTTGACAACGCTCATCAACAAATGAGCCGGATGAGTGAAAAAGAAAGCAACCGGATGAGTGTACGTCTGGAGCTTCAAGCCGACTTTTTTGCCGGTATCTGGGCGTATCATGATAACCAAATGTTCAATTCCCTGGAAGATGGCGACATCGAAGAAGGCCTAAACGTAGCTTCCAAAATTGGAGATGACTATTTACAAAAGCAAGCTCAAGGCTACACCGTACCTGATGCCTTCAATCACGGAACTTCGGCACAACGCGTCCGCTGGCTAAAGAAAGGAATGCAAAGCGGTAATCTGAACGAAGGAGATACATTCAGCCCATCATACAACAACTTATAATCATATGATAAGGGGCATCTCAATGCCCCTTATTCATCAAAACAATATTGTTCGAGCTTCCTTACGACTACGTTCAGCCTCATAACAAATACGATGACTCTCCACAGAACGCTCAATCGAAGTAGCCAACCCTTCCCGGCCTTCCCAAAGGGCCTGCACAAAATCAGCTATCAAATTCAAATCAGCCCCAGCATGGAAAGGAGTGCCTGCAATGTCCGAAAAATCATAGATTTCTTCTTTTGCACCACGGAAGCGTTTCACACGAAGTGTCGTTTCATCTCCGTCTATTTCGCCTTCCGTCAAACAAATATGTGTTTCTCGATTATCCTTTAAAGTAAACACATCCATCGAAAAATTGATAGTAACCTCGCTCTCCATCTCCATGGAAACTATCTGATGATCGACCACATCATTGTCACAACAATAGACACAACGACCATACATTCCTTGATGAAGTTGTTCCTCAATCACCTCATCGATAGTTTTACCTTCCGGTACATCAAAATTCGAAATCCAATCACGACGGTTGCGATACAAATCAATGGCAGAAAAAGGGCATCGGCTTTCCACCGCACAATCCACACATCTTTCAGCAGAACCTTGAGGAGCATTGGAATGTTTAAACCAACGTAATGAACCGAAAGAAGTTAATTTACGACAACGAGTCTTTGTCAGCCATAAAAGGAAATCAATGTCATGGCAACATTTGGAAATCAACATCGGATTAGTTTTTGCTTCCTGACGCCACATTCCACGGACAAATCCATGCGTAGAACGATCCACCCCTACAGCCGAACGATGATTGATAGAAATGATATGCCCCAAATCACCCGAATCCACCAATTCCTTAATCTTCACAAAATAAGGGTGATGACGAAGCACATGACAAACAGCCACAAGCACCCCTTTCTGCTTGGCTGCCTCACCAATAGCCACACATTCTTCCAACGTTTGGGCTATCGGTTTTTCTAACATGACATGATACCCTGCCTGAATAGCCAACATTGCCGGTTCAAAATGCATATTCTCCGGTGTACAAATCATCACGGCATCAGCCATTTTCGTTTGTTGAAAGAAAACCCGATAATCTGTGAAACATTGCGAATCGTTTAAGCCAAAACGGGCTGCTACCTTTCGGCGACGGATATCATTCAACTCAACAACCCCGACAAGTTTAACCTTATCGGGATTCCTTCTTACATATTCCAAATATTTATTCGTCCGGTTACCGGCTCCTATCGCCACGATAGAAACCGGTTCCCGACCGACATTAACTTCTATACTCATTAATTACTTTTTACTCAAGTCTTTAATACGTACATTACGATATTTCAAACCTTCTCCATGGCCCAAGAATCCGATATGTCCCTTCTTGTTGAAAAGCCCCGGATGATTTTTCTTGTCTACAGTATATGGATTGGTCTTTGAACCATCTTTTGACACATTGTGCCCCTTACATGCCTTGCGAATATTACCGTCCAAAATCACTTCACCATTTACAGTAACAGTAATACGATCACCTACGGCACGAATTTCTTCAACATTCCATGTACCCAAAGCAGGGAACTTCACTCTCTTGGCCGGAATAATACCATATACCGAACCATGTTGCTGATATTCATGCAGATTCTTGTAAATAGGAGCATCATGATCCAACACTTGGATTTCCATTCCTTCGTAAGCGGCATCAACACCCATTGGAGTACGAATTCCAATACCGTTGTTCACACCTTCACGCAAGAAACAGAATTCAAAACGAAGTACGAAATCGCTGTATTCTTTAATAGTGTACAAGTTACCGCTACCTCCATATTGAGCTGATACATAGATGGTACCATCTTCTTGTGGAGCATAGTTGATAAAGTTACCAGTCCACTTATCCATCGAAACACCATCGAACAAAACTTCGAATCCTTCCTTTTGTTCTTCCGGAGAAAGTTCAAATTTAACACTTGACTTGCCCATTTCTGCTGGAAGCTTTTCCAACATAGCCTTCAAATCGTCAATGGCATAACCAGCATCAGCATCACCAGTCAATTCCTGATAACAACCAATTGCCTTTTCCAATGCCTTTCGAACTTCTTCACCACCCAAAGTATCCATATTCTTTGAAACAATCGTACGAACAGCAGCAGCAGCTTCTGTACGATTGCTCTTTTCTGAGCTATCCATGTATTTTTCAACAAGTGCCAAAGCCGGATAAACCTTCGTTTCACCCAACAAATAAATCAAGCGGTTTTGTAATTTAACATCCTTGGCTATTTCAAGTGCTTTGCTATACAATTGTACCTTACGAACAGCAGCATCCGATGATTGGTTTACCAAATCAGCATAACGCTTCAACGCAGTTTGAGCATTAGCAGGATCATTTTGTGCTATTTCATAAAGTGTGCCTACCATTTCTGCATTATTTACAGCCATCAACGCATCAAACGCTGCTTGCTTATAATCTCCTTTATAACCTTTCATCAATATAGCAATTGCTTTCGAATCACCAATCTGAGCCAATACAGGATAATATAAAGAAGGATTGGAAGATTTCTCCACAATAGGAGTTACAATAGCCAACTGTTCTGCCACAGGGAGAAAGGCTACCGCACTCTTCAATGCACGCTGAAGTTGAGGTACATGATTCTTATCGTTTTCAATCAATTGACTCAAACGAACAAAGTCTTTCTTTTGAGCTACACCGGCCAAAGCTTCAAACGCTGCTTCGCTCACCTTTTTGTCCGAAGAAGACAATAATGCAAACACTTTATCTGTCGCTTCATCCATTCGACGGATAGAAGCAATCTGCAAAGCAGGAACCTGTGAAGCAGGTGAAGCGTCCAAAGCTTTCAGTATACCAGCATTTACTTTTCCATTAAAGGTAAGCAATGCAGCCTTAGCAGCATCTGCATGCTTTCCTTCCAACTGAGCAACCAAACCTTCCAAAGCAATATCACCACCAATCTTACCAGCAGCACCTATAGCAGCCAAAGCCACTTCGTCATTGGATGATTTCATAGAAGCAACAACTGTATTGATCTGAGAAACAGCATGTTTAGTTCCCAACCAATTCAAAATATCAGCTTTCACAAGCTGTTCTTCTTTACCTTGCAAGACTTTGTTCAAAGACATATAAACGACATCATCAGCAAAAGGTTCTGAAAGACGCAATGCATTCACTCTGTATTCACGACAAGGATCCTTCATCGCAGCTATCAAATAAGGCATTGCTTTCTTTCCTTCTACTGCAAAGATAATCTGCAACGCTGCACCACGAATATTTGCCTTGTCTGTTGCTTTCAACAACTTTTTAGCTGCAGCAAGAGCTTCTTTTGGCTGATTTTTGTCAACCATGTTCTTTAAAAGTCTTACATACGATGCTGTCACATCACTCGATTCCCAAGCATAATCAACAGCTTTGGCAGCAGTTCCCAACACCTTTACTGAAGAAGCTGTTCCTACAATACCTAAAGCATGATAAACTGCTTTTAATGTTTCACCCTCTGCTGTTTTTGCCCAATTCAGCAAAACAGGTTCAGCAGCAGCCATTTTTTTTGCACCTGCTGCATAGGCCAACACCTTACAAGGTTCTGCACTTTTCTGCATGAGGTTTAACAAAACATCTTCAGTTCCTGGTGTTGCTACCAGCCCGTTTACCGCCCATTCTCCCAAATAGTCATCTTTGATATACTTTACAAAGACCGGTGCATCCTCGGCTTTTGCACAACGCTGCAATAAAGTCAACAAAAATGCTTTATTCGGATTATCTGTACATTTATCAATGGCCAAAGCTAATCCTTTTCTAACATTAGCAGCTTCTGCGTCCCTGCCAGGAGCTGAGATATAAGCTACTAAACCATTCAAGGCATATTCCATTACAGCATTCTTACCTTTATCAGCAGGAACCAACATAGCTGCAATTTCAGTTACGGCATCCGTTCCAACGCCGGCCAATTCGGCCATCACCTGATTATAGGTTTCCTGTTTAGGTGCAGGAAGTTGGGCCATTGCGTCAGCTATTACCGTTGCAGTTGTACGCTGACGACCGTCTTGTGCCATCATGCTCCATGGCAAAATCACCATAAGAGCCAATATCATAAATATTCTTTTCATAATTCTATTTTTTCAGCGTTAGATTATAACTTCCAAGGACCTCTCATCGGTTGGTCAATCAATCGATTGGCTGCCTCATCATTGATAAATTGTTGTGCAACCGGGTCAAAGTGCAAGGTACGATTCAAACGAAGTGCACATAAGCCCATATTCACAATATTGGCACTACGATGTCCATTCATTTCGTTCAATGCAAACAATTCACGGTTCTTAATACACTTGATGAAATCTGTATTCTGAGGTTCCGGATCGGGTAACTCAGCAATAATACTCATAATATCCGGTGCGGGTTTGCCATCCAATTCACATTCAAATCCCTTGAAGACCTTACCCTTCGGCCCTTCGATATATGGTACTTTACCTGCACTTTCAAAGCCTTCGCCTTCCAGAATAATTTGACAACCATCTTCGTAAGTATAAGTAACCTTACGCCAAATACCAATAGCATCCGGATGCTGTTGAGGTGCATCAACTTCTACTTTAATCGGATTGGTATTATCTTTACCCAAAATATACTGAACAGGGTCAATATAGTGTTGTCCCATATCACCCAATCCACCTCCATCATAATCCCAATATCCGCGGAAAGTTTGATGAACACGATGAGAATTGTAAGGCTTATAAGGTGCCGGACCTAACCACATATCATAATCTAACTCTGCCGGCACTGGTTCAGGAGTGAGGTTTTCCTTACCAACCCAAAAGAATTTCCATGTAAAACCGGTAGCACCCGAAATTCGTACTTTTAAAGGCCAACCTAACAGACCGCTATCTACTAATTTCTTCAACGGTTCTACTTTTGTTCCTAAGCCATAAAAGTTATCTTCGAAACGGAACCAAGTATTCAAACGGAAAATTCGATTATTCTGTTTCACGGCCTCAACCACACGTTTACCTTCACCAATAGTACGCGTCATCGGTTTTTCACACCAAATATCTTTTCCAGCCTTAGCGGCTTCAATAGCCATTAATGCATGCCAATGAGGAGGTGTAGCAATATGTACTACATCCACATTCGGATCTTTAATTAAATCACGGAAATCATGATAAGTTTGTACCGTTTCTTTGAGTTTTGTTTTCGCTAAATCAACAGCTTTCTGTACATGGTTCTTATCAACATCACATACAGCCACCAAACGACATCTTTCATCACTCGTAAAATGGTAACTACTTCTACCAATTCCACCAACTCCAATAATACCTTTAGTCAATTGATCACTCGGAGCAACATGATTAGGACCACCCAGCACCTTACTTGGCACGATGGAAAAGAGAGCCAAACTACTTGCTCCCTTTAAAAAGTCTCTTCTGTTAATTCCCATAGTATATACTTTTTAAGAATCCTTTTTCCCTTTTTTATAATCTCACTAATTTCAGATTACGCCACAGTACCTTAATACCGCCACCATCATGAATTTGAAGAGCAATGCGTCCTTGAGCAGCACCAATCTTATCATCTGTAAAATCAGTCATCGCTTCGCCATTCAACCAAGTCTGTACATGATTTCCTACTACACGAATACGCAAGATATTCCAATCACCCGGTTTCAAAATATTTTCCTTTTCATCGGGGATTTGAACGAGCCAACCACGACCATAAGATTCATAAATACCTGCTGTATCATTATTCTTTGGAGCAACTTCACATTGCCATCCATGTACTTTTACAGGAGGTTCTACAAAGGAACGGAAGAATACACCAGAATTTCCATTAGCCAATTGCTTAAATTCAAGAGTCAAATCGAAGTCATTATAATAATCATTGGTAGCAAAGTAACCATACTCCTTATTCGGGCCACTTTCGCAAACCAACAAACCTTCTTCATTCACATACCATTTTTCAGTACCATAAGCAGTCCAACCCGTCAAATCTTTTCCGTTGAAAAGAACAATGTCCTCACCAGAAACTTTCTTAGGCAATTCCTTTATTTTAATATTGCGGAAAGAAGCCGGAGAGCCATGATCTTGTAAACAGATAACACCTCTACGTGCCAGGCCATATTCTGGAGCCATTTCCCACTTACCGCTATTTTTACGTTTGAACCAGTCTTCTGTCCAAGCTTCAAATTCCAAAATCTTATGACCATTCAAATAATGTTCTACATGACCATTATCAAATACGATACGTGAGTTATTCCATTCCCCTTGTGGATTCACAAACATTGAATCTGGATTAGGCAAATACATGGCATAGTCAACACCCAATTTCTGCCATTCTTCCAACTTAGTCGGTGCATTTGTCTTTTCCCAACCTTCATTATCAATCAACTGATATTCAGGTCCAGTTACATAAGGAACCTTGAAATAAGGATCTTCCACTACATGGTAAAGCATACCACTATTTCCACCATACGAAAGTTTCCAATCCCAATCCAAGATAAAATTGTCATATTGCTTTTCTGTAACGATATATCCAGACAAATCGCTACCGTCTCCATTGGCCTGAATACAACCATCCACTACATGCCACGGCTGAGTCAGTGTTGTACCATTGTAATCTCTCCAACCATTTAAGGTTTGTCCATCAAATAATAGTTCCCAACCGTCTGCAATTTCAGCTTCGGTTAACGTGTTGTGCTTTTGCACCGAACATGAAGTCATTGCCAACAATGTGCTGACAGCTACTCCCCAAAACATTGTTTTTTTCATATCTATTAAATTTTAAAGTTATTTTTTATTGTCTACAAAGGTCAATTTACAAATTTATAAAAAATGTTTTTATCCAAACGAATAATTAAAGAAAAAATAGGCAAGTCGCCTCGAATAGAGACAACTTGCCTATCATAAACATCATCAAAACCTTCTAAGGAGTAAAAAGATCTCCTGCCTTTTGCAACAACTCCAAAGCTTTCGCTACACTCTCGTTAGTTGCATTTATAGTATGATAATATTCATTCATATCCCATAAATCGCGTGCAACCAAAGCTTTCAGCTGTAATTTCAACAAAGGAGCAGACTTTTTATATTGGTCTTCATGGAAAGTTATCCCAGCCTTCTCTCCTTCTTTAACCAGCATTGCCAGCATTTCTTCAGATAGTTCAAACCGCCGATAAAAATGGTCATAATCGTCATATTCCTCCAACCATTTCTGTCGATAGTTATCAATTAATTGATAATGAACTTTTAACAAAACACCCTTGTTTACTAATTGACTATGATATTTGGTATAACGTGTCGTATCTACCGGAACAAAACAATCAGGCATAATTCCGCCACCACCATAAACAGTGCGTCCCAATTGATGTGTTTTGAATTTTAACGAATCAGGGAAATGGATGCTATCTGCACTCAACATTTCTCCACGGTTATATCGTTCTATCAAATCGGCATTGTATTGTTCGATACTCTCATAAGGTTTTTGAATACAACGCCCGGCAGGGGTATAATAACGAGCAACCGTCAATCGAATCATAGAGCCGTCCGGTAAGTCTATAGGACGTTGAACAAGACCTTTACCAAAAGTCCGACGACCAACAACCATACCTCTATCCCAATCTTGAACGGCTCCTGCTACAATTTCACTGGCCGACGCCGAAAATTCATCCACCAAAACAACCAGACGCCCATGTTGATGACGTCCATTCCCCTTAGCCAAAAATTCTCTACGTGGACTTCTACGTCCTTCTGTATATACAATCAGTTCACCCTGCCTCAGAAATTCATTAGCTATATCTATGGCAGCATTCAAATATCCACCACCATTCCCTTGTAAATCAAGAATTAAATCCTGCATTCCCTGCCCTTTCAACGAAGCCAATGCTTCCATAAATTCGTCATGTGTCGTAGCTCCGAAACGATTGATTTTAATATAACCAATTTTAGAAGTAGCCATATATGAAGCATCCAAGCTATAAACCGGAATTTTATCGCGAATTATAACAAACGAAAGGAGTTCATCTACTCCTCGGCGTAACACTTTAACACTCACTTTAGTTCCTTTCGGGCCTTTCAAACGAGCCATCACATCGTCCGTACTCATCTTTACCCCAGCAATCAGCGTATCATTTACCATCACAATCCTATCGCCTGCTAAAATCCCCACTTTCTCTGAGGGGCCACCAGATACTGGCTGAATAACAAACAAAGTGTCTTCGGCCATATTGAATTGAATACCTATCCCATCAAAATTACCTTGTAACGGTTCGTTCATCTTCTTTACCTCTTCCGCATTTGAGTAAGTTGAATGAGGATCGAGTTCTCCCAACATGCTAATAATGGCCTTTTCCACCAATTTATGCTCATCAGCTTGATCTACATATAAATTGGCTATCGCAAATTGAGCCATTTGAAGCTTACGCATAGGCGATACCGCGATTGAGTGTTCCTGTTCTGCCTGTGCTTGCAAGTCACAAATAGAAAAAAAGCAGGCAAGCAGGCCTGCTATTATACTTATTATTTTTCTCATATTCAAAATTCCATTCCTTCTGGCAAGAACATATTCACATCCTTACCATAATGTAATAACTCTCTAACCACACTTGAACTTACGGATGATAATTCCGGCTCAGTAAATAGGAATATGGTTTCAATTCCACTCAACTGGCGATTAATATCAGCTATAACTTCTTCATATTCAAAGTCCTTCACCGTACGGATACCACGTACTATAAATGAGGCATTCTGTTGTTGAGCAAAATCTACCGTTAATCCTTTATATGACATAACTTTTATCCGAGATTCTTTTTCATAAAGCTTCTGAATCATTGCCAATCGCTGCTCTATAGGGAAATAGGCTTGTTTACCTTCATTTATTCCAATGCCGATAATCAATTCATCCATAAACCTAAGAGTACGCCTTACAATCGAATCATGTCCTTTAGTGAATGGATCAAAACTTCCTGGAAAAATCGCTCGTCTCATTCTTCTTTTGTTATGTCTTCTTCTACAACCAAATTGTCAATAATAAAGTTTTGTCTTTCCATGGTATTCTTACCCATGTAAAACTCCAATAATTCTTTCACTAAATCATCTTTACGTAGCCGGACTCTTTCCAGACGCATGTCCGCCCCTATAAAGTTCTTGAATTCATCGGGAGAAATTTCACCCAACCCTTTGAATCGAGTTATCTCGGGATTAGGACCTAATTTTTCGATAGCTGCCAAACGCTCTTCGTCCGTATAACAATAGATGGTTTCATATACCCCTTTCTTGCGATTACGAACACGGAAAAGTGGAGTTTGCAAGATATAAACATGCCCTTTCTTTATCAAATCGGGAAAGAATTGCAAGAAGAAAGTTATCATCAATAACCGGATATGCATACCATCTACATCTGCATCGGTTGCAACAATTACTTTGTTATATCGCAAACCTTCCATCCCATCTTCAATGTTCAATGCGGCTTGAAGAAGATTAAATTCTTCATTTTCATATACGACTTTTTTTGTCAAGCCATAAGAATTTAGAGGTTTCCCACGAAGGCTGAATACAGCTTGGGTATTCACATCGCGGCTCTTGGTAATAGAACCACTTGCCGAATCCCCCTCAGTAATGAAGATACAAGTTTCCTCCTGTTTATTCCCTTTTACATCATTCAAATGGAAACGGCAATCACGTAACTTTCGGTTATGCAAATTAGCCTTCTTCGCCCGTTCACGAGCCAATTTTGTCACACCGGCTATCGCTTTACGCTCTTTTTCTGACTCTTGAATCTTTTGTAGCATTGTTTCTGCCACAATCGGATTCTTATGCAGATAATTATCTACTTCTGTCTTGATGAAATCACCTACATATTTATTTATAGTAGGGCCAGCCGATTTGTTTTCTTGCGGAATAGCTGGCCACATATTGTTAGAACCTAATTTCGTTTTTGTTTGGCTTTCAAACATAGGTTCTTCTACATCCAAAGCTATGGCCGCTACAATACCATTTCGGATATCGGCGTATTCCTGATTCTTATTATAAAATTCTTTGATCGTGCGGGCAATATGTTCTTTTAATGCACTTTGATGGGTACCTCCTTGGGTGGTGTGCTGACCATTCACAAAAGAATAGTATTCTTCGCCATATTGGTTGGTATGTGTAAAGGCTATCTCAATGTCTTCACCCTTCAAGTGCACAATGTCGTAAAGCCCTTCGGAAGTCATGTTATCCTTCAACAAATCTTCCAAGCCATGGCGGGAAAGAATCTTTTGTCCATTATATATAAAGGTAAGCCCCGTATTCAAATAGGTATAGTTTCGAAGCAATGTCTCAACGAACTGATTCTGAAACTTATAATTCACGAAAAGCGTATCATCCGGCTCAAAGAAGATGGCAGTCCCGTTTTCTTCGGTACTATCTTCAGCGATATCGCTTATTAATTGCCCTCTTTCAAATGTGGCTCGACGCATCTTTCCGTCTCTGAAGCTAGCAACTTCAAAACGACTGCTTAGGGCATTGACCGCTTTCAAACCGACTCCATTCAAGCCTACACTTTTCTTAAATGCTTTCGAATCGTATTTACCACCGGTATTCAACTTACTGACAGCTTCGATAAGCTTTCCTTGCGGAATGCCACGGCCGTAGTCACGGATACTTACCCGCAAATCATCTTCGATAGTTACCTCAATCTTCTTACCCGCCCCCATCTTGAATTCATCGATACTGTTGTCCATAACTTCTTTCAACAGTACATAAATCCCATCGTCACTCTGCTGTCCATCGCCCAAACGACCGATGTACATACCCGAGCGGACACGAATATGCTCCATGTCATCCAGATGGCGAATGTTGTCGTCGGTATATTCTACGGTTGATTTTATCAGTTCGTTGTTTTCTTCCATGGCATTTGTGGTGGTTATAAATCAAATCTCTTTTTTATAGGCACGGCGACGCTTGTGTTGCACCGTCTTGAAGTACTCCCATTGAGCTTGCACCTTATCATTTAACTCCAATTCCGGATTACTTTCGGCATATTCAAATCCGAGTTGTTGATAAACAGGAATCAAATCATAGAATAGCAAGGCATTCACACCTTTATTTTGATATTCGGGTTTCACGGCTACCAACAACAAATCGAGCACCTTCGGGTATTTCTTCAAGAACAACGTCTTGGCCAGATGGAACCAACCGAAAGGCAACAATCTTCCTTTTGCCTTCTGAAGAGCCTCACTGAGCGAAGGCATCGAAATTCCTACCGCTACGACATTGTCTTCTGCATCTACCACCAAAGTTACCATGCGAAGATCCAGGATAGGCAAGAACATCTTGATGTATTGTTGAATCTGTCGAGGAGACAGGGCTGAATAGCCATATAATGGGCTATAAGCCTCGTTCATCAAATCGAAGATGGCTTGGCCGTATTTATTCACTTCCTTGGTCGATGTACACTTCACAATCTTCAAGCCATATTTACGCATGATGATTTCGGAGATACGCTTATGCTTGTCGGGGATCGCATTGGGGATGTAAATTTTGAATTCCACCCAGTCGGCTTCTTTTTCAAAGCCCAACTTCTCCATGTGTTGCGGATAATAAGGGAAGTTATAAATGGTGGACATGGTGCTGAGCTGTTCGAACCCCTCTACCAACATGCCTTCTGCATCAAAATCAGTAAACCCGAGCGGACCGACCATTTCGGTCATGCCTCGTTCTTTTCCCCATGCTTCCACTGCTTTGAACAGAGCATCGGAAACTTCCGGGTCGTTGACAAAATCAACCCATCCGAAACGGACTTCTTTCTTGTTCCATGTTTCGTTGGCACGCTTGTTCAGTATCGCGGCAATACGTCCCACCAGCTTCCCGTCCTTGTATGCCAAGAAATAGTCGGCTTCACAAAATTCAAAGGCCGCATTCTTCTCCCGGCTGAAAGTGTTCAGCATATCATCGTACAAATCGGGCACGGAAAACGGGTTTTCTTTATAGAGTTCGTAATTGAATCGGATGAATTTTTTCAGTTCACTAGACGAACTAACTTTCTTAATCGTAATGGCCATAGTATGTAGATTAAAATAATTCAGCGGTAAAGATAAGAAAATTTAATTTGAATCATGTAAATGTTTCCCTTTTTCTTATTGTTGCGAAATCAGGAAAGCCGTATAAGCAACATAGCAGATAACCAATAAGGCTCCTTCCCAACGGGTAATGGTGCGTTTCTTGAAGAACCATCCTACTATCCAGAAAAGGATAGCCGAGCCTATCAATACCGCCATATCGATATTGTTAATCCCTCCCATAGGAAGCGGTGATATGGTGGCACTACATCCCAACACAAAGAAAATATTAAAGAGATTGCTCCCTATCACATTTCCCACGGCTATCCCAGGATTCTTTTTCAAGGCAGCAGTTACGGATGTTGCCAGCTCTGGGAGGGAGGTACCACCTGCTACAATCGTCAGGCCGATAATGGATTCGCTGACTCCTAACGAACTGGCAATGCCACTGGCTCCATCTACAAAAAGTTGTCCTCCATAAACCAAACCTGCCAAGCCACCCAATACGAACAGGACAGACTTGCCGATGGACATTTCCTTGATTTTTTCTCCTTCGCCCTCATCGCCTCCATTACGAGCTATCGCGAATGTATATCGCAAGAATATCATGAAGAAACAAAGCATTATCAACCCGTCGATACGACTGATTACATTACTCATCCTGCCATCCAGCAAAACATCGTTAGCACAAAAGAACAAGGCAAAGGATGCTAACACAACCAAAGGAATTTCCTTGCTCAATGTCCCCTCACCCACTTTAATGGGCATAACCAAGGCCGTGACTCCAATAATGGCCAATACATTAAAGATGTTACTACCCATCACATTGCCGATGGCCATATCTGCACTTCCACCCAATGCCGCCATGACACTGATGACCAACTCAGGAGCAGAAGTTCCGAAAGCCACAATCGTAAGACCAATAACGAGGTCGGAAATCCGGAAACGCTTCGCAATGGCTGCTGCACCATCCGTCAGCCCATTGGCTCCCAGCAAAATCAAAGCCAGGCCACCCACTAAAAAAACAATGTCTAACATATTTTTATAATGATTTTTCGTTTTCAGAGAATAATGACACAAAGATAGCAAATTGAATCATGCTCGACAAATCTTTCCTCCAAGTTTCTCCATATTTCGCCCATTCCCCGAAGATGTTCTTTCAAAAACATAAAAGCGTTTCCACCGAAACGCGAAGACAAAATTAAAAAACGCCTTCGCATATCCACAGATATGCCTACAAATCATCCTCCTTTTTTTGTCTTTCCAAAATAATTCCATATCTTGCATAACTTTTAAATCGCTGACATATGAAAAAGCACTATTTCCCCCTTTTATTAGCAACCTGTGGCCTCATGAGCCTCTTGTCTTGCCAAAGTGAAACTAAAGACAAAAACTATACATTGTGGTATGACGAACCAGCCTCCATTTGGGAAGAAGCACTCCCCATCGGGAATGGCCGATTAGGAGCTATGGTATTCGGTAATCCCTTCCATGAATGTATCCAAGTAAACGAGGAAAGCCTTTGGGCAGGCGAACCTCTCAACAGCAACAACCCCAAAGCTGCCCAAAATCTGGACAAAATCAGAGAACTGATTCTTGACCACAACTTCAGCCCGGCCTATCGTTTGTCGGCCGAAAGCATGGTAGGCACCCCACCCTGTGTACGGTCCTATCAGCCTTTGGGTAACATCCTGCTGGATTATGCCATTACGGACACCATCGGATACAAACGCTCGTTGAATCTGAATGAAGGCATCAGCACTACCACATTTACCTCCAATGCCGCCCAATACAAACAAGAAGTATTCGTCTCGGCCACGGACAATGTCATCGTCACTCACCTTTCCACCTCGCAAAAAGAAGGTTTGAACGTCCTTGTCCGCCTGGAAAGAGAGAAAGACATCCAATTGACCGTCCGTGACAATACAATCCTGCTTGAAGGCCAGATTATAGACGAAGACGACCCTAAATCCGGCCCTGGCGGAAAACACATGAAGTTTGCGGCCAAACTACTCGTGTTGAATCATGGAGGACAAATCATTGCCAAAGACGGTGGTTTATTCATTGATAAAGCCAACGAAGCGACCTTGCTTTTTACCGCCGCAACCGACTATAATTTGTCTAAGCTGAACTTCGACCGAAGCATTGACCCGATGGCTCTTTGCAATCAACTAATCAGCCAAGCATCCGACCAAGATTATCCCACCTTGCTAAACCGCCACATCCAGGATCATGCTTCGATATTCAATCGAGTATCCATCGACTTGGGAGAAACGCCCCAAGCCACATTACCTACCGACCAGCGATTGGAAGACTTCAAAGCCGGTGCTGACGACCCTGGTTTGATAGCTCTCTACTTTCAATACGGCCGATACCTGTTGATGAACAGTTCCCGATTCCCAGGAGTATTGCCGGCCAATCTACAAGGCGTATGGAACAAAGACATGGAAGCAGCTTGGAATTCAGATTTCCATACCAACATCAATCTGCAAATGAACTATTGGCCATCAGAAGTTTGTAACTTATCCGAAACGACACTTCCATTGGTCAACTTCATGGAAAAACTACAAAAACCGGGAAGCGTAACCGCCAAAGAAATGTATAACGCACGTGGTTGGACAGTACACCACCTGACCGACCCCTTCGGACGTACAGCCGTAATGGACGGTGTGTGGGGATGTTTCCCTATGGGAGGCCCATGGATGACATTCCCTCTTTTCGAGCATTATTCGTTCACGAAAGATGTCCAATACTTAAAGGAAAAGGCCTATCCTATTCTGAAATCATCAGCTCAATTCGTGCTCGACTTTTTGATAAAAGATAAAAAAGGCCAATGGGTTACCGCCCCTTCCAATTCGCCGGAAAATGCTTACATCGACCCACTGACTGGTAAGTCGCAAGGATTGACCTATGCCTCAACCATGGATATTCAGATTATCACTGAACTATTCAACAACTGCATCCTCTCTTCACAAATACTTCAACAAAACGAAGCGTTTGCCGACACCTTGAAGCAAGTCATGAAAGACCTTCCCCCTGTCAAAGTATCTCCTTCCTTGGGAGGTGTACAAGAATGGATTGAAGACTATAAAGAAGCAGACCCCGGACATCGACACATCTCCCACTTGCTGGGCTTGCATCCGGGTACCCAAATCACTCCTTCCACACCGGAGTTGTTTGCCGCAGCCCAAAAGACCATCGCTCTCAGATTATCAGCCGGCGGTGGACATACCGGTTGGAGTCGTGCATGGATTATCAATTTCTACGCCCGATTGCTCGATGCCGAGAATGCATTGCATCACATCGGTGAACTTTTAAAGAAATCCACACACAAGAATCTATTCGACGACCATCCTCCTTTCCAAATCGACGGAAACTTTGGAGGTACAGCAGGTATCGCCGAAATGCTTTTGCAAAGCCATGCCGAATACATTCACCTCTTGCCGGCTTTACCCAAGGCTTGGACAACCGGATCCATCAAAGGGCTAAAAGCAAGAGGCAACTTTGAAGTCTCTTGTTCCTGGAAAGAAAACAAACTACAATCAGCAACAATCACTTCCTTGGCGGGTGAAACGTGCCGATTGCGTACAGACATTCCTTTCAGCATCACAATCAATGGAAAGGAAATATCCTCTACCTCAGTACAAGCAAGCGGACACACTTATTATGAAATCTGCATCCCGACACAAAAGGGAGATACATACACATTAAAGACCAATTAAACTATGGTACTCAATTATATTTGGATTGCTTTCTTCTTGATTGCTTTTATCGTAGCAACTTGTCGTTTGATTCTTTTCGGGGATACACAAGTCTTCCCCGAAATCATCAATTCGACTTTCAGCTCTTCGAAAACAGCTTTCGAGATCTCGCTAGGACTGACCGGTGTCTTGTCTTTATGGCTAGGAATCATGAAAATCGGTGAAAAGGGAGGAGTTATCGCTTTCTTTGCTCGTATATTAAGCCCCATTTTCTGCAAGCTCTTTCCCGATATCCCCAAAGGTCATCCCGTAACCGGAAGTATATTCATGAATCTGGCTGCTAATATGCTGGGATTGGACAATGCAGCTACCCCTCTAGGGCTAAAAGCCATGGAAGGCCTGCAAGAATTAAACCCGAAAAAAGATACCGCCAGCAATCCCATGATTATGTTTTTGGTGTTGAACACTTCAGGGTTAACGCTTATTCCTATCAGCATCATGGTATATCGTGCCCAAATGGGAGCAGCCCAACCTACCGATGTGTTTGTACCTATTCTTTTGGCTACCTTTTTCTCTACTTTGGCTGGTATTATAGCTGTTAGCATCTACCAACGAATCAATCTGTTTAGCCGTACCCTTCTCCTCTTCCTAGGAGGCATGAGCTTAATCGTAGCAGGTATTATTTATGCATTAAGTACCTTGTCGCGTACAGAAATAGATACTTACTCCACGACCGGTGCCAATGTATTCTTGTTTGTTATAATTATAGGCTTTATCCTTGCAGGAATCCAAAAAAAAGTAAACGTATACGATGCTTTTGTAGAAGGAGCTAAAGAGGGATTCAGCACAGCTGTCCGTATAATCCCTTATTTAATTGCCATTTTAGTTGCCATTGGTATATTCCGTGCCTCCGGAGCTATGGATTATTTAATAGGAGGTATTGAAAGTGGAGTCAAACTTTGTGGTATCAATAGCGATTTCGTGGGCGGATTGCCTACCGCTATCATGAAACCTCTAAGCGGAAGCGGTGCCCGTGGTTTGATGGTCGATGCCATGACCACTTACGGAGCCGATTCCTTTGTGGGTCGCTTGGCTTGTATCTTCCAAGGTTCTACCGATACTACCTTTTATATATTAGCAGTTTATTTCGGTAGTGTGGGCATTGCTAAAACTCGTCACGCCGTACCTTGCGGATTAATAGCCGATGCAGTAGGCATTATCTCAGCCATCTTCATCTGCTATTTATTCTTCGGATAACAATATGTATTTTAATCATTTAATTAATCATACTCATGAAAATCAAATCATTATTACTTCTCCTTGTCCTGACAATGTGGACAAGTGCACACGCAAAAGACCTGCCTCGTGCAGAGTATCCTCGCCCACAAATGGAACGACAAGCTTGGGTGAATCTGAATGGTGAATGGACCTATACCCTCGATTTGGTGAAATCCGGTCACGAAAAGGGCTACTATCAAGGCAAACCATTCGATGGAAAAATCATTGTACCTTTCGCCCCTGAAAGCAAGCTATCAGGAGTGGAATATCTGGATTTTATCCCTTCCATCTGGTATCAACGCGAGATCTCTATCCCCACCGATTGGACAGGAAAGGATATCTTGCTACACTTTGGTGCTGTATATTATGAATCCGAAGTTTACATTGATGGTAAATTCGCTAACCGTCACTTTGGTGGTTCTGACTCTTATTCAATAGACATTACCAAGTTTGTAAAACCCGGTAGTAAGCATTCACTCGTTGTTTGGGCCAAGAGCGACCTTCGCGACCGTATGCAATCGGCCGGAAAACAATCTACTCGCCAAGGTTCATTCGAATGTATGTACACCCGTACAACCGGCATCTGGCAAACCGTGTGGATGGAAGCCGTAGCTCCGACCGGTATCGCCAGTGTTAAATACACTACCGACATCGACCGTAACGAAGTATCCATGCAATTCACCATGCGACGCAATCTGAACGGCAACAAAATGCTCGTTAAAGTCTTGGATGGAAATAAAGTGGTAGCCAGCACTCAAGGAACCGTTGCTTCCGGCTCTATCATCAATCTGCCTATTAAGAAAGCGAAGTTATGGACTCCGGAATCTCCGAACCTCTACAACGTAGAATTCACTCTACAAGACGCAAATGGAAAAGTGATAGACGAAGTGAAATCTTATTTCGGCATGCGTAAGATTCATACACAAGACAATAAGATTTATTTGAACAACCAGCCTTATTACCAACGCTTGGTCCTTGACCAAGGTTTCTATCCTGATGGTATCTGGACAGCTCCTTCGGATGAAGCTTTGAAGAATGACATCCTGTTGTCAAAAGCAGCCGGTTTCAATGGTGCTCGCCTCCATCAAAAAGTTTTTGAAGAAAGATTCCACTATTGGGCTGATAAATTGGGTTACATCACTTGGGGAGAAGCACCTAGCTGGGGCCTGGATGCTAATGCGATAGAAGCAGCCCGCAACTTCATCGCTGAATGGAAGAATGTGGTGAACCGCGACATCAACCATCCTTCTATTGTTACCTGGACACCGTTCAACGAAGAATTCTGGCCTGACCAACGCCAATACCCTCGCTTCATCACAGATATTTATACCATGACCAAAGAAATGGACCCGACACGTCCAATCAATACAGTCAGCGGTGGTCAGCACATCATCACTGATATTTGGACAGAACACCATTATGAACAAGACGCTGAAAAGCTCCGTAAAATCCTGTTCGAAAAAGCAGAAGGTAGTAAAGAGGCTGATATCTACACACGCGACCACGACATCCAAGAACGTCTGCGAGGCAATGTAGGCTTCAATCGACCGGTTTTGAGCGATTCATACGAATATCCTGTTTACAAGAGCGACATCCCTTATATCCTGGACGAGTTCGGTGGTATCAAATGTATCGAAGCCAATCCTATCAAAGATCCTAGCAAATCCTGGGGATACGGTAATTCGGCCGTTACCAAAGAAGATTTCTACAAGCGTCTGGAATCACAAGTACGCTTATTGATTGAAAATAGCCAAAAGATTTGGGGATTCTGCTATACACAACTCACCGATGTAGAATTAGAACAAAACGGTATCTATTATTACGACCGTGGCACTAAATATGATATGGAACGTATTCGTGCCATCTTCCAAATGGAATTACCCCAAGAATAATTATCATTAAAAAAGAAGAGCGAGTTTTTACTCGCTCTTCTTTTTTAATATTGTTTCTTCAATTTCTTCACCGCTGATTCCAACGACTCTGTTGGCTCGATGATATTGTAATCTCTCCAGAAGTCCTCGTTCCAATATTCATCCACCTTGTCGTAAAAAATCTCTCCCTGCTTAAATGAATCTCTATACCTAATATTTTCTTCCGGCTGTTCTTCACGATTTACCATCACCATTTCCGTTGTCGTGGTATAGGTCGAAGCAAAAAGCTTTCTTTTCCAGTTGCATTTAAATCGAACTTCATTCCGCATATAATTCAGATAAGATTTACCGTCCTGTTGCCGATAAGTAACCAAGAAAGATACTCCCTGCAAATTGAATCGCAATCCGGCCGGTTTCTTTTTCAGGACAAATTGGGTAGCCTTATCCTTATCGGTCATGTCGAGTTCAAACTCAGCACGGGTAATGGCAAGAGACTCTTGGTCAATGTACAGCGTTCCTCTATACAATGCAAACTCCAACACTACCCTCGGCTCAAAGCGAATGGCATATTGCATCCGGTCATCGATACTCACCGGGAGCAACATCGTGTAATGATATAAATGAATCGTAGCCGGGCTAAAGAACTCATCTCCGTTCTTTACAACATCCAAGAAAACCGGAATGGTAGGACCACCCACAATCTTAACGGCCAAAGTATCGCTTTTTTTCTGACTAGCCAGCCGACGTCCTCTCAGGACTTGCACCCTATCATGAGCTACACTTTGATGCTTATAATTCGTTTTATATACATTCGATACTGCTTCGGAAATTCCGATATATCGGCGTCCCTTTTGGATGGTTTCTCGATAGAAAGATGAAAACATATTCCGCTTGTCTGAATAATTTTGAGGAATCTTCATCACGGCCTGTTCCACCAATTCTCGAGGATCGCCTCCAAACACATTCAGTTCCTTCAACAACATAGTGGAAGGAGACATCCATATGACCGGTTGCTTTTCTTGATTCATTAAATCCGAAACAGATACCCGAACATTGGAATAACCGATGTGGGAAACAATCAGTCCTTTATGAATACCTTCTCCCGGAATCCGAAGAGAAAAGACCCCATCAGCATTACTCACCGTACCAATATTGCTACCAATCAAAACAATATTGACATTTCCCAATTCCTTTCTGCTATCTTTATCCTTCACTATAGCAGAAACCACGACATCGCTCGTCTGAGCCAGCAAAATACCGGTCCAAAGCAATGCTATCCAACCTAAAATCAAGAATCTTTTCATAGCCGCATTGTTTGTAAACAAAAATACACTTTCTTTCTCAAAAAAACAAGAAAAAAGGACATAGATATTAACTCTTATTCCATATTTATCTACCCATAAAAGGTAAAAAATACCTGATTTGTTCTAAATATGGTTGAAATGGGGGCGTATCATTACTTCTTTTTCAAGAAAGGCTGCTTGTTCAAATAAGTCAACGAACGCCAAAGCCATTCCAATGGGCCGTATTGGAAATGGTTCAGCCAAACCTTACATATTATCACTTGCAAAAGATAAATGGCCAAGCCCAACAAAAGGGATTCAGCCGGTTGGAAGGGCCCAAAGGTAGCTCCCCATGCCCA
The DNA here is from genome assembly GCA_015060735.1 of Bacteroides sp. GTDB lineage: Bacteria > Bacteroidota > Bacteroidia > Bacteroidales > Bacteroidaceae > Phocaeicola. The sequence continues at coordinate 22,667 of SUXX01000015.1, forward strand.
CATCGCAAACAGGCAAGCACCGATGATGTTCTGACTGACATAATTGGTCAGCCCCATCCTACCGTAAGGAGCCAGCCAATCCAACACATGTCCAACACCCTTCAACTGATATAACACAATGAATGCCATCGTTATCACCGAGGATGCCAGCATCTGCTTCACATCAGTGAGTGTCTGCAGGGTCATCGAAGCCACAGAAGGTATTTCTCCTTCTTGCATCACATTCCAAATGGATTCTTGAGGTGGGAATGAATCTATCAGGAAGTTGCATAAGCAAAGGAAGGCGGTAAATGTGCCCAATAATATCCAGTTACGACGCTTCTTCAGATGAACAGTCTCGAAGAAACGGATACGGCCTACCACCAAACCTAAAATAAAGATAGCCATCGTGACATATCCACGAGTCCGCTTCACAAACTGGAAATTCAACTTCCAAGCATTTGCCCGGGTCATGGTGTGTTCCAAAGACTCCACGTATGTCGTTTCGGTATTTCGTGGGCTTCCTGTATCTGCATCCACAAAAGCAATTTCCTGTACGGGAGTTCCCGTCAGTTCATTATAACCCATCATCACATATTGAGGAACACCGGTCAACAACAATACAGCAATCAAAATCAATACCCAATTCTTGAAACGATTCAAAAAAAGCAGAATGACTCCAAAAAATGCATAAATGGAAAGAATATCTTGCGAATAAAAACAATTACCTAAGATGCCTATTCCGAACAAGATGACCATTCGCCACAAGAAACGGCCTTCGAAACGTACTCCCTTTTGGGCAGCCCTATCCATTTGAATAAAGAAACTCATACCAAACAAGAATGCGAAGATGTTGATGAATTTCCCCGACAACATTGTCCGTACAAACCAATTTGCCCCTTCATTCCATCCGGACAGAAAAGGTTCATGTGCTCCATAAGGCTCTGCAGAACCATAACTATAATGTTGGCTCATGTGCACCAACAACACTCCAAGAAGTGCGAAACCACGCAAGGCATCAATCACCGTAATGCGTCGGTTCAGAATAGTGTTTTCCTTCATAATTTTAAGATTACATTTATTTAGGCACAAAAATAAATAAATTTCTTTAAAATGAAAATATTTATTTACAGAAGATGAAATGTGCAAACATAATCTTTTAAGACATCTTGAGCTTTTTCAAAAACATCAAGGCAAATAAAAAAAATGACAAGGCGTTTTGCCTAAAACCCCAAAGGGTTTTAATCCAAATGCCAAGTCATTTTAAATCAAACAAAAATCTGCCACCGAATCATCGCAAAATATCAGCGACTTAAAAGGCCTGTTGCAGATGTGGCAGATTTAATCAATCCACTTGTCTTGCAAAAACAAATCGTTCCAATTGTTCCAACGACATGTTATAGAATCGTTTCTCTTCATTCAGCGAACGCATTGTTGCCATATCTTCGTCGTCAAGAGAGAAGTCAAATATCGAGATATTTTCTTTTATCCATTCCGGATTGGTGTTGCCTGGGATGACCGAAAAACCTTCCTGGATATCTCATACGTAAATTATTAATTATACTTTTCCCCTTCTCTTCAAACTTTCAAGAACGGTTGCTTCTTAAAGTAAGTCAACGAACGCCACAACCATTCTAACGGACCATATTGGAAATAATTCAACCATACTTTACAAACAATCACTTGCACCAGATAAACGAGCAGGCCTAACAGCATAACTTCGGCTGCTTGCCAGGCCCCAAAAGTAGCTCCATAAGCCCACATAGCAAACAGGATGGCCCCGACAATACTCTGCGAGACATAATTGGTGAGACCCATACGTCCATAAGGGGCCAATTGACCTAGCACTCTATTGAAGCCTCGATATTGATACAGAACAATGAAAACCATAGCCAAAACCGCTGAAGAAAGAACCATACTGAAATCGGACAAGGCTTGGACAGTCAAGGCAGAAACCGATGGCACTCCTCCGTTCTGCATTGAACGCCACAACGATTCCTGAGTAGGGAAAAGCGTAATCAGCCAATTAGATAAAAGTAAACCGGCAACAAAAACACCCAAAAGCTTCCAATTACGACGTTGCCTTATATGGACGGTTTCAAAAAAACGGGTGCGTCCAACAACCAACCCCAAGATGAAAATAGCCAATGTAATATATCCTCGATTACCCCCGATAAACTGATAATTAAGCTTACCCATCGTTCCATCGGTCAAATTATCTTTCGCTACTTCCCAAAAGGTAGGTGTAGGACGTTCTTCAGGTGCTACCAATTGGCTGGGACGTTGCGGACGATTCTCTGACGATACCACTTGTTCTGTTGCCGGAGGAGCGGTCAATTGGTTATAACCAATCATTATCCATCTGGGAGCACCTGCCAATAACAATACAGCAATCAAAATCAAAATCCAATTCTTAAAACGATTTAAGAACAGCATAATGATACCAAATACCGCATAAATAGAAAGAATGTCGCCTGAATAAAAACTGGTGCCAAACAAACCTATGACGAATAAGAGAATCATTCTCCACAAAAAACGCCCTCCAAAGTTCACTCCTTTCTGGGCAGCCCTATCCATCTGAATAAAGAAACTCATGCCAAAAAGAAACGCAAAGATATTAATAAACCGTCCTAACATGACACTCCAAATCAACCAGGAAGCTGTTTCATCCCATTCAGCAAAAATTGCCTCGTGTGGTTCGAAAGGTCCCACCGAACGATAACTATAATGTTGGTTCATGTGTACCAATATCACTCCTAACAAAGCAAAACCACGTAAAGCATCAATCACCGTAATACGTGGTTTGGAAATCAAATTCTCTTTCATGAATAATTACAAATAAATATTAGTTATTTTTCTGCCGATATTCTTTTGGACTCATCCCCGTTGCTCGCTTGAACAGTCTGCTCAAATGATGAGGATACTTATACCCCAAAGCATATGCCACTTCGCTGACATTCATGCGTTCATCTACTAATAAAAATTTGGCACGTTCAATCATATATCGTTGTATATATTCTTGAGCCGAACGCCCCGTCTCACGCTTTACCAAATCACCAAAATAATTGGGAGAAAGATGTAGTTTTTCTGCAAACCAAGCCACCGTTGGTAGCCCAACTTGAGAGAAATCCGATGACACAAAATAATCGGTCAACAATTTCTCAAACTTTCTCAATACATCGTGATTCACTTCTTCACGAGTAACGAACTGCCTATCATAAAAACGGATACAATGATTTAAAAGCAGTTCTATATTGGAAGCGAGAATACGTTTGCTATGTTTATCGATTGGACATTCAAGCTCTTCCCGAATCTCTTTCATACAACCGATAATAATTTGTCGTTCACGTTCCGAGGTATGCAATGCCTCATTCGAAGCATAAGAGAAGAAAGAATAATCACGCATCTTACTTGCCAATAAAGTCCCCCTCAAGAGATCTGGATGAAACATCAGAATCCATCCTTTGGCATTAGTAGTAACACCTCCATCGTCAGCACCTGCTATTTGTCCCGGAGCAACAAAGACAAGCGTACCTTCACGGTAATCGTATTGACTTTGTCCATAAAGCAAAGCCCCACAATCCAGTTGCTTCAGGAATACACAATAAAATCCAAACCGTTTCAACGAGTGGCGTATCTCATTCAGTTCAGACATGTCCACCACGCTTACTAACGGATGCAAAGTTTTTACTCCAAGATTTTCATTATAATCTTGTACCGAATCCATATTCAAAATTGTACCTTTCATTTGCCAACTATTTTATGGGCTAAAATAAGAACTCTATATTGCATAACCAAATCGTTACAAAAGAAAGCGTAATTCGGGTATAACATGCAGTAATTTATATGGGCACTATTATTAAATAAAACAATTCTACACATGGCTATTCTAAAAATTAACCGTACTTTTGTGAAAAACAAGAAGCATATGATTACCTACCAAACCGAAGACATCACGATGCCTTCCATCAAGAAACGTGAAACAACCGAATGGGTGAAGCAAGTAGCTGCCGGCTATGGCAAGAAAGTGGGCGAAATAGCCTATATATTCTGCTCGGACGAGAAGATATTGGACGTAAACCGTCAATACTTGGAGCATGATTATTACACGGATATCATCACCTTCGACTATACCGAAGGGAACCGCATTTCGGGCGACCTCTTTATCAGCCTGGACACTGTGCGAACCAATGCCGAACAATTCAACCAACCTCATGAAAGGGAATTGCACCGCGTCATCATCCACGGCATCCTACACCTTTGTGGCATCAACGACAAGGGACCGGGCGAACGAGAAATAATGGAAGCGGAAGAAAACAAGGCGTTGGCTTTGATTGGGCTTTAAGAATGACATATCAAACTTTTTACTACTTTTGCACTCAATAAAAAGATGTAATCAATGGATTTTAAGTACGACGTTATTGTAATAGGTGCCGGTCATGCCGGATGCGAAGCTGCCGCAGCTTCTGCCAACTTGGGTTCGAAGACGTGTCTCATCACCATGGACATGAATAAAATCGGGCAAATGAGTTGTAACCCGGCCGTAGGTGGCATCGCAAAAGGGCAAATTGTAAGAGAGATTGATGCTCTGGGTGGATATATGGGGTTGGTGACCGACCGCACAGCCATCCAATTCCGAATGCTCAACCGTTCGAAAGGTCCCGCCATGTGGAGTCCCCGTGCCCAATGCGACCGAGGCAAATTCATCTGGGCCTGGCGTGAGATACTGGAAAACATCCCTAATCTACATATCTGGCAAGACACCGTGGAAGAGCTATTGGTGGAAGATGGCGAAGTAACCGGTGTAACCACCTGTTGGGGCGTAACCTTTCAAGCCAAATGCGTCATCTTAACAGCCGGTACATTCTTGAACGGATTAATGCACGTAGGTCGGAAAATGCTAGCCGGTGGCCGGTGTGCTGAACCTGCTTCTTATCATCTGACCGAATCCATCGCAAAACATGGTATCACTTTCGGCCGGATGAAAACTGGAACACCCGTCCGCATCGATGCAAGAAGTGTACATTTTGACCAAATGGAAGTACAAGACGGAGAAAATGACTTCCATCGTTTCTCCTTCATCAGCGAGCCTCGGAAGCTCAAACAATTGCAATGCTGGACGTGCTATACCAACGAAGCCTCACACGAAATACTCCGCAACGGATTAGCGGATTCTCCCCTTTACAACGGACAAATCCAAAGCGTAGGTCCCCGCTATTGCCCGAGCATTGAGACAAAGATTGTGACTTTCCCTGATAAGCCACAACACCAGTTGTTCCTCGAACCGGAGGGAGAAAGCACCAATGAACTTTACCTGAACGGATTCTCTTCATCACTTCCGATGGACATCCAGATAGCCGCCCTAAAGCAGATTCCGGCCTTCAAGGATTTGATAATTTACCGACCGGGATATGCCATCGAATACGATTACTTCGATCCTACCCAACTGAAGCACACTTTGGAAACGAAAGCCATCAAGAACCTCTTTATGGCCGGCCAAGTAAACGGCACAACGGGATACGAAGAAGCAGGCGGACAAGGTATCATTGCAGGTATTAATGCACATATTAATTGTCACGGTGGTGAACCATTCGTCCTCGGCCGGGACGAAGCATACATCGGCGTACTCATCGATGACTTAGTAACCAAAGGTGTAGACGAGCCTTATCGTATGTTTACTTCTCGTGCCGAATACCGAATCCTGCTCCGCCAAGATGATGCAGACATGCGTCTGACTGAACGGGCTTATAAACTTGGATTGGTGAAACAAGACCGATACGATATGCTTGTCCGCAAAAGAGAAGCAGTGAACGGTATCATTGAATTTACAAGAAAATTCTCCATCAAGGCTGCACTAATCAACGATGCTTTGGTGAAACTTGGCACAGCTCCCCTCACCCACGGATGCAAACTAATCGACCTGATTATTCGTCCGCAAATCACCATCGAAAGCATTGCCGAATATATTCCATCCTTCAAAGCCATTCTCGACAAGATTACAGACCGTCGGGAAGAAATCATCGAAGCAGCCGAAGTACTCATCAAGTATCAAGGATATATTGACCGTGAGCGAATGATTGCCGACAAGATTCATCGTCTGGAATCCATCCGCATCAAGGGACGCTTCGACTACAATTCGTTGAACTCCCTCTCGACAGAAGCACGACAGAAACTCATCAAAATAGATCCGGAAACCCTGGCACAAGCCAGCCGAATCCCGGGCATCTCGCCGAGTGACATCAATGTCTTGCTAGTGCTTTTGGGTAGATAAAAGACAAATGTTCCACGTGAAACAAACTGTTTAATACTTTAACGATAAATCATTGGTTATGAGAAAAGAATTACTTTTAGCTAATTTAAGAACCATCCCAGACTTCCCCATTCCGGGCATCTTGTTCTATGATGTTACAACCCTATTCAAAAGCACAGAATGCCTAAACGAAATGTTGGATACTTTGGTAGAGCAATACAAGGACAAAGGCATCACAAAAGTAGTAGGTATCGAATCAAGAGGCTTCATCTTAGGTGGTGCATTAGCTGCACGTTTAGGAGCCGGATTCGTCATGGCCAGAAAGCCAGGAAAGCTTCCTGCCGAAACCATCGAAGAAACCTACGCTAAGGAATATGGTACGGATTGTATCCAAATCCATAAGGATGCGATTACAGAAGAAGATGTAGTCCTGTTGCACGACGATTTATTGGCTACTGGCGGAACAATGGCGGCTGCCTATCGTCTTGTACAGAAATGCGGTGCAAAGAAGTCATACGTAAACTTCATCATCGAATTGAACGAATTGAACGGAAGAAAGGCATTCCCAGAGGACGTAGATGTACAAACCTTATTGAACTTATAAACAAATGTCATCCAGAGTGAAGCGAAGAATCTGAATGTACAAAGTGGATGCAAACAGATTTTTCGGACAGTGTCCTCAACAACTCGTCTTCACTACGTTCAGATGACACGAAACATCATCAATGAAACAGGAAGAAATTAACACCAACGATTACTTAAAAGGCATTGTTTTAAACCTGCCCGAGAGTCCAGGCATTTATCAATATCTAAATGCTGAAGGAACGATTATCTACGTTGGAAAGGCTAAAAACTTGAAACGTAGAGTTTCTTCCTATTTCAATCGCGAACACCCAAATGGCAAGACTAGAGTTCTGGTTAGTAAAATCGCAGATATACGATATATCATCGTAAAAACAGAAGAAGATGCCCTTTTACTGGAAAACAATCTCATCAAGAAGTACCGACCACGCTACAATGTCCTACTAAAAGATGATAAGACCTATCCTTCCATTTGTGTAAGTAATGAATATTTCCCCAGGGTTTTCAAAACACGAAACATCATCCGTAACGGCTCATCGTACTATGGTCCATATAGTCACATTCCATCGATGAATGCATTGCTTGAACTTATCAAGAATCTATATCCTTTGCGTACATGTAAACATGCACTAACCCCTGAAAATATACGTAACGGTAAATTCGAAGTTTGCTTGGAATACCATATTAAAAACTGCAAAGGTCCTTGCATTGGAAAACAAACTCATGCAGATTATTTGAAAGACATCGATGAAATCAAACAAATTCTAAAGGGAGACACACAAATTGTCTGCGACTTATTAATGGATGAAATGCAGGCGTTAGCCATGGAGATGAAATTTGAAGAAGCACAACAAATAAAAGAAAAATATGACTTAATTGAAAGTTATCGCTCAAGGAGTGAAGTCGTAAGCCGAATCATACACAATGTTGATGTATTTTCCATTGAAATGGACGAAAATTCAGCTTATATCAACTATCTGCACATCACCAATGGCTGCATCAACCAAGCATTTACTTTTGAATACAAGAAACGATTGAATGAGACAAGAGAAGAGCTGCTTCGACTAGGGATTATCGAGATGAGGGAACGGTATAAGAGCAAATCCCGCGAAATCATCGTTCCTTTTGAGCTTGATATGGAGTTAAACAATGTCACTTTCACCATTCCGCAACGAGGAGAAAAGAAACATTTGTTAGAACTTTCCATCATGAATGTAAAGCAATATAAAGTAGACAGATTGAAGCAAGCAGATAAGCTGAATCCGGAACAAAAGAAGACCCGTATCCTAAAAGAAATACAAGAGCAATTGAAATTGCCCAAAATCCCTGCACACATCGAGTGTTTTGACAATTCGAATATCCAAGGTTCAGATGCCGTAGCTGCTTGCGTAGTATTCAAAATGGGGAAACCAAGCAAAAAAGATTACCGTAAGTTTAACATCAAAACAGTGGAAGGACCAAACGATTACGCCTCAATGAAAGAAGTAGTAAGACGCCGATATTCGCGTGCCATTGAAGAACAATCTCCCCTACCCGACCTTATCATCACCGACGGTGGAAAGGGACAAATGGAAGTCGTACGCGAGGTCATCGAAGACGAGCTACACCTCAATATACCCATTGCCGGACTTGCCAAAGACAATAGACACCGTACATCGGAACTTTTATACGGATTCCCTCCAATGACCATCGGTGTAAAACAGAGCACCCCACTGTTTCACCTTCTGGAAAACATCCAAGACGAAGTACACCGATTTGCCATTACTTTTCACAGAGACAAACGAAGCAAGAGTCAGGTAGCTTCGGCATTGGACAACATCCCCGGCATCGGAGAAAAACGAAAAACTGCTCTACTTAAAGTTTTCAAAAGTGTATCTAGAATCAAGAAAGCCGGTTTAGAGGAAATAGCCAAAATCATAGGCATGACAGCTGCTAAAAATTTAAAAGAAAAGCTGAAAGAATAAGGGATATTTCCTACCTTTGTCCCATTATGAGAACAGTTATCCAAAGAGTAAGCCACGCCTCAGTAACGATAGAAGGCGTTTGTAAATCGGCCATTAAAGAAGGCTTCATGATTCTTGTAGGCATTGAAGATGCTGATACACAAGAAGATGCAGATTGGCTTTGCAAGAAAATAGTCAACCTTAGAGTTTTTGACGATGAGAATGGAGTAATGAACAAATCTATCCTAGACATAGATGGTAACATTCTGGTTATCAGTCAATTCACACTTCACGCATCTTACAAGAAAGGAAACCGACCTTCCTATATCCATGCCGCTAAACCCGACGTAGCCATTCCGCTTTACGAATATTTCTGCCAAGCATTAAGTGAGGCTATGGGCAAGAAAATAGGCACCGGTGAATTCGGGGCAGACATGAAAGTAGAATTGCTAAACAACGGGCCTGTCACAATCTGTATGGACACTAAAAACAAAGAATAAATGACGTTAGAAGAAGCCCAAAAGCAAGTGGACGAATGGATCAAGACCTATGGAGTACGCTATTTCAGCGAACTGACCAATACGGCTGTCCTAATGGAAGAAGTAGGCGAATTGGCACGCATCATGGCCAGGACCTATGGCGACCAATCCTTCAAAGCCGGTGAAAAGCATGATTTATCCGATGAAATGGCGGATGTTTTGTGGGTACTCATTTGCTTGGCCAACCAAACAGGGGTGAACCTAACAGAAGCCTTTCAACAGAATTTGGAGAAAAAGACCAAGAGAGACAAAGATAGACATAAGAATAACCCTAAACTGTAACAATAATGGAACATCAGCACGATTGTCATTGCGAACATGACCACGAATTCGAAGGCATGCAGAACAAATATTTACTCGCCCTCGGGAAATATAACACACGCCTTCGCGAAGACGAAATACGCGAAGCCGTAGATAATCTCATCAGTAAACACTTGGACGAGAACAATTGCCCGGAAGTGAAGAAGCTCCTCTTCAACTGCATGGATTTAACCACGTTGAAGTGTACTGATTCAGAAGAAAGCGTGATGAAATTTACTGAAAAAGTAAATACATTAGTTGACCAATATCCTGACCTTTTGCCCGTTGCAGCTATCTGTGTCTACCCTAATATGGCAGAAATTGTAAATGATACATTGGAAGCCGATGGTGTAAAAATAGCATGTGTCTCGGGCGGATTCCCCTCATCTCAAACCTTTATGGAAGTCAAGGTAGCCGAAACGGCCATGGCCATCCATTGTGGAGCAGATGAAATAGACATCGTTTTGCCGGTTGGCAAGTTCTTAGCCGGCGACTATGAAGGAATGTGCGATGAAATCGGCGAATTAAAAGAAGTCTGTGGCGACAAACCACTGAAAGTAATTCTTGAAACAGGAGTCTTATCTACGGCCAACAACATTAAAAAAGCGGCTCTGCTTGCCATGTATTCAGGAGCAGATTTCATCAAGACTTCAACAGGAAAAGAAGCGATATCTGCGACTCCGGATGCTGCCTATGTGATGTGCGAAGCCATCAAAGAATATTATAAGGAAACAGGCCGTAAAGTCGGATTCAAAGCGGCCGGTGGAATTGGTACAGTAAAAAAAGCACTTGCCTACTATACCATTGTTAAAGAAGTGTTAGGCGAAGAATGGCTGAACAATGAATGGTTCCGCCTAGGTGCAAGCAGCCTGACCAATCCTTTGCTCTCAGAAATCATTGGAGAGGAAATCAATATTTTCTAAAATAGAAATTCCGGAAGTCTCAATAACTAGACTTCCGGAATTTATTACTCACATATCACCAATCTTTCACAAAAGAATCGGTAATTTCAAACTCACTCGTCACATTTTCCTGCAAAAGAATACTCCATGGGAATACAATGTCTTGATGTTTCATAGCTTTTCATTTAAAGTTTTCTTTATTAACAATAAAAACTTTAAAATGGTTCAACAAAAAGCTATTTTTCCCGTTCAATAACGAAATCAACGTATACTTCCAAAGCAGTTCGCAAATCCAACGGCATATCTTCTGAAAGCAACAACAAAGCTTTATCGCGATATTCCACCATTACTTTTGAAGCGTATTCAATTCCCTGATTTTCCTTAACCCATTGTACAAAAGCAGCGATTTCATCGTTATTAGCCTCCAGAGAACGAATCTTCAAAGCTAATTGTCTCATAGCATCATCCTGCAACGTATTCAAGACATATAAAGCGGGGAGTGTCAATTTGCCTTCCTGCATGTCATTACCGGTCGGTTTCCCTATTTCATCCGAAGAAAAATAATCAAAGATATCATCCTTTATCTGAAATGCAATGCCTATCATTTCGCCAAAAAGATAGGCTTTTTCTGCCATTTCATCGGAAGAATGTACAGACAAAGCTCCAGCCTTAGCCGCCGCCGCAAACAAAGCTGCGGTCTTTTTCTTAATGACATCAAAATAAACACTTTCCGAAAAGTCCGAAGCACCGGTATTCGTCAATTGAATAACTTCACCTTCAGATAAGTTCTGCCCCAAACAAGAGACCAAATCAACCAAAGACAAACGACCTGTCAATGCTGAATGTTTCAAACTGGTTGCCAATAAATAATCGCCAACCAAAACAGACACCTTATTATCATAAAGGGCATTGACGGAAGCTCTACCACGACGTTTATCGCTTTCGTCCACTACATCGTCATGAATCAAGCTAGCCGTATGCAAAAGCTCTAAAGAAATGGCTGCATGATAAGTGGATTCTGCAATCTGACCAAAACATTTAGCGACCAGTAATGTCAAGATTGGACGCATCATCTTACCCTTCCGTTGCTTAACATAAGTCATAACCTCACTCAACAACGGATTGGAACTTTGAAGTGAATCGTCAAACATCTGCTTGAACACCTCAAATTCATTATAAACAGGTAATTTTATTTGTTCTAATCTATCCATAACATTTTTACTGCCACAAAAGTAGTAATAAATCGCGGAATACCGTATTTTTTTGTACTTTTACCATGAAAAAACAAAGATTTTTTAAGAATGAACAAACTTTTTCTCTTAGATGCCTACGCATTAATATATCGTGCTTACTACGCACTCATCAAAAATCCCCGTATTAACTCCAAAGGTTTTAATACCTCAGCCGTATTGGGGTTTGTCAATACGCTGGAGGATGTGCTGAAAAAAGAAAATCCTACCCATATCGGAGTAGCCTTCGACCCTTCAGGCCCTACCTTCCGTCACGAGGCTTATGAGCAATACAAGGCACAACGCGAAGAGACACCTGAAGTCATCCGCTTATCTGTACCTATAATTAAAGATATCATCCGTGCCTATCGGATTCCCATTTTGGAAGTACCCGGCTATGAAGCCGATGATGTCATAGGAACATTGGCTACCGAAGCAGGGAAACAAGGTATCAAAACATATATGATGACTCCGGACAAAGATTACGGACAGTTGGTCAGCGAAAATGTCTTTATGTATCGCCCCAAATATGGGGACAAAGAATTCGAGGTAATGGGCATCGAACAAGTGAAAGCAAAGTTCGACATCCAATCACCTTCCCAGGTTATTGATATGCTTGGCTTGATGGGCGACTCATCCGACAACATCCCCGGCTGTCCGGGTGTTGGAGAAAAAACCGCACAAAAACTAATCAGCCAGTTTGGAAGTATCGAAAACCTACTTGATCGCACAAGCGAATTGAAGGGAGCATTAAAGAATAAAATTGAGGCAAACAAGGAAATGATTGCCTTCTCCAAATTCTTGGCAACCATCAAAACAGATGTACCCATCACACTACAGCTGGAAGAACTAAAAAGAGAGGAGCCCGATGAAACTGCCTTGAGAAAAATATTTGAAGAGATGGAATTCCGATCGCTCATCGAACGTGTGTTCAAACGGATAACCGACAAAGCTGAACAAGCCCAACCGGTTTCTGCATCTCCCAAAAAACAAGCAGATTTATTTGGAGGACAACTTTCACTATTTGACATGTCAAACGAAGAAAAGCCCCAAAATCAAGGTGATTTGTTTGCAGAATTCTCGGACAAGGAGCAAGGCGATTCAAATTTTTCGATTCTCGCGAGCTTAAAAACAACCACTCACGACTACCAACTCATTGATACAGAAGAAAAAAGAAAGGATTTTATTCAAATTATCAAGACAAAGAAATTTCTCAGCCTAGATACTGAAACCACCGGAACCAATCCAATCACTGCAGAATTGGTCGGAATCAGTTTCAGCTATGCAGAAAGTCAAGCTTTTTATATCCCCTTCCCCACACAAAGAGAGGAAGCCTTAAAAATTGTAAACGAACTAAAGGAAGTTCTCGAAAATAAAGAAACAACCAAGATTGGGCAAAACATCAAATACGACATGTTGGTCCTTTCAAACTATGGTATTGAATTAAAAGGACCGATGTTTGATACCATGATTGCCCATTACGTGCTTCAGCCGGAACTCCGACACAACATGGACTACCTGGCCGAAATTTACTTGCATTATCGGACGATTCCTATTGAAGCACTTATTGGCACGAAGGGAAAGAAACAAGGCAACATGCGTGACCTCTCTCCCGAAGCCGTATATGAATATGCCTGCGAAGATGCAGACATTACACTCCGACTAAAGCATGTCCTGGAAAAGGAATTGAAAGAACAAGGCGTAGAAAAATTATTCTATGAAATAGAAATGCCTTTAGTTCCTGTCCTGGCACATATGGAGAAAAATGGAGTTTGCCTAAATACAGACACATTGAAAGAAAGTTCACGTTACTTCACCACTCGCATGAAAGAGATTGAAGAAGTAATCTATCAACTTGCAGGTACTACCTTCAACATCGCTTCCCCCAAACAAGTAGGCGAAATCTTATTCGACCATCTAAAAATCGTAGGAAAAGCCAAAAAGACAAAAACAGGCCAATACGTAACCAGTGAAGAAGTATTGGAAAGTCTGCGTAACAAACATGAAATTGTTGGAAAGATATTGGAGCATCGCGGGTTAAAGAAACTTTTGAGCACATATATCGATGCACTTCCCCAATTGGTTAATCCGGAAACGGGGAAAATACATACTTCTTTCAACCAAACCGTAACCGCTACAGGACGATTAAGTTCAAGCAACCCGAACTTACAGAATATCCCGATACGCAATGAAGACGGCAAGGAAATCCGGAAAGCATTTGTCCCGGAAGATGGTTGCTTATTCTTCTCGGCCGACTATTCACAAATCGAACTCCGCATCATGGCACATCTCAGTGGAGATACGAACATGATAGAAGCCTTCCGCGAAGGCGATGATATTCATGCATCCACAGCAGCAAAAGTTTTCAAGACAAGCATCGAAAATGTTAGCCGTGAACAACGAAGCAAGGCTAAAACCGCCAATTTCGGTATTATATATGGTATAAGCGTATTTGGATTGGCCGAACGGATGAATGTTCCCCGAAGTGAAGCAAAGGAACTCATTGACGGGTATTTCCAAACCTATCCTCAGGTGAAAGAGTACATGGATCAAAGTATTGAACGTGCCCGAGAAAAAGGATATATCGAAACCATATTCGGAAGAAAACGTTTCTTGCCCGACATCCATTCACACAATGCAGTTGTAAGGGGATATGCTGAACGAAACGCCATCAATGCACCTATCCAAGGAAGTGCAGCAGACATCATCAAGGTAGCAATGACGCGGATTTATCAACGGTTTCAGAACGAGAACATCCGTTCAAAGATGATTCTTCAAGTACACGATGAATTGAATTTCAGCGTTTACCCCGAGGAAAAAGAGAAAGTACAACAAATTGTTATCGAAGAAATGGAACAAGCCTATTCCATGCAAGTGCCGTTAAAAGCAGATTGCGGTTGGGGTAAGAATTGGCTGGAAGCCCATTAAAGAATAATAATCTGAAAGAGGTTTAACCCGATTCAAAAAGAGCAAGAAAGCTTGTTAATGACATTTTTGAAAAAAAACATCATTTTTTTCGCAAATTGTTATGCCGTTTCATTTATTTTCGTATATTTGTAGTGTCATTAAGAGACAAAAGCAAGTAACAATTTAAAACGAAAGGCTATGAAAACACAAAACCTCTTTAAAGCAATGCTTTTATTGGCAATGGTATTCATTGCTAATACAACTGTGATGGTTGCTAACGACAACGACCCGGATAAAAACAATTTTATCCGCAATGTAGAAGAAGTGGATGGGCTTATTATGAGCGAAACCATCTTTAAAATGGAGAGTGGTATGCTTACCAACTACATGAAACATACCTATAAATACGATGCCGACAAACAACGTATCGAAGACGAAATACAAAAATGGAATGCCGTCAGCAATAGCTGGGATAATGACATGCGTCTCCAATATAGCTATAATGACAATAGCATAACCACTGAGTATTACAAATGGAACAAAAAGAAAAAAACATATGTGATTGTCCCTGAAATGACTATCACGATGGACAAATAAAAAATCATTTTCTCTCTAAAAGGAAAAGGGCAACCGCGAGGCTGTCCTTTTTTATTTCTCATTTACTGAAAGAATGAAAAAGAATAAGTATCTTTGCACCCGAATAATCAGGTAATAATCAAAAACAAATAAATATGGCATTAAAAGCTGGTATTGTAGGCCTTCCTAACGTGGGAAAATCTACTCTATTCAATTGTCTGTCTAGTGCAAAAGCACAGAGTGCGAACTATCCTTTCTGTACCATCGATGCCCAGCAAGGACAAATCTCCGTACCCGATGAAAGACTGAACAAACTCGCCGAATTGGTAAAGCCGGGACGCATCGTTCCCGCCACTTGCGACATTGTAGACATCGCAGGACTCGTAAAAGGTGCCAGCCAAGGCGAAGGCTTGGGCAACCAGTTCTTGGGAAATATCCGTGAAACCGATGCAATCATTCATGTATTGCGTTGCTTCGACAATGATAATATCGTCCACGTGGATGGCTCTGTAAACCCTGTTCGCGACAAGGAAATCATCGATGCAGAACTTCAGTTGAAGGACCTCGAAACCGTGGAAAACCGTATCAAGCGTGTGGAAAAACAAGCCCGTGTGGGTGGCGACAAGCAAGCCAAAATCGAATACGATGTCTTGGTAGCTTATCGGGATGTTCTCCTCCAAGGCAAGTCGGCACGTACCGTGACCTTCGAAACCGAAGACGAACAGGCTGCTGCCAAAGGACTTTTCCTCCTCACTACCAAGCCGGTACTTTATGTATGTAATGTAGACGACACCTCAGCTGCTAACGGAAATCCTTACGTGGAAGCCGTTCGCGAAGCCATCAAGGACGAAGAAGCTGAACTCTTGATTATCAGTGCACAGACAGAAGCTGACATCGCCGAATTGGAAAGCTACGAAGAAAAACAGATGTTCCTGGAAGACATGGGGTTGAAGGAGTCGGGGTGCGACCGCCTCATCAAGGCTATCTACAAGCTTTTGAACCTCGAAACCTTCAT
The DNA here is from genome assembly GCA_015060735.1 of Bacteroides sp. Lineage (GTDB taxonomy): Bacteria > Bacteroidota > Bacteroidia > Bacteroidales > Bacteroidaceae > Phocaeicola. The sequence continues at coordinate 38,889 of SUXX01000015.1, forward strand.
CACCGCCGGTGAAATGGAAGTCAAGGCTTGGACATATCGTAAGGGTTGGAAGGCTCCTCAATGTGCCGGTGTCATCCATACGGACTTCGAGAAGGGCTTTATCCGTGCCGAAGTCATCAAGTACGACGACTACATCAAGTATGGCTCGGAAGCAGCCGTGAAGGAAGCCGGAAAGATGGGTGTGGAAGGCAAGGAATATGTCGTTCAGGACGGCGACATCATGCACTTCCGATTCAATGTATAATCATCAAATTAAAAACGCCTTGACGTTTGACATCAAACGCCAAGGCGTTTTGCTTTAAACGTCAAGGCATTTTATTTCCCCCTCACAATCTTCTTGATGTCATTCAATTTATTCAAAGCTTCAAGCGGTGTAAGATTGTTCACATCCAGATTCAGGATTTCATCCCGTACCTGACAAAGGACAGGGTCATCCAACTGGAAGAAACTGAGCTGCATTCCATCGCGTTTAGAGGCAATTTCGGCCGTGGGCTTGGATGAAATGCCTTGTTGGCGATTGTCCGTCTCCAACTGGTTCAAAATGGTATTAGCACGCTTCACAATGCTCTTGGGCATACCTGCCAACTTCGCCACGTGGATACCGAACGAATGTTCACTTCCTCCCCTTTCGAGCTTACGAAGGAAGATAACCTTGCCATCCACTTCCTTCACCGACACATTGTAATTCTTGATACGTTTGAACGACTTCTCCATCTCGTTCAGCTCGTGATAGTGGGTGGCAAAAAGCGTGCGGGCTTTCGCCTTGGGATGCTCATGGATGTGCTCTACAATGGCCCAAGCGATGGAGATACCGTCGTAAGTGGAAGTGCCTCGTCCCAATTCATCGAAGAGAACCAAACTCCGTGGCGAAAGATTGTTCAGAATATCGGCAGCCTCGTTCATTTCCACCATGAAGGTCGATTCGCCCAACGAAATGTTGTCGCTTGCCCCTACACGGGTGAAAATCTTGTCTACCAAGCCGATACGGGCACTTTCGGCCGGCACAAAACAACCGATTTGAGCCAAGAGGGTAATGAGTGCCGTCTGACGGAGCAAAGCCGACTTACCCGCCATGTTCGGTCCTGTGATGATGATGATTTGTTGGTTATCGGCATCCAGGAGGACGTCGTTGGCGATGTACTTCTCTCCTACCGGTAATTGCTTCTCGATGACCGGATGGCGACCCTGACGGATGTCTATCACATCGCTGTCCTCGATGACCGGACGGATGTACTTGTTCTCTCTCGCCACATTGGCAAAGGCCAAGAGGCAATCCAGACGGGCGATTTGAGTGGCATTGATTTGGATGGCTGGAATGTATTCCGCCAAGTCCATCACCAAATCATTGTATAACCTGGTTTCGAGCGAAAGAATCTTGTCCTCGGCACCGAGAATCTTTTCTTCGTATTCCTTCAGTTCTTGCGTAATGTAGCGTTCGGCATTGACCAATGTCTGCTTGCGAATCCATTCAGCAGGCACCTTATCCTTATGAGTATTACGCACTTCAATGTAATAACCGAACACGTTATTGTAAGCAATCTTCAAGCTTGGAATCTCCGTGCGTTCGCTTTCGCGTTGTTGCATCTGGAGGAGGTAATCCTTGCCCGAATAGGCTATTTGACGAAGTTCATCCAGCTCCGCATTGATGCCATCGGCTATCACCCCACCCTTGTTGACCAACAAAGGAGGGTCGTTCTTTATTTCTCGGGCAATGCGGTTACGGATACTTTCACACAAGTTCAAGTGCTCGCCAATGCGTCGGAGGCTTTCGTTTTCGGCATTGAGACAAGCATTCTTAATCGGTTCGATGGCTTGAAGAGCCACTTTGAGTTGTACCACCTCACGAGGCGATATTCTCCCTACGGCAGCCTTGGAAACGATACGCTCCAAGTCACCTATCAGATGAAGCTTCTCTTCGATAAAGTCCTTGAAATCAGGTTCCCGGAAGAAGAATTCCACTACATCGAGGCGTTCGTTGATGGGCTTTTCGCCCTTCAACGGGAAGACCACCCAACGCTTCAACAAACGGGCTCCCATCGGGCTGATAGTCTTGTCAATCACCCCCAAAAGGCTACTTCCTCCATCGTTCATGCTTCCAAGAAGTTCCAGGCTTCGCACCGTGAATTTATCCAAACGCACATAGCGGTCTTCCTCGATGCGAGAAAGCGAAGTGATGTGGCCGATTTGGTAATGTTGCGTCATCTCCAAGTATTGAAGAATGGCACCCGATGCCACTACCCCATTCTTGAGATGCTCCACACCGAAGCCCTTCAAGTTCTTGGTTTCGAAGTGCTTCAAGAGCTTCTCACGGGAAGATGTTTCGTTGAATACCCAATCTTCCAATTCAAACGTAAAGAACTTGCTTCCGAAATTCCCTTCGAACATACCTCGTTTGCCACGTTCAAAGAGCACTTCCTTCGGGGCGAAATTGTTCAAGAGTTTGTCAATATAATCAAACGGTCCTTCGGCGGTCAGGAACTCCCCTGTCGAGATGTCGAGAAAAGCCACACCACACGATGACTTGCCGAAATGGACAGCTGCCAGGAAGTTGTTTTCCTTATAAGACAGGACATTATCATTGATGGCTACCCCCGGTGTCACCAATTCCGTGATGCCTCGCTTTACCAACTTCTTGGTAAGCTTCGGGTCTTCCAACTGGTCGCAGATAGCCACACGCTTCCCTGCCCGAATCAACTTCGGCAAATACGTATCAAGGGCATGGAAAGGAAAGCCTGCCATTTCCACATGCTTGGCTTGTCCGTTGGCACGTTTGGTAAGCGTAATCCCCAGGATATTGGCCGCCGTAATGGCATCTTCCGAATAGGTTTCATAGAAGTCACCACACCGGAAAAGCATCACCGCATCGGGATGTTTCTCTTTCAACTCGAAGTATTGCTTCATCATGGGGGTCATTACGACATCTTTTGCCACGGTCTTGTTCCTTTCTTTTATGATGGGTTATTTTATCGGGTAGCAAAGATAAGAAAAGGCAAAGACATTTTAGACAAAACGCCTTCACCTTTTTCAAATATGCCTTCGTGTTTTTTTTAATTCGCCTTCGCGTATTAAACGAAAAACCCCCACAACTTTCGTTGCAGAGGTTCTTCCTCGTTGGACTACCAGGATTCGAACCTGGACAAACAGAACCAAAACCTGTTGTGCTACCATTACACCATAGTCCAATCATTA
>SUXX01000079.1 GCA_015060735.1 Bacteroides sp.
AAGTGAAGTTTGACACCAGTTTTTGACACCAGTTCGCTCATTCAAGAGCAATATTAAGAGTTAAAGTATTGATAATAAAGTTATAATATCAAATCACATTTTAACAATTAAAATCGAGTGGGAATAATTACTCCCATTACATCATTCAAAACATTAACGAAGAATCTTGATTACACTCGCTTTATGTTACCAGGATTTTTCGCTTTACTCTACACCAGTCTTTCTCCCTTTGGTCGTTTAGGGAGTTATTGAGGACTTATCCGAAAAATTACAACTTGGTTTTTTCTCAAAATAATCCCTAAAAAAAACTTGACTTCGCATTTTCAGCATTGTATTTTTGCCAACGGAAACACAATAACCTATTTCGATGATAAACTAACAAATTCCAAAAAAATAATCCCCGAAATACTTGACAACGCGAGTGCCAAAATTATATATTTGCCCTTGTAAGCAACAAAAACAAACTATTTATGAACAACACATTTTTAAACCCGAAGTTGGAAGAACTTCAAAACTTCCTTTCTGAGAACTTCGACTTCCGTTACAATGTTTTGACCGACATGCCGGAATGCAAACCGAAGAACACGACCACCTATCGAATGATAGACAAACGAATGATGAACAGCCTCAGCTACAAGGCCATGATGCTAGGCATCGAATGTAAGGATACCGATGTGAAACGCTTCCTTTTCTCTGACCAAATTGTTACACACCATCCTTTCAAGGATTACATCGACGGACTCCCCGAATGGGATGGAACCGATCGTGTAACAATGCTAGCTGCCCGAGTTTCGGGTAACGGTATGTGGCTCAATGGGTTCCATCGCTGGATGTTGGGCATGGTGGCACAATGGTTGGGTTATCCGTCGAGATGTGCCAATGCCCTTGCACCTATCTTGATAAGTACCGAGCAAGGGATGTGCAAATCAACCTTCTGTTCCATTCTCTTGCCAGAGGAACTTCGAGCTTATTACACTGACAAATTCGCCATCACTTCCACCAGCGGATGTGAGCAGAAGATTTCTACTTTCGGTTTGATTAATATGGATGAGTTCGACCAATACAACGAGCGAATGATGACCATCCTGAAGAATCTGATGCAAATGAAAAAGGTAAACTATCGAAAGTGCTTCAAGGCATATTATAGCGACTTGCCACGCATCGCCTCATTCATTGGTACAAGCAATGAAAAATCCTTATTAACCGACGGGACAGGAAGCCGACGTTTCCTTTGCATCGAGGTAGAGAAACCTATTGATTGTTCACCAATCGACTATACTCAATTGTATGCTCAATTGAACCATGAGTTGGAAGCGGGCAAACGCTATTGGCTCACCAAAGAAGAGGAGTTGGAAATCCAAGAACACAATCGAGCTTTCTACCGCCATTCGCCGGAAGAAGAAGCTTTTTATAAGATTTTTACCTTGCCAAAAGAGAATGATTCCTACTTGAAACTGACCGCTACGGACATTTTCAATACCTTACAAAAGCGTTTTCCAAAAGTAATGCAAGGAATAAAACCCCAACGCATCGGAAATATAATGACCAGGGTAGGAGCAAAAAAGATGCATACCCGTCAGGGCAATGTTTATCTGGTGAAACCTGTGAAACTTGGTGAAACAACCCAAGTTTCACCTAAAAACAATGAAAATCAATCGCATAATGCCGCGTGAAACTTGTGAAGGCAGTTTGAAGACTTAAAAAGCATTCAGCCATAAATATTTCACCTTATAAAAGAAAAAGTGAGCATTTCATTCAAATCTTGCTCACTTAATCCCGAACTCTTTGTATATTTGCAAGTTGAATCAGAAATATAATCATAACATCAGATAAACAATGGAATACAATTTCAGAGAAATTGAGAAAAAATGGCAACAACGATGGGTCGATAACAAGACCTACAAGGTTGTCGAAGACGAATCGAAGAAGAAATTCTATGTGCTGAACATGTTCCCTTATCCGTCGGGAGCAGGCTTGCACGTAGGTCATCCGCTCGGCTATATCGCCAGTGATATTTATGCACGCTACAAGCGTCTGCAAGGTTTCAACGTATTGAACCCGATGGGTTATGACGCTTACGGTCTTCCAGCTGAACAATATGCTATCCAGACAGGTCAGCATCCTGCTGTAACTACCGAAGCCAACATCAACCGCTACCGCGAACAGTTGGACAAGATTGGTTTCTGCTTTGACTGGGACCGCGAAGTCCGTACTTGCGAACCGGGTTACTATCATTGGACTCAATGGGCGTTCCAACAGATGTTCAACCACTTCTATTGCAACACTTGCGGCAAGGCCATGCCTATCAGCAAACTGGAAGAACGCTTTGCACAGAAGGGTACAGAAGGTCTTGATGCAGCTTGTGGCGAAGAACTTCACTTTACTGCCGAAGAATGGAATGCCAAGAGCGAAAAGGAACAACAGGAAATCTTGATGAACTATCGTATCGCTTACTTGGGCGAAACCATGGTGAACTGGTGTCCGGCTCTCGGTACTGTATTAGCTAATGACGAAGTCGTAGATGGTGTTTCTGAACGTGGCGGTCATCCGGTGGTTCAGAAGAAGATGCGTCAATGGTGTCTCCGTGTATCGGCATACGCTCAACGCTTGCTCGACGGTTTGGACAACATCGACTGGACAGAATCGTTGAAGGAAACTCAGAAGAACTGGATTGGTCGTTCGGAAGGTGCTGAAATCCAATTCAAGGTGAAGGATAGCGATATCGAATTTACCATCTTTACCACTCGTGCAGATACCATGTATGGTGTAACTTTCATGGTATTGGCTCCGGAAAGCGAACTCGTAGCCCAGCTCACTACTGCTGACCAGAAAGAAGAAGTGGAAGCTTACCTCGACCGCACCAAGAAGCGTACCGAACGTGAACGTATTGCCGACCGTAAGGTGACCGGTGTATTCAGTGGTTCGTATGCCATCAATCCGTTTACCGGCGAAGCAGTTCCTGTATGGATTAGCGACTATGTATTGGCTGGTTATGGTACAGGTGCCATCATGGCGGTACCGGCTCACGATAGCCGTGACTATGCTTTTGCTAAGCACTTCGGTTTGCCTATCGTTCCGTTGGTAGAAGGTTGCGACGTAAGCGAAGAAAGCTTCGATGCCAAGGAAGGTATCGTGACCAATTCACCGAAGGCAGGCGTGACTCCATATTGCGACCTTTCATTAAATGGTTTGACTATCAAGGAAGCGATTGCTGCTACTAAGAAATATGTAAAGGAACACAACCTCGGTCGTGTGAAGGTGAACTTCCGTCTCCGCGACGCTATCTTCAGCCGTCAGCGTTATTGGGGTGAACCGTTCCCTGTATATTATAAGGATGGTATGCCTTATATGATTGACTCGGCTAAGTTGCCTCTTGAATTGCCGGAAGTGACCAAGTTCCTCCCGACAGAAACAGGCGAACCTCCATTGGGTAATGCTACCAAGTGGGCTTGGGATGTTCAGAAGGGCGAAGTGGTAGACAATAGCCTCATCAACAATGTGAATGTATTCCCGCTCGAACTCAATACTATGCCAGGCTTTGCCGGTTCATCGGCTTACTACATCCGCTACATGGACCCACACAACACCGAAGCATTGGTATCGGAAAAGGCAGACAACTATTGGCAGAATGTGGACCTCTATGTAGGTGGTACTGAACACGCTACCGGTCACTTGATTTACTCTCGTTTCTGGAACAAGTTCTTGTACGACCTCGGTGTGAGCGTAAAGGAAGAACCATTCCAAAAGCTCGTGAACCAAGGTATGATTCAAGGCCGAAGCAACTTCGTATATCGTATCAAGGATACCAATACCTTCGTTTCTTATGGCTTGAAAGACCAGTACGATGTGACTCCGCTTCATGTGGATGTAAACATTGTAGCAAATGATATCCTCGATGTAGAAGCATTCAAGGCTTGGCGTCCGGAATACAATAATGCCGAATTCATTCTCGAAGACGGTAAGTACATTTGTGGTTGGGCAGTAGAAAAGATGTCGAAGTCCATGTACAACGTGGTGAATCCGGATATGATTGTCGAAAGATATGGTGCCGATACACTCCGTATGTACGAAATGTTCCTCGGCCCGGTAGAACAAAGCAAGCCATGGGATACCAACGGCATCGACGGTGTACATCGTTTCTTGAAGAAACTTTGGGCCTTGTTCTATGACCGCAACGACCAATACTTGCCGGTAGAAGGTGAACCGACCAAGGAAGAATTGAAGGCTATTCACAAACTCATCAAGAAGGTAACCGGTGATATTGAAACATTCTCTTACAACACTTCTATCAGTGCTTTCATGATTTGCGTGAACGAACTCGGTAGCTTGAAGTGTCACAACAAAGAAGTTTTGAAACTTCTGACCGTCCTGATTGCTCCGTTCGCTCCACACTTGGCCGAAGAATTGTGGGAAATTTTGGGTAACACCACTACCGTATGCGATGCACAATGGCCGACATGGAATGAAGACTATCTGAAGGAAGCTACTGTGAAGTACACCATTTCGTTCAACGGAAAGGCACGTTTCAACATGGAATTTGCTGCTGATGCTGACAATGCTACCATCGAAGCGGCTGTATTGTCCAACGAACAAGCACAGAAGTGGATTGAAGGAAAGACTCCGAAGAAAGTCATCATCGTTCCGAAGAAGATTGTAAATGTGGTATTGTAATATTATTAGGTGTGCTTTTATAGCACACCTAATACAACTAAAAGTCTTAAATCTACTATTATGGATGCATTGTTTAAATCAAAGATTGGTCGCGAACTGAAAGACTATGTAGCCATCACACTTGGTATTATCTGCTATTCATTAGGTTGGGCTGCTTTCATGCTTCCTTACCAAATCTCTACTGGTGGAGTAACCGGTATTTCAGCCCTTATCTATTACATGACAGGTATTGAAATCCAGGTTTCCTATTTTGTCATCAATGCCATATTCATGGTATTTGCCCTGAAGATTCTTGGTCTTAAATTCTGTTTGAAGACACTATATGCTATCCCTGTACTTACTTTTTTCTTATGGCTTTTTCAAGTTTTACTGAAAGATGATGCCGGTAATTTGCCATTGTTGTTAGGTCCGGGTCAGGAATTCATGGCTTGTGTAATAGGTGCCAGTATGCTGGGCTTCGGTATCGGTTTTGTATTTATATATAATGGTAGTACGGGAGGAACGGATATTCTTGCTTGGATTATTAATAAATACAAGGATGTATCTTTAGGCCGACTGATTATGTATGGTGATATCATCATTATTTCTTCCTGTTACTTGGTGTTCCAAGACTGGAAACGCGTATTATTCGGTTTTTGTGTACTATTCGTGATGAGTGTTGTTATTGATTATGTGGTAAACAGTAACCGTCAATCCGTCCAATTCCTTATTTTTTCTAGAAAACATGATGAAATAGCAGAGACTATCACTAAAGAACTTCATCGTGGTGTTACACTTTTGGATGGTACAGGCTGGTATAGCAAACAAAGCATCAAAGTAGTAGTAGTGTTAGCCAAGAAAAATCAATCAACTGATATATTCCGAATGGTTAGGGATATCGATGAAAATGCCTTTATCTCGCAAAGTAATGTAGTAGGGGTTTATGGTGAAGGATTCGATAAGCTGAAGATTAAGAAGAAAAAAGCAT
>SUXX01000016.1 GCA_015060735.1 Bacteroides sp.
ACAGGGCACAATTCAAGCTGCAAAGTAACATATAAATTTCCCGAATATATGGCTTAATAGTAAAACAGGCTTACAATTTAAGAGGGTGTGAAAATAGCTTGGGGTACTTGTTTGCGTCAATCAGAGTGGCTGTTTTCTTGGAAGGATGGAAAACAAATTGTATCTTTGTCCAATCAATTAAATAGACAAAAAAATGAAGATTAAATCAATGTATAAAGTTCGTCAGGTAGCTGGCGAAAATTTGGTAGTGGGTCAAGGGCGACTGAATGCAGATATGACCAAGGTAATTTCACTGAATGACACTGCGGTGTTGTTGTGGAAAGAATTGGCAGGTAAAGATTTTACTTGCGAAGATGCAGCAGAGGTGCTTGTAACAACTTATGGTATAGATAAGGAACGTGCCATGGCTGATGCGAACCATTGGATTGAAAAAATGAAAGAATGCAATATCGTTGAATAATGTGAGAGGGGGACGGCGTGATGTCGTTCCCTTTTCTATTTCTCTGCCAACTCAATTACTTCCAAATCCTTAAACTCACCCTTATCAATAGCCAAACGGATAAGTGTCCGCACTTTGTGGAAACCATAAATACCTGCCGCTCCAGGATTGATGTAGAGCATGTTCAGGGTTTTATCATACTGTACCTTTAATATATGCGAGTGTCCGCACACGAATAGTCGGGGTGGACGAACAAACAACCTCTGACGAATGGAAGCATCGTAACGACCAGGGTAGCCACCGATATGTTTGATAAGTACATCCGTTTCTTCAACGGTAAATCGGTCGAGTTGAGGATAAAGGCGTCGGACATCGCCACCGTCAATATTGCCGTGTACGGCATGTAGGGGACGAAAAGCAGCCAATCGTTCGGCCACTTCCCAAGAACCAATGTCGCCAGCATGCCAAATCTCATCGCATTTGTCAAAATGCTTCAAATAGCGGTCATCCCAATAACCGTGGGTGTCAGAGAGAATACCAATTCTTGTCATAAAATGCTTGTTTGTTTCCGCAAAGATAGTTATTTTTGAGCAAAACTAGCGAATCATGGAAAGCAACTACAGATATTTCAATCGCGACATCAGCTGGTTGTCGTTTAACCATCGGGTGTTGATGGAGGCTGCCGACCCTACTGTTCCCCTGTACGAACGGATTCACTTCATTGCGATTTATTCTAGCAATTTGGAGGAATATTATAAGGTACGTGTGGCCGAACATAAGGCAGTAGCTCGCGGAGGGTATAGCGAAGATATGACTCAGGATGAGGCTGCCGAACTGATAGCTCGTATCACCGATGAAGTAAACCGTCAGTTGGAGGATCGTATCGGTATTTTTCAACATAGTATATTACCCGAACTTCGTCGCAATCGGATTGTTTTTTATCAGAGTAGACAGGATGTGGAACCAGCTCACGATAAGTTTATTGTGAACTATTTTCGTGAGGAGATTTTTCCGTATTTGCAGCCTGTCCCCGTAAGTAGAACCCGTGTGAAAGTCTTTTTAAGAGCCGACCGTTTATATCTTTGTACTCGCTTGATTAGAAAAGATAATGGGGCTACGGAATATTACATTATGAAGTTGCCGTACAGTAAAGTGCCTCGCTTCGTAGAATTGCCTATGTTGGACGGATACTATTACTTAATGTATATGGAGGATATCATCAAAACTAATATTGGAATGATGTTCCCCGGCTATGAGGTGGATTGTAGTTATTGTTGTAAGATTTCGCGTGACGCTGATGTAATGGTAGACGATGCCCCCACAGATGAAGTGATGGTAGAGCAACTGAAGGAGAAGGTGAAACGGCGTAAGATTGGAGCTGTAAGCCGGTTTGTGTACGATCGTAATATGCCTACTGACTTTTTAAACTATTTGACCGATGCCTTTGGAATTAGTCCCGATGAATTGGTGCCTGGTGACAAGCATCTCAACTTGGAGGATTTGGCTAAACTGCCGAATCCTAATCCGAACTTGATAAAGTCATCTAAACCAGTGCCCATGAAGCTAGAGTGTTTAGGGAAGAAACAGAACGTGATGAAATATGTGGCCAAACATGACTTGCTGTTACATTATCCTTATCATTCGTTCGATCACTTCTTACACTTCTTGTATGAGGCTGTTCACGACCGTTCAGTGGACGAAATCATGATTACGCAATACCGTGTGGCACCTCATTCCGAAGTAATCAACACATTGATAGCTGCCGCACAAAACGGGAAGCGGGTGACTGTATTCGTGGAGTTGAAAGCTCGTTTTGACGAGGAAAACAATCTGGCTACGGCCGAGCGGATGCGAAGAGCCGGTATCCATATCATTTATAGTATGAAGGGCTTGAAAGTACACGCTAAGGTGGCTCTTGTACTTCGTCGTTCGAAAGATGGGAAGCCTAAGACGAGTTATGCCTATATCAGTACCGGTAATTTTAACGAGAAGACGGCCACGGTATATGCCGATACTGCTATTGTGACTTCGAATGCAGAGGTGGTAGATGATTTACACACACTTTTTGGTCTACTTCGTCGTGAGGTGAATGAACCGGAATTTCGCCATTTGTTAGTGCCGCGTTTTAATTTGCTTCCAAGGCTTATGAAATTGCTGGAATTCGAGAAGGCCGAAGCTTTGGCTGGCCGAAAGGCTTACATCATCCTCAAAATGAATGCTTTGCAAGACCCTGCAATGATAGACGAACTTTATCGGGCTAGTCAGGCAGGAGTGAAGATTGATTTGATCGTACGTGGAATTTGCTGTCTAATTCCTGGCCAACCTTACAGTCGGAACATTCGCATTACCCGTATCGTGGATGGTTATTTGGAACATGCTCGCGTATGGTATTTTCATCATGGAGGTGAGCAACTAGTTTTCCTTGGCTCACCCGATTGGATGAAACGGAACCTTTACCGACGTATTGAGGCGGTAACACCTATACTTGACTCAGACTTAAAACAAGAGATATTGGATATGCTCCATATCCAATTGGCTGATAATCGTAAGGCTGTTTGGGTAGATGCTGAATTGCGGAACGTCTATAAGAAAAATGATGAAAAACCAGTACAGGCTCAAAGAACATTCTTTGAGTATCTGAGGACGAAGAATCGATGATAAATTGTTTAAAATAGCGGGAACTTTGCAAAGGATCCCGCTATTTGACTATAATCAAGGAGCTTACAATCCCAATTTATGTTTCACGAACTGAAGAATATATTCCACTGTTCGGTCGATACCCATTACCGATGAATCCACACATAGATGATAGGTCGAAGCTGCTCCCCAAGTTTTGTAACTATAATAGTTATAGTATGCCGAACGCTTCTTATCCGCTTTCTCTATCATTTCTTCGGCTTGTTCTTCGGAGATGTCATGTAGACCCATCAACCGTTCGATGCGGGCTTCCTTTGATGCGGAAATGAAGATGTTGACATGTCTCGGATGATCTCGCAGGATGTAGTCGGCACATCGTCCAACGAACAAACACGATTGGTTTTCAGCCAATTGTCGGATGACATCACTTTGGATTTTGAACAACGAATCGTTATTCAAGAACGATCCGTAGGGCAGAGTTCCATCGCTGATGAACGGGAAACGTCCGCCGAATAGTCCACCGAGCATGGTCTGTTGTGCTCGCTCATCGGCCTTTTCAAAGAATTCCTTGCACAGACCACTTTCGTCAGATGCCAGCTTGATAAGCTCTTTGTCGAAGAAGGCGATGTTCAGGGCTTTGGCGAGCTTTTCGCCGATTTCTTTACCGCCGCTGCCTAGCTGGCGGCCTAGGTTGATAACATAATGGTCGTTCATGGTGTGTAATTTATTTTTTCATCACCGAATACACAGAGTTTCACCATTTTTTTATTTAAAACTTTGTGTGACTCCGTATACTCTGTGGTGAGTTATTATAATTCATTTTAAACGCTTTCATCTGTTTGTATAGCAATACTGCAGCTACGATACTTGCCACCAAGTCGCTGATAGGCATGCTCCACCAGATACCTGCCGCTCCCATAAAGCGAGGCAGGAAGATGAGACACGGAAGCAGGAACAACAACTGACGGGTAAGCGAAAGGAAGATGGCCTTGTTCGCCATACCGATACTCTGGAAGAAATTCGACGTCACCATCTGAAAGCCCACGATAGGGAAGAACAATACAACGATGCGGAATCCATCGGCCGCTCGGCTTATGAGCCCTTCATCTGTGGTAAACAATCGTACAGCTATTCCCGGCATCAATTCGCCTACCAAAAAAGTTAGTGTGGTAATGGCCGTAGCTCCCCAAATGGAGAGTTTCAGCACTCGGGTTACACGGTCAAATTGTTGTGCCCCGAAATTGTACCCGGCAATGGGTTGCATGCCTTGGGTAATACCCATTACAATCATCACGCAGATGAATACCAGCCGGTTTACAATGCCATAGGCCCCGATGGCTAAGTCACCGTCATATTCCTTTAATCCTTTATTGATAAAAATAACGATGAAACATGAAGCTACGTTCATGCAGAATGGTGACAACCCGATGGCGATGATATTCTTCACTATCTTGCTTTGCAGATGATAGATACCCCTTCGCAAATGTAACAATTCGTTCTTGTCCATCAAAATTCTCAGTTGCCAAATCAAAGAAATGACTTGTGCAATAACGGTGGCTATGGCTGCTCCTCGGATGCCCCATCCAAAACCATAAATGAAAATCGGGTCGAGGATGGTATTGATGACCACGGTATTAATCGTTGCATACATCGCCTTTTGTGGATGTCCCGAAGCACGGAGTACGGCATTTAATCCGAAGTACATGTGCGAAAAGACATTCCCGAACAAGATGATTTCCATGTAATCACGGGCATATCCGACGGTGTCGGCACTTGCTCCGAAGAAGTATAGAATCGGGTTAAGGAATATCAACGTAATAATGGAGAAAGCGATACCGATAATAAGATTTAAGGTGATGACATTGCCCAACACTGTTTGTGCTGTGGAGTAGTCACGTTGTCCCAGCTTGACAGAGATGAGTGTGGAGGCTCCCACACCCACCATTGCTCCGAATGCCGCTCCTAAGTTCATGAACGGGAAGGTGATGGCCAAACCGGAAATGGCGAGCGGACCTACACCTTGCCCAATGAAAATACTGTCCACCATATTATATATAGAGGATGCGGTCATTGCGATGATGGCCGGTATGGCATACTGCATCAGCAGCTTGCCAATGGGTTGCGTACCCAGTTCGGTAGCGTTTCTTTTCTGTGCCATATAAGTTTATTCGTTAATCGAAATGGTTATAGATGACCACGGGGCGTGTCTTGCGGATGCTCATCGTAGGGAACCAAAGGTCGTCTTTGGTAATACCGCATTGATTGATGGCTTCGATGCAATATTCTAGTTTGCCGAAGTTAGCATCTACATTGTTTGTCCCGAAAGTAAACTTCAAACCACGATCCTTGGCCATTTGGATAATTTTCAGGCTAGGAATCTTGTAACGTGGATTAATTTCGAGAGCTATCTGATGTTTCTCCATGACATCCAGCACACGATTGATACGTTCGTCAGTCCAATATTTATCATAGTCGGTCTGCATGTCTTCAGGGATGTAGGTAGGGTTAGCAAAGATGTCGGCCGGTTCATTGGTTAGAATCTTAACGGTTTGATCAACAATTTGTTCCATGTATTGTTCCTTGCTTACACCGTCATAATGCACTTCTTCGGCTCGATAGATGCGTGAATTTCGGTTTTTATGGTCCATGATAGTCATTGCATCCGTAAAAAGATAGTCAAAAATACCGAGTGCTTCTTGCGAGAAGGTGGCAGTCCATTTTCGACCTTCGCCTTGTACACCGCAAAGGAACGGTAAGGGTTTTACTTCGTCGTAGTATTCGTACACTTCCTTATCGTCGGCAAGCATGCGTCCTACACCTCCTTCACCGGCATTCGGAGCTACACCGTAGTTGATACCGTAGTTCATGGAGAGGGCATGGGCAATCTCTTTGGTCAAACCACCCTTCAAGTGAACGTGGTAATCAATCACCGGGAAATTCTGTTGCTGTAAACGGATGATGGCATCGGTTTGTTCATTAACCGGTGGCAGGGTATCGTTTGGATTCACGGCATCGGCTTCCAATGGAGTAATGGTTACGTTACGGAATTGTACCGTTCCTTGTTTTCCCTTCATTACGATGTCACCTTTGCCCAACAACCGCTTGGCGTATGCTTCGATACGGTAAGGGTTAGCTGGTTCTGTGTAGCACACCACGTCTGTTCCATTGATTTTTACGGCGATGTTCTGCTTTCGTACAGCCACTTCAAAATCAAACCATTGGCCATCTTCAGCTAGCGAACGATAGAGGTTGCGGACAGATGAAAGACTACCTGTCTTTGGAGTGCCGTCGATGGCTCCGTTGCGGAACAATACTTCATAGCCACTCTCCCCGTCAGTGTGGAAAAGAAGTGCTGCTTCAGCTCCTTCTTCGGTCATAGCCTGTCCTGTCAGGATAAAGTTTTGGAATTCTTCTCTGGCTTTCCATGAGTCACCGGGAGTAAGGGTGAATTCTTGGTTCTTGTTAGAAGAACAAGAAAGGAGTGTCATGCTGATGCATAAACAGGCTGCAAAGCGTGTCAGCCAACCATTGATAATGTGAGTCTTCATAAATTGTAAGATTAAAGTTGATTTCGTAGTACAAATATAGTAATTTTATCTATCTTTGTTCTAATTCTTAAAATAGATATATATGATGAAGCTAAAATTAATCTCATTAGGATGCTTGATGGCCCTCGCAATGGGGCAGGTTTCTGCTGAAAAGACCTACAAGTATCGTGTAAACTTGAAAGATAAGGAAGGTACTGCCTTCACAGTTGATAAACCTCAGAAGTTTTTGTCCGAACGGGCTTTGGAACGTAGAAAACGCCAAAACCTGCCGATAGACGAGACCGATTTGCCGGTGAGCCGTGTGTATGTAAAAGAATTAACGGGTACGGGTGCCAAATTAATCACTACCAGCAAATGGAACAATACGGTGGTGCTCGAGGTTTCTGATACCACATTGATGGATAAGGTTGCCGATATGTCTTTTGTGACGGGTGTAAAGAAGGTGTGGACTTCTCCTGACAGTATTCCACCTCGTAATGCTGATCGCAAGAAGGATGTGACGAACGAAATTGAAAAGACCGATGGCTATTACGGAAAGGCTCTCCAACAGATTGCCATCCACGGTGGCGATAGTCTTCATGCGGCAGGATTTGCCGGTAAAGGCATGCATGTGGCCGTTATTGATGCCGGTTTTTATAATGTCGATGCCATCAAACTATTCGAAGAAATGGATTTGCTTGGTACTCGTGACTTTGTGAACCCCGCTTCGGATATCTATGCTGAGAACGGTCACGGCATGATGGTACTTTCGTGTATGGCAGCCAATGCCAAGGAGGCTTTTGTTGGAACTGCTCCCGAGGCTTCGTTTTGGTTGCTTCGTAGTGAGGATGCTGATACCGAACAGCCTGTGGAAGAGGATTATTGGGCAGCAGCCATCGAATTTGCTGATAGTGTTGGAGTAGACGTGGTGAATACTTCATTAGGTTACCATTCCTTTGATGAAGGTTTTGGGGGTTATCGTTACCGCGACCTCGATGGTCATACTTCATTGATGTCACACTCTGCTTCCATGGCAGCCGATAAGGGTGTGATTGTCGTGTGCAGTGCCGGTAACTCCGGTCGCGACTCGTGGAAGAAGATGACTCCTCCGGGCGATTCAGAAAATGTATTGACGGTCGGTGCTTTGAACAAGGAACTGGTAAATGCCGAGTTCTCGTCCATCGGTCACACTTCAGACGGTCGTATCAAGCCCGATGTAATGGCGATTGGTGTCGGTTCGGTGGTTTCTGGTCGGAAGGGAAATGTATCGAAGGGTAACGGTACTTCTTTCGCTTCGCCTATTATGTGTGGCATTGTGGCCTGTTTCTGGCAATCTTGTCCGTGGCTCACCGCCAAGGAAGTTATCAAGGCTGTTCAGCAAGCCGGTGACCGGGTGGATTTCCCGGATAATATTTATGGTTATGGTGTGCCGAATCTTTGGAAGGCGTATCAAGAACAATTGAAAAATAAATAATTGTAAGTGTCATTCTGAGCATCGCGAAGAATCTGCATACATAAACGTGATTGTATTCAGATCCTTCACTTCGTTCAGGATGACACAATATTGATTATATAATGGAACAACAAGCATTATCTCTGCACGAACTCAACGGATTGGTAAAACGAAGCATCCGTTCTTGTCTGCCCGATACGTATTGGGTACAGGCTGAGTTGAGTGACGTCCGGACGAATTACTCCGGCCATTGCTACCTTGAGTTCGTGCAGAAAGATGCTGGTGGAAATAACCTTATCGCCAAGGCGAGAGGTACTATTTGGAGCAACATCTTCAAGATGTTGAAACCCTACTTCGAACAGGAAACGGGACAAGCATTCACCTCAGGTATCAAGGTTTTGGTGGAAGTGTCGGTAGAGTTTCACGAACTCTATGGATTTTCGCTCACCGTACTCGATATCGACCCTACTTATACGGTGGGCGATATGGAACGAAAGCGTCGTGAAATTCTTCGCCAACTCGAAGAAGAAGGAGTGATTGACCTTAATAAAGAATTGGAAATGCCCGTCTTGCCCCAACGCATTGCGGTTATTTCCTCGGCTACGGCAGCTGGTTATGGTGACTTCTGTAATCAGTTGACGAACAATTCCCGTGGCTATGGTTTCCGCGTCGAACTTTTTCCGGCCATCATGCAGGGCGAGCGGGTGGAAGAAAGCATCTTATCTGCTCTTGATACCATATATAATAGGATGGAAGAATTCGATGTGGTGGTCATCATCCGTGGGGGTGGGGCTACTTCCGACCTCTCAGGTTTCGATACTTATCTGTTGGCGGCATCGTGTGCCCAGTTCCCTTTACCCATCATTACGGGTATTGGTCATGAACGGGATGATACGGTGCTGGACAAAGTGGCACATACCCGGGTGAAGACTCCTACGGCCGCGGCCGAATTTCTCATCGCGAAGTTGGACAGATGTGCTGACGTTTTGGATGAAACGTCTTCGCGTTTAGTGCAAAGCGTACGAAATCGTTTGTTGTGGGAGCATCGTCGAATGGAGAATTTGAAGCAACGTATTCCTTCGGTGGTGTATAAGCGGATAACTGATGCCAAATATGATTTGCTCTCTGCACAAAGGGATTTGCAGATGGTTTCCCGTCAGTTTCTTTCCGTCAAGAAACATCGATTGGAACTCATGCAACAACGCTTGAACGATGCTTTGCCCGAGAAGCAGTTGGCTCGTGGATATAGTATTACGCTAAAGGATGGCAAGGCGGTAAAGGATGCATCTGCTTTGAGGGAAGGAGATGAAGTGGTAACGGTATTATATCGAGGTAAGATTAATTCTATCATTTGTCATTCAGAGCATCTGTGTCATTCTGAACGTAGTGAAGAATCTGAAAACATAAAGTGGATGTCTTCGGATTCTTCGCGATGCTCTGAATGACACACGATGGAGAATGACATAATTTATATAGCTTATGGCGAAGAAAAAAGAAACATATTCTCAAGCAATGGCTCGTTTGGAAACCATCGTCCGACAGGTAGATAGTAACGAATTGGAGATTGACGAATTGGTGGAGAAAATCAAAGAAGCTAACGAAATCATTGCCTTTTGTAGTGAGAAACTGAAGAAAGCGGATACCGAAATCGAAAAATTACTGGCGGATAAGCTGGAAAGTGAAGAATAAAGTGTATTTTTGCCTAAAACAGGAAAATAACAAGTTAAAACATCTAGATATGAAAGAAATTGATTGGTCAAGTCTGTCTTTCGGCTATATGAAGACCGACTACAACGTGCGTTGCTGGTATCGCAACGGTGCGTGGGGTGAAATCGAAGTCAGTTCAGAAGAAACGCTGAACATCCACATGGCAGCTACATGCTTGCACTATGGCCAGGAAGCGTTCGAAGGCTTGAAGGCTTATCGTTGTCCGGATGGCAAGGTTCGTGTGTTCCGTATGGACGAAAACGCAGCCCGTCTGCAAAGCTCTTGCCGTGGTATCATGATGCCGGAACTCCCTACTGAACTTTTCGAAGCGATGGTAACAAAAGTAGTTCGCATGAACGAACGCTTTATCCCTCCTTACGAAAGCGGTGCAAGCCTTTACATCCGTCCGTTGCTCATCGGTACAGGTGCTCAAGTAGGTGTGAAACCGGCCAACGAATATTTGTTCTTGATTTTTGTAAGTCCGGTAGGTCCTTACTTCAAGGGTGGCTTCTCGGCCAATCCGTATGCCATCACTCGTAAGTACGACCGTGCAGCTCCGCTTGGTACAGGTACTTATAAGGTAGGTGGTAACTATGCAGCCAGCCTTTGTGCAAGCAAGGAAGCTCACGATGCCGGCTATTCAGCAGAATTCTATCTCGATGCCAAGGAAAAGAAGTACATTGACGAATGTGGTGCTGCTAACTTCTTCGGTATCAAGGATAATACCTACATCACACCGGCATCTACTTCCATTCTTCCGTCTATCACCAACAAAAGTTTGATGCAGTTGGCCGAAGATTTGGGCTTGAAGGTAGAACGTCGCCCGATTGCAGAAGAAGAACTTGCAACCTTCGAAGAAGCAGGTGCTTGTGGTACTGCTGCGGTTATCTCTCCAATCCAACGCATCGACGACCCTGAAAACGGTAAGAGCTATGTCTTCAGCCAGGATGGCAAGCCGGGTCCTATCAGCACCATGCTTTACAACAAGTTGCGTGGTGTGCAATACGGCATCGAACCGGATGTACACGGCTGGACAAAGGTAGTGATCGAATAATTTTTTTCTCACCACAGATTACACAGATTAACACAGATAAATAATTAAAAAATCTGTGCTAATCTGTGTAATCTGTGGTGAAAACTTTAATAATTATGGGAAAAGGAAAATTAGCGAAGTTTGCAGATATGG
This sequence comes from Bacteroides sp., assembly GCA_015060735.1. GTDB lineage: Bacteria > Bacteroidota > Bacteroidia > Bacteroidales > Bacteroidaceae > Phocaeicola. The sequence continues at coordinate 10,950 of SUXX01000016.1, forward strand.
CGGATTATCCGCACGTGTTCGAATACCCTTACTCGGTGGTCGATAATGTGCCTTTCGAGATGAAGGGAAATTGGAATCGGGACTTCTTCAAGAACGATCATCCGATAGTTCTCGAATTGGGATGCGGACGTGGCGAATACACCGTAGGCTTGGGACGCATGTACCCCGACAAGAACTTCATCGGTGTCGATATCAAGGGTGCCCGTATGTGGACAGGAGCTACCGATGCCTTGAACGAAGGCATGAAGAATGTGGCTTTCCTCCGCACGAACATCGAAATCATCGACCGTTTCTTTGCCGAAGGCGAAGTGAGCGAAATTTGGCTCACCTTCTCCGACCCGCAGATGAAGAAGGCCACCAAGCGACTCACCTCGACGTACTTTATGAACCGTTATCGCAAGTTCTTGACACCCGATGGCTTGATTCACCTCAAGACGGACAGTAACTTCATGTTCACCTACACCAAGTACATGGTGGAAGAAAACAAGTTCCCCGTGGAGTTCTGCACCGACGACCTCTATCATTCGGGTTTGGTGGACGACATCCTCGGCATTCGTACCTATTACGAACAACAATGGATCGACCGTGGCTTGAACATCAAGTACATGAAGTTCCGCCTCCCGCAAGAAGGTGAACTCCGTGAGCCGGATGTGGAAATCGAACTCGATGAATACCGTAGCTACAACCGAAGCAAACGTAGCGGATTGAAAACAAGCAGATGAAAATTGACTCACCACAGATTTGTGTAATCCGTGGTGAAAAAAAAGATAATTATGACATTATATCCGAAACTTATACTCGACGCACTGGCAACCGTGCGTTATCCCGGCACCGGTAAGAACCTCGTTGAGGCTGATATGGTGGCCGACAATATCCGTATTGACGGAATGACCGTTAGCTTCTCCTTGACTTTCGAGAAGCCGACCGACCCGTTTATGAAATCCATGGTGAAGGCGGCCGAAACCGCTATCCATACCTATATTTCTCCCGATGTACAAGTGACCATCAGCACTGAAAGTCGTCAGGCTGCTCGTCCGGAACCGGGCAAGATGCTTCCGCAAGTGAAGAATGTCATTGCCGTTTCATCCGGTAAGGGTGGGGTAGGCAAATCTACTGTATCGGCCAATTTGGCGGTGGCTTTGGCGAAGCTGGGCTACAAGGTGGGCTTGCTTGATGCCGACATCTTCGGCCCTTCCATGCCGAAAATGTTCCAGGTGGAAGATGCCCGTCCGTATGCCGAACTCATCGATGGTCGTGACTTGATTGTTCCTATCGAAAAGTATGGCATCAAGATGCTTTCCATTGGTTTCTTTGTAGACCCCGACCAACCCACTTTGTGGCGTGGCGGTATGGCCAGCAATGCCTTGAAACAACTTATCGGCGATGCCAACTGGGGCGACTTGGATTACTTTATCCTCGATACACCTCCGGGCACCAGCGACATTCATTTGACCTTGGTACAGACGTTGGCCATTACAGGAGCCGTGATTGTCAGCACACCGCAACAAGTGGCCTTGGCCGATGCTCGCAAGGGTATCAACATGTACACCAACGACAAGGTGAATGTGCCTATCCTCGGTTTGGTGGAAAACATGTCGTGGTTCACCCCGGCCGAATTGCCGGAAAACAAGTACTACCTCTTCGGCAAGGAAGGAGCAAAGCAGTTGGCTGAAGAAATGAACGTGCCATTGCTCGGTCAGATTCCTATCGTGCAGAGCATCTGCGAGAATGGCGACAAGGGTACCCCGGCTGCTCTCGATGAAAACTCCATCACCGGTCAGGCTTTCCTTGCCTTGGCTGAAAATGTGGTGAAGCAAACGGAAATCCGCAATGCCGGGCAAGCTCCGACACGCATCGTGGAGCTGAAGAAGCAATAATGAGAGTTTAAGGTGAAGTCATCTTCACTTACCTGTTATCGTCATACTTGTTGATAACCAGGATGATAGAGTGAACTTTCCTGTTTCTTTCCGGTGAAGTTCCTCGTTCTAAAAAATGCTTGCAGGAGCATGTCGATACGCTTCATGTCTCGTGTGCCGATGGATGCTGTTTCATTCACAAAATCATGCTAGATGACGAAGCTTGGTCATGCTAGAAGACCAAGCCCCGTCATGCTAGAAGATTTTTTTGAATCTTCTGCAATATCTGCAACGGATACTTAAAGTGTTGATATTCAAGGTGATTATGGTGGCAGATGTGTTGTCACCATTATTAAAATCTGCCACCTTGAATTTCTTGTAAATCAAATATTTAGATGCTCTTGTGGCAGATGTGGCAGATTTTTTTCACTTTTGGGAAAACAGGTGATTGTGGAAAAATGATTAGGCGTTTGATGGAAAACACCAAGGCGTTTTACCTAAAACGACAAGGCGTTTTTTTTAAACGTGAAGGTGTCTTTTGAAAAAACAAGGTTATTTTATCATTTCCATGAATGGGGCAAATCACTATTTTCAAGTGGTGGTTTTATGAAATTTAACACGGTGTCTTTTGATATAAACGGAAAAAATATTTCCTTTGTCACTAAATTTGTTAGTCATGAAAACATTTTTCCTCATTATCCTGTGCAATTTGTTTGTAGTATTATCTATGCAGGCACAACAGACTCCCAAAATTGAATTAGGAGAACTTTATATAGGCAATGAACTCTTTGATATAAATGGAAGGGCGTTTCGTTTGGAAGATTTTCGTGGTAAATATATTTTATTGGGATTCTGGTCACAATCCAGTAACGAAAGTATAGCTGATTTTAAGCAATTAAAGAAGCTTAAAGAACAACATGCTGATAAGTTGACTATTGCCAGCATTTGTGTAGATAAAATAGACAATTGGAAAACATCCTTCAAACAGAAGGAAATTACGTGGTATAATTTGAGTAATGGAACTCAGAAAAAAGAAGGAATTGCTAAAGATTTTTATATAGAGAAATTGCCTACATATATTCTGATAGCTCCCGATGGAACTTATTATGCACGTTTGGTTAGTGCGGCTCTTTATATAGCGAATTGGGAGAACCTACCAATGCCTTAATTATTGGTCTTTGAAAACGGAGAGCACGCAGAAGGCAGCCCTATTTCTGTCTTCTGCGTTATAAATAGGATTTCAATTAGCTAATGCTTATTCAATGAGCACTATTACCGGATTATCATCGTCTTTCAAGTTTTTCAGCCAGTCGGGTTGTTGCTCGGTTGGGATGTTCTCGCGAGCCTCTATCAGCTCTTGGATTTGATAGACCCCGACCCAAGCTCCATCGGTGGCAAGGGTGTTGATGCAAACACCAGGCATCGCTTCGTTGGGATGTTTAAGGAGCAAAGATTCTTTTTGAAGCTTTACTACCCCTGTTTGCTGATTGTAAATACCGCAACTCGGACTTAAGACAACACCTCCTGAAGTCAATTTTTTCATCATGCCTTGTATGTCGTACAAGTCGGTGAAGAGGGTGAAGTAAATGTGCTTGCCGTTGTGCAAGATGCGTGGGATTACATATCGCCCGGTCATGCTGCTTGACGTTTCGTATCGTCCGTATCCGCCCAAGCTTCCCAGTTGGAAAGCCGCTACGGGCTCTTGTCTTTGCAAGTCCTTCATCTGGAAGATGGTGTCGCAGAAGATGTCTTTGTGATAGAGTGTGTGGTTGCTTGTCCAGAAGGTATTGTTTTGGTAGTTTCCACCTGTCCATGTACCGTCTTCGTGTTCTACCATCATAAACATGCCTCCATACACTTCCTGACTTCTGAGCGGAGCGATGCTTCGGGTCTTCTTGGCTTGCATGTCAGTCAATGGAATGGAGTCCAAAAGTTCACCCGATGCTAAATCGTAACAATAAGCCTCGGCAGTGGTCTTTTCGTTGGCTACATTGCAATAGCCATATGCTTTGTTATGAGAAAAATGATGTCCTCCCATCATGAAGTTTTGCTCGCCGGGCAGGGTGACAGGTGCCAAGGCATTCCCTTCGAAATCGAAGCAAACATAATTCCCCGGTGTGTTTCTTACATAGATGCGTTTTGTTTCGCTATCCACCTCTAGCGATCCGTTCAGGTATTCGTTAGGACCTTGTCCGAAGCGTCCGATGGTGCGGAGAAACTTTCCCGTTTTCCGGTCGAAGCATAGAATGGATGCTTTGGTATTTCCAATAAAGATGAATTCGTGGGTTACGACCACTTTCGTCATGGGATTGATATCCGTAATCGATGCTTCGTTTGTTTCCAAAGGGATGTAAGTCAAGGTCTCACCGAGGTCGGTCAATGATAGTTCTACCGGATTTTGAAAAGCTGTTTCAACCTCGATGATAGGGAGATTGCTTGTTGTATCGGATGCCTTTTCTTTACAGGCATTCAATAACATGATTGAGCATAGGATGCTGAAGGTAATGTATTTTCTCATAGGGAAATATTTATTTAAAAGTGGCAATCAACAATTGTTTTTTTAGTTTTAATTTAATAATATGTTAACTATATACACCGATGTATTTATCATTAAATTTTTCCATAAAGTATAAAAGCGTTGTCATCCTCCGTAATGCCATCCAGTAATTCCTGCAAGTTTTGTTTTTCTTCCAGAGTAAGTTTTTCGGGATGTGCTAACAATTCTTCGCAAGTTTCTGCTATTTGATGAGGTTCCAGGCCCATTGTAAAATAACGGTCCTTAAGATACATCCATTGGTGGGTAATGGAAAAGTCACCATATCCGTCCAGAACGATATCAACGTAGGCACCTTTAAGCGTTTTCTTGTCTATCAGAATACGTTTGGTAGGATTAAAGGGATTGCTCATCTCCACTTCACTAAGTAATGTTACCAAATAAAAGTCAGAAGAATCTTCATATTGATGGTTGGGTATTTCGCTTCCAAAGTCGACCGTGAAATTGGGTTTCAATCGGCTGTTCCGAATGTCATAATGATACAATGTATCTTTTCTGCCGGGAAGATTATAGTCGAAGAACACAACTTCGTCATTTCTGCTCCATAGCCAGAAGTCATGCCAATACACATGCGTATAATCATAGGTTGTCTGAGGAAGTTTTTGCAAAATGTTTCCTTGAAAATCCTGCTCCCAAATCCAAGGAACCCCATCGTCTATTCTTCGATGAGGTATACTGGTTACAACCAAAGTTTTATCCTTAGAATTAAGTAGGAACTCGAATGATCGCGAATAACAAAGCGGAATATCTGTGAGATATTCACCTGTACTTAGCCGAAACTTCAATATTCTGGATGGTTTGAGGTCTTTGATATAGACACAATCGTTATTTTCGTCCATCTCTATATCTGCTATATCTCTGACCATTTCCCCAGGGCCATTCCCTCTTCGCCCAATGTCAAAAAGGTATTTTCCTGTTTTGTCGAACAACATGGTTTCTCGATTATATTCTGCCGGATGTATCAAGATGTAGTTTTCAGAAGGATAGATTATGGCCGGTTGAACCATAACCTCTTTCGAACTGTTTTCCAGTTTCAGCAGCTTCCAGTCTTTCACCAAGGTGCTTAAAGGGAGTTTGATATGCTGTTCTATTTTACTTACGTCGCAAACTATCAAGGTGTCTCCGCCTGTAATCACTCTAGAAGCGACGACATTACATTGATTCAACGTATCTTGTTTTTCAATAGAAGAACAAGCGTGTAGGTTACTGGCTATCAATATTATGATTGTACTAAGAAGAATGAGGCTGAAATTCTTACTCATAGGGATAAGTTTATTTTAAAGTGGCAATCAATAATTGTTTTTTTAAGTTTTAATTTAATAATATGTTAACTATATACACCGATGTATTTATCATTAAATTTTTCCATAAAGTATAAAAGCGTTGTCATCTTCCGTAATGCCATCCAGTAATTCCTGCAAGTTTTGTTTTTCTTCCAGAATAAGTTTTTCGGGATGTGCTAACAATTCTTCGCAAGTTTCTGCTACTTGGTGAGGGTACAGACTCATTGTAAAATAATAATCTTTGAGATACATCCATTGGTGGGTGATGGAAAAGTCACCATATCCGTCCAGAACGATATCAACGTAGGCACCTTTAAGCGTTTTCTTGTCTATCAGGATACGTTTGGTAGGATTAGAGGACTTGCCTATTCCTACCTCACTAAGTAATGTTACCAAATAAAAGTCTGAAGTATCTTCATATTGATGGTTGGGGATTTCGCTTCCAAAATCGACCGTGAAATGTGGTTTCAATCGGTTACTCGGAATGTCGTAATGATACAATGTATCTTTTATGCTAGGAATATTGTAGTCAAAGAAAGTTATTTTGTCATTTCTGTTCCATAACCAAAATTCATACCAAAACTCCTTGTTAAAAGCCTTCTTGGGAAGCTTCTGCAAAATGTTTCCTTGAAAATCCTGCACCCAAATCCAAGGAATCCCTAGGTCTATTCTCTTATGAGGCCAACAACTTACAATTAAGGTCTCATCCTTTGGATTGAGAAGGAAATCAACTGCATTTGAATAGCTAAGTGGAATATCTGTAAGATACTCACCGGTACTTAATCGATATTTCAAAATTCTGGATGGTTTGAGGTCTCGGATATAGACGCAATCGTTGTCTTCATCCATCTCTATATCTGCCATACTGCTGACTATTTCTCCCGGTCCATTCCCTTTTTTCCCAATGTCAAAAAGGTATTTCCCTGTTTTGTCAAACAACATCGCCCCTCGGTTGTATTCTACCGGATGTATCAAGACATAGTTTTCAGAAGGATAAATATAGACTGGGTTAACCATGACTTCTTTGGAACTGTTTTCCAACTTCAGCAGTTTCCAATCTTTCACCAAGGTGCTTAAAGGGAGTTTGATATGTTGTTCTATTTTACTTACGTCACAAACTATTAAGGTGTCTCCGCCTGTAATCACTCTAGAAGCGACGATATTACATTGTTCTAACGTTCCTTGTTCCTTTATGGAAGTACAAGCGGATAGGTTACTGGCAATCAATATTATGATTGTACTAAGAAGAATGAGGCTGAAATTCTTACTCATAGGGAAAGATTTATTTTAAGGTGGCAATCAACAAAATAGGACTACTGTCTTCATTCATGCCTTTCAGTTGTTCGAGCAATTCGGAAGCTTTGGCATCATTGGCTTTTTCCAATTCTTCAATCATGGACTCGGTTTCTTTAGTGCCGGACTCAAATACATCTATCCAATATTTACCCGATGAAGCATGGCGAATATGGAATGTACCCGCCTGAAAATCGTTAATGAAGGCAAATGGAAGATTATCAATACCGTTGGCATATCCGTATGTTGTATAATGAGGAGTCCTTCGTTCCACAATTTTTACACTTTGTTCTGCCATTCTTACCTTACCGGTAGCTTTTTCGTATGCAAAAGTTAAAACCGATTCTCCCTTGGTAGCTCTCAAATAAATGAATTCTTTGGAAGGCCAATAATTACGGATTGCAAAATAATTCAAATCGGAACGTTTTCTGTAAAGTTGGTGTGTATCTCCGTAACTTCCTTTATCCTCATTTGAGGAAATGGCATACTGAGGGAGGAATGTTTCGGTAGCAATATCATAACGATAAATGGTATCCGTATCGGGATATTTCAATGTGAATTCATCTAAATAAAAATCAGAGATAACAGGAGTCGTTTCTACCCATTGATTTTTCCAACCTGTATTTTCTCCACCATTTTCTACAATCTGTGTTTCCAAACCTATATGAGTAGGATTTTTATATAGTTTTTTCTTGTTAAACGAATTATCCACTAAAGCGACAGACCATAAAGAATCGACGGGGTTGGATATAACAGGTTTCAAAGCCGGCAAACTCTGTAAAAGAAAAAAGTTCTCTGCATGTTGAATAAACCAAGAATCACCACCACAATTGTACATAGCATCCATGGTTAGAGAAGACAATTTTTCTATAAAATTACCATCAAAGTCATAAGCCAATACCCCCGATAAAGTAGACATAATATATATTTTCTTCTCTTGGTTATTCACCTCAAAGTATGCACATCGGGTATATTCTCCCGAGCCTTGTCCCACTTTTCCTACTCTATTCAGGAATTTTCCGTTCCGATCGAAGCGAAATATTTGTTTATCTCTAAATGACGCAATCCAAATATCTGTTTCTGTAATTTTAATCTGGTCTATTCTTGAAAACAAAGCTTCATCGGAGTTGTCCAAAGAAACAATGTCGATTTTCTTTACGGCGTCACTTAATGGGATGGACTCACAACGCTCAATGTTTTGCGATAGGTTGATGACTGGAAGTTCCTCTGCTTCTTCCACAATGTCTATTTGTTGCTTCTTGTTTGATTGGCAACTTAAAAAGACACTAAGAGCTACGAAAAGATAGAAATGTTTCATAAAAGTAATATGTTGGGTTTTCATTATTTTTTCTTTAGATAAACCAAGACCAGTACGCCATTGTCGTCATCTTTCAGGTCCTTCACGTTATCCGGTAGCTTTACGCCTTTCTCTGCCAGTTCTATCAATTCGGGTGCTTCCCACCATTCTGCCAATACATTCTCTGCCACACGCACATCCGGTTGGAAAGGTAGATTACCCATCATATCGTTCACGAAGGCACCATCCTTTACCTTGATGCATTCCTTACTTTTCCGGTCATAAATCATCAGCTCGGGAAGTAAATCCCTGTTTGTCAGATTCCAGGTAGTATAAGGCATCACAATGTAACGGTCATTTTCAAGGATAGTGGGGCGAAGATAGTTTTCCGCCTCTTTCAGCATGGCATCCATTTCGCTTCCACCCTTGGCATAAGCTACTTCCAAACGTAAGTCTTTGGGTAAATGATATTTCCCCATGTCCAGTAAGTAGCGGGGAAGCAAGGAATCGCGGGTTACCGTATAAATGGTGTCGGTGTTATAGTCGCGATAGACGACTTCTTGCTTGTAGGAATACAAATAATCTTCTTTCTGATTGAAATAGAGCCAGTTCCCCCCGTTCGGTATTTCAAAGCGGTCGTATTGAGGGAAGGCCTTCAATGTATCCTGTTGATGGTTGGTCATTAAAAGACGGAATGGTCTTTTCCCCGTACTATTCATATAGGCCGTAAAGGTTAGACTGTCGTCCACGACCATTGTCTCAAAAGTTGGTCCTGTTGGAATTCGATACTCTCTAATGAATGTTCCATCGGGTTTAAATGTTCTCATTTTAATGTGATCCTGTAAATACAATAGTCCCAATTCTTCGTTAGCTGAAAGACAACGCACAAAAACATATTCTCCTGGTCCTTGCCCTTTGCGAGAGATTACCTTTATAAATTTACCGCTTTCGTCAAAAGCAAGTATACCTTCCGTGCATGGAATCATGATTTTCTCGTCTATATAGACTATGCTCATGATTTTTGGGCTGGCAACCAGTGAAGCGTCTGTCATTTCTAACGGGATAAAACTTATTTTCTCGGCAATGTCGCTCAACTTGATTTCCTGAATGTTTTCCATACCTTTCTCGAAAGGGATAACTGTATATGGGGATGTATTGGTCTCTGGTTGGTTGGATGAGCAAGCTGTAAGCAAAACACAAGCAACCAACCCTATTAGTGATTTAGGGTAAGTCATAAGAATTGAGATTTGAATGTGATATTTATTCGTCTTTCAAGCGATAGTACTTAAATACTGAATACCACGGGCATGACAAATTGGGAGACAACGGGTTCTCCTTTCACCTTGCCCGGATTCCATTTAGGCATAGTATTTATAACGCGGAGTGCTTCTTGATCAAGTGAAGGATGTATACCACGGAGAATCTTTGCTTCTTTGATGCTACCATCCTTGTCTATCAGGAATTTTGTAATCACCCTTCCTCCAATTTTTTCTTTTTTACAATCGTCCGGATATTGAATGTTGGCTTGTAGCCATTTGATGAGTTCATTGAAACCACCGGGATAGTTTGCCGAATCTTCAACAATAGCGTAAATTCCGTTTTCATCAGGTAGGATTTCAGCTTGATGGTGTTGGATTGTTTCTTTGTAATTCTTTTTAAGGCTGAACTTGACAGGTAGGGTGTAACGCACACGGACGGCCTGTCCTTTCACTTTACCCGGTGTCCATTTAGGCATGGATTCGACCACCCGAAGGGCTTCTTGATCGAGTAACGGATGCACGCTTCTGACTATTTTTGCATTGCTGATACTACCGTCTTTTTCAATAATCATTTGTGTTACAACTCTTCCTTCGATTTCCTTTGCCATAGCTTCAGCAGGATAGTTGATGTTTCGACCGAGAAACTTCATGCATTCTCCCATACCTCCCGGAAATTCCGGAGTTTCGTCGCATATCATGACGATGGGTTCTTGCTTAGGTTTGTCTTGCGGTACGGTGGTAGTAGGAGAGGGCAATTCTTTGATTGCCTTCTCCACCGTACGTGCCACAGCTTCGATGTTGCTGACCAAAAGTAGAGCGGTGGCCAGCGGTGCAAACAGGGCGTATTTGATGCGTCCTGCTGTGCGGGTTCTTTTCTTGTTCATCATAATAATGCGGCATTTTAAATGTGATACATTAAAATTATTGTATAGTCCGGTTTGTCTGTTTGTATGAGCAAGTCCCAACAGGTGGTATTGGTATTGTTTGCAATCAGCCGTATTTTCAATCACTTTATGATCGGCCAGGTATTCCAGGTTCAAACGGATTTCGGTCTTCATGAGCCACATGAAGGGGTTGAACCAACAGATGATATTAATGATTTCGCTGATAATCACATCTATCGAATGCCATTGTCGGGCATGTGTCTGTTCGTGTGTTAGGATTTCGTTCTGGCTTTCTTTGTTCAACTGAGGCAGATAAATAAATATCCAGCCAAAGAAGGAGAAAGGATTGGTTTCGACCGGAAGGCTGATGATACGTTGTCCGTTCAGGTGGGTGGCTTTCCCTATCCATCGCATTCGGAGAATGCTAAGTAGCTGGATGAGGAAGCGAAGGCTGAGGGCGATGACTCCAATAAGGTAGATGTATCCGGCGAGAGTCATCAGGCTAGGTATCTTGGCGGTAGAAGACAGGGAAGACACCGTTGGCTCGTCAAGTGCTATGAAAGTGGCATAATAGTTTGCCAGTTCGTACATGGTCGGTTGTTCCTTTACCCAGTGTTGGATATTGAGCAACGGATATAGAAAGGATATGCCCAAGAAACAGAGTAGAGCTGTACGACGCCATTGGAAGAAGGTGTCGCGTTGGCAAAACAGTTTGTAGAAGGCATAAAACAAGGCAATGCCGGTATTCACTTTCAGCAGATATATCCATTCGGGTGTCATAGTTGTCAATAAGGTTTATGAGGTTATTCTTCCTTTCCTTTTTCAATCAGGCTGATGATATCTTTCAAATCGTCGGTAGAGAGTTTCTGTTCTTTGGCGAAGAAAGATACCATTTCTTTGTACGAGTTGGCGAAATAGTTTTTCACTACACCATGAATGAAGGTGCTTTTGTACTCACCTTGTTTGATGAGCGGGAGATACATGTAGGTGTTTCCATAACGCTTGGCTTCTACGTATCCTTTCCGTTTCAGGTTGTTCACTATCGAGGCGATTGTGGTATAGGGTGGTTGAGGCTCGGGGAACTTGGCTACGATGTCTTTAACAAAACAACTTCCCAAACTCCAGATATGGAGCATCACTTCTTCTTCTTGTTGTGTGAGTTTGTTCATGATAATTAGTTTATTACGAATACTTCGCAAAACTACGAAAGTTTCGTAATAAAACAAATGCCGGAGAGTTAAAGAAGATTAAAGGAAGGGAAAGGGTGGAAAAAAAGTGTCATTCTGAACGAAGCTCAGGATGACACGACATTTTGATTAGTTCATCTGTTGCATGTCGCAAAGGCGTTTGTAGTAGCCGTTCAGAGCCAACAGTTCATCGTGTTTGCCTCGTTCTACAATCTGTCCTTCGTGAAGCACACAAATTTCATCGGCATGACGGATGGTAGACAGGCGGTGGGCAATGGCGATGGTGGTACGGTTCTTCATTAATTTTTCAAGAGCATCTTGTACCATGCGTTCACTTTCTGTATCGAGGGCCGAGGTGGCTTCGTCAAGAATCAGGATAGGAGGGTTCTTCAAGATAGCACGGGCAATGCTGATGCGTTGGCGTTGTCCACCGGAGAGTTTTCCTCCACGGTCGCCAATCATGGTGTCGTATCCGTTCTCGCTGGCCATGATGAAATCGTGAGCATTGGCTATCTTGGCTGCTTCGATGACTTGTTCCATGGTGGCATTTTCTACACCGAAAGCAATGTTGTTGAAAAAAGTATCGTTGAATAAGATAGCCTCTTGGTTGACATTCCCCATGATGCTACGAAGATCGTGCAAGGTCGTGTTTTTTACATTGACCCCGTCAATCAATACTTCGCCTTCCTGGACATCGTGATAACGGGGAATCAAATCTACCATGGTCGATTTGCCGGAACCAGATTGACCGACCAGGGCAATGGTCTTTCCCTTTTCGATGGTCAGATTGATGTCTTTCAAAATCCATTTGGTGTCGTATTTGAAAGATACATGCTTGAATTCAATCTTTTCTTTCAGCGAACCGATGTGAATAGGATTGGCTACTACCGGCATTTTGTTCTCCGCTTTCAGAATCTTGTCTACACGTTCCATGCTGGCCAGTCCTTTCGGGATGTTGTAGCTGGCTTTCGAAAAATCCTTCAATGGATTGATGAGGCTGTAAAGCATCACCAAATAGAAAATGAAGGATGGAGCAGTGATGGTACTGTTGTTTTGTAGAATCAAAGTACCTCCAAACCACAATACAACTACAATCAATACAGTACCCAAAAACTCACTCATCGGGTGAGCCATCTGCTGACGGGTGTTTACCCGGCTGATGGTGTCTCTATATAGATTGTTGGAGTCCAAAAAACGCTTGTTCATCTTGTGCTCAGCAATGAAGGCTTTGATGATACGCAATCCTCCCAAGGTTTCTTCGACTTGCGACATAAGGTCGCTCCATTGGTTTTGGGCGACCAATGATTTGCGTTTCAGCATTCGGCCTATTCTACCCATAAACCATCCCATGAAGGGAAGCACGGTAATTGTAAATAAGGTCAGCTCCCAACTGGTGACAATCAAAGTGCCGAAATAGAAGAGTATCAGAATCGGGTTCTTGAACAACATGTCGAGCGATGACATGATGCTGGATTCGATTTCGTTCACATCACCACTCATACGGGCAATAATGTCGCCTTTTCGCTCTTCGGAAAAAAATCCTAAGGGAAGGCTTAATATTTTTTTGTAAAGAGCCACCCTGATGTCGCGGACAACACCGGTGCGGATAGGAATCATGGTAGCCGAAGAAAGGAAATAACTGGCTGTTTTCAAGAAGGTCATGAAAGCCAGGAATAATCCTAATAGTAATAAGGTAGTGCTGGCACCATGGGTTTCAATCAGCCGGGTAACATAATAGTAGAAGTTGTTGATGGCTATGTCCTTGATAGAGCCTTCAGCTCCCCATGGGATGAAACTATAATTAGCTTCCTGCATCTTGAACAAGATTTGCAGAATGGGGACAATCAGCATAAATGAAAAGATGTTCAATATAGCTGAAAGGATATTGAATAGGATATGTAAAATCAGGTATTTTTTATAGGGTGGAACAAAACGGCGGAGTACTTGAATGAATTCTTTCATGTTGCAGGATTTAGAAAAAGAAGTGCGTGTAATGTTCTAAATTAAAGTGTCATTCTGAGCATCGCGAAGAATCTGTAAACGCATTCTTTGTGAATACAGATCCTTCACTGTGTTCAGGTGACACGATATTAAAGATTTGTGGCATTATTTCATGCTAAATGATTGTTCACCAATCATGGTTCCATCGGCAAAGATGTATACATTGTAAGTTCCGGCAGGGAGGTATTCTTCCACATCCCAGTATACGGTAACCGTTTGTTCTTCGCCAGTGTACTCAATGTATTTTTTGATGGAGTAAGACAATTCCCGGTTTTCGTATGGGAACGTATCGGATGCACTCTTAGTCAATACTTCATTGTCGGGCTTGGCAATGCGAATATACAAGGTGCGTTCGCCTGTCTTGGCCGTGATGTTCTTGACAATGGTAAAGGAAACGGCGATTTTCTTCACATCCTTTACTCTCTTAGCTGTCTTGCCACGCTTGTTCTTAGGTTGAATGCTGATGTTGGTAGCATCCAACTGGGCTGCTAATGTCACCTTGGCGTTTAGGTTTTTCTTTTCTTGAGCCAACGTGTTGATTTGACGGGTGGCTTCTGTATATTTCTGTTTCACTTCCTTATTTTCGGTAGTCAAGGCTTCGTTGATGCGGTTCAAGGAGTCGATTTGCATCACATAGCTCCGTAATACAGCACGAACGGTTTTTAATTCTTTCTTCAGACGAGTAATTTCGGCTGCATTGCTAGTCTTTACCTGGCGGAGTTCTTCCAACAGGCGTTGGGTTTTCAGTTTTTCACTTTCCAGTTTCTGGCGGAGTGAGTCGTTATTGATTTGTACTTGCAGTTCATCGTATTGAGTGGCAAATGTAGTATATTCATTTTCCATCTCTTCTTTTTCAATTTCGAACAGTTCAGCCATTTCCTTATTCTCTTGTGTCTGTCGGAAGGCATAGAACGAAACTCCACCGATAATGATAATCAGTAGGATGATAATGATAATCAGATTTTTGCTCTTGTCCATAGTCTACGTTAATTTCCCGCAAAAGTACAACATTTTATGTATTCAGCCCGAAATTTAATACGGATTTTTTTCTTTAAATCGGAATAAGATTGTAAATTTGCCGAATAAGTATGAATTTTTAATTATCAACCTAAATAAAATTATTGAGATTATGTCAAAAGTAACCGTAGTTGGTGCCGGTAACGTAGGTGCCACATGTGCAAATGTTCTTGCTTTCAACGAAGTAGCTGACGAAGTGGTAATGCTCGACGTTAAGGAAGGTGTTTCTGAAGGTAAAGCAATGGATATGATGCAGACAGCTCAGTTGTTGGGCTTTGACTCTACTTTGGTAGGCTGCACAAATGATTATGAAAAGACTGCAAACTCTGACGTAGTAGTTATTACTTCAGGTATTCCTCGTAAGCCGGGTATGACTCGCGAAGAATTGATCGGTGTAAATGCCGGTATCGTGAAGTCTGTAGCTCAAAATATCTTGAAGTATTCTCCAAACGCTATCATCGTGGTTATTTCTAACCCAATGGATACCATGACTTACTTGGCACTTAAGTCTTTGGGCTTGCCAAAGAACAGAATCATTGGTATGGGTGGTGCATTGGATAGCTCACGTTTCAAGTATTTCTTGTCACAGGCTTTGGGTTGCAATGCTAACGAAGTAGAAGGTATGGTTATCGGTGGTCACGGTGATACTACTATGATTCCTTTGACTCGCTTCGCTACATACAAGGGCTTGCCGGTTTCTAACTTCTTGTCTGCTGAAAAGTTGGAAGAAATCGCTGCTGCTACTATGGTAGGTGGTGCTACATTGACTAAGTTGCTCGGTACTTCTGCATGGTATGCTCCGGGTGCAGCTGGTGCTTACGTAGCTGAAGCTATCATCCACAACCAAAAGAAGATGATTCCTTGCTCTGTATTGTTGGAAGGTGAATATGGTGAATCAGACATCTGCTGCGGTGTTCCTGTAATCTTGGGTAAGAACGGTATCGAAGAAATCATTGAGTTGCCGTTGAACGAAGACGAAAAGGCTAAGTTCGCTGCTAGTGCTGCTGCTGTTCGCAAGACTAACGCTGCTTTGACAGAAGTTGGTGCTCTTTAATAGATTCTATTAGTATGATATAAAATGGCTGCTTCCAATCTGGAAGCAGCCATTTGTTTTTTATTGTTGGAAAATAGCGGGAGAGTTATTGTCTATACTTGTCCAAGTTCTGAATGTGAAATCCGGGTAAGTTTTAGGTTCTGTGTTTTGTTGGTTCACCCAATCGTTTAAAAGGGTGCTGATGTGCTTTTCGTTTACATTGAAGTTGGCATCGTATATTTGAGCATTTTTTGAGGTCTCTTGCAGTGTATTGTATACGATATAATCGCTTCCGTTATATAAAAAATGTGTCATAGTAATTCCGCCATTTTTACCAAGAGCTGCTCCGAAATATTCCGGATTATTTTCCTGAAATAAGTAGCAATTATGAATTTGTCCTTTGTTACTTTGCCCTGCAATGCCACCATTATAAGAAGTGGATGTGATATTATAAGTATTGTTATAAGCATAGCAGTTTAGAATATGACCTGCTATATCGCCTACTATGCCACCGTTAGAAGATGATTTTTTGATATGGAATTTATTGTTAGCAGTATAACAATTGGTTATATATCCTGTAGAACTTACAAAACCACATATACCTCCAGTTCTTTCGACACTATAAAATTGTGAACTTTGTACGGAGCAGTTATCTATCAGTCCATAGTTTTTGGCTACTATACCTCCAGTTGGTGTACTAATGGGATTTGTTATCGTATTAGTATTGATAATATGCAAGTTTTTAACAATACCATCAGAACTAATGCCTCCAAATAATCCTGAAAAGTCTTTTGTTATTTGAGTATTGATACTTTTATCCGGTATGATTAAATTAGAAATGGTATGGCCTTCTCCATCAAAAATATGTTGAAAAGCTTTTGCTTCGCTATATCCTATTGGAAGCAAATCATAGCTTAGCTCCTCTGTAAAGGTAATATCAGCTAATAATCGATATACTGTACGTTCATTAACAGTTTCTCCAAAGTCTTTTAGTGTATAACCCTGATAGTCTTTAGGTGGTTCTTTCCCGTTGATTAGATAACTAAAAGCTATTAATTCCTTTGCAGTTCTAATCCCAGGTCGTGTATCTTCATCAATCACATTACATTCATATTTAAAACCGCTTTTAAAATCATGGGTGAGTGTATGTGAGGTTTGTTCTTCTCCGAAGTTGAAGATAAGGGTTAATGGGCAGTTGTCGATAGATGGGATGATAAAAGAATATTCACCGGTGGTGTTCTTATCCAATGTAGTGGTGTGTGTTTGATTATCCGATGTTTCGAAACTTCCGTTATTACCCTTTATTGAGGTTACTTTGGGAGCTTCTACAGCAATGTCGGTTAAGGAAGCATTAAGAGAAGTCTCTACATGGATAGTCAGCATGGCAAATAGATGACTAAATTCTAATTCGATGTTTGTTTGACCGCTCCATGTCTTTTGGGCAATCAAAACATCCTCTAATGCATTTTCGATGTATGGGTTTTGAGTGATGAGATTGTTTTCATCGTTGTATGCCGGACATAAGACTGTCAGTAAATTTTCGGATGCATGGTCGGATATAGTAAGTTCTTCGTCTATTCCCCACGATGTTCCGTCAAAGGTGATGATTTTATTGATGAGTGTCATATCACCGGAAAGGTTGAACAATGCTTTGCTTCCTATGGGTAGCGAACTGTCTTTGATAATACCTCTTGACCGAATATTGCTCATTGTTCCAGGAAGCTTGGAAGGGATGGATTGCGAGTCGCAACTGTATAAAAGAATCCCTACTAACAGAAGGATAAATATTCGGAATGTTTTCATGACTTTGTCTAAAAAAATGATGGGCAAAGATAGTAAAAAAACATTGCCCGCCATAAAGGCAGGCAATGTAAATAATGAAACGAATAATAAATGTGATGTTATACGATTCCTTGTGCCATCATGGCGTGGGCAACCTTCATGAAGCCGGCGATGTTTGCACCCTTTACATAGTTGATGTAACCATCGGCTTCAGTTCCATACTTCACGCATTGTTCGTGGATGCCGAGCATAATGCCATGCAGTTTTTCGTCCACTTCGGCGGCACTCCAACTTAAGTGCATAGCGTTCTGGCTCATTTCGAGACCTGAGGTAGCTACACCACCGGCGTTGACAGCCTTACCAGGAGCATAGAGTTTCTTGTGAGCAATGAATGCGTCAATAGCTTCCGGAGTACATCCCATGTTCGAGATTTCGCCGATACACAATGTACCGTTGTTAATCAGGTTCATGGCATCTTCACCGTTCAATTCGTTTTGAGTGGCACAAGGCAAAGCAATATCTACCTTTACTTCCCAAGGACGACGACCCGGAACAAATGTTGCATTCGGATATTCTTCGGCATAAGGAGCTACGATGTCATTACCGGAAGCACGGAGTTCGAGCATATAATCAATCTTGTCGCCACTGATACCGTCTGGGTCATAAACATAACCGTCAGGACCGGAAATGGTAACCACCTTGGCACCGAGTTCGGTTGCCTTGGTAACAGCTCCCCAAGCCACATTACCGAAACCGGAAACGGCTACTGTTTTGCCCTTGATGTCGTGGCCTGCATTTTGTAGCATTTGGTTAACGAAATACAAACCACCGAAACCGGTTGCTTCCGGACGAATCAATGAACCACCGAATTCCAAGCCCTTACCAGTGAATGTTCCGGTAAATTCGCGAGTCAGCTTCTTGTACATACCAAACATGTAACCTACTTCGCGACCGCCTACGCCGATGTCACCGGCCGGTACATCCATATCCGGACCTACGTGACGCCACAATTCGAGCATGAAAGCTTGACAGAAACGCATCACTTCAGCGTCGCTCTTACCGCGTGGAGAGAAGTCAGAACCGCCCTTGCCACCGCCCATTGGCAATGTAGTCAAAGCATTCTTGAATGTTTGTTCGAAGCCTAAGAACTTCAATATGGAAAGGTTAACAGATGCGTGAAAACGAATGCCGCCCTTATAAGGACCAATGGCATTGTTGAATTGTACGCGATAACCTAAGTTTACTTGTACTTTACCTTTATCGTCTACCCAGGGCACTTTGAATGTAAAAATGCGGTCGGGCTCAACCAGTCTCTCAATCAGAGAGGCTTTTTCGAATTCCGGATGCTGGTTGTAGATATCTTCAATGGAGTGCAACACTTCCTTTACAGCCTGCAAGTATTCAGATTCACCAGGATGCTTGGCTTCCAAAGAAGCCATAATTTGATTAATATCCATAATAAAAGTATTTAAGGTTTTGACAAAATGATATTCATTCTTCGTGCAAAGGTATGCTTTTATGTGGATTGCCCAAATGTTTCGGCAGATTTTTTGGATAAAATTAGTTGCGTACGTCAATAATAATAACGACTTTTGTATATGGCAAATTAAATAAATAGGTATGTTGAGTAAATTAAAATTAAACCAATTATATTTTAAAGATACTTCGTTTGTTAATTTGATGACTAAACGAATATTCAATGTCTTGTTGGTTGCCAATCCTTATGATGCTTTCATGTTGGAGGATGACGGACGAATCGATGAGAAAATATTCATGGAATATATGAATCTGAGCCTTCGTTATCCGCCCCGTTTTACGCAGGTTTCTACCGAAGCTGAAACTTGGAAGCAGTTGGCTAACACGATGTTCGACCTGGTAATCGTTATGCCGGGTACGGATAATAGTGATACGTTTGATATTGCTCGTACCATCAAACAAAAGTACAGTTATATTCCTTTGGTGGTGCTTACACCGTTTTCGCATGGCATTACGGCTCGTATGGAGCATGAAGATTTGAGTATCTTTGAATATGTGTTCTGTTGGTTGGGAAATACCGATTTGTTGGTTTCCATCATTAAACTGATAGAGGACAAGATGAATCTGGAACACGACATTAAGGAAGTGGGGGTACAGATGATTCTGTTGGTAGAAGACTCCATTCGTTTTTATTCGTCTGTTCTTCCTAATTTATATAAGTTTGTATTGAAGCAAAGTCAGGAGTTTGCAACAGAGGCGTTGAATGCTCATCAACGGACTTTGCGTATGCGTGGACGTCCCAAGATTGTGTTGGCTCGAAGCTATGAAGAGGCGATGCATTTATATAATAGGTATGAGAAAAATGTGTTGGGGGTAATTACCGATGCCCGTTATCCGCGAGAAGGAATTGTAGATTCCATGGCCGGTATCAAGCTGATGGCTGAGATTCGCAAGCGAGATCCTTTTATCCCATTGATTCTCCAGTCTTCTGAAGTGGATAATGAGCGTTTCGCCCGTTGTTACGATGCTAGTTTTGTGGACAAGAACTCCAAAAAGATGAATGTGGATTTGCGGGATATTGTATCGGAGCATTTTGGCTTTGGTGACTTTATTTTCCGCAATCCGGATACGTTCGAGGAAGTGGCCCGTGTGCGTAATTTGAAGGAACTACAGAATATCATTTTCTCTATTCCCAAGGAGTCGTTGTTATATCACATTAGTCATAATCATGTATCGCGATGGTTGTATTCGCGTGCCATGTTCCCGCCTGCAGAGTTTTTGAAGCAAATTACTTGGGAAGAATTTCAGGATATTGATGCCCATAGAAGGATTATCTTTGAGGCTATTGTGAAGTACCGAAAAATGAAGAATCAGGGGGTCGTAGCGATATTCCAACGTGATCGGTTTGACCGTTATTCCAATTTTGCTCGTATCGGTGAAGGTTCTTTGGGAGGAAAAGGTCGCGGTTTGGCTTTCATAGATAATATGGTGAAGCGTCATGCCGAGTTTGAGGATTTTGAAAATGCATCGGTAGCTATTCCTAAAACAGTGGTGCTTTGTACGGACATCTTTGACGAATTCATGGATACGAACGGTTTGTATCAGGTGGCACTGAGCGATGCTTCCGATGAAACGATACTGAAAACCTTCTTGCGTGCCCGATTGCCGGAGCGTTTGATGGAGGATTTCTTTGCATTCTTTAATGTCGTGAAATCACCGATAGCCATACGTTCTTCTAGTTTATTGGAAGATTCTCATTATCAGCCGTTTGCGGGAATTTATTCCACTTACATGATTCCGTATCTGGAAGATAAGTATGAAATGTTACGAATGCTGAGTGATGCAATAAAGGGGGTTTATGCTTCGGTTTATTATAAGGATAGCAAGGCATACATGCAGGCAACCAGTAATGTCATTGATCAGGAAAAGATGGCAGTCATTCTTCAAGAGGTGGTGGGTACACAATATGGAGATCGATTCTATCCTTCCATTTCGGGGGTAGCACGTTCGTTGAATTATTATCCGATAGGGGATGAGAAGGCTGAAGAAGGAACGGTTAGCTTGGCTTTAGGATTGGGAAAATACATTGTCGATGGAGGCTTGACCTTACGGGTATGTCCTTATCATCCTTGTCAGGTTTTACAGACGAGTGAGGTGGAAATCGCTTTGCGTGAGACACAAACTCGTTTTTATGCTTTGGACTTGAAAAATGATGGACATGATTTTTCATTGGATGACGGTTTTAACTTGTTGAAACTTCCGGTACGTGAAGCCGATAAAGACGGGGCGTTGCAATTTATTGCTTCTACATATGACCCCTACGATATGGTTATTCGGGATGGTATTTATCCGGGTGGGCGTAAGGTGATAACCTTCGCCAATATCTTGCAACACGAAGTTTTTCCTTTGGCAAAGATTTTGCAGTTGGTGCAGAAATATGGACAGGAGGAAATGCGTCGTCCAGTGGAAATCGAGTTTGCGGTGTTACTGAATCAAGCAAAGAAGACTGGTACCTTCTATCTGCTTCAGATTCGTCCGATGGTGGATGTAAAGGCCGACTTGTCTGAAGATTTGAATCTGATAACTGATGATAAGTTATTATTGAAAAGCTTCAATTCATTGGGACATGGAATCATGGAAGACATCCATGATGTGGTTTATGTGAAGACTGATGGGTATTCAGCATCCAATAATCCGACAATAGCCGATGAAATCGAAAAGATAAATCGTAAGTTCCTGGATGAAGGAAAGAATTACGTGCTGGTAGGTCCGGGACGTTGGGGAAGTAGTGACTCTTGGTTGGGAATTCCGGTTAAGTGGCCTCATATATCAGCTGCTCGTGTCATTGTGGAAGCTGGTTTGACGAACTATCGGGTAGATCCGAGCCAAGGAACTCATTTCTTTCAGAATCTGACTTCGTTTGGAGTGGGTTATTTCACTATTAATGCCTATATGGATGATGGTGTATATAATCAAGCTTATTTGGATGAACAACCAGCTGTTGAGGAAACACAATTCTTACGGCATGTGCGTTTTGAACGTCCGGTAAAGGTAAAGATGGATGGCAAGAAGAAAATCGGTGTTGTGATGATGCCGGAGGAATAAAAAAAGAGGAGCGAAAATCGCTCCTCTTTTTTTATTATACAATACCTTGTGCCATCATGGCTTTGGCTACTTTCATGAAACCGGCAATGTTTGCACCCTTTACGTAGTTAACGTAACCGTCAGGTTCAGTGCCGTACTTCACACAGTTTTCGTGGATGTTTTCCATGATGTAATGGAGTTTGTTGTCCACTTCCTCAGCACTCCAAGAGATACGTTCGGAGTTCTGGCTCATTTCGAGACCGGATACCGATACACCACCGGCATTGGCTGCCTTACCCGGTGCATACAGAATCTTGGCTTCCTGGAAGATACGGATGGCTTCTGGAGTAGAAGGCATGTTTGCACCCTCAGAAACAGCAATGACACCGTTTTCTACCAACATCTTGGCATGTTCGCCATTCAATTCGTTCTGAGTGGCCGATGGAAGAGCAATGTCTGCCTTTTCACCCCAAGGTTTTGCTCCCGGTACATATTTCACACCGTATGTTTCTGCATATTCGCGGATACGTCCACGGTAGAGGTTCTTCAATTCCATGATGTAATCCAGTTTTTCACGATCGATGCCGTCCGGGTCGTAGATGTAACCGTCAGAGTCGGACATGGTCAAGACCTTACCTCCCAACTGAAGAACTTTTTCTGCTGTATATTGAGCTACGTTGCCCGAACCGGAAATCAAGACGGTCTTGCCTTTCAGGTCCATACCTTTAGTCTTCAGCATTTCCATGAGGAAGTAGACGTTGCCGTAGCCGGTAGCTTCCGGACGAACCAATGAACCACCGAATTCGCGACCCTTACCGGTAAATGTACCTGTAAATTCGCGAGTCAGCTTCTTGTACATGCCGAACATGTAGCCTACTTCGCGTCCGCCTACACCAATGTCGCCGGCCGGAACGTCAGTGTCCGGGCCAATGTGACGCCACAATTCGAGCAAGAAGGCTTGACAGAAACGCATTACTTCAGCGTTTGACTTGCCACGTGGAGAGAAGTCGGAGCCGCCCTTGCCACCACCCATTGGGAGGGTAGTCAATGAATTCTTGAATGTTTGTTCGAAGGCCAGGAACTTCAAGATACTCAGATTTACAGAGGCATGGAATCGGATACCGCCTTTGTAAGGACCGATGGCGTTGTTGTGCTGGATACGATAACCCATGTTGGTTTGCACATTGCCTTTATCGTCCATCCATGTTACACGGAATTGGTATACTCGGTCGGGAATGCACAAGCGTTCGATCAAGTTTGCCTTGTCGAATTCCGGATGCTTGTTGTATTCTTCTTCAATGGTTCCCAAAACTTCTTCTACTGCCTGATGATATTCAGGTTCGTTAGGAAATCTTCTTTTTAAATCTTCTAATACCTTTGATGCATTCATAATTTACTATGTTATCAGTTTGTAATTTCCTTATTTTGACGTCGCGAAAATATAGATAATATTTGAAGTGTGCAACGCTTTATAAATAAAAACACGATAAAAATATCAAATTGTTTCTTTTATGCATAAATATAGGGTAAAAAGTTTATTTTTCCTTGTTTTTGATGGATTTTGTTATAGGGATAAACACCAACGCTCCGGAGATGAGGATGGTTAATATCAGTGGCCCGTCTATTTGTTGGCTTCCTGTAAGGATGAGGAAGCAAATGGCTACCCAAAGTAGGGCAAGGATGACGGATTGTGTGGTAGTTAATGGTCTTCTCATAATCTTTTTCCCCTTGAATAATGGTCTATGTAATTCGGTGGCGAAAATACGAATAATATTATGAAATCTTGTTGGTGAGACTGAAAAAATGCGAAGACGTTTTTTGAAAACGCTTTCATGTCTGTCGGAAAACGCCATCGCGTATGGCTATAGCCGCTTTATATAACGCTCTAAAAGTATGATTTTATAGTAAATAGGTGTTATTTATGTTTAAAGGTGTTCTCGTATTGTTTACTATTAGGAAAAAAAAGAATAATTTTGCATGTCGAATACAAAAACTGACGAAGATGTTTTATTTATATAATAAAAACACAAGAAACAATAACATAATTAATAGGTATAAATCAATGAAATTCTTTTTGAAACCCGTGTTGACACTTGCGTTGTTTGCCATAGCAGCAACAAGTGTACAAGCTCAAGACACGCTGAGGATATCTTTGCAGGAAGCTGTCCGTATTGCGTTGAGCGAAAACCCGACTATTAAGGTAGCCGATCAGGAGATTCAGTTAAAGAAAGAAGCCAACCGCGAAGTAATCTGGGGATTGCTTCCTGAAGTGAGTATGGTGGGAAACTTCAATCACACGATTGAAAAGCAGACAATGGCCTTGATGGGACAGACTTTCAAGGTGGGTACGATGAACAATGCCAGTGGTGGTATTACGGCCAGTCTGCCTGTTTTTGCTCCAGCTTTGTATCAAAGCATGAAGTTAACCAAGACTGATGTGAAACTGGCCATGGAAAAGGCCCGTTCTTCTCGCTTGGACATGATTAATCAAGTAACCAAGGCTTTCTATCAGTTGTTGTTGGCTCAAGATAGCTACAATGTGTTGCAGAAAAGCTATAAGCAAAGTGAAGATAATTTCAATGTAGTCAATGCCAAGTATGAACAAGGTTCGGTCAGCGAATACGATAAGATTAGTGCCGATGTTCAGATGCGTTCGTTGAAGCCAAGTGTTGTTTCTGCCGGAAATGGTGTGAACTTGGCAATGCTTCAGCTGAAGGTGTTGTTGGGCATGGAAAGCAACATCCCAGTTGCCGTAACTGGTAACTTGAAAGATTATGAAATGGCCATGTTCACTCGTCAGGCACAACCTCGTCCGGATGACATCATCGCTGGTAATACCACGTTGCGTCAGTTGGATTTGAACAAGGACATGCTTCAACGCAACTTGAAGTTGAAGTATGCTAGTTTCATGCCGACCATCGCTTTCTCGGCTCAATACATGTATACTACCTTGAGTGAAAACTGGCGTATCGGTCATTACCAATGGAACCCGTATGCAACAGTGGCCTTGAGCCTTTCCGTTCCTTTGTTTAAAGGTGGAAACATTTCGCAAGTGAAGCAAGCCAAGTTGCAACTGAAGCAGTTGGATATGAACCGCATTAACACTGAACGTCAGCTCAAGATGCAGGCTCAAAGCTATTTGGACAATATGTCTGCCAGCACCGAACAGGTAGTCAGCAACAAGGAAGCCGTGCTTCAAGCCGAAAAGGGACGCACCATTGCCGAAAAGCGTTACGAAGTAGGTCGTGGAACCATCCTCGAACTCAATAGCTCGGAAGTCGCTTTGACTCAAGCTCAATTGACTTACAACCAATCCATCTACGACTATTTGGTGGCTAAGGCCGACCTCGACCTCGTGATGGGTGTGGAAGACATGATTACTATCGAAGAAGAATAAAATAACAGAATAAATAGAACAACAGTATGAAAAAAAGTTTTCAGTTAGCTGCTTTTTTAGTTGCAGCTATGTTGGTCGCCTGCTCTGGCGGTGAAGATAAGAAGGTAGAAAGCACAGCAGCTGTAGTTGAGAAACCGGCTGTAAAGCTGTCAACCGTTTCCTCTCGTGAAGTGGAACAAATTGAAGAATATACAGCAACGGTTGAGGCCAAGGCAAAGAACAACATTGCTCCGACAGCCCCGGGACGTATCAGCAAGATTTTTGTGGAAGTAGGTGACTATGTTCGCAAAGGTCAGAAGTTGGTGCAGATGGATGCTGCCAACCTCACTCAGTTGAAGCTCCAATTGGATAATCAGGAAACAGAATTCAAGCGTATCGACGAATTGTATAAGGTAGGTGGTGCATCAAAGTCTGAATGGGATGCTGCTAAGACCAATTTGGATGTTCGTCGTTCTTCTTATAACAACTTGTTGGAAAACACTCAGTTGGTAAGCCCGTTGAACGGTGTGGTTACAGCCCGTAACTTTGATAACGGTGACTTGTATTCTTCTACTCAGATGCCGGTATTGGTGGTTGAGCAAATCACTCCGGTAAAATTGATGGTAAACGTATCTGAACCTAACTTCCCGAAGGTGACTAAGGGCATGCCGGTAACGATTAAGCTTGATGTATATGGTGACGAAGTATTTGAAGGCAAGGTAAGCTTGGTTTATCCTACTATCGATGCATCAACACATACTTTCCCGGTAGAAGTAGAATTGACCAATACAAACCAACGTGTACGCCCGGGTATGTTTGCTCGTGCTACCATGAACTTCGGTACTAAGAACCACGTAGTAGTGCCTGATATGGCCGTAGTGAAGCGTGCAGGTTCGGGTGACCGTTTTGTTTATGTGTACAACAATGGTAAGGTATCTTATAATAAGGTAGAGTTGGGTCGTCGCATGGGCACTGAATACGAATTAATTTCGGGTGTAGACAACAACTCACAAGTAGTAGTTGCCGGTCAGACTCGTTTGGCCGATGGCGTAGAAGTAGAAGTTATTCAATAATCATTTAACCACTTTTTAAATAGCATATTATGAGTTTATACGAAGGAGCGGTTAAACGACCGATTATGACCTCGCTTGCTTTCCTTGCGGTGGCAATCTTTGGTCTCTTCTCTTTGTCGAAGCTGCCTATCGACTTGCTTCCGGACATTGAGACAAATACGATTATGGTCATGACATCCTATCAGGGTGCCAGTGCCTCGGATATTGAAAACAACGTGACCCGTCCGTTGGAAAATACTTTGAACTCGGTAGAAAACTTGAAGCATATCACTTCTACATCTTCCGAAGGTATTTCGGTGATTACCTTGGAATTTGAATTCGGAAATGATATCGACGTATTGACCAATGACGTACGCGACAAATTGGATATGGTGACTTCGGCACTTCCTGATGAAGTGAATACTCCGATTATCTTCAAGTTCAGTACCGATATGATTCCTATCTTGATGTTGTCCGTGCAGGCTGATGAAAGCCGCCCGGCACTTTACAAGATTTTGGACGATGCGGTAGTGAACCCGTTGGCTCGTGTGCCGGGTGTAGGTACTGTGTCTATTGCCGGTGCCCCTCAACGTGAAATCAACGTCTATTGTGACCCGAACAAGCTGGATGCCTATAACCTTTCTATCGAAACTATCAGTAGCATCATCAGTGCGGAAAATCGTAACACCCCGGGTGGTACTTTCGATATCGGTAGCGATACATACTCTCTCCGTGTAGAAGGTGAATTCGACGACCCGAAGGAAATGGAAAACATCATCGTGGGCACTCACAACGGTGCTGCTGTATACTTGCGTGATGTAGCAACGGTTGTAGACTCTGTTCAAGAACGTGCCCAACGTACATTCAACAACGGTGTGGAAGGTGCGATGATTATCGTTCAGAAGCAGACCGGTGGTAACTCGGTAGAAATCTCTAACCGAGTAATGGAAATGCTTCCGGAACTTCAGAAGACACTTCCGAGTGACGTGAAGTTGGGTATCATTGTGAATACTTCCGACAATATCTTGAATACTATCAACAGTTTGGCGGAAACCATTGCGTACGCCATGTTGTTCGTAATCATCGTGGTGTTTGTGTTCTTGGGTCGTTGGCGTGCAACAGTGATTATCTGTATCACCATCCCGATGTCTTTGGTTGGTTCCTTTATTTATTTGGGAATCATCGACGGCGGTTCGTTGAATATCATCTCGTTGTCGTGTCTTTCTATCGCGATTGGTTCGGTAGTGGACGATGCCATCGTAGTATTGGAAAACGTGACTACTCACATCGAGCGTGGTGCCGAACCGAAACAAGCTGCCGTATTGGCAACCAATGAAGTGGCGATTTCCGTAATTGCATCTACGTTGACCATGATTGCCGTGTTCTTCCCATTGACCATGGTGACCGGTATGGCCGGTGTGTTGTTCAAGCAGTTGGGTTGGATGATGTGTGTGATTATGACCATTTCTACTATTTCGGCCTTGTCGTTCACTCCGATGATGTGTGCTTACTTCCTGAAGTTACAGAAGAAGCCAAGCAAGATTTTCTTGGCATTCTACAAGCCGATTGAACGTTCGTTGGATAAGTTGGATGACTGGTACAAGAATCGTTTGGATTGGGCTGTTCGTCATCGTACTTCTGTATTTATGGGTTGTGTCGGTTTGTTTGCGTTGAGTTGTTTGTTTGCAACAACTATCGGTACCGAGTTCTTCCCATCACAGGATAATGCCCGTATTGGTGTAACCTTGAAGTTGCCTATTGGTGCCCGCGTGGAACGTGCACAAGAATTGGCTGCTGAATTGACCGACAAGTGGTTAGGCCGTTACCAGGGTGTAATGAAGGTATGTAACTACCGTGTGGGTCAGGCTGACTCCGACAATACTTTTGCTTCGATGCAAGATAACGGTAGCCACATTATCTCGTTCAATATCAGTTTGGTGAGTGTCGAAGAACGTGAAGTTGGCCTTGAACAGGTATGTAACGAGATGCGTGAAGATTTGAAACTGTATCCAGAACTCGACGAAGCACAAGTCCTGATGGGCGGTGGCGGAGGTGGTATGGGCGGTCAGTCCACTGCCGACTTCGAAATCTATGGCTATGACTTCGAAACGACCGACCGTCTGGCTTCAGAATTGCAGAATGAACTTCTGAAGATTAAGGGTGTAAGTGAAGTAAATATCAGCCGTGAAGACTATCAACCGGAATATCAGGTGGACTTCGACCGCGAAAAGTTGGCCCTCCATGGCTTGAATCTTTCTACTGCTTCTACTTACTTACGTAACCGTGTGAACGGTGCCTTGGCCTCTTACTATCGTGAAGACGGTGACGAATACGACATTAAGGTACGTTATGCTCCCGAACACCGTACCAGCGTGGAAGATTTGGAAAACATCCTGATCTATTCACCTGTAACCGGTAAGGGTGTCCGTGTGAAGGACTTGGGTCAGGTTGTGGAACGTTCTAACCCGCCGACAATCGAACGTAAGGACCGTGAACGTATTGTGACTGTATCGGCCGTAATCTCTGGTGCTCCGTTGGGTGATGTGGTAACAGCTGGTGAAGCTGTGATTGACCAGATGGATATTCCTTCGGGTGTAACTATCCAGATTGCCGGTTCGTACGAAGACCAGCAAGAATCATTTGCCGACCTCAGTGTGTTGGGCGTCTTGATTATCGTATTGGTATTCATCGTGATGGCGGCTCAGTTCGAATCGATGACTTATCCGTTCATCATCATGTTCTCCATTCCGTTTGCATTCAGCGGTATTTTGATGGCTTTGGCTCTCACAGGTACTACACTTAACGTAATGAGTATGCTTGGTGGTATCATGTTGATTGGTATTGTAGTAAAGAACGGTATCGTGCTTATCGACTATACGATGCTTTGTCGCGAACGCGGTATGTCCGCTCTTCGTGCAGCGGTAGTGGCCGGTCGTAGCCGTCTCCGTCCGGTATTGATGACTACCTTTACAACCATCCTTGGTATGGTGCCGATGGCTATCAGTCAGGGTGAAGGTTCGGAAATGTGGCGTCCACTCGGTGTATCTGTTATTGGTGGTTTGACCATTTCTACCATTTTGACTTTGATTCTTGTTCCGGTGCTTTACTGTTCGTTTGCCGGTACTGGCATTAAGCGTACTCGTAAGGCTTTGCGTAAGCAACGTATGCTGAACGAATACTATCAGAGTCATAAGGATAAGATGACTAAGGAAAAGAAACAATAATATTAAACTTCTATTGTCATTCTGAACGAAGTGAAGAATCTGAAAGCGTTTTGCTTATGTATCAGATTCTTCGCATTGCTCAGAATGACAGATAAAAACTTTAAGATTATGAAATCAGTAATGATAACTTTCGACCAGGCCTTCTACGAACGTATCATCAAGACGCTCGA
>SUXX01000017.1:0-23386 GCA_015060735.1 Bacteroides sp.
CAGATAGAATACTCATCCGGAAACATCCTTCCGCTTTGGTGGTTCGGCTTGAACTATTGAAACCAAGCTGAAGGCAGAAAAGAAGCAGCCTTCAGCACAAACCCACTGATAGTCAAGGAGTCTGAAGACTGAAGGCTGTTTTTATTCAAATAGCATAAGAATAGATACGAACACAAAAAGACTCCTTGCCATATATCCCATACAGCAAGGAATCACTAAAATTCAAAACTTACTACTTGAAAAAAACTGTCTCACTACGTCCTCGATGCAAAAATAGGATATTGAAGACAGACGGTTATATTCTAAATTTCGTATAAAAAGTTCACTTTATCCCACGTGGCTTTTTTGAACATCAAATAGACTTTTTTGAACATCCCTCCCTCTGGCGAAACCTCTAATTTTGCCGGCATGAAAGGTATTATGATAAAAAAAGTAGAGACCAAAGAGGACATGGACGATTTTGTGAATCTGCCCAACAAGCTCTATGCAACCTGTCCTTATTACGTACCTGACCTGGAAATGGATGTACGCAACACCTTCAATCCGAAGAAGAATGCAGGGCTGGAATTTTCGGACATTCAAGCTTTCTTGGCATTCAATGAACAAGGAAAAGCAGTAGGCCGTATTGCCGGCATCATCAATCATCGGGCCAATAAAAAATGGAATACCCGCAATGTACGCTTCGGATTCTTCGATTTCATAGACGATTTACAAGTTTCGGCTGCCCTACTGAACACGGTGGCCCAATGGGGACGTGAACAAGGAATGGAAAACATCCAAGGACCGATGGGCATTACCGATTTCGACAAAGAAGGAATGCTCATTGAAGATTTCGACCAAATGGGATCCATGAATACACTTTACAATTACCCTTATTACCCTCAACACATGGAGATTTTAGGTTATGAAAAGGAAGTGGACTGGATACAAGTACGCATCGACATTCCAAAAGAGACACCTGCTAAATATGCCCGTGTAGCTCGACTTTCGAAAGAGATGTTCGACATCAAGGTGAAGAAAATCAACGATCGCGACATTACCCAAGGCGGATATGGCCACAAAATTTTCCATCTGTTGAACGAATCTTATAGCCCCATTTTCGGATTTACCGAGTTTACCGACAGGCAAATAGATGATTTCGTAAAACAATATTTAGGTTTGGTAGACAAGCGATTGGTTACGGTGGTTGAAAATGACAAGAACGAGGTTGTGGGAGTAGCCGTTAGCATGTGCAGTTTGTCCGACGCACTCCGAAAATCGGCAGGAAAGCTCTTTCCTTTCGGGTGGTATCATTTACTGAAAGCCTTGAAATGGAAACCGGAAAAACATGCAGACCTGTTGCTCATAGCCGTCCGTCCCGATTATCAGATGTTGGGAGTGAACGCCCTGTTCTTCGACGATCTGATACCTATTTATAATAAACATGGCATCCGATGGGCAGAAACCGGGCCTCAGTTGGAAGACAATTTCCGCGAACTGACACAATGGAAACCATTGAATCCGACTTTCACCAAACGACGACGATGCTATAAAAAGAAAATCATGGCAAAGAATACATAAACAGAGATTAGGATATGAGTAAAAAGATTGTTTTTGGGATACTACTTCAACTAAATCTAGTCATCGGATATGCACAACATACCATGCTTAAAGGATTGGTAACCGACTCCATCACCGGAGAAGGATTACCATTTGCATCGCTTATCTACAAAGGTACAACTACCGGTACATCCACCAACTTAAACGGACATTTCAGTTTGCCACTCCCGAGTGAAATACAAACATTGGAAATTTCCTATCTTGGCTATGAAACCAAGAAGATAACCATCAAGAACAACCATTCAGGAAGTTTGAACATCCGCCTTGCTCCTATCAGCACCACCCTACAGGAAGTAACCGTCAAACCGAGCAAAGAACATTATTCGAAAAAGGATAATCCCGCCGTGCAATTTGTCCGCAACATGATTGAACGAAGGGAGAGTCACAATCCACGCCAAAAAGCCTACTACCAATACGACCAATACGAGAAAATGTTGTTGGGGTTAAATGAATTTGAACGAAAACCCAAGAAAGACGGTAAGGCCGGTAAATTCGACTTCCTGAACGAATATGTAGATACGTTGGAAACAGGAGCAACCATCCTCCCCATTTTGGAAAAGGAGAAAATAGAAACCGTCTTCTTCCGCAAAAAGCCCAAATCGGAGCGACGCGTAGTTAGAGGACAAACCTCGTCGGGAGTAGACGAAATGCTTTCACAAGACGGTATCCAACAATTATTGGACGAAGTGTTCAAGGATGTGGATATCTTTCAGAATGACATTCCGTTGTTCCTCCAACGATTCGTCAGTCCGCTTTCCACCATCGGACCTAACTATTACAAATATTATTTGCTCGACACACTTACGTTTAATGACCATCCGTGTGTTGATTTAGGATTCGTGCCCTTCAACTCGGAAACCTTCGGGTTTACCGGACATTTGTTCGTAACTTTGGATTCGACCTATTTTGTACAAAAAGCTATATTGAATGTACCCAAAGATATCAACCTGAATTTCGTTTCACAAATGACCATTGAACAGACTTTCGAACGAACCGAAGACAATACACGACTTATCACGAAAGATGACATCACCGTACATTTCAAACTAAAAGAAGACTCGAAAGGCATGTATGCCCGACGGTTGAATCAATTCTCTAATCACACGTTTGTAGAACCGGCAACCAAGCATCACCTACAGGCCTTTGCCCAAAAACAGCCCGTCATAACCTTAGAGAATGCAACCACGTCCTCCGATAGTATCTGGATGAGGCTACGCCCCAAAGAAGCGACTCGGAAAAGCGGTAAATCCATTAAGGAAATGATGAC
This sequence comes from Bacteroides sp., assembly GCA_015060735.1. Taxonomy (GTDB): domain Bacteria; phylum Bacteroidota; class Bacteroidia; order Bacteroidales; family Bacteroidaceae; genus Phocaeicola. Next base: position 2,867 of record SUXX01000017.1, read on the forward strand.
ACAATTGCGTAAAGTTCCTATTTATTATTACACCGAAAAGGCTATCACCATCCTTTTCAGTGGCTATATGCAGACACACAAGGAGATACAAAAAAGTAAATTTGAAGTGGGTCCCATGAATTCGACCATCGGCGGTAACGAACTAGAAGGATTTCGTTTACGTGCCGGCGGGGGTACGACTCCCACTTTCGACAAACACCTTTTTCTGGAAGGTTATACAGCCTATGGCTTCAAGGATCATAAGCTAAAATATAATTTGGCTGCCGAATATTCATTTAATGAGCGAAAGCAATACTTGAAAGAATTTCCTCGCCATTCCATTCGCTTCGAATATCTATATGATGTAAACAAATTGGGTGAACAATACATGAATACAGGGAAGGATAACTTTCTCTTGTCTATCAAACGAATGAAGGAAATGCGAGCCACCTACCAACGACAAGTTGGTATCAGTTACCTACATGAACACTACAACGGCATTTCATACGGACTGAGTTTGCGAAACCACCGAGAATATGCGACCCGTTATGCTCGTTTCCTATCCTTTGGCCAGCAAGGAGTCATCACTCCTTTGGACAACTACGACATGAGTTTGATGGAGCTAAAGTTCCGATACGGGAAAGACGAAAAGTTTTACCAGACACGAAACCATCGAATACCTATCACTTTCGATGCTTTTATTTTCAACATCAATCATGTAATGGCTCAAAAAGATTTTTTAGGTTCGGCTTATGATTACCACCGAACGGATGTCGGATTTCAAAAGCGTTTCTGGTTCTCGGCTTTCGGCTATCTGGATGCCATTGTCAAAGCAGGCAAAGTGTGGACAGAAGTTCCCTATCCATTACTTATCTTGCCCAATGCTAACTTATCATATACCATCCAACCGGAAACCTATACCAACATGAATCCTTTGGAGTTCATCAACGATGAATATGCATCTTGGGACTTGACTTATTACATGAACGGAAACCTGCTAAACCGAATTCCTATCATCAAGAAACTGAAGTGGAGAGAAGTTTTCTGCTTCCGCGGATTATGGGGAAACTTGACGAACAAAAATAATCCAGCCAATAAAGGTGAAGGGCTATTCCTTTTTCCTAAAGAAACGTATTTAATGGGGAAGACACCTTATATGGAAGCCAGCGTAGGAATTGAAAACATCTTCAATGCCGTGCGAGTGGATTATGTATGGCGATTGAATTACCTCGACCATCCGGGAATTCAAAAGAATGGTATTCGAGCCACCATTGCATTATCATTTTAAAAAGAAAAAGGGTTGCTTTCGCAACCCTTTCCTTATTATATATGGATGATTAGCAACTCAACTTGCCATCAGAACCAAGCACGTTGATGATTTTGTGCTTGTACATCTTTTCCATATTGTCGCGAGCTGGGCCCAAGTACTTACGTGGGTCGAATTCAGCCGGCTTTTCTGCGAAAGTCTGACGGATAGCAGCAGTCATAGCCAAACGAGAGTCAGAGTCGATGTTGATCTTACATACAGCTGACTTAGCTGATTCACGCAACCATTCTTCAGGAATACCGATAGCAGCCTTCAAAGCACCACCGAACTTGTTGATAGTTTCAACTTCTTCCTGTGGAACTGAAGAAGAACCGTGCAATACGATTGGGAAGCCCGGCAACTTAGCTTCAACAGCCTTCAATACGTCGAATGCCAATGGAGGAGGAACCATGCGACCAGTTTCAGGATCGATAGTACATTGTTCCGGAGTGAACTTGTAAGCACCGTGAGAAGTACCGATTGAAATAGCCAAAGAGTCACAACCTGTGCGAGTAGCGAAGTCGATTACTTCTTCAGGGTCAGTATATGTGTGGTGGTCAGAAGAAACTTCGTCTTCAACGCCTGCCAATACACCGAGTTCACCTTCTACAGTTACGTCGAACTGGTGAGCATAATCAACTACCTTCTTTGTCAAAGCTACGTTTTCTTCGTAAGGCAAGTGAGAACCGTCGATCATTACTGAAGAGAAACCTGAGTCAATACAGCTCTTGCAAGTTTCGAAAGTATCACCGTGGTCAAGGTGAAGAACGATTTCAGGCTTTTCGCAACCCAATTCCTTAGCGTATTCAACAGCACCCTGAGCCATGTAACGCAACAATGTAGCGTTAGCATACTGACGAGCACCCTTAGAAACCTGCAAGATAACCGGAGACTTAGTTTCAACTGCAGCCTTGATGATAGCTTGCATCTGTTCCATGTTGTTGAAGTTGAACGCAGGGATAGCGTAACCACCTTCTACTGCCTTAGCAAACATTTCCTTAGTGTTTACCAAACCTAATTCTTTGTAATTTACCATTGTTCTATAATTTATAATAGTTAATGAATTCAATATTTGTCGCAAATTTAATGATTAATGTTCAGATTCCCATGACATTCCCTGTAAAAATATCGAATAAATAAGGATGAATAAAAAAAATCACCGTTTCTTTTTCTGTTTCAAAGAAATAACCTATCTTTGCAGTCCGAAAATGAACCATTACACATTGTTGTTACCAAACAAGCAATAATAACAATAAAAAACATATACTGAAATGAAAAAAGGAATTCATCCAGAAAATTACCGTCCGGTAGTATTCAAGGATATGTCAAACGGCGACATGTTCTTGTCTCGTTCAACAGTGAACACAAAGGAAACTATCGAATTCGAAGGCGAAACTTATCCATTGGTTAAGTTGGAAATCTCTAACACTTCTCACCCGTTCTACACTGGTAAGTCTAAGTTGGTGGATACAGCTGGTCGCGTTGATAAGTTCATGAGCCGCTACGGTAACCGCTTGAAGAAGTAATTTAGAACTCTGATTGAGTTTTAAGATAAAGGGTTGAATCATTTGATTCAACCCTTTATCTTTATCTGAATTTACCATTCTCCCACCGATAAACAAGTGATTCTTTCCGTAAATAGGGCAACAAATTCTTTTTATTCTCCTCATTCAAAAAATCCGGAGTTGTATATACAACCGAAAGATTAGTATCATCCTTAGAAAGAGACATTTTCATTAAATCCAAATCAGCCTGTTTACGAATCAAAGTATATTCTTCCGTAATAGAATCCATCGGCAAATAGAAAGCATCATTTTCCGGACATTGCCAATAATCGGTTGTAGAGAGTTTTCTGCTCCAATCGGAAGTATAAAAATGCACCTCACTATCACAAACCGATGCACATACGGTTTTTATTAGACAGACAACCTTCACGGAATCGTTCACTGGCAAAAGTTTCATTTCCAATGAACTCTTGGCAGTCATCTGTATCTGCAAGTAATCGTCTGTCAGCATTTTCATTTCGGCCGTTTGATCAAAACGGTTCTTCACTTCAGCTTTCATACTGCTAGCCAAAAAATCAATGCAGTCCTCCTTATTCACCTTAGTCAATAAAGGAGTCAACGAATCAGGCATCGCAAGAAAAACATTCTTCATATCCTGTGCCGCAACAGACCAAGTACACATCCATATTATCAGCACACACACTAATCGCATCATATTCTGCTCTTTAAATCAGAAGAAAGTGTCGGCATTGCCCCATTTTGCGTACAAACAAAGGCCGAAACATCTACCGCCAAACGATGGGCGGTTTTCACATCCTTTCCTTTCAATATCGCAGCAACAAAAGCTCCAGTAAAAGAATCACCGGCTCCAACCGTATCAGCCACTTTCACTTGAGGAGTTGCAATAAACGAAACCTCACCGGGTGTGAAGACATAGCTACCATCCACGCCACAAGTCAAAATCAACATCTTCAAATTATATTTAGCTAATAATATCCAACATTTATCTTGGAAATCGATGTCAGCAAATCCGAACATCTGGCCTACAACAACCAACTCTTCATCATTAATCTTCAGAACATTGCACTTTTTCAAGGATTCTTCAATCAAGTCCTTGGAGTAAAAATGTTGGCGAAGATTAATATCAAAAACCTTCAGCACATTTTCACCATGAGGCATTCCTTCCAAAAAGCGGTTGATGGTAGCTCTAGATTCCGGATTACGTTGAGCCAAAGAGCCAAAGCAAACCGCATCGGTTTGTCCGGCTAGCTGTTCCAATGCAGATGTTGCAGGGATATGGTCCCAAGCCACTCCTTCTTTGATTTCATAGCAAGGTACTCCCTTTTCATCTAAAGTTACTTGAACCGTACCTGTCGGGTAAGCAACCTTTTCAATCTGGCAAACCAATTGTTTTTCTTCGAAATTTGCCAAAATCTCATCCCCTAGTTCATCTTCTCCAACTGCACTTACCACCCGACTGTCCAATCCGAATTGCGACACATGATAAGCAAAATTGGCTGGAGCACCTCCTATTTTACGACCTTCAGGAAGCATATCCCATAATGCTTCACCCATTCCTACGACAAGCTGACTCATATCCTTCTCCTTGTTTTTTATTTATACTTTACATTCTTTTCACGAGCGACACGACTGTTCCAAATCAGATAGCATCCCAGCAAAATTAATGGCAAACTAAGTAACTGCCCAATATTCAATGTCATGCCCACTTCTTGAGCGACCTGAGGATTTTTCATGAACTCAAGCAACAAACGGGTGCCAAAAAAGATTAGCAAACTAACACCTGTAATCAGACCCACATACTTTTGTAAATGGAACTTATGATACATGAGCAACGACACCACACCTGCCGTCAAGCAATAAAGCATTTCATAAATTTGAGTGGGATGACAAGCCTGACCTTCATACAGCTGATGCCACTCACGCGAACGCACAAATTCAAATCCCCAAGGCATATCCGTCGGGAAGCCAAAAATTTCGGAATTCATCAAGTTACCGAAACGAATGCAGAAACAAAGTACGGCTACGCAAGGAATTATACGGTCAAACAACCACCAAACACTCTGCTTAGTTATCTTACGAGAATAAATCCATGCAGCTAAAATAACCCCAAAGGTACCTCCATGACTAGCCAAGCCGCCTTCCCAAATTTTCAATATATCCGCCGGATTAGCTGAATAATAATCCCATTGATAAAACAAGCAATGTCCTAAACGGGCACCGACTACTACCCCTACTAAACTATATACAAACAACTTATCGGCCCAACCTTCCGGATATTTTTCTTTTCGGAACAGCCATTCGCCATAATGATAAGCCAAAAGGAATCCAATCCCCCACAACAAACCATACCAGCGTATTTCCCGTCCCGCTATCTCAAAAATGGTAGGATCAACGTCCCATACAATACTAGACAACATATCTTTTCATCTATTACACCAAATGAGCAATTAATTCCTCACGGTCACCGTGAAGCAAGTCAATCACCGGCACTTCAATCATTGTATAACATCCCGGTTGCTGACGCATGGTAGCACGAGCACAACATACCATCACCTGGGCAGTCAAAGCCGGATTATTGATTTTCATATTGAATTCGAACAACTGATTATGGGTAATTCCCGACACCCCTTTTCGAACCAAGTTTACGCCATGACCTACGTCGTTCAAATCGTCCACACATGACACTTGCTTCACATGTGTTTCATCGTTTACAAAATATGGATCGGCCTTAACTGCAGCTTCCACGGTCTTGAAGTCGGCACCCTCTTCCAATTCCACATACACCATACGACGATGAATGCCTGTGCCAGTCGGGATAGTCATCGACAATGCATCCTTCACCCCATCGATGGCACGAACAGCCACCGAGTGTCCCATTGAACGGCCCGGACCAAAATTGGTGTAAGTAATACCCTTCGGAGCAATGGCTTCGAGCAACGTACGCACCACCGAGTCACTTCCCGGATCCCAACCAGCCGAGATAATAGCCACAGAACCATTCTCTTTAGCTGTTTCACCCAACGAACGACGGAGTGCAGTAATCTGCGTATGTATATCGAAACTATCCACCGTATTGATACCCAAAGCGAGAATCTTCTTGGCCTGAACTTCCACCTGACGGGTCGGACTTGCCACGATGGCTACATCCACATCCTTCAGTTCAGTGATGTCTTTCACCACTTCGTATGCTGCCAATTCCGCCGGTTTGTTTTCAGCACCATTACGACGGATAATACCTGCAATTTCAAAATCCGGAGCGGCTTGAAGTGCTTCTACAACCGATTTACCAATATTACCGTAACCAACGACGGCTGCTCTAATCTTTTTCATCTTTGTATCTGTTTTAGTTACCTATTTCAAATTAATGGACACAAAAATATACATTTTGTTTTATACCTATATAAATATAGCACAATTATTTTTAATTTTGTCAGCGAAAAACAACTGAAAAGAAAATATGATAGAATACATCAAAGGCGAACTCGTCGAAACAACCCCGGCCATGGCCGTCATCGATTGCCACGGAGTGGGCTACGCCATCAACATCTCACTAAATACCTACTCGGCCATCCAAGGAAAACCAAACGTAAAACTATACATCTACGAAGCAATCCGCGAAGACGCCCACGTGCTCTTCGGATTTTCCACTAAACAGGAACGCGAACTGTTCTTGTTACTGATTTCCGTTTCAGGTATCGGAGGTAACACAGCACGAATGATACTCTCTGCACTCTCACCTGCCGAATTGTGTAATGTCATCAGCAGTGGTAACGACAAGTTATTGAAAGGCGTGAAAGGCATTGGTTTGAAGACCGCCCAACGCATCATTGTAGATCTGAAAGATAAGATTGCAACTACAGGTGGAGAAACCGTTGCGGGAAGTGTAGCCACCCTCTCCCCAGCCCACTCGGAAGTGTACGATGAAGCAGTGGCAGCCCTCACCATGTTGGGATTTGCACCGACTCCATCACAAAAAGTGGTAACTGCAATATTGAAGGAAGAACCGGAATTGGCAGTAGAGAAGGTTATCAAATTGGCATTAAAGCAATTATAGTTTTTTGCTCAAAAATGCAACACCACATCCTTACCAAAAGGAGCCAATGACAATCCAGCCATCTTGAAGTGCTGTTTGGCAAATGGAATACCGATAATGGTTATGGCGAGCAGAATACCAAACAAGACATGCATCAACCATGCCCACAAACCACCAAAGAGAATCCAAATGATATTCAGCGGAATGCGAATGCATCCCGCTGGACAATCGGTATTCTTAACCTCTGCACCAAATGGCCAAAGACACAACATGCCGATTTTCAGCGTTTGCAACGCTACAGGGATACCGATGATAGTCAGTGCCATAGCCAAGCTACCTGTAAAATATCCGATGGCCGCTTCAAGTCCTCCGAAGAGCCACCAAAGTAAGTTTCCTATTATCTTCATATCCTTCTATTTTATTTCTGTTCCGATTTCCCCTCCTCTATCTTTCGCGTCACAAACTGAATCTTCAAGTTTGCCTCTTTCTGTTGTTTGCGGATTTCTTCCATCCCACTAAGGATACGAGCTAACTCTGTCAACTCAACGAAAGCTTGTTTGTCCGATTTTGACATCGCGGTGCGATAAGTCTTGTCACCAATAAAGGTTAGTTGAATATTCTTGTCGGCATTCGTTGCAATGAAACCAGCTACGCCACCGTCTTCACCCAACTTATAATCCGCCTTTTCGATGGTTCGACCAAGGTCTGTCGTGATATAACTATCCTTCGTCATCGGAGTTTCAGCAAATTCATCGCCTACACTGACTTTTACCGAAGTGTGATTCAACTTACCCCCTGCACAATAAATGGACGTGAGCGACATTTCACCCAATTCATTCACTTGAGCACGGAGGAACGAGCGACCCACATTCTTTTCCACGACCTGAGTCGGATAGAACCAGTTGCCAATTTCCTGATAGGCCGTATCCTTTTCTAGGACAAAGCGTCCCTTGATAGAGTCGAGTTTAAGTTGCTTTACCTGCAGCATACTATCCAGAAAGACCAGTGTTTTCTTCTGCTCCTTTAAATCCACTTGCTGCATCAACTTAATGCCCTGTTTGCGTGCTTCGAATGCTTTGGGATATACTATTTTAATACTATCTATCTGCAATTTCGCTTCACTAAAATTTTCTTGTTGCAATGCTGCTTCTGCCTTTTGCAAACGCTTTTGAGCTTCCTTTTCGCCTCCATCACTGCATCCCGATAATATCACCAGAGCCAATAAAGCCGATAATCCTATTTTTTTCATATCTTTCATCTTTGATTGTGACGACAAAAATACTAATTTTGCAATTCATTACAGCAAAAAATGGAATTGAAAGAGCATTTTACTGGAAAGATTTTCAAATTGATATCCGAAACCGCTGACGAATTAGGCTTAGAATGCTATGTGGTGGGAGGATATGTACGCGATATATTCTTAAACCGTCCTTCGAAAGACATTGACGTTGTGGTCGTTGGTAGCGGTATCGAAATAGCAGAAGCTTTTGGCAAGAAACTAGGGAAAGGAGCACATGTATCTGTATTCCGCAACTTCGGTACAGCACAAGTTAAGTTCCGCGACACAGAAGTGGAGTTCGTTGGGGCACGCAAGGAATCGTACAGTCACGATAGCCGTAAACCGGTAGTAGAAAACGGGACATTGGAAGATGACCAAAACCGACGTGACTTCACTATCAACGCTATGGCGGTATGCCTCAACGCCAATCGATATGGCGAATTAGTTGATCCGTTCGGTGGTTTGGACGACCTCAAGGAACGTACCATCCGTACCCCACTCGACCCAGACATCACCTTCAGCGATGACCCTTTGCGGATGATGCGTTGCATTCGCTTCGCTACCCAACTGAATTTCTACATTGAGGACGAAACATTTTATGCCCTAGAACGTAACAAAGAACGCATCGAAATCATCTCACGCGAACGTATTGCCGACGAGTTGAATAAAATTCTCCTTTCACCTATTCCTTCCAAAGGTTTCGTGGAGTTGGATCGTTGCGGATTGTTGCCGCTTATTTTTCCCGAACTGGCTGCCCTACAGGGCATTGAGACCAAAAACGGACGGGCACACAAGGATAACTTCTATCACACATTGGAAGTAGTCGATAACATTGCCAAGCATACAGACAACTTGTGGTTGCGATGGGCTACCCTTCTGCACGACATCGGGAAACCACGTACCAAGCGATGGGAACCCAAAGTAGGATGGACTTTCCACAACCATAACTACATCGGCGAGAAGATGATTCCCGATATCTTCCGCAAGATGAAGTTACCGATGAACGAAAAGATGAAGTATGTACAAAAGTTGGTAGGACTTCACATGCGTCCCATCGTCATTGCCGACGAAGAAGTGACCGATTCAGCCGTGCGACGTTTGCTCTTCGAAGCCGGTGATGACATCGATGACTTGATGCTGCTCTGTGAAGCCGACATCACCTCGAAGAACGAGGTAAAGAAACAACGCTTCCTAGATAATTTCAAACTGGTTCGCCAAAAACTAAAAGACTTGGAAGAAAAAGACCGTATCCGCAACTTCCAGCCACCGGTTGATGGTGCCGAAATCATGAATGTATTTGGTTTGGAACCTTGTCGCGAAGTAGGCTCGTTGAAATCAGCTATTAAGGATGCCATTTTGGATGGAGTTATTCCGAACGAACACGATGCCGCGTTTGCCTTCATGCTGGAGAAAGCCCAAAAGATGGGATTGACCCCCAAAGTATAAAAAGAAAGAGGTTTGATATTCAAACCTCTTTCTTTTTATACTTTAGAACAAGAACCGCACGACATCATTAAAGTTTGCCCAAATAAGCAAGCCGAAAAGCAGAATCATACCCACCATTTGAGCATTCTCCATAAACTTGTCACTTGGTTTGCGACGAGCAATAATCTCATATAACAAGAATAAAACGTGTCCGCCATCCAATGCAGGAATAGGCAAGATGTTCATAAATGCTAGGATGATACTCAAGAATGCTGTCATTTCCCAGAAGCGATGCCAATCCCAAACAGACGGGAAAATACTTCCGATGGTACCAAATCCGCCTACACTTTTGGCTCCTTCAGCGGTAAAGACGTACTTCATATCGTTGACATACCCCTTCAAGGTATTTACACCCAATGCAATACCGGCCGGAAAGGACTCAAAGAAACCATACTCCAGTTTTGTCACCTTATAATCCATCAATCCATTCTTCATCACACCCACTTGATAGAGAGTATCGGTTTGCATCGCCACTGTGTCACGCACGCCACCACGGGCATAGACCAAGGTCAAATCAGCAGTTGGCTTACCTTCGGCTTCAGCTGCTTCCTTCAGCGTAGCCATCTTGGCTAGGAACGAGTTCCAAGAACTGATTTCTTGTCCGTTCACTGCCAATAGCACGTCACCTTGACGGATGCCGGCTTTTTCCATAGGCTTTCCAACAATCACGGAATCTACCACGTTAGGTATCAACGGTTCAACAAACGGCGGATTATCCTTTGCAATATCAAGCAGGCTTACTTCGGGCATAAAGACTTCTAGCTCAGATCCTTTACGATTCACCTTTACCACGCGGGCTTCGGTCAAAGTACGTAACATATCCACATTGAAGCGTTCCAACGGTTTATCATCAGCACTCAACAAGATGTCGCCATCGCGAAAACCTATTTCCTCGGCATATTCATTAAATTCCATTCCGTGTGTCATATCTTGCAACGACACGTACTCGTCACCCCATTTGAAAAGAATCATCGAATAAATGAACAAGGCAAGTAGGAAGTTCATCATCACACCACCGACCATGATAAGCAGTCGTTGCCATGCCGGCTTGGCACGAAATTCCCAATCTTCTACCGGATGATTAAGGTCTTCAGACGATTGTGTTTCATCCACCATCCCGGCAATCTGTACATAACCACCCAAAGGAAGCCAACCCACACCGTATTCCGTTTCGCTGTTCTTTGGTTTGAACTTGAAAAGCGAGAACCAGGGGTCGAAGAATAAATAGAATTTGGTGACACGCACCTTAAAAAGTTTCGCAAAAAAGAAATGCCCGCCTTCGTGAATGATGACCAACAACGAAAGGCTCATCATCAACTGAAGGGCACGAATCAAGAATGTCTCCATTTTATTTATATTGTTTTAGTTATTTCATACTATTGCATCAATCAATATGTCATTCTGAGCAATGCGAAGAATCTGATTACATCCTCTTATGCTGACAGACTCTTCGTTCAGAATGACACGAAAAGAGGAAACGATTAAATCAAGCTTTCGGCAATATGTCGTGTCTCGGCATCCGTCGCCACATAATCCTCATAAGTCGGTGTCTGAATGAACGGCACTTTCACCATAGCTTGCTCTATCACCTCGCTCATCCGCAAGAACGAAATCCTATCTCTCAAGAAAGCCGAAACTACCACTTCATTGGCCGCATTGACAATGCACGCCATATTGCCGCCTCGGTTCAGTGCCTCGTAAGCCAGAGCGAGACAACGGAAACGATTGGTATCGGGCTGCTCGAAAGTCAGCTCCTTCATGGTCGAGAAATCGAGACGATCAAACGATGCCTTAATGCGTTGTGGATAGGAAAACGCATATTGAATTGGCAATCGCATATCTGGCATACCCAGTTGTGCCTTTACAGCACCATCCTCGTATTGTACCATGGAGTGGATCACCGATTGCGGATGCACTACCACTTCAATCTGGTCGGGACGCACACCGAACAACCACTTGGCTTCGATTACTTCGAATCCCTTATTCATCATTGTGGCAGAGTCGATGGTAATTTTCGCTCCCATGTCCCAATTCGGGTGTTTCAATGCTTGTTCCTTGGTGACGTGTTGTAATTGTTCCATTGTGAACTTGCGGAACGGCCCACCCGAAGCGGTAAGAATCACTTTTTCCAACGCATTATTTGGTTCAAGACATTGGAAGATGGCCGAATGTTCTGAATCGACCGGCAAAATCGGAGTATGATATTGTTGTGCTAAAGCATTAATAAGTTCGCCAGCTACCACTAGAGTTTCCTTGTTAGCCAAAGCAATAGCCTTTCCGGCACGAATGGCATTCATTGTTGGTCGCAAGCCGGCATAGCCCACCATCGAAGCCAACACAATGTCAATCGGCTTGGCCTCAACGATTTCGCACAAAGCATCTACCCCGGCATAGACTTGGATAGGAAGGTCTGCCAACATTTCCTTCAGCTGAAGGTATTTAGCTTCATTGGCTATCACCACTGCTGCCGGCATAAATTTGCGTGCCTGTTCGGCAAGTAGTTCCACCTGATTATTAGCAGTCAGTGCGTAGGCTTCGTATAAGTCAGGATGTTCCTCAATGACTTGCAAAGCTTGTGTACCGATGGAACCGGTCGATCCTAATATAGCTATTTGTTTCTTTTTCATAATCTTAAAACACAATATATTTAGCAGGGTCGAGTGCACGTCCCTTGTTCCATATTTCAAAATGCAAATGTGGCCCAGTAGTCTTCTCGCCTGTATTACCCACCAAGGCGATGGCTTCGCCGGCCTTCACGGTATCGCCGACCTTCTTCAGTAATGATCCACAATGTTTATAAATAGATACTAAGTTCTGGCCGTGTTGCACCTGGATGACATAGCCCGTATCAGCTGTATAGGTCGCCAAAATAACGGTACCATCCAAAGTAGACAAAACACTTTCGTTCGGGCTGGCAGCGATATCAATTCCGAAATGCTTCTTGTTGGCATCGAACTCAGAGGAAATCATTCCACGGGTCGGGCGGAAAAAGATAAGCCCAGTCACCGCCGGTGCATTGTCGATAGTGGTCAAATTGTATCGTTCGGTCTCCTCGTATTGCTTACGGAAGTCCTCTTCTGCTTGAGTACGCTCCATCAACTCCTCGGAACGAACGGCAGTCAACGAGTCGATGCTATGCACACTATCCACCTTGATGTTTCCGCTGATGATGTCCTGAATGTTCATAATGTACATCCGCTGACGCTCCAACACCCATTGCAAGGAATCGGCACGTAGGGCATTCTGAACCACCTGCTCACGCACCTCGGTATTCATATACCCCGGTAAGTAGTTCCGCAAGGGGGTGAATGCGATGATGAGCGATGCTATCAGGAAGATAACGGTCACGGCAGAAAGCAATACGGACACACCATTCAATTTGGACACATGAATGCCTACGATTTCCTCCAACGTATTCTCGTTAGTGATAGTCAGTTTGTACTTGAACTTGAAATTCTTCCAGAATGCCTTCCGTTTGTTCTTCATACCTTATTATATTAATCTATCAAACCTTCCGGCACTTCCACCGTCAGGCGTCTTTTCTTTTTTTCCAATCTCACCATAAATTCCTCGTGGGCCGGCAAAAGAATTTCTTCTCCTTCGGGTGTTTCAATGGAGAAGAGTACATTCATCGTGCTATCATCCACCGCCACGATTTCACCCAAATCACCGTAATTGATGTCCGTCACGTGGAACCCTACGAAGTAACCCCATGTCGGGATGTCGTCCGAATCGTCTTCCTCCACAAACTTCAGCGGGAAATACACTTCCACGTTCGTGAACTTGCGGGCTTGTTCGGCAGTATCGATGCGTTCAAGCTTCACCAAAGCGGTCGTGTCCGAGCGGAAACGGTATTCTTCAATGAAGAAAGGCACGAAGATACCATCTAGCAGACAAATCAGGTAGTCGCACTCCACGCGGTCGAAGATGTCATCGGTGAAGGTAAAGGACAGTTCACCCTTTACCCCATGCGGTTTGTTGAACACGCCTATCTTGAATACTTCTTCTTTCTTTATCATAACTTATATTCTTGTTATCCGGGCTCCCAACGCATTGAGTCGTTGCTCAATGTTCTGATAGCCACGGTCTATCTGCTCGATGTTGTGGATACGGCTACTTCCCTCGGCACTCATCGCTGCTATCAACATGGCGATACCGGCACGGATATCGGGCGAAATCATATTGCCTCCACGTAACGGGAACTGATGGTCGTGACCAATCACCACGGCACGGTGCGGGTCGCAAAGAATTATCTGAGCACCCATATCTATCAGCTTATCGACAAAGAACAAACGGCTCTCGAACATCTTCTGATGGATGAGCACGCTTCCCTTGGCCTGTGTCGCCACAACGAGGATGACACTCAACAGGTCGGGCGTCAACCCCGGCCACGGAGCATCGGCAATGGTCATAATCGAACCGTCCATAAACGATTCTATCTGATAATGTTCCTGCTCGGGGATGAACAAGTCGTCGCCTCGTTGTTCCATCTTGATGCCGAGTCGGCGGAAGGCATCGGGGATGATGCCAAGGTTCTCGAACGATACGTTTTTGATGGTGATTTCACTTCCGGTCATGGCCGCCATCCCGATGAAGCTTCCCACTTCAATCATATCGGGCAGGACGGTGTGCGTACATCCTCCCAAGCTTTCCACGCCCTCGATGGTGAGCAAGTTCGAAGCGATGCCCGAAATCTTTGCCCCCATGGCATTCAGCATTTTGCAGAGTTGTTGAAGGTAAGGTTCGCAAGCAGCATTGTAAATGATGGTCTTTCCCTTTGCCAGGACAGCGGTCATCACAATGTTGGCCGTACCTGTCACCGAGGCTTCATCCAGAAGCATATAGGTTCCCTTCAGTTCATCGGCAGTTATCTGATAAACGCCACGATTAGCATCATAATGGGAATCAGCACCCAACTTCTGAATCCCGATGAAGTGTGTATCCAGACGTCGACGACCAATCTTGTCGCCTCCTGGTTTTGATATCATCGCTTTACCAAAGCGAGCCACCAGCGGGCCTACCAACATCACTGAGCCACGGAGGCTGGCACATTTCTTCAAGAACTCGTCACTTTGCAAATAGTTCAAATCCACATCATCGGCCTTGAACGAGTAAGTATCCAAGCCGAGTTTAGAGACCTTCACCCCCATTTCGCGAAGCAACTGAATCAGGTTGTTCACATCCAGTATGTCAGGAATGTTGTTCACCACCACTTCTTCCGAAGTGAGGAGTGTGGCACAAAGAATCTGAAGCACCTCGTTCTTGGCACCTTGCGGAGTAATTTCTCCGTGCAATTTATGTCCGCCTTCCACTACAAATGAAGCCATAGTATGTATCTTTAAGGAATTAATGCTGTTGTTTTCTCCGTTGGAAGTTCTGTTGCTTCCGTTGGAAGTTTTGTCTACGCTGATTGTTGTAAAAACGCTGTTGAGGTTCGTTCAGCTGCAAATCTTCTACCGTCAAGTTGATGGCACCATTGGAGTATTCCCTCAGGTCGTCCACGATTTTTTGGTCTTCGATGCCTTCCTTATTCCAATTGTTCAGACTTTTTTTCATTTGAATGGCGAGCAATCTGATTAACACCTTTCTTTCATCTTCATTTTCCACTTCGACAGCTTTCATCACCAATTCTTCCAGAAAACGTCCATAATGACGATAACGAATACCACCGTTCGAGTACTTCACCCTTTCCGGCTGCATCACAAGGTCTTCCTTTTTCACGATTTCCACCGGATAGTCGATGTCAAGTTTGAAGTCTGACATAATGGCCAGATGATCCCAAAGTTTATGCTTAAAATCGGGAACATCACGCAAATGGGGAAACATGCCACCCATAATATTAACAATCGTATTGGCACAACGCTGACGCTCCGCCCTATCCTCGATGGTGAGGGCGTGATCAACCATATTCTGAACGCTTCTGCCATATTCGGGCAGTTCCATTTTCTTTCGCTGGGTATTATATTCCATAATGCTAAATAAGTTTCTTGGGTTTCGATGCCACGAACTCCTTCAGGTAGAAAGGTTCAAAGTAGGCAACATCTTTAAAATCCGCCTTCGCCTTTGCCTTTTCCGCCAAGGGAAACATCCATTTCGCCAAGGGGAAAATATTTTCGATGAAGTGGGCATTGGGGTGTGTTATCTTCTCACGACACTTGGCCGAACCATTGCCAAAGAAATACACTGGTTGCTTTTCAAGGAATTCGAGGTAAGAATTCTCGTCGATGATGTCGGCTGAAATTTCTCGCTTCACATTCAAAGCACGGTCATAAATTGCAGCATACACCTCCATTCGGCGAGCATCAATCATCGGACAAAGCAAGGCATCCTCGGGTAATTCCTGTTGGAGAAGCACCGGTACACACATCACCTCGAGCGTAGGAAGAGCAATCAACGGCAGATTACGTCCATAACAAATGCCCTTCGCCATCGACACACCAATACGCAATCCGGTATAAGAACCCGGGCCACAACTCACCGCTACGGCATCGAGCACCATCCCATGACTATCCACAAACGACAAAGCCTCATCGATAAAAACGCCCAATTGAACAGCGTGTTGAGGACCGTTCAGGTCGGACACCTTAAACTCATTCCATCCGTCTTCACTCACGGCCACTGAACAAGCCTCGGTCGAGGTCTCTATATGCAATATACAAGACATAATGTTTTCTTCTTTCTATAAATAAGGTACAAAGATAACAAATAAATCCATTTCCTACCTTATTCTATAGATTTTATAACAATTCGGATACTCAAGCCAGCCTCCAACAGCACAAACTTTCATCGGGCATTTGTCGCACATCCATTCTCTGTAATCATTAAACAAGCTGAATACCAAGACTTTCTATTGTCGCAAAAAAATCATAGTCATTCCATAAACAGACAAACAGCTTTCATTATCTTTGCAATATGAAAAAGACATTCACATACATATTAATCCTCTTATTTTTTTCGTCTTGCTTACAAGAGAATCAAGAAGCAGAAGCCATTGGGTATCTTCAACAAGGATACGAACAAGAAAATGCCAGTAAAGATGTGCAAGCCATGTTCCATTACAAGCAAGCCGAAAAGGCTGTACAAACGGTCAATAACAAAAAACTGCATTTTCTGATTTATACCGCTATCGGCAAACTGAACGCCAAATACGCTCACTATGAACTTGCGACAAACTATTT
Organism: Bacteroides sp.; assembly: GCA_015060735.1. Lineage (GTDB taxonomy): Bacteria > Bacteroidota > Bacteroidia > Bacteroidales > Bacteroidaceae > Phocaeicola. The sequence goes on from SUXX01000017.1 coordinate 19,653, forward strand.
TCGCAAAGCCATCGACTTAAAGCTATCCGTTCCTATTTGGCACACGATGCATAGAACTCTCCCCCCTTATTCCTCCGAAAAGAAGATAATCAAAATCCATGCTGAATCCCTTTTAAGACTCATCGAACAAATGGACTTCACTTCTCAAAACGCAATTCTTCTACAACAAGCATTAAAATATAAGAATGAAGGAGAATGGGCTAAAGCCGATTCTCTATTACAAAAGGCTATCTTAAGCACATCCGATTTTGATTTCCGTTATCGCTTTTATGCTGAACTGGCCGACGTATATTTACAAACGGACAAACCTGCTAAAGCGGATAGTATCTATGCTTATGCTTTAAAGACATCATCAGGAAGCCTTAAGGCCTCGATTTACAAAAACAAATATCTCTATCATCAAGTAACTGGAGAGAAAGAGAAAGTTCAAGAATACTTACTAAAATATATACAAGAGTCAGAACTATTATATGCATCGGAAGACCGTGCCGATTTGTTAGAAATAGAAAAGCAATACGACTATGTATCCCTCATGAGAAGAAACGAGGAATATCGCCGACAATGGATTATCGGCCTACTTTCGACGCTCACCATCATCCTTTCACTAGGTACTTTGATTGGAATCATCTGGAAATATCATCGCAAACAAAAAGAAGAATTGCTACATACTTACAAAAAAGAAGCGTATGCCTTACAAACACAAATAGACAATCTTCATGAACAAATGGAAGAAAACGAAGGCGAAGCAATAAACCTACAAAAACAAATTGCATATTTAGAGGCGGAAAAGCAAGAAAAAGACATTCGCATCCACCAATTGGAAGTGACTTTCCGAGCTAAACGGATAGCACTTTCACCCGAAACCGCCGAGGCGGTGCAACTTTATCTAAACCTCATCAATCGGACGCATGCTTGCTATCACCCCAGCGAAGACCGTCTTCTTTTAGCTCATTGGTTGAATATCTCCCAAAACCAATGGGCCGAACGGTTAGTTTCACACTATCCAACCTTGAGCAACGGAGAGAAAGACATCTGTTATCTTTTCGCCATAGGTTTTTCCTTAGACGAAATGGCAGATTTATTACAGATACAACCTCGTTCGGTAGACAGAGTTGTGTATCGAATATGCCGGAAAATGGGGTTAAGTCAAGGAAACAAAGAAGATTTTGCCAAACTATTAAATCAATTGAATACACCTGTTAAACACATCTAAAATGAAGAAAGAAACTTTACTACCCCTTATCACGGTCATACTTTGTTGTGCCTGTTCCTCCCAACATTCGCCAATGAATGACGGACTACTGATAGCCGACGTTCGTTCGGCCATCCAAACCGAATCTCCTTTCTCCATGAAGGACGACGTGCAATCCATCGAATACATTCCGTTGGAAACAACCGACTCTTGTCTCATCAGCAATATTAGTTCGCTCATAGCAGACGATGATTATATTTTCTTAGGAAATGGGAAAACGAGTCAAGTCCTTCAATTCGATAGACAAGGGAAGTTCATCCGACAAATCGGACGTGTAGGAGAAGGTCCTGGTGAATATGCCCCTTATTCCGTTTCTAATCTTTCATTGAATCGTTCTCAAAAAGAAATTTATCTCAATCGAAGATACCAATCGGCTTTAGTCTACGCTTACGATGGTACTTTCCTGAGGACGGACACCGCCTTTAAAGAATCTTTCGGTCATCGCTTCCTTTTAAACGATGAAACATGGGCCTTGGCCGGCACTGATTTTGTGCCTAAGCAAGTCTCACCCTGGCTTCTGGCATTACACAACGGTGAAAACCGACTCTTCGAGGGCAAAGCGGTATTCCCTACATCTGTCCCCGAAGAGTTCGTCTGCATGAAAGAAGTTCAAGCAAATCCATTCGAACAATCTCTCGTGGCCTTTACACCTTCGTGCGACACGCTATTCAGAGCAACCGCATCGGGCATCCAACCTGCCTGCGTTTACAACCGGAGAAACGGAACGGATTATTACACTTTAATAGCAGATGCCAGAGATATGCAAACCAATAAAGCCGAAAAGGAATCGACCATCCAACTATTTTCATTCTTCGAAACATCACGATATTTCTACTTCCGAGCCATTTTGAAGAGCAATCCTGACAGAATCTTCTTCCAACGACTAGAGAAACAGAACGGTGAATTCCTCTCGCAATCCATTCCTCAAGATTTCATTGAAATATCCAGAGGCTTTAGTGATGGTCAAGTAATTGGCATTCCTAACGATTTAGACAACGGAATTCCTTTCTGCCCCGGCTATACCCTCAACGATAGGACGTGCATGCAAGCAATAAATGCAGAAACAATTTCAAAACTAAAGAACAAAGGGTATCTGAAAAATGCCCCCAAGGCTTTGGACATTGATGAAATGGATAACCCCGTCATCATCATCTATCACTTCCGATAAGCCTCTTCTTTAAAATCCCTTGGCATTTGACTCGAAACGCCAAGGGATTTTACTTCAAACGCCTTCGCGTTTTAAGAAAACACCTTCACAGAAGAAAAACTGACACATTCATTCTCTATCCTTAAAGAAAAGCATTATTTTTGCAGAAAACAATCGAAATTAAGAATATGATACAATCAATGACCGGATACGGCAAAGCGACCGTAACCTTCGGAGAAAAGAAAATACACGTAGAGCTTAAATCGCTCAACAGCAAAGCCATGGACTTATCCGTCCGCATCGCCCCCCTCTATCGCGAAAAGGAAATGGAAATCCGCACACTCGTAACCAAAGCACTCGAACGAGGCAAGGTGGACTTCTGCTTGTGGATAGAAAAAGAAGCGTCCGAAATGGCTACCCCCATCAATGCCGCATTGATGCACAATTATTACGAACAATTCAAGAGCATCACTTCGACGACAGACATTCCGATGCCTACGGATTTGTTCAGCACCCTGCTCCGCATGCCGGATGTACTCACCAAAGTAGACATCCAGGAATTAAGCGAAGAAGAATGGGGCGTTGTCCGCCAAGCGATTGACGAAGCCATCACCCAAATCACCAACTTCCGAATTCAGGAAGGAGCTGCCCTCGAAAAGAAGTTCCACGAAAAGCTGGACAACATCGAAGCACTGATGAAAGAAATAGAACCTTACGAAACGGAACGCGTGACCAAAATCCGCGAACGAATCACCGCTGCCCTCGAAAAGACCATCAGTGTGGATTATGACAAGAATCGCCTCGAACAAGAACTTATCTACTACATCGAAAAACTTGACATTAACGAGGAAAAGCAACGCCTTGCCAATCACCTCGCCTACTTCCGCGAAACCATGGCTACCGGACACGGACAAGGTAAAAAACTCGGCTTCATCGCCCAAGAAATGGGACGTGAAATCAACACCACCGGAAGCAAATCGAACCATGCCGAAATGCAGAACATCGTGGTACGGATGAAAGACGAATTGGAGCAAATCAAAGAACAAGTGCTGAATGTAATGTAAATAGATAAATCATATGTCATTCAGAGCGAAGCGAAGACGAGTCGTTGAGGGCTTGCCCGAAAAATCTCGGTAACAACCATTTAACGCTTCCGAGATTCTTCCTCCCCTTGGTCGTCTGAATGACAATTCATATTAATATTATGACAAAAGGAAAACTGATTATCTTCTCCGCCCCATCAGGCTCGGGAAAGTCCACCATCATCAATTATTTGATGACACAGAATCTGAACCTCGCATTCTCCGTTTCGGCCACCAGCCGTCCTCCCCGAGG
>SUXX01000017.1:23486-39660 GCA_015060735.1 Bacteroides sp.
CAAAAGGAAAACTGATTATCTTCTCCGCCCCATCAGGCTCGGGAAAGTCCACCATCATCAATTATTTGATGACACAGAATCTGAACCTCGCATTCTCCGTTTCGGCCACCAGCCGTCCTCCCCGAGGCACCGAACAACACGGTGTGGAATATTACTTCCTCTCGGCCGAGGAATTCAAGCAACGTATCGCCAACGATGAATTCCTGGAATACGAAGAAGTCTACGAAAACCGCTTCTACGGCACTTTAAAAGCCCCCATCGAAAAACAATTGGAAGAAGGCTTCAATGTCGTATTCGATGTAGACGTAGTGGGTGGATGCAACATCAAGAAATATTATGGCGACCGAGCTTTGTCCGTCTTCATCCAACCACCCAGCATAGAAGAACTTCGCAAGCGTCTTGTAGGACGTGCCACCGATGCACCCGAAGTCATTGAAAGCCGTATCGCCAAAGCCGAGTTCGAATTGGGCTACGCCAATAAGTTCGATATAGTGGTTATCAACGACGAATTGGAAAAGGCAAAAGCAGACGCATTGGAAACCATTCAGAATTTCTTGAACGCATGAGTAATTCCGACGAGAAAAAACGAGCCAAACGGATGATGTACCTATTCTTAGGTATATGCATCTTATGCTTTGTTACAATGATTACTGCCATCACCCTTCATTATCACAGAATCACAATCGTTGCGGTTCTTGCCGGTGGATGGGCAAGTCGATATTACGCAAGTTGGAGAAATAAATATTTATACCTTTAATATATGAGTCTATCAAAAGAAAAGAAACAGGCCCGCATTATGATGCATGTTAGTCTCATCATCGGTGCCTTATGCATCATCATCTTTGTAATATCCATCGCTATGAAACTATGGCTATTGGCTCCATGTGCAGCGTTTTGCGGAGGTATTCAATATTTCTGTTATAAAAGTTGGCAAAAGAAAGCATGAAAAAAGTAGGAATCTTCGGCGGTTCATACAACCCCATTCACATCGGCCATTTGGCCCTCGCCAATTATCTTTGCGAGTATGGCGACTTGGATGAATTATGGTTCATGGTTTCCCCTCAGAATCCTTTCAAGGCAAAATCGACCGACTTATGGAATGATGAACTTCGCTTGGAGCTAGCACGCCTAGCCGTAGAAGACTATCCTAAGTTTCATGCATCAGACTTCGAATTCCACTTGCCACGTCCGTCATACATGGTGAACACACTTCAGAAGCTCCGTGAGACCTATCCCGACCGAGAGTTTACACTCATCATCGGAGCAGACAATTGGGTGTCTTTCCCCCGATGGAAAGATGCAGACGTCATCATGGCACACCACCGACTGATAGTATATCCACGCCCAGGTTTCGATATAAACGAAAGCACACTTCCGCCCAATGTACAATTGGTTAATACTCCGTTACTAGAAGTCAGTTCCACATTCATCCGCGAAAGTTTGAAGCAAGGCAAGGACGTGCGATACTTCCTTCACCCAAAAGTTTGGGAACGAATACAGATGTATCATCCCATGCAAAGCGAAGAATGACACTAATTTATTTGTTAGTTATTAATAAAAAACGTACTTTAGCCAAAAATTATTAACCTCTAACACAATTATCATGGGATACAAAATTGAACAAATCGAAGGAATCGGTGCTGTATATGCAGAAAAGCTTCAAACAGCCGGTGTGAAGACCACAGAAGACTTGTTGGAAAAGTGTGCAACCAAGAAAGGTCGTACTGAAATGGCTGAAGCTACAGGCATCAGTGAAAAACTCATCTTGAAATGGACCAACCATGCCGACCTCTTCCGCATCAATGGCATCGCCGGACAATTTGCAGAGTTGTTAGAAGCAGCAGGTGTTGACACCGTAAAGGAACTCCGTCACCGCGTACCTGCCAACCTTCACGCCAAGGTGACAGAAGTAAACGAAGAAAAGAACCTCTGCAACCGCGTTCCTTCCCTTTCGGAATTGGAAAAGATGATTGCTCAAGCTAAAGAATTGGAACCGATTATCACTTACTAATCTCCGAACAAAACACTTGTCCATTTGTTTGTTCCTAAAAAAGACAAGCAAATGGACAAGTTTCGTTTTATCCTCCTTTATATATTACTTCAGGTAAACCTGAATGTATCAGCAGAATACGTACCAACTCTTGTACAAGACTCGCTAAAAGCCCTCTATCCGTCCATAGAGGTCATTGGATGGAGTACAGACGACAACTATTACGTAGCCAACTTTCAGCACGATGGTTTCAGTACAAAAGTCTGGCTCGACACTCGAGGACACTGGATGATGAAACAAACCGATTGGCAGGTAATGGATGAAGTACCCGAAGCAGTCTATCACACCTTTACCTTCGGTCCTTATTCCACAGATGAAGTCTTGGATGTAACCTACATTGAATTCCCCCAGCAAAAAGCCCAAGTGGTCATCCTCATTGGCGAAGACAATGCTCCAACACAATACCAACTTTTTTATCTAACAAACGGAGAACTAACCAATGCTCGTAATGTAACCGACATGAGTAACATTTTAGGGGCAAGTACGTTTCTATAATCTACAAGAAATGTTATCTTTGCGTCATCGCAGAAAACATTTCTCACAGATTATGGTAAACGTACGAACTAATTCGATAAAAGCTTGGATATTGGCAGCACGCCCGAAGACGTTAGCAGCTGCGGCTACTCCCGTATTAATAGGTTGTTCGTTAGCTTATGCTGACAGAGTTTTCCAATGGATTCCCGCTCTACTTTGTTTCCTATTCGCATTCAGTATGCAAATTGATGCGAACTTCATCAACGATTATTACGACTTTCTGAAAGGAAGCGACCGTGATGACCGCCTCGGACCTGAACGAGCTTGTGCTCAAGGATGGATAACCCTCGAAGCCATGAAAAAAGGAATGATTATCACCACGTTACTCTCGTGTCTTTGGGGACTCCTCTTGCTAAAGTATTGTGGTTTGGAGATGATTCCCGTAGGCATGCTTTGCGTGCTATTCGCTTTTCTGTATACAGCTGGCCCTTATCCACTTGCTTATCATGGATGGGGAGATGTGTTGGTGATTATCTTCTTTGGATTCGTTCCTGTGGGTTGTACATACTATACAATGGCACACGATTGGACATGGAATGTCACCATAGCTTGTACGGCTTGTGGCTTGGTTTCTGACCTTTTATTGATGCTGAACAATTACCGTGATCGCGACCAAGACAAAATTAGCGGGAAAAGAACACTCATTGTACGATTTGGCGAAAAAACCGGTCGTTATGCTTACTTGTCATTGGGAATCCTAGCGGTAGGGCTTTGTTCATATTATGCTTTCAATGGATATTTAATGGCATCAATATTACCCCTTTTCTTTTTGATTCTACACTTCACTACTTGGCGGGAAATGATTCGTATCTTTCACGGGAAAGAATTGAACGTCGTATTGGGTAAAACAGCCCGAAACATCGTAGTGTTCGGACTGCTGTTATCGCTTGGATTAATATTATAACTTTTCTATCAACACCGTTGCATACGCTGAAATACCTTCTTCCCTTCCGGTAAAGCCAAGCTTCTCGGTGGTAGTGGCCTTGATAGACACATCTTCGACATCCACCTGCATCAACCGGGCAAGGACTTCCTGCATCTCAGGAATACGTGCTTTCAACTTCGGACGCTCGGCACATACCGTGGCATCTACATTGCCTACCCGATAGCCTTTAGTGGCAATCAAATCCACCGTCTTAGCTAAGAGAATTTTGCTATCAATGTTCTTAAACTCTCCGGCGTTATCCGGGAAATGAAAGCCAATATCACGCATATTGGCGGCCCCCAACAAAGCATCACAAATGGCATGAATCAGTACATCAGCATCTGAGTGCCCCAATAAGCCTAATTCATGTTCGAATTTAATACCACCCAACCACAACTCACGCTCCGGAACCAACTGGTGTACATCGAAGCCAAAACCAATTCTTATTTTCATCTTACATAGAAATCCAATAGTTTTTCACCTTCCAAATATCCTTCCAAATGCTGACCAATACCGACTGGGCCAACTCCTACCGGTGTCCCGGTATAAAGCAAGTCCCCAATCTTCAAGGTATAGAACTGACTGATATAAGCAATCAAACTATCTATCTTGAAAATCATATCACACGTATTGCCTTCTTGCACCTTGTTACCGTCAATGTTCAGATGAAAATTCAGATTCTGCACATCCTTGAACCGATCAACCGGTACAAAATCACCAATTACAGCTGAATTATCAAATCCCTTACTGATTTCCCAAGGCTTACCTTCAGCCCGTAACTTCTGTTGCAAATCGCGAGCTGTAAAATCGATACCTACTGTAACTGCATCGTAATAACGAGAAGCAAAACGGGGAGCAATATTCTTTCCCAGCCGACAGATACGCACCACCAATTCTGTTTCATAATCCACTCGTTTCGAAAAATCGGGAATGAAAAAAGGCTTACTATCTTTCAACAATGCAGAATCCGGTTTCATAAATATCACCGGTTCCTTCGGCAAATTCTCATCCGCATGGAGTTCGTGACAATGAGCCACATAATTCATCCCTACAGCTATAATTTTCATAACATTACTATTGAATGAAGTTCAAACGATTAAACATAACAGCTAAATGAGCATAAAGAGAGGTATTCTGTACAACAATATCTTCTGGCACAACAATACGGAACGGAGTAAAATTCCACACTGCTTTGATTCCACCCGCAACCATTTTATCAGTCATTTCCTGAGCATGATTAATTGGGACGGTCAATATGCCTATATTTACCCGGTTATCCGCCATTACCTTCTCAAAATCATCTATATGATAAATTGGGATACCATTGATTTGCGTTCCAACCAATTCCGCTCTAACATCAAAGGCTCCCACTATTTTTAGACCAAAATGCGACAAACCGGAGTCATGCAACAAAGCACCACCCAAACTTCCTACACCAAACAAAAATGCCTTATGCAATTCGATAAAACCTAAGAATTTCTCCAACACATGAATCAATGCATCAATATCATAGCCAACTCGGGTACGCCCTGCAACATTAACATAAGACAAATCCTTAGCTACTTGAGAAGCTTCGATATTCACCTGCTTCGAAATTTGGGTAGATGAAACATACGCCTCACCTTTCTCCTTCATCAATTTTATCGTAGAAAGGTACCAAGGTAACCTTTGCAAGGTCGGTTCAGGTACTTTATCAGCGTATTTATTCAAATATTGGTCCATTCTTAAAAACATTTTAGCTGTGAATATACAAAATTACACTTTTATTTGTTACAAGCACTAAGAGTAAACAAAAAAAGTGGTATCTTTGATTACAACAAATAAAACGGAATGGAATGAAAAACAATGATTGGAAAGCTCGATTAAATATAGTCTACTCTACAAACCCTGATTTTAATTATGAGAACATAGAACGGGAAGAAACCGACACTCTTCCCAAAAACGGACAAAAGCTACGTGTCAGCATGGAGAAGAAAGGTCGAGGCGGAAAAACCGTGACCCTCATCCGTGGATTCATCGGTACAGAAAACGATTTAAAAGAGTTAGGCAAACTACTGAAATCTAAATGCGGGGTAGGAGGCTCCACCAAAGACGGGGAAATCATTATTCAAGGTGACTTCAAACAACGCATCATCGATTTATTAAAAACAGAAGGCTATACTCAAACAAAATAAAAAGCCGGGTTTATACCCGGCTTTTATTTTGTATTATTCAATACGATTGATTATTCAGCACGCAAAGTGAAACGCTTGAAGTCTACAATCTTCAATTCAGGATCAGCCTCCTTCAATGTTTCTCTTACAGTCTTCTTACCATCCAAGATATCTTCTTGATTCAACAAACAAACTTCTTTCAAGAACTTAGCCAAACGGCCCTTAGCAATGTTCTGAATCATTGGCTCAGGCAAGTTAGCAGCCTTCTGTGCAGAAACTGTTGCAATGATTTCTTTAGCTTTTACCACGTCTTCTTCAGTAATCCAACCTTTAGCCTTATTACTTTCCATATGGTCTTCGCTATCTACGTGAGCAGGATTGATACCAGCCTTGTTCAATGCAGCATCAACAGCCTTCTGTACAAGTTCAGCCTTAGTCTTTTCAATAGCTACGTTGATTTCTGTTTGCTTGATTTCTTCTGAAACACCGTCTTCGTCAACAGCAATCGGATTCATAGCAGCAATCTGCATAGCAACATTCTTAGCCAACTGAGCATCTACTTCCTTGTTGAAAGCAGCAATTGTGCAAAGACCGTTCTTGTTTTGGTGATTGTAAACTGAAGTAACAGTACCTTCTACGAAGCAATAACCATCCAATTCCATTTTTTCACCAGTAATACCACTACGATCAGTTACAGCATCCTGTACAGTACCGTTACCCATCGGCAATGCCTTAACTTCTTCCAAGTTTTGGCACTTGTTGGCAACAGCAGCATCCAAGATATCTTGAGTCAACTTAATGAAATCAGCATTGTTAGCAACGAAGTCAGTTTCACACTTCAAAGCAATGATAGCTGCGAATTCACCAGTAGTCTTAGCCAATACACAACCTTCAGAAGCATCACGGTCTGAACGCTTAGCAGCAACAGCCTGACCTTTCTTACGGATAATTTCCATTGCCTTATCGATATCACCGTTAGCTTCATTCAAAGCGTTCTTACAGTCCATCATACCAGCTCCAGTCATCTTACGAAGCTTGGTAATTTCAGCCATAGTTACAGCCATAATAATTTCTATATTTTAATGAGTTAATAATAAACAATAAAAAAGTAGTCAGAGCAGTCAGTAGTTAAGTAGTCAAAAGACATTGGCTACTCTCGTGTAGCAAGCTTAAACTCACTACTTAACTACTTACTACTTGACTACTTTATATATTAAGCTTCTTCTTCCTTAATGAAAGCGGCAGCCTTAGATGCATTGATTGCATCTTCTTCTGACTTATCCATGCGAGCCTTAGAAGTTCTCTTCTTACCAGCCTTCGGAGCATTTTCGCCAGCTGCTTCCATATCTACCTTCTCAGCCTTACGTTCTTCCAAACCTTCGTTCATTGCAGCACAGCAAGCATCGAGAATAACTTCGATAGACTTTGTTGCGTCATCGTTAGCAGGAATAACGAAATCTACATTCGAAGGATCTGAATTAGTATCCACGATAGCAAATACAGGAATACCCAAACGGTTAGCTTCACGGATAGCAATGTTTTCCTTCAACACGTCAACTACGAACAATGCAGACGGAAGACGAGTCAAGTCAGCAATAGAACCAAGGTTCTTTTCCAATTTAGCACGTTGACGAGAGATCTGAAGAATTTCTCTCTTAGAAAGGTTAGAATATGTACCATCGCTAGTCAACTTATCGATAGTAGCCATTTTCTTTACAGCCTTACGGATAGTCGGGAAGTTAGTCAACATACCACCCGGCCAGCGTTCGATTACATAAGGCATGTTTACAGATGCAGCTTTCTCAGCTACCACCTGCTTAGCTTGTTTCTTAGTAGCAACAAACAGGATCTTCTTTCCTGATTTTGCAATTTGCTTCATTGCTTCAGCAGCTTCTTCTACCTTAGCAACAGTCTTGTGGAGGTCAATGATATGAATACCATTGCGTTCCATGAAAATATACGGAGCCATAGCAGGGTTCCACTTTCTCTTAAGGTGTCCGAAGTGGCAACCGGCTTCCAATAAAGTATCAAAATTTGTTCTTGACATTTCTTTAATCTTTTAATCGTTTACTTTCTTTTTTGTTTTTCTCAACCAACCATCGGGTAGTCTAGCTGAAAGAATCCCGGCGGTTTAGATACTAAACGCTTTTTAACCAGTTCTAAGTAAAACCGGATATTAACGTTTACTGAACTGGAATCTACGACGTGCTTTCGGTTGACCCGGCTTCTTACGTTCTACAGAACGTGGGTCACGAGTCATGAAGCCTTCTGCACGGAGAGCCTTCTTATCTTCTGCGTTGATCTTTACCAATGCACGAGCGATAGCCAAACGCAATGCCTGTGACTGACCAGTGAAACCACCACCGCAAAGATTTACCTTGATGTCATATTTTTCAGCAACTTCCAATGTATTCAAAGGTTGCTTTACTACATACTGAAGAATTGTTGATGGAAAGTACTCTGCAAGGTCTCTCTTGTTAATAGTAATCTTTCCTGTACCTTCGCTAACGAATACGCGAGCAATAGCACGCTTACGTCTGCCTAATGCATTAATTACTTCCATTCCTTATTATTTAAGTGCGTTAATATCAATTGACTTCGGGCATTGTGCTTCGTGCTTATGTTCGCTACCTGCATATACATACAAGTTCTTCAACAAAGCAGCACCCAGACGGTTCTTCGGGAGCATACCCTTTACTACTTTCTTCAACAGTCTTTCTTCACCATTAACCTTCTTCATCATTTCGGCCGGTGTAGTAGAACGTTGACCACCAGGATAACCAGTATAGTGCAAGTAAACCTTGTCATTCCACTTATTACCTGTGAAAACAACTTTGTCTGCATTGATAATGATTACATTATCACCGCAATCTACGTGAGGAGTAAAGCTTGGTTTGTACTTTCCTCTCAACAGTTTCGCAACTTTTGAACCGAGACGGCCTACGACCTGATCGGTTGCATCAACAACAACCCATTCTTTCTGAGCTGTTACCTTGTTTGCAGAAATGGTCTTGTAACTTAAAGTATCCACTCTTAATTCTTTTTAAATATTACTACTAAAAAACATTTTCTTTTTCTTAATCGTCTAACACTCCCGGACAAAGAACATTAAAACGCTAAGAATTAATCTTTTACATACTTTTGATAATAATCGGCTTGCAAAGGTACTGCTTTTCTTTAAATTGGCAAAAGATTTGAATGATTTTTTATTCTTATATTAAAGCACAAAAAAAGCGGGGAACTCCCCGCTTTCTTCTTAAACCTTTATTTTATCTTACCAAATCTTTCGGATATACAGCCGGCATTCTTACTTTTTTCCAAGTTTCATAATACCAGGAATTAATTTCATGTCCTTCAGGATCTTTCTTCACAAAATACTTTACCAGCATGACATCACCGCCCTTCAATTCATATTCCAATACATTATCCTTACCCACCAACTGAGGAAGATGAAGATTCTTTTCTACATGTTCCGTAAACGCATTTACTGCAGATTGACGGTAAGTTCCTGAACCGATGATAATTGCCCCCTTATTCGGAATTACCGTCATATTCACAAATTGCCCATCATTCGTCAAAATTTTGAATGAATTACTTGGTTTCAACTCTCCTGGGATACTAGGATCACCCGAAACGTAAAAACACATTTGCCAAATACCATTCAGTTCAACAGGTGTTGTCTGATTAGCTGTTTGAGCCATCATTTTGCCACTTCCAAGCAACAGAAGCACGGCCATCATTGAGATAAAAAAATGCCGTTTCATAGTTTAATATATTAAGTTAACAACTTCATGCTTCGTGTAGACAAATATATATATAATTATTAAAAAATGCAATGTTTCCTAAACTTTTTTATAAAAAAGGAGAAGACTTTTTCAGTCTTCTCCTTTCACACTATCTTTTTATTATTTAGAATTCTGCATTACGTGGTGTTCTTGGGAATGGTATTACATCTCGAATATTAGCCATGCCTGTCACAAACAACAACAAACGTTCAAATCCAAGACCGAAACCTGCATGCGGACAAGAACCATATCTACGAGTATCCAAATACCACCACATATCCTTCATCGGAATATTCAATTCATTGATACGGGTCATCAACTTGTCATAGTTTTCTTCACGCACACTACCACCGATGATTTCACCAATTTGCGGGAAAAGCACATCGGTACCTTGAACGGTTTTTCCGTCTTCATTTTGCTTCATATAGAAAGCTTTTATTTCCTTCGGATAATCCGTCATGATAACCGGCTTCTTAAAATGTTCTTCAACCAAGAAGCGTTCATGCTCACTGGCCAAGTCACAACCCCAATATACAGGGAATTCAAACTTCTTGCCTTGAGCTATAGCTTCTTCCAATATCTTGATACCTTCTGTATAAGGCAAACGAACAAATTCTGTATCTACCACCTTTTGCAGGCGTTCAATCAAGCCCTTATCAATCATTTTGTTCAGGAACTCAAGATCATCCTTACAGTGTTCTAAAGCCCAACGAACACAATATTTAATGAATTCTTCTTCCAAATCCATCAAATCGTTCAAATCAGCAAACGCAACTTCTGGTTCTACCATCCAAAACTCAGCCAAGTGACGAGGAGTGTTGGAATTTTCTGCACGGAAAGTCGGTCCAAATGTATAGATGGCTCCCAAAGCCGTAGCAGCCAATTCACCTTCCAACTGACCAGAAACTGTTAAGCTAGCCTGCTTACCAAAGAAATCATCGTCGTAAATGATGGAACCATTTTCATCCTTCTTCAAATCATAAAGATTTTTGGTTGTCACTTGGAACATCTGGCCGGCACCTTCACAATCGGAAGCGGTGATAATCGGGGTGTGGAAATAGAAAAAGCCATGTTCGTGGAAGAACTGATGAATGGCAATTGCCATGTTATGACGAATACGGAACACTGCCCCAAAGGTATTGGTACGAGGACGAAGGTGTGCAATCTCGCGAAGGAATTCCATCGAACAACCTTTCTTCTGCAAAGGATAGGTATTGTCGCAAGTACCCAATACTTCAATTTCACGAGCCTGGATTTCACCGGCTTGACCGGAACCTATAGACTCAACCAACTCACCATTCACACTCAAGCATGCACCGGTAGTAATCTGTTTCACCAATTCTTCATCGAAGTTAGCCAAATCGACTACCACTTGTACATTATTTATTGTAGACCCATCATTTAAAGCAACGAAGCTTACTTGTTTGCTACCACGGCGAGTACGCACCCACCCCTTCACATTCACCATTGAACCCCAGTTGCGGCATTGCAAGAGGTCTACTATCTTTGTTCTACGAATCTTTTCCATATCTATCTTCGTTTCTGTTTTTTATTCAAAAGAGCCCATACGGAGCATATTCACTTCAAGTTCAGTCAGATAACGCCAATCTCCGCGACGCAATCCTTTCTTTGTCAATCCGGCAAAGTAAACACGATCAAGTTTGTTCACTCGATAGCCGAGAGATTCAAAGATACGACGAACAATACGGTTCTTGCCTGAATGGATTTCAATGCCTACTTGCTTCTTGTCTGTTTCGGAAGCATAACTGATGGCATCTGCGTGGATTTCTCCATCTTCTAAGGTTATACCGGCTGCTATCTGATCCAAATCTGACTTCGACACATTCTTGTCGCAATACACATGATAAATTTTCTTCTTCAAGAATTTCGGGTGTGTCAACTTGGAAGCTAGGTCGCCATCATTTGTCAGCAACAAGACACCGGTCGTATTTCTGTCAAGACGTCCCACCGGATAGATACGTTCTTTGCAAGCTCCTTTCACACAATCCATAACAGTCTTTCGTTCTTGAGGATCATCTGAAGTGGTTACACAATCCTTGGGTTTGTTAAGCAACACATAAACTTTACGTTCAATGTTTACTGCCTCGTCGTGGAATTTCACTTCATCTGTACGTTTGATTTTTGTTCCTAATTCGGTTACCACTACACCATTAACTGTAACGACACCGGCTGTAATGAATTCATCTGCTTCACGACGAGAGCAAATGCCTGCATTGGCCAAATATTTATTCAAGCGAATCGGTTCGTTCGGGTCAGTCAAGATGTCCTTATACTCAATCTGCTTCTTCATGCTATATTTCGCATTCGGATTATAGCCGGCCGTACGAGGACGAGACGGACGTCCGGATGCTGATTGGAAACGAGGACGTTGCGGACGCTCACCACCTTGGTAACCGCCTTCGCGATTGAAATTGGTGCGAGGACGGAACGAACGTTGTTCGCCACCTTCTTCTACCGATTGGAAACGAGGACGTTGTGGACGCTCGCCATACGGGGTATTATGGAAGCGTGGACGTGATGGACGTTGTTCACCATATCCCTGATTCATACGCGGACGACGACCTTCTCTTTGATATCCGTCTTCTTGATTGAAATTAGTACGGGGACGGTATGCACGTTGCTCGCTACCTTCCGCATTCGCATGAAAGCGGGGACGACGGGGACGTTCACCTCCTTCATAATTGTAATTGACACGAGGACGATAAGCACGCTGTTCACCACCATTGTTGTATCTGTTATATGACTTATAACCGCCATCACGGCCGGACTTGTCATTCGCAAAGCCTTCTGCTCTGCCTTCCTTTTCCATACTCATTTTCTTTTCTTTTTTCTAATTAACAAACGTCAGCCCATGGCCGACTTTTTATTACATACCTGTATAGTTATGCGGTGTTATCACTCGCAATTCTTTCTTGATTTCTTCGCTTACTTCCAGCGTTTCAATGAATTCCTTGATAGAAGTTTCCGTTATGGCCTGATTAGTTCTGGTCAAAGCCTTCAAGGCCTCATACGGATGCGGATAGGCTTCGCGACGCAAGATGGTTTGAATAGCTTCGGCTACCACACTCCAGCAATTATCCAAATCTTCATAAATAGCCTTTTCGTTCAGCAACAATTTGCGGAGTCCCTTCAGAGAACTTTGAATGGCTATGATGATGTGTCCGAAAGGAACGCCTACGTTACGCAATACGGTCGAGTCGGTCAAGTCACGTTGCAAACGAGATACAGGCAACTTGCTGGACAAGTGTTCCAAGATAGTATTGGCGATACCCAAGTTCCCTTCCGCATTTTCGAAATCAATCGGATTCACCTTGTGTGGCATAGCACTCGATCCCACCTCACCTGCTTTAATCTTCTGCTTAAAGTATTCCATCGAGATGTATTGCCAGAAGTCACGATTCATATCTATCATAATGGTATTGATACGCTTCATGGCATCGAAGATGGCACCCAAATTGTCGTAATTCGAAATCTGAGTTGTATATTCTTCACGTTCCAGCCCAAGTTTCTCGGCCACGAACTTGCTACCGAATGCTCTCCAGTCATATTCCGGATAAGCTACGTGGTGAGCATTATAGTTACCGGTTGCCCCACCGAACTTGGCCGTAATCGGACATGCTTTCAATGCCTCCAACTGACGATTCAGACGATATACAAACACCATCACTTCCTTGCCCAGACGGGTTGGAGAAGCCGGTTGGCCATGAGTTTTAGCCAACATCGGGATGTTTGCCCATTCTTCAGCATACGCATTAAGTTGAGCTATCAATTCTTCAATCAAAGGATAGTAAACCTGCTCCAAAGCTTCCTTGATAGAAAGGGGGATAGAAGTATTGTTGATGTCTTGCGAAGTCAATCCGAAATGAATGAATTCCTTGTATTCCTCCAAACCACCGAGCTTATCGAATTCTTCTTTGATGAAGTATTCCACCGCCTTCACATCGTGGTTGGTTACACTTTCAATTTCCTTGATTCGTTGTGCATCCGCTTCTGAGAAGTTCTGATAAATGGCACGCAACGCATCAAAGCGAGAAGCGTCCAAGCCCTTCAACTGCGGCAAAGGAAGTTCACACAATGTTATAAAGTATTCAATTTCAACTTGCACACGATATTTGATAAGTGCAAATTCTGAAAAATAAGAGGCCAAAGCTCCCGCTTTCCCTCTGTAACGACCATCTACTGGGGATATAGCCGTCAACAAATCGAGCTCCATCATGTATTTATATTTACCTAGATAATTATCAAGTCGCAAAATTAATTCTTTTTCTTGAGATAACAGCTATTGTAGAAAAAAAGTTGAATAAAAATATAAAAACGTGCAGACGTTTACCTTCAAACGCCAGCACGTTTTTTTCATTTCGCCTTCACGAATTCGTTATTCGCCTTCGCCCATAGCCTTCCGATACATTCGCTCTATTTCCTTCATGGGTATATCCAGCGTCTTCAGCTTATGGAAAAAATCCGGCAATTCTTCCTTCAAGAAAACCTCTTTCCGCAATTCAAGAATACGTTCACGCCCTCCCTGTATCACGAAATAACCCAGGCCACGCTTGTTATAAACAATGTCCTGGCCTTGCAGGTAGTCGTACGAACGGACCACCGTATTGGCATTCACCTCCACCATAGCCGCATACTCTCTAACAGACGGAATACGTTCTTCCTCCCGATACTTCCCTTGCAGAATCTCGTCACAAATACGGTCGGCTATCTGCAAATAGATGGATTTACTTTCCTTGAACTTCATAGCAAAGAGAATTTAGGTTTCACTATTTGCGAGTGTGCAAAACAACGGTAAGCCAGCCACCAATTCAATAAAATCAATCCTACAAATACCCAAATAAGCAACGAAAGCATGCTCGTAATCGTTAGCCAATTGAAATATTCCTCACTCCAAGCAGCAAATTCCAACCACCAGGTTTCATCAACCCCTTCGGCCACTACAAAAACCAAAGCCATCACCCCTACAATGCCCACGGCTAACATTATACCTAAGGTCTTTCCAAAAGCATGCTTGTGCCAATAACAACCTCCCAGAATGAAAAACGAATAAATCCATCCTCCTAAGAGCCAACCCAACACATTACTCAATTTGTCGACCAAATAAGATTCCTTGGCACCAGGACCTTCAAAAACCAACATATCCATGCTCATCAGATTATCCCATATTAAAGGCAATACAGATTGTTTAAAAGTATCTGGTAAATCAAACAACGGAAAAAACAAGAATCGGGTAGCTTCAGCCAGCAATAAAGCAATCACCACCAATCCGGCGAATCCTACGGTTACATACAATACACGAGATATGAACTTTTCTAACGAAGTAGCCGGCAACATCAAATAAGCAATACGTTTTTCTTGCGTATCCATTGTTTCCATTACAAAAGAAGCCGCATAAGTCCCCACAAAGAACAGAATAAATCCCAATACACCACATACAAGTTTAGCAAAGTCCTCAAAAGACTCTTCATTCAGATATCCAAATATCATCATCAACAAAAAGGCAGCATACGGTCCAAAAAATCGATAAAGATTCATTTTCCAGTTCTCCATCCAGTCACGTTTCATCACCCATCCAAGACGTGAAAAGCTAAAATATCTATTTGTATCCATATAATAAAGTGTTTGTGTTATGATTTAAATACATCTTGCAATTTCTCCCTTTCCGCCAACACAGCATTGAACAACAACTCTAGATTCATCATTGAGTCTTCATGATGCTCATTCCGAAGAATCACACTATTCCCCAGCATCGAAGGTTGTACATACAGAGCATCTTCTATTGGCTCATTTACCCCTTGTTCACCGAAATACAGTTTATCACAAATTCTTGCCACTGGTTCATCCAACAAAAGTCGAGAGTCATCCATAACCAACACATGGTCGAGCAAACTATCAATATCCCTCACCTGATGAGTAGAGATTATCACCGTTTTCTCATCCGACATTCCCGCAGCAATCACTTTTCGGAACTGGCTCTTTGAAGGAATATCCAATCCATTACTTGGCTCATCCATCATCAGCAATGAAGTATTCGCAGCCAAAGCAAAACACATGAACGCCTTCTTCTTCTGCCCCATCGAGAGTTCCCCCAAATGAACATTCTCATCCATATCAAAATTATTCAAGCACGATTTCAGAAGCTCGTAGCTAAAATTTGGATAAAAAGTAGCATTCAACTTTACATATTGCTTCAAGCTTAACCCCGGCAAAGCAAATTCTTCAGGCACTAAGAACATATCCTGCAAAGTCATGGGATAACGAAGTCCTACATCCACTCCTCTGTACAACACCCTTCCCGATTGTGGGCGAAGTAATCCTACCAACAAATAGAGCAAGGTAGACTTACCTGTACCGTTTCTCCCTAAAAGTCCATAGACCGAACCTTTATTCAGTTTCATCGAAAATCCATCCAATATTTTCGACTTTCCTTTACCATAGCCAAACAACAGTTTGTCTACTTCAATCATTGTTGTGTTCATGTTTTTAATTTATTAGTGTATTAGTTTGTTAGTACACTGCAAATATAAAAGAAATCTATAAACTAAACAAATAATATAGTAGAAAATAAAGTAGAAAAACAAAAAAGCCTCCGATACATTACTGTATCGAAGGCTTCACTTAAAACGGCAGCTACCTACTCTCCCACAAACGCAGTACCATCGGCGTGACAAGGCTTAACTTCTCTGTTCGGAATGGGAAGAGGTGG
>SUXX01000018.1 GCA_015060735.1 Bacteroides sp.
CCTGCTTCGGAAGGGCAAGGGTTTCGATGGCTTTGCCTGCTGACAATTTATTTTCTGCTGGATGAACTCCACCAATTCTAAATGTCTTCACTGTTATATCTTTTATTTGTTTTTACTTACTCTATTATTCTCATCGTGTCATTCTGAACGAAGTGAAGAATCTGATTGCATCCTCATTTGTGTATCCAGATCCTTCGCGATGCTCAAAATGACACATCCTTATGCTTCTGCTTTCGGAGCTTCAGCCTTTGGAGCTTCCGGAGCCTTCGGGGCTTCTACTTTCGGAGCCGTAGCCGGTTTTGGAGTAGCTGGAGTTTCTGTCTTCGGCTTGCGTGGCGGGAAGTTGATAGCATGGATAGCACCCTTCGGACATTCCAGTTCGCACTTGCGACAAGACTTACACTTAGCCGGGTCGATGTATGCCAAGTTGTTTTCGAGCGTGATTGCTTCGAACGGACAAACCTTCACACACTTGCCACAACCGATACAGCTAGCCTTACATGCCTTGTTGGCAACGGCACCCTTGTCCTTGTTGACACACATCACTACCATGCGACGGTTGTTCTTGCCCTTCGGACGGATTTCGATGATGCGACGCGGACAAGCCTTGGCACAAGCACCACAAGCGGTACACTTTTCTTCGTCCACTTCCGGCAATCCTGTTTCCGGGTTGATGTGGATAGCATCAAACTTACATGCAGAAACACAATCACCACAGCCTAAACAACCGAAGGCACAGCCTGTCTCACCACCCGAAGTAGCATGTGCAATGGCACAGGACTTGGCACCATCGTACTGAGCTGTACGAGGACGGTTTTCACAACTACCGTTACATCTCACTACCGCAATCTTCGGTTCGGAGGCAACGGCTTCCATTCCCAGAATGGCCGCGATTTTCTCCATTGTCGGAGCACCACCGGCCGGACACAACTTTCCTTCCAACGAACCGGCATCAGCAGCTTTCACACAAGCCGATGCAAAACCGTTACATCCCGGGAAACCGCATCCACCGCAATTGGCCTGAGGAAGCACTTCGGCTACCTGAGCAATACGGGGGTCTTCATACACAGCAAACTTCTTCGAAGCGACATACAAGATTACCGCGGCAATCAAACCAATCGCACCTAATGAAATCACTGCAACCAGAATTAAATTCATAATGTTAGTTATTATTAATTATTATTGTTTTTCTATCGTAAATGAGAAAGTTTTGCTTAACTTATCTTTCATGAAATATATGACAATATAATAAGGTATTATGGCAAGCAGAGCAATAATAGCCGATAATAATGCATCGCCATCAGTAATCCGCATAGCCACAAAAAGCATCAGTAATAAAATAAGAAGGGGCACGCCGAAGGCCAACATGACCGCCCGCATCCCCATGGATGTAGTTCCACAAACCACGACTTCCTCTCCTACCCGATAAGAAGCCTGTACACCGTAAACATCAATCTGCTTTTCTTTGCTTTCAGAAGCATTGCAAAGTCCCTTCGCACTACATGCCGAACATGCAGATGTCTGCACTATCCGAACTATGATATGCGAACCGTCTATCTTCTCGATAACACCCCGATGCTTAATAATATCTGCCATTTTAGCAAGCTCAACATAACTAAACCTTGCAAAATTAATATTTTAATTGCATAGAATAAAGTATAAAACCATTATTTTCTTCATAAATCATTTTTTTCATTGTAACAATGAAAAAAGCTAACCCAAAAAACAAAATATTTTCCTTTTTTTAATTCAACGAATTTACTTTATAGTTATATTTGCATAAAATTCCTAATACTAATGAGACTCTGCGGGTAAAGGAAAGAGCCATTCGTTCCATACACGTACAGAAACTTTAAGAATGACATCTATGAGCAGAAAATCTAAAATTGAGATTTGTGCAAACTCTGTAGAAAGTGCAATCAAGGCACAAGAAGGAGGAGCATATAGAGTAGAATTATGTGCCGGTATTCCTGAGGGAGGAACAACCCCACCATTTGGTGACATGCGTATGGCTAGACAGTTACTGCAACAAACCAAATTACATGTTATCATACGACCAAGAGGAGGAGATTTTCTATATTCTCCATTGGAACAAGAAATCATGCTTCATGATATAAAAGTTGCTCGCCAATTGGGAGCGGATGGTGTCGTATTTGGATGTCTGACAGCCGAAGGTGATGTAGACATGATTGCCATGAAAAAGCTAATGAATGCCGTTGGCGACATGAACGTAACTTTCCACAGAGCTTTCGACATGTGTAAAGACCCTAAAGTCGCTTTAGAACAAATCATTGAATTGGGATGTACTCGTATCCTTACTTCCGGACAGGAAGCAAATGCTGTTAAAGGTATACCTCTATTGAAAGAATTGGTAGAACAAGCCGATGGACGAATCATCATTATGCCAGGATGCGGTGTTAACCCGAACAACATCCGACAAATAGCTGAAGAAACCGGAGCTACAGAATTCCATTTCTCCGGCAGAAGTTCATACGAAAGTGAAATGATATTCAGAAATCCCAAAGTATCCATGGGCGGAACAGTGAAGATAGAAGAATATCAAAGAGACATAACCAATCCGGAAATAGTCAAAGCTGCTTTAGCGGAGTTAGCATTGAAAGATGAGAAAGACGAGTTACTTGAAAAAAAGGAAAAAGAGGCTAAAGCTAGATCTAAAAAGAAGAAAGACGAATTTGACGAAGATGAAGACTAATTATCTATATACTAAATTAATTATACCATGAATCAAGACCCTAAATTTAAAGTAGAAATTTGTGCTAATTCTGCAGAAAGTGCTTTAATGGCACAAAAAGGTGGTGCATATCGTATTGAATTATGTGCAGGTATTCCTGAAGGCGGTACAACACCATCAGCCGGAGAAATCCGCATGGCAAGAGCTTTATTGAAAGAAACAAAGATGCACGTTATTATCCGTCCAAGAGGTGGTGATTTCTTATACAATGAATATGAACAAGAAATTATGATTAATGACATCAAGTTGTGTAAAGAACTTGGCGTAGACGGTATCGTGATCGGATGTTTGACAGCTGAAGGTACAGTTGACATTCCACTCTGTAAAAGATTAATTGAAGCTGCTGATGGCATGAATGTAACTTTCCACCGTGCATTCGACATGAGTCGTGACCCAAAAGAAGCTTTAGAAGACATCATCAGTTTGGGATGTACTCGTGTCCTTACTTCTGGACAAGAACCGGATGCAGTTCAAGGTATTCCTTTGATTAAAGAATTGGTAGAACAAGCCAATGGCCGTATTATCGTTATGCCTGGTGGTTGTGTACGTTCAAACACTGTTCGCCAAATTGCAGACGAAACAGGTGCAACAGAATTCCACTTGACATGTAGAAATTCGTATGAAAGCGGTATGATTTATCGCAATCCTAAGGTTTCAATGGGCGATGTAGTAAAAATCGAAGAATACAAGAAAGATGTAACAAATCCTGTGATTGTCAAGGCTGCTGTTGATGAATTATTCAATGAAAATCCTGAAGGAAAAATCTTTGAAGACGAACATTAATCCATATCTTAAAGACATCATAAAAAAAGAAATCCTCTCGATATGAGAGGATTTCTTTTTTTATGATGCTTACAACTTATGAATAACTTTCATCATTTGCTCACCTAAACCAATGGTATATCCTTGTGAAACAAAGACAACCCGATAGAAGGTATCACCAATGATAAACATCGGAAGAATATCTTTATTAGACAGTTTCATTTCCTTTGCAATCATATTCTGGATAACACCATCCTTATCAATACCAAACGAGATAGTTTTAGGCAATCCCGGGAAATCTTGTGGACGGAACTTCGCATATGATTCTTCATCCGGGAACAAAAGAACAATACCTCTACCCCATTTTTCAAATTCAGCAGACATTGCTGCAATATCACGCAATGCATGGTTGGTCGGTTCTTGATTAACACCTAATACACCAACTACGTAATAACCACGGCCAGTTGTGTTCAATACAGATGTCATATCATCACTACCTATCAATTTATACTTTGTTTCAGAGTTGAACGTACCGATTACCTGAATTTCATCACTGTTTTCACGCATAACCAAATCAACGGTTGTTGTCTCATCTGCATTAACTGGGAAAAATTCCAAATCAGCCAATACACCGCCATTAGCCAAACGTGTACCTGTGACCATCATGTAATATCCTTCATCCAACGCTGTTCCGTTTTTCAAAATCTTACTCCAAGTAGCACCGCCACCCATATCAATATCACCTTCGTCATAATTCAACAATTGCAGACTTCCTTCATCTGTAACCTTAGAAATTGTAAAGTGTGAATAATATTTCGGATCATCCAAGAATGCAATAGGAGAATACTTAGCTACAAATTTACCTGATTTTGTTTCAGCTGAAACGCTAGCTCCAAAATTCACATCCTTAGCTCCGTCCATATCAATAACTTGTACCTTACCTGTTACATCATCTATACGAGCCGGGATGCCCAAACTTCTAGCCATTGAAACAAAGAATATATCACGGCTATGAGCATCTGCCACGCGAGCTTTCCAAACACCAGCTGGAGAAATCGGTGAACCACCCAAATTACATTGTTCATCTACACGGATATTTTCTGTAACCCAAGCAGCCAATTTCATGGGGTCTGCTTTGAATGCAGTTTTGTCTGCCTCTGCTATTTCCTTTTCAAAGAAAGACTTATACGGAGTCAACATTTCATTGCTCACACGTGGGTTACGAATAAAACGGCGGAAATAATCCATATTCGCTTCGTACACATGTGATTGCATGTGGTCAATCAAGACTTCCAGACTTACATCACGCAAATCTTTTGCTGAGATTCGCTGAAGCAAATCAATACCTCCAGCCTTAGACTTATCAGTACGCAAGCGTGACAAGAAATTACGAATAACTTCATGATTGCCACGAGACGCAACTAATATCTTTGCTACTGCATCTTCATCCAACTGATATTCTTTGGCAAATTGACGAGCAGACTCTTCAGACATGAAGGTTGATACATACAAGTTACGGATAGAATCTTCTTGAACCAAAAGACGATCGTTTTCTGCACGCTGTTCCGGGGTTACTTCCGGTAAGTTATATCCTTCTACAGGAGGAATAATATCAAAAGCAGCCGAGTGTCTTTCACCTGCTTTCTTATCCAACTTAACAATAAGTTCAGCATCCTTTCCAAAAGATAATTTTCCATATCCAAACTTTCCATTCTTAGATGCCCAAATCAACATATCACCTTTGCCGGCCGAGAGTGATGTTTTTCCGGCTTCATCTGTCAACTTATTAGCTACGGTATAGAATTCAGCATAATTATATACCTTAAACTCAACCTTTGCATCCTTTACTGGTTTACCGGCTTCATCTTGTACGATTACAGTAGCCGGTGCATTGGCTGCATAGTTTCCAATAATATTAATCTCTGTATAATTAGGATTCTGGTGCATGATTTCTTCCGGACCATTATAACGTCCGAAAACTTTAGTATGCATCAACATACCTCTAGAAGCTGGAGCATTAAACCACGCATAATTCAAAACCGGTTCGGGTTCGCATGCACCTAAAAAATACCATTCACCATCAACCCATGCTTCTACCCAAGCGTGATTATCATCGGTATGTGCCCAACGCGGAGTATAAACCTGACGAGCCGGAATACCAACAGAACGTAAAGCAGCAACTGTGAAAGTTGATTCTTCACCACATCGTCCATAAGCAGTCTTTACCGTTGCAAGAGGTGAACTTGTACGTGAATCAGAAGGAGTATAGACTACTTTTTCATGACACCAATGGTTTACTTCCAAAACAGCATCACGAAGAGAAAGATTCTTCACCCGATCCTTCAATTCTTCATAAAAGACCTTACGACTTTCATCCAAATTTTCATTATTCACACGAATAGGAAGAACAAAATGACGGAATTCACGTTCTGGAATCAACTTACCCCAAGGCATTTCTTCTTTTGCCTTTAAAGTATAATCAATATTTTCCAAGAAAAACTCTCCGGAATAATCTGTAATATCACCTAATGGCATGTATGCATAAAGAAATGTCATAGCTTCTTTTTGCATCTCTGACATCGGTTGATTAAACACTTCAAACAAGTTACCTTGATTCAAGTTGGCTACGCGATTTTCAAAATCGCTTTGTACAATAGCACGTTCAGATTCATCACTTATCAAGTGATTTTCTGTACATGATTGCGTCAGAAAAAGTAAACTGACACATAACGCACAATAAGATAAGAACTTCATTTTATAGTATTTTTAAGGTTAATTTATTAATCCAATTTCAGTACTGCCAAGAAGGCCTTCTGAGGAACTTCCACATTACCAATCTGCTTCATTCTCTTTTTTCCTTTCTTCTGCTTTTCAAGCAATTTACGCTTACGACTCACGTCACCACCATAACACTTAGCGGTTACATCCTTACGCAATTGTTTAACTGTTTCACGGGCGATAATCTTCGCACCGATAGCTGCCTGAATAGCAATATCGAACTGTTGGCGAGGGATGAGTTCCTTCAGTTTTTCACACATACGACGTCCGAAAGACTCAGCATTGTCCACATGTGTCAAAGTAGAAAGGGCATCCACCGGTTCCCCATTCAATAGAATATCCAACTTAATAAGCTTAGACGGGCGGAAACCATTCATGTGATAGTCGAACGAGGCATATCCCTTCGAGATACTTTTCAACTTATCATAGAAGTCAATCACAATCTCGCCCAATGGAATGTCATAGAAGATTTCCACACGGTTACCCGAAATGTACTCTTGCTTAATAAGTTCACCACGTTTACCCAAGCACAAGGTCATGATAGGACCAATGTAATTGGTAGTAGTAATAATGGATGCACGGATATAAGGTTCTTCGATGTGGTCAATCAATGTTACTTCCGGCATGCCCGACGGATTATGTACTTCCTTTTCCTCACCATGCTTGTCGAATACCTTATAGGATACATTAGGTACGGTAGTAATCACGTTCATATCGAACTCTCGATCGAGTCGTTCCTGTACAATTTCCATATGAAGCAATCCCAAAAAGCCACAACGGAAACCAAAGCCCAAAGCCACAGATGATTCCGGCATGAAAGTCAAGGAAGCATCATTCAATTGTAGTTTTTCAAGCGATGCACGGAGATTTTCATAATCTTCTGCATCGATGGGGTAAAGACCGGCAAAAACCATCGGCTTCACTTCTTCGAAACCCGAGATAGCTTTTTCGCACGGACGGGCAATATGAGTAATGGTATCCCCTACTTTCACTTCCTTAGATGTCTTGATACCCGAAATAATATATCCCACATCACCGGTTCTGAGTTCGTTACGAGGAATCATATCCATTTTCAATACTCCGATTTCATCGGCATCGTATTCTTTACCCGTATTGAAGAACTTCACTTTATCCCCCTTACGGATAACACCGTTCTCTATCTTGAAATAGGCAATAATTCCTCGGAAAGAGTTGAACACAGAGTCAAAAATCAATGCTTGTAACGGAGCTTCTTCATCACCTTCCGGATGCGGAATACGTTCAACGACCGCATTGAGGATTTCTTCCACCCCCAAACCTGTCTTTCCGGAAGCACGAATAATCTCTTCACGCTTACATCCCAATAGGTCTACAATTTCATCTTCCACTTCTTCGGGCATGGCACTATCCATGTCACACTTGTTCATGACTGGGATAATTTCGAGATCATTCTCTAAGGCCATATAAAGATTAGAAATCGTTTGTGCCTGAACTCCCTGAGATGCATCGACCACCAGCAAAGCACCTTCGCAAGCTGCAATCGAGCGGGAAACTTCGTATGAAAAGTCTACGTGCCCCGGGGTGTCAATCAAATTCAAAACATATTTTTCACCTTTATATATATATTCCATCTGTATGGCATGACTCTTGATGGTAATTCCTCTTTCCTTCTCAAGATCCATGTCATCCAACATTTGTCCTTCTGTGACTTTGATGGTTTGAGTATATTCCAATAAACGATCTGCCAATGTGGACTTTCCGTGGTCAATATGTGCAATAATGCAAAAGTTACGAATGTTTTTCATTGTTTCATTTTATTTGTCGCAAAGATACAAAAAAATTGCGTTGAACAACATAGTAAATATGTGTCAACGCAATTTTTATTTCGTATTGATGATTTACTTACACCAATTTCACAAAGATTTCACCTTCAACTTCAGATACAGCTACTTTATCTTCTCTCAACAACCAACCCAAGCCCAAGAAAAAATCCTTGTCTGCTTTCATCTTAGCTGCTTTCTTAATTTGCTTCTGTGTCAAACCTTCTGTACCATTCAATGCTTCCCAGATTTGTCCGGCCAAAGCACCTGCTTTTTCTTTCAACATTCTAATATTCTTTTTGAGTTAATATTTCGAGTGCAAATATACAACTTTTTTATGTTATACAACATGTAAATAGATAAAAAAGTAATTATTTTTATCATTTTTTATCAAATCACACCTCTTTTGAATGTTTTTCAAGATACTCGGACCATATCCGAGCTGCTTCTTCAACCATCTTTGCACACGGACGCTTGGCATAATATTGACTTGTTCGTTGCTCGGGAGTAGAGACTACAGGTTCTTTAGAAGACAAACCTAATAAATCAGCACATCTTAATGCTCCATTACGACGCTTGAATTCTTCGGCCAATTCTTGCACCAAGGCATAATTAGCTGCTTTTCCTTCTCGATTAGCTCCTTCCGTAGCACCAGTCTCCAAGCCAGCTAACATAAACAAGCCACATGCAGCACCACATGTTTCACGCATTCGACCAATACCTCCACCAAAAGAAGCTGACATACGTAAAGCTTGTTCACGGGTAAAACCATATTGATCTGCAAAAGCCGCTACTACAGCCTGTGAACAATTAAACCCTTCTTTGAAGAGGGAAACTGCTTTTTCAATTCTATCTTCTACCATCGTCTTTTATTTAGCTACATTATTAATTACGTTACCTTCTATATAGGATTTCAAATTGGATACAGCTATCTGCATCAAGCGAACACGTGCTTCGTAAGTTGCCCACGCAATGTGTGGGGTTATGAAACAATTCTTTGCTTTCAACAAAGGATTGTCTGCCAATGGTGGTTCTGAGGAAAGCACATCCAAACCTGCTCCTGCTATAATACCGTTATTCAAGGCATTTGCTAAATCCATTTCATTAATTAAAGGACCACGACCGGTATTAATCAAAATAGCTGTTGGCTTCATGGATTTCAAACGATTAGCATTGACCATTTCTTTCGTTTCTGGAGTTAAGGGACAATGTAGGCTTACCACATCCGACATGGAGAAAAGTTCATCCATCCCAACTTTTAACACTCCATCCGGCAAATCAGCTTGCGACTTTGAAGTGTAGGCTAAAACTTTCATTCCCATAGCCAATGCTATGCGAGCTGTTGCCTGACCTATATTGCCAAAACCTACAATACCTAATTGTTTCCCATCTAATTCCATTAAATTTGTGTCCCAATAACAAAAGTCCTGACTATTTGTCCATCGACCACACGTGTTTTCCGAAGCATAATATCCCACCCTTTGAGTTATGTTAAGTAAATGGGCAAAAACCATCTGTGCCACACTCATGGTGCTATAAGCAGGAATATTTGTCACCACGATGTTTCGTTTCTTAGCCGATTCTATATCTACTACATTGTACCCTGTGGCCAATACACCGATGTATTTCAATCGTGGCAAGGCTTCCATGTGTTCTTTAGTCAGAACGGTCTTGTTGGTTATCAGTACTTCTGCATTTTCCGAACGTTCCAATACTTGTTCGGGAGTGGTGCGTTCGTATACGGTCAAATCGCCAAGAGATTGCATCCCTTCCCACGAGAGATCACCGGGATTCAATGCATATCCATCCAATACTATTATTTTCATCCTTCTATTAATTATGACTATTATTCTTTAAATCGTTCGCCCCATAATCCTTGCATCCGTTCTTTCAATTTTGCTTCTTGAGCATTGTTTTGAGGATACCAAATGCGGCTTTCCTTCACTTCGTCGGGCAGAAATTGCTGATTGACAAAATGGCCTTCATAAGCATGGGCATATTTGTAATCTTTTCCATACCCCAATTGTTTCATCAATTTGGTCGGAGCATTACGCAAATGCAGAGGAACGGGCAAGTTTCCTGTCGACCGAACGATTTCCAAAGCACGGTTGATTCCCTCGTAAGCCGAATTGCTCTTAGGACTGGTAGCTAGATATACGGTTGCCTCGGCCAAAGGAATACGACCTTCCGGCCAACCGATTTTCATCACGGCATCAAATGCGGCATTGGCCAACAACAAGGCATTTGGATTGGCCAAACCGATATCTTCTGAAGCGGAAATAACCAGACGACGAGCGATGAATGCAGGGTCTTCGCCACCCTCTACCATTCGAGCTAACCAATACAAAGCCCCGTCGGGGTCGCTTCCACGGATGGACTTGATAAATGCCGAGATAATATCGTAATGCATTTCACCATCCTTATCGTATGCCAAAGGATTCTGCTGAAGGCGTTGAACAACCTTTTCATCTGTAATGATTATTTTTTCGGTATCTGCATCTGCTTCTACTACAAGCTCCAGGATGTTCAACAACTTACGTGCATCCCCTCCCGAATATCGCAACATGGCATCTGTTTCCTTCAATTCGATATTTCTCTCCTTCAAGTAAGCATCTTTCCGAATGGCATTTTGTAACAACTCCAACAAGTCATCTTTCTCTAATGACTTCAAAACATAAAGCTGACAACGGGATAACAATGGTCTGATAACTTCAAAAGATGGATTTTCGGTCGTCGCTCCTATCAATGTCACTACCCCTGTCTCTACGGCCCCCAACAACGAATCTTGTTGAGATTTGCTAAAACGATGGATTTCATCAATGAACAGGATGGGACTCATCTGATTAAAGAAACGATTACTCCGTGCCTTTTCTATGACATCACGCACATCTTTTACCCCACTCGTTACAGCACTCAACGTATAAAAAGGTGTCTCCAGCTTATGGGCTATGATTTGGGCCAAAGTGGTTTTCCCCACCCCAGGAGGTCCCCATAAGATGAAGGAAGAAATGCGTCCGCCATCAATCATCCGCCTCAATATGGCACCCGGCCCCACCAGATGCTTTTGCCCTATATAGTCGTCGAGCGTCTTGGGGCGAAGACGCTCTGCCAACGGTTGTGCCATGTTATCAATTCTTTCTATTATTTAGATGCAAAGTTAAGAAAATAAGGCGGACTTTTGAAAAAATGACTTGACATTTTATGAAAAACGTCTTCGCGTTTTTATCCATACGCCTTCGCTTAAAAAAAATACGTGAAGACATTTGAATATTTCCTCTATAAAGCATGAAAGAATTTTGTTGATTTTTTCGTAACAACACTTTAAAGAAAGTAAAAAAGGAACCTTTTCACAAAGGCTCCTTTTTTGTTTTCAATAGGTATTAGTTTTTTAAGGTAAAAAGATTGTTTTCAGGATAACAATGCAAATATGCGGGCTTTTTTAGAAGCATCCAAATAAAAAGTTATGTCCTACAACATATTTTGCCTTTTTCTGTCATTTTGATGAAAAAAAGTATGCCTGACATCCTTTTCAGATATTTCCGCATGACAAAGTTACTAAAAAGTCTCAAGTTACCAACAAAAAAGGGGCTTTTTTCTTACATTTAAATATCTTTACCAATTAATCTTTTCAAGAAAACTATTTTTTGAAAAGATTAATTACTATCAAACCTTCTTATTTCAGCCTAAAGAAAGTGGGATAAATCCTTAGAAATTCAAAAAACAGGCGAGATAATATTAATAAAATAATGTATATCCCAAAAGATTGTGTATTTTTGCACTCCGAAAAGTGTAAAAAGATAGAATCCATTATGAGTGAAATGAACAATAACGAAGTAACAGAGAAGAAAAGTCTGAACTTCATCGAACAGGCAGTAGAGAAAGACCTCAGCGAGGGCAAGAATGGAAACCGAGTACAAACCCGTTTCCCGCCCGAACCGAACGGATACCTCCACATCGGACACGCCAAAGCTATCTGTCTGGATTTTGGTATTGCAGCCCGCTATGGCGGTGTGTGCAACCTCCGTTTCGACGACACTAACCCCACGAAAGAGGATATGGAATACGTAGAAGCCATCAAGGAAGACATCCAATGGCTCGGCTTCCAATGGGGTAACGAATATTATGCATCCGATTACTTCCAGCAACTTTGGGATTTTGCCATCCGCTTAATCAAGGAAGGCAAGGCGTACATTGATGAACAATCATCAGAAGACATTGCTGCACAGAAAGGCACTCCTACCCAACCGGGTACAGAAAGCCCTTATCGCAATCGTCCCATAGAAGAAAGCCTCACCCTGTTCGAAAAGATGAACACCGGTGAAATCGAAGAAGGTAAGATGGTTCTCCGTGCCAAAATTGACATGGCCAGCCCCAACATGCACTTCCGCGACCCAATCATCTACCGCGTAGTGAAGCATCCGCACCACCGTACCGGTGACACATGGAAAGCTTACCCGATGTATGACTTTGCCCACGGTCAGAGCGACTTCTTCGAAGGAGTGACCCACTCATTGTGCACCCTCGAATTTGTGCCTCACCGTCCATTATACGATTTGTTTGTTGACTGGGTGAAAGAAGACCAAGACCTAGATGACAACCGTCCCCGTCAGTATGAGTTCAACAAGCTGAATCTCAACTACACCCTAATGAGCAAACGTAACCTTCTCATCCTCGTGAAGGAAGGTTTGGTCAATGGTTGGGACGACCCACGCATGCCGACCCTCTGCGGTTTCCGTCGTCGTGGCTACTCTCCTGAGTCCATCCGAAACTTCGTCGATAAGATTGGCTACACCACTTTCGATGCCTTGAACGATTTCGCCTTGCTCGAAAGTGCTGTCCGCGATGACCTTAATAAGCGTTCAACCCGCGTCAGTGCCGTAATTAACCCCGTGAAGCTCATCATCACCAACTATCCCGAGGGACAAGTAGAAGCCATGGAAGCCATCAATAATCCGGAAGATCCGAATTCAGGCACCCACACCATTGAATTCAGCCGTGAACTTTGGATGGAACGTGAAGACTTCATGGAAAACGCTCCAAAGAAGTATTTCCGCATGACCCCAGGTCAGGAAGTACGTCTGAAGAATGCCTACATCGTTAAGTGTACCGGATGTGAAAAGGACGAAAATGGCAATATCACTACCGTCTATGCCGAATACGACCCCGACACCAAGACCGGTATGCCAGGCAGCAGCCGTAAAGTGAAAGGTACTCTCCATTGGGTTAGTTGCAACCATTGCCTCAAGGCCGAAGTACGTTTGTATGACCGTTTGTGGAAAGTGGAAAATCCTCGTGACGAAATGTCCGACATCCGTGAAGCTAAGAACTGCGACGCATTGGAAGCCATGAAAGAAATGATTAATCCGGATTCATTGAAGGTATTGACCGAATGTTATGTCGAAAAATTCCTGGCCGACGCCAAACCTCTCGACTATTTACAATTCCAACGCATCGGTTACTTCAATGTGGACAAGGACTCAACCTCTGACCACTTAGTATTCAACCGTACCGTGTCGCTGAAAGATACTTGGAGCAAAATCAATAAATAAATCATTAATAAGCCTATGAACAACGACCTGTCTTCCTACTTCGAAGACCCGGAATTCAAAGACATATTAGCTAAATATGAGGGTATGGTAGAAAGCCATACCCCCACTTATTTTGATGCCGAAGAATTAACCGACATCGCCGAGTATTACGCATACCTCAATGAAGAACAGAAGGCAGAAAAAGCCATCGAACTAGCCTTGCAACTACACCCTTCCAATACCGATGTCTTGATTTTCAAGTCACGTTCTTTAGCCATCAAGGGAAAACTGAAAGAAGCCTATCAGATAGCAGACCTTATCGAAGACACATCCGATCGGGAAGTAAAATTTTTGAAAGCAGATCTTTTGATGGAAGAAAAACGTATAGACGATGCCGAACTTATCTTTGAGGAATTGGCTGAGACTGAAGAAGAATCGTTAGATGTCTTACTCGACATAGCCATGACCTACATGGACACCAACCAAAAAGAATATGCACTCAAATGGTTGGAAAAAATTAGGCAAAAAGGTATCAATGAAACCAATAACCAAACATTCAGAGATGCTTGGTGTGATTTCTGCATGACATTTGGTGAACCAGAAAAAGCAATCCAAGCCTTCCAATTAAGCCTGGACAAACACCCATATTCCACCAGACATTGGAATGGATTGGCCAAGTGTTATTTGGCTCAATCTGCAAACATACAAGCCCACGAGGCCGTAGACTTCGCCTTGGCCATCGACGAGAATAATGAAGAAGCATTGGAAGTTAAAGGTTTTTGTTATCTGCAAGACGAAAATCAGATAGAAGCAATCAATATATTCAAAAGAATCCTTCCAACAACAAAAACAAAAAGCAGAATTTATGCTCTAATCGCCAAATCCTACATGGAATTGGAAAATACGGTAGAACTATTAAATACCTGCATGGAATGGTTGAAACAATGTCCCAAACTGACAGACTTTGAAAAGTCAGAAATATACAGTTACATTGCAATGTGTTACAGCCATCTTGAGAAACCCGAAGAAGGTATGAAATACATTGATGAAGCCATCAGAATCAACCCCTTCTATCGAGGAGGCATATTACAGAAAGGCATGCTTCATTTGCAACTCAAAGAAAAAGAAAACGCAAAAAAGCTATTTCAAAAGGCATTGTCATTATCACCCGATGACGAACAGATAGAAGTCTTATACAGCATAGCCAATTGTTATTTTTTTCTTAAAGAATACGAAGATACTATTAATTGTTGTGAGAATATCATCTACAATTATCCCAACGAAAAGTTAGAAGCACTATTGATTAATGCTTCTTGTTATTATGAATTGAACCATCCGGACAAATGTCTGAATTACATCGCCCAAGCTTTGAAGATAAACGAACATCAATTTGACGAAAGCATATTAAAGGACAAACGTTTTTCAGCCATGTTTGCCGATTTGACAAAACTGACAGAAATATTAAACAACCAAAAATAAATTTATCATATGGAATCCGTTACATTTATTCAGTGGTGCTTAGACAACTTAAATTATTGGACCATCACCATTCTGATGACCATTGAAAGTTCTTTCATCCCCTTTCCATCCGAAGTAGTAGTACCTCCTGCCGCCTATAGAGCTGCCAATCCAAACAGCGAATTGAATGTATATCTAGTAGTTCTATTTGCTACAATAGGAGCTAATATTGGGGCACTCATCAATTACTTCTTAGCTTACTACGTAGGCCGTCCTATTGTCTATAAATTTGCTAATAGTCGTTTCGGTCATATGTGCCTGATAGATGAAGAAAAAGTAAAACATGCTGAAGCTTATTTTGACAAGCACGGTGCATTATCAACATTCATCGGACGCTTGATTCCTGCCGTTAGACAATTGATTTCCATACCAGCAGGACTTTCTAAAATGAAACTCTCTACATTCTTACTTTACACTACTTTAGGAGCAGGTATATGGAATGCCATTTTAGCAGCTATTGGATATAGTTTGCAATCCGTTGTTCCTGAAGACCAACTACTTGACACGGTATCACAATACAGCCATGAAATTGGATATATATTTATAGCAGTCGGTGTATTGATTGTGGGATATTTAATTTATAAAGGACGTAAATAAACCATTCAGCCTCCTCATTTGTTATATCATAAGAATTAAAAACATAAGATTTATGGCTGTAACATTTAAAGGTATTCCAATTACATTAGCCGGAGAATTTGTAAATAAAGGAACACAAGCACCGGATTTTACTCTAGTCAAAGAAGATT
Organism: Bacteroides sp.; assembly: GCA_015060735.1. Taxonomy (GTDB): domain Bacteria; phylum Bacteroidota; class Bacteroidia; order Bacteroidales; family Bacteroidaceae; genus Phocaeicola. The sequence continues at coordinate 15,884 of SUXX01000018.1, forward strand.
TAAAAGAGTATAAATTAAGTGATTGGAAAGGTAAATATTTGATTTTAAACATATTTCCAAGCCTGGATACAAGTGTATGCGGAACAAGCGTAAGACGGTTTAACAAAATAGGTGCCAACCTTCCGGAAACAACCGTTTTATGTATTTCCAAAGATTTACCTTTTGCACAAAGCCGTTTTTGTTCTGTAGAGGGGTTAAACAACGTCATCCCATTATCCGATTATTGCTATACTTCCGATTTCGGGGAAAAATATGGAGTATTGATGACAGATGGGCCATTAAAAGGATTGCTAGCACGTGCCGTTATCATTATTGACCGAATGGGAAAAATCATTTATTCAGAACTTGTTTCAGAAATTACGCACGAGCCCAATTATGATGAAGCATTGAAGGTTGTCAAATAAGAAGGAGGCAGGATTTATTTATCCTGCCTCCTTCTTATTATTCTGAGAAATCTTTTATTCGCTGCTCTTCTGACAAACGACAAACCAAAAGAGTATTGTTCTTTTCTGCCACAATGTATCCATCCAATCCTTGAACTACAACTTTTTTCTCTTGAGTAGTATGTACAATACAGTTTCTTGATTCATACATATTTATATTAGAGCCTATCAATACATTATTATTTGCATCTTTAGCTGAATTCATATGTAAAGATCCCCAAGTACCTAAATCACTCCACCCAAAACTGGCTAGAAATACAAAAATCTCGTCAGCCTTTTCCATAATCGCATAATCAATAGAAATACTTTCACAGGTAGGAAACTGCTCATTAATCATTTGCTGTTCCATATCTGTAAAATAAAAAGGTAACATACGTTCAAATACTTTCGAAATAGCCGGTTGATACACCCGCAATGCATTTACTATTGTATTAACATTCCAAACAAAAATACCAGAATTCCAAAAGAAAGAGTTCTTTCTCAGATATTTTTCTGCCGTAGCCAAATCCGGTTTCTCCTTAAATGAATCCACACGATAAATTTCACGATTGCTATTCGAGGGAAAACTTAAATCCGCTTCAATATATCCATATCCTGTTTCCGGCCTATTAGGAGTCATTCCTAAAGTCAGAATCGCATCTGATTTTGCAGTAAACTTCAACGCTGATTCTATGACACGCTGAAACTCTTTCACATCCATCACAATATGATCACTTGGAGTTACCACCATGTTAGCTTTCGGATTTTGAGCTTTGATTTTCCAACTTACATATGCGATACAAGGTGCCGTATTACGACGACAAGGTTCACGCAATATATGGTCATCTGCAATATCCGGCAATTGATTCTTTACTTCTTCAGCAAACTTATCAGATGTCACTACCCAAATATTTTCAGATGGACAAATACCTGCAAATCGGTCATATGTTAATTGTATTAATGTTCTTCCACATCCCAAAACATCAATAAACTGTTTGGGGTAATCTGTGGTGCTCATCGGCCAAAAGCGACTACCTACACCACCAGCCATAATTACAAGATGATTATCATTCATACTCATATCTTGATATTTAATTTTCCAACAAAGATAATGATATTTTCTGAAAACACATTCTTTTTTCATTTTTATACATTACCTTTGTATACAACTTTAGGTTTTAATCAAACATAGAATCTTATGAAAGGTATAGTATTGGCTGGAGGAACAGGAACACGTCTATACCCCATCACAAAAGGGGTATCTAAACAATTACTTCCAATTTTTGACAAGCCCATGATTTATTACCCCATATCGGCACTCATGCTGGCTGGCATTCGTGACATACTTATTATTTCCACTCCTTACGATTTGCCTGGTTTTAAGCGTTTATTAGGTGATGGTAGCGACTATGGAGTTCATTTTGAATATGCAGAACAACCATCACCTGACGGTTTGGCACAAGCATTTATCATTGGTGAGAAATTCATCGGAAACGATGCTGCATGTTTGGTGTTAGGCGACAACATCTTTCACGGAAATGGTTTCTCTGCCTTACTAAAAGAAGCTGTAAGAACAGCAGAAGAAGACCAAAAAGCCACCGTATTTGGTTACTGGGTTAGTGACCCCGAACGCTATGGAGTGGCTGAATTCGACAAAGAAGGCAATTGTCTTAGCATCGAAGAAAAGCCAAGCCAACCCAAATCAAACTACGCAATAGTAGGATTATATTTTTATCCTAATAAAGTTGTTGAAGTAGCCAAGAACATCAAACCTTCTGCACGTGGCGAATTAGAAATCACTACTGTAAACCAACAATTCTTACAAGATAAAGAACTGAAAGTACAAACTCTAGGACGTGGATTTGCTTGGTTAGACACTGGTACACACGATTCCTTGGCCGAAGCCAGTACTTATATTGAAGTCATCGAAAAAAGACAAGGATTAAAAGTCGCTTGTTTGGAAGGAATCGCTTTAAGAAAAGGATGGATTACAGCTGAAAAGATGAAAGAGTTGGCTCAACCAATGCTCAAAAATCAATATGGACAATATTTATTGAAGGTAATTAAAGAATTAGGATTGTAAATGGAAGTTATCAAGACTGAAATAGATGGGGTATTCATCATTGAACCTCGTATCTTCAAAGATGCACGTGGGTACTTCTTTGAAAGTTTTTCCACCCGAGAATTTGAAGAAAAAGTATGTAAGACTACTTTCGTACAAGACAACGAAAGCTTTTCCTTTTACGGAGTAATCCGCGGATTACATTTCCAGAAGCCACCTTATACTCAAAGCAAACTTGTCAGAGTTATTAAAGGATCCGTTCTAGATGTAGCTGTAGACATACGGAAAGGTTCACCGACCTACGGAAAACATGTTGCAGTAGAGCTTACAGAAGAAAATCACAGACAACTTTTTATTCCCAAAGGCTTTGCACATGGCTTTGCTGTCTTAAGTGAAGTTGCTCTATTTCAATACAAATGTGACAATTTTTATGCTCCACAAAGTGAAGGGGGGATTGCATGGAATGACGAAGACTTGAATATTAATTGGCAGATACCTTTAGACAAAGTAAGTTTATCACCAAAAGACACTCTACATCCCAAACTGAAAGATTACGATTCTGATTTTGAATTATAAAAAAGGAAGGCTCATAAAAATGAGCCTTCCTTTTTTTATCTATTAGCAATACATATTCAATATTGCTTCATATAATTCTTGCTTACCACTAGTTTGTTTCGGTTCACCGTTTTGCTTGGCGTATGCATAAACATCTTCCAATGTAAGCTTACCTTCCTCAAATTCCTTACCCTTACCACTATCGAAAGAAGCATAGCGGTCAGCCAACATCTTTTTGTACGGAGATTCTTCCAACAACTTAGCAGCACTTTCCAAAGCACGAGCCATTGCATCCATACCGGCAATGTGTGCGATGAAAATGTCTTCCAAATCAGTTGAGTTACGACGAGTCTTAGCATCAAAATTAGTACCACCATTACCAAAGCCACCATTACGAATAACATGAATCATAGCCTGAGTCAATTCATAGTTATCAATAGGGAACTGGTCTGTATCCCAACCATTCTGATAGTCACCACGATTAGCATCAATAGAACCAAGCATACCGTTATCTACAGCAACAGCCAATTCGTGTTCAAAAGTATGACCGGCCAATGTTGCGTGGTTCACTTCAATATTCACCTTGAAATCATTTTCCAATCCATGAGCCTTCAAGAAACCAATTACAGTTTCTGTATCCACATCATACTGATGCTTAGTCGGTTCCATAGGCTTTGGTTCAATCAAGAAAGTACCGGTGAATCCCTTTGCACGGGCATAATCACGAGCAATAGTCAACATCTGAGCCAAATGTTCCTTTTCACGCTTTTGATCTGTATTAAGCAAACTCATGTAACCTTCACGACCACCCCAGAATACATAATTTGAACCACCCAATTCGATGGTAGCATCAATGGCATTCTTGATTTGTACAGCTGCACGAGCCACTACATCAAAGTCTGGATTAGTAGCTGCCCCGTTCATATAGCGGGCATGACCGAAAACATTAGCCGTACCCCACAACAATTTGATACCTGTTTCAGCTTGCTTTTGTTTCAAATAGGCTACCACTTCCTTCAAATTTGCTTCGTATTCTTCAATAGTATCAGCTTCGGTACACAAGTCCACATCGTGGAAACAATAGTATTCAATACCCATTTTCTGCATGAATTCAAAGCCGGCATCTACTTTGTCCTTGGCTGCCTGCACTTTATCTTCAGCTACATTCCATGGGAACTTCTTGGTACCACCACCAAATTGGTCGCTACCTTCAGCACACAATGTATGCCACCAAGCCATCGCAAACTTTAACCATTCAGCCATGGTCTTACCCATAATTACTTTATTTGCATCGTAGTAACGGAAAGCCATCGGATTACGGCTTTCTACACCTTCAAACTTAATCTTTTCAATTCCTGGGAAAAATTCTTTTGCCATAATAATTTAATTTATGATTTTTGATTTATGATTTATAATTTTCCAATGCAAACTTCCATCTTGCATATGCTTCATCATACTCCGTACGATGTTTCACATCCGGTTCGATGACTGCCAGTTTTTCCAATGTAGCGAATGCCTCATTATTATCTTTATAAATACCGGCTCCTATACCAGCACCCTTAGCCGCACCTACCGAACCATCCGTATCATACAATTCAATTGTTGCCCCCGTGATACTAGACAGTGTGTTACGGAAAATAGGGCTCAAGAACATATTGGCATGACCTGCATGAATCTTCTGAACAGGAATACCCATACCTTCCATAATATCAATACCATATTTAAAGGAGAACACAATACCTTCTTGGGCAGCTCGGATTATATGATTCTTGTTATGCAAATTGAAGTTCACTCCTGTTACAGCACATCCTATTTCACGGTTTTCTAACATTCGTTCCGCACCATTACCAAATGGAAGAATGCTTATACCACCACTACCAATAGGAACTTGAGCGGCTAATTCATTCATTTCTGCGTATGAGATACCTTCCGGAGCCACCGTACGCTTTACCCATGAATTAAGAATACCTGTACCATTGATACAAAGCAATACGCCCAATCTGTTTTGTTTTTCTGTATGATTTACGTGTGCAAACGTATTAACACGCGATTTAGGATCATAATTGATTTCACCGTTCACGCCATAGACCACACCTGAGGTTCCGGCTGTTGATGCTATTTCACCTGGATTGAACACATTTAGCGACAATGCATTATTAGGTTGGTCTCCGGCACGATAAGTGATAGGTGTACCTTCCTTCAATCCTAATTCCTTGGCAGCCCAAGCATTGACCCTACCTTGTTCCGAGAAAGTCGGTCTTATTTCCGGAATCAAGGAATTATCAAACCCATAATAATTCATCAAGAAGTCAGCCACTTGGTTTTTCTTGAAATCCCAAAACATTCCTTCCGAAAGTCCGGAAACGGTAGTGCATATTTCCCCGCTCAGTTTCATGGCAATATAATCCCCCGGAAGCATAATCTTATCTATCTTTTCATAGATTTCCGGTTCGTTTTCTTTCACCCATGCCAGTTTACTGGCTGTAAAATTACCCGGCGAGTTCAACAAAGATGAAAGACATGGTTCAATACCCAATGTTTCGAAAGCCTTTTGTCCATATGGCACCGCTCTGGAATCACACCAAATAATAGCCGGACGCAACACACGTTGTTCTTTATCTACACACACCAAACCATGCATCTGATAAGAAATACCGATAGCCGCTATCTCATCGGCCGACACAGCACTTTCCTGCATCACAACCTGAGTAGCCGACTTCAAATATTCCCACCATGCATCTGGTTCTTGTTCAGCCCAACCCGGTTGGACAGCCTTGATAGGAGCCTCGCTTTTTGGGAAAAAAGAAGACGCAACACATTTACCGGAATCAACATTCACCAAACTAGCCTTTACTGATGAACTTCCTATATCATAACCTAATAAATACATAATGATTAGTGGTTTAAATATTATCTATATATTTTATTGTATGCAACACGATCAAACTTATAATAGCGTGCCGCCCGATGCGATACACCTACTTCCTTTTCTTCCAGCATCACCACATAAGGCATTTGCACAATCTTTTTATGGAAATTACGTACATCAAACTCACGGTCGTACACCAATTGATACAAAGACCGAAGTTGTGCAGCCGTAAACTTACGGGGAAGCAAATCAAAAATTAAAACAGGAAAAGCTTCCACATAATGTCTTATTTTAACCAAAGCATCATGCATAATCTGCAAATGGTCAAATGCCAGTTTCTTCACTTCACTGACCGGCATCCATTTAGCATTATACTTATCGGACAACTTCTCTACCCGACGGTCAATCTTCAAGAAAGAAAGGTAAGCAATAGTCACAATACGATCTACTTTTTTCCCGTCCAAGCTATGAAACCTTTCCAACCACATCAGATCTTCAGGATTGTGTGTCCGGTTCTTGGAACCATATGCCTTGAACTGAATCATCTTGACATTCTTCAACCCGGTTAGTTCATGCAAGACTCGTTTGGCTGCTTCGTCCAAATCTTCATCGTTGTAAATCAGACTTCCCGGCAACTTCATCACGTTCCGAGCATCTTCCAAAGAATCGTTCACCTGCTTTACCAACAAGACACGAAATTGTTCACCGTCGAAGCCTATCAAGACACAATCGACAGAAACATGAAGATTAATACTTTGTTCCATATTGAGTCCTTATCATTTATCCTTGCAAATTTAGGAATTTATAATTTACTTCCACCAAAAAGGAGCTTCTTATTCGCATGTTATAAAACACTATTTCACAACGACATGAATTTTGTATCACGCACAATAACACTTTTCTGCTTACTATCCATCCTACAATATACTTTACACACGGACAAACCACGCATTATCCATCAAAAGCAATCCTTATATCATTTATTTTTTATACCTTTGCACTGAATTTTAAATTAAATAGAATGAAAGCATTTGTATTTCCCGGTCAAGGAGCCCAATTCGTAGGAATGGGTAAAGACCTTTATGAGAACTCTACATTAGCGAAAGAACTTTTTGAAAAGGCAAACGAGATTCTAGGATATCGTATTACAGACATCATGTTTGAAGGCACAGACGAAGACCTTCGCCAAACTAAAGTTACCCAGCCGGCCGTATTCCTCCATTCCGTCATTTCTGCTTTGTGTATGGAAGAAGATGCACAACCTGAAATGGCTGCCGGACATTCATTGGGCGAATTTTCAGCTTTGGTAGTAGCCGGGGCATTATCGTTCGAAGATGGCCTCAAGTTGGTATATGCACGTGCCATGGCCATGCAAAAGGCTTGCGAAGCAGCACCATCAACCATGGCTGCTATCATTGGGATGGCCGATGAAAAAGTAGAAGAAATTTGCTCGGCCATCACAAACGAAAGCAAAGTGGTGGTTGCCGCCAATTATAATTGCCCGGGACAAATCGTTATCTCAGGCTCTATCGAAGGTATCAACGAAGCATGCGAACAACTGAAAGCCGCAGGTGCCAAGCGTGCCTTGCCACTAAAGGTAGGTGGTGCTTTCCATTCACCGCTGATGAATCCGGCCAAGATTGAATTGGAAGCAGCCATTAATGCAACCGAATTCCATACCCCGAAATGTCCGGTTTATCAGAATGTAGATGCTTTACCTTATACTGACCCTGAAAAGATTAAGGCAAACTTGGTTGCACAACTCACCGCATCGGTCAGATGGACACAAACCGTAAAGAACATGATTGCCGATGGTGCTACCGACTTCACTGAATGTGGTCCGGGAGCCGTTCTGCAAGGACTCATCAAGAAAATAAACAAAGAAGCTAACGCCCATGGCATTGGGTAAATACTCCTATTCATATATGAGCACAAACGAAAAGATTATTGTTTATCAAGTTTTCACCCGATTGTTCGGGAACAACAACACGCATTGCCGAAACAATGGAACCATTCAGGAAAATGGTTGCGGGAAAATGGCTGCTTTCACATCCAAAGCCCTAGACGAAATCAAAGCTTTGGGAGCGACTCATATTTGGTATACTGGTATCATCGAACATGCGACCCAAACCAATTATAGCCGATACGGCATCCGCCCCGACCATCCGGCCGTTGTGAAAGGCAAAGCCGGCTCGCCTTATGCCATCAAGGATTATTATGATGTGGATCCCGACATGGCTACCAGCATTCCCGACCGCATGAAAGAATTCGAAAACATGGTAAAACGAAGCCACAAATCAGGGTTAAAGGTTATCATCGACTTTGTTCCTAACCACGTAGCCCGTCAGTATCATTCCGATGCCAAGCCCGAGGGAGTAACCGATTTAGGTGAAAACGATGACACAAATTTCGCTTTCAGCCCGCAAAACAACTTTTATTACATACCGGGACAGCCCCTTCAAGGCGAAATAGACTATCATCTGAATGCTGCAGAAGCCTATCAGGAATGTCCGGCCAAGGCTACGGGAAACGATAAGTTTGATGCGTGGCCGGGACGTAACGACTGGTACGAAACCGTTAAGCTAAATTATGGCGTAGATTACATGAACGGTCGTTACGGACACTTCTCCCCTATTCCAGACACATGGCATAAGATGCTACATATCCTGCTCTTTTGGGCAAGTAAAGGCATCGACGGATTCCGATGCGACATGGCCGAAATGGTACCTGTTGAATTCTGGGGATGGGCCATTCCGCAAGTAAAAGAAGCATATCCCGAACTAATCTTCATCGCCGAGGTATATAACCCTTACGAATACCGCAACTATATCTTCAACGGCCACTTCGACTATCTATATGATAAGGTAGGCTTATACGATACCTTACGTGCATTGACATGCGGCAACGAATCGGCCACTTCCATCACGCACCGTTGGCAAAGTCTGAGCGGCATCGAAAAGAACATGCTCAACTTCCTGGAGAACCACGACGAACAACGCATTGCCTCTGAGTTCTTCGCCGGCAAAGCCTCCAAAGCCATTCCGGCCATGATTATTTCGGCTTGTATGAACACTAATCCGGTGATGATTTATTTCGGTCAGGAACTGGGAGAACCGGGCATGGACGAAGAAGGTTTCAGCGGACGCGACGGACGTACTACCATCTTCGACTATTGGTGCGTAGACACTATCCGTAGATGGCGGAACGGCGGAAAGTTTGACGGGAAGTTATTGACCGACGAGGAAAAGAAGCTTCAAAACTTTTATAAGAAACTGTTGAACCTCTGCAACTCCGAAAAAGCTATCCGCGAAGGCGAGTTTTTCGATTTAACCTATGCGAATCTGGAAGGATGTGCATTCAATGAGCACAAACAATACGCATTCATCCGAAAGACAGGAAAGGAATTGTTGCTTATCGTGGTGAACTTCGACGAAAATCCAGCAGCTCCGGGCATCAACATCCCTGCCCATGCCTTCGAATACCTAAACATTCCTGTTAAGGAAAACTACAAGGCAAAGGAATTGCTGACCGGCAATACAGAAACCATCACCCTGATGCCTGAACAACGTACCAACGTGCTTTTGGAAGGATTCGGCGGAAAGATTCTGAAAATTAAACTTTAATAATAAGATAGTCTATATTATGAAACGGTAGCTATCATTAGGTAGCTACCGTTTTTCTTTATCTGCATTCCAAAGCTATAGAAAAAAAGAAGGGTATCTATCACAGACACCCAATCTTCATTAACCTTAAAATCTAATACCATGAAAAACACGATGCAAAGATAATAATTTTATGTTATACAACACATATTTAAATCTGTATTCACCCATTAATTAACATTATTTATCAGATGAAGTAATAAAGACAAAGTTTTCTCCCCTCTTGTGAGATAAATTTATAAAAATTCATTCTTTGCTTTGAACCATACTTTATTCTACATAAAGTACCAACCCTTTCAGATACTCCCCTTCCGGATGATAAATATTCACCGGGTGGTCGCCTGGTTGAGTAAGCTGATGTAAAATGCGTACACTTCTTCCACTTTGGGCAGCAGCGGTAAAAACGGCATTGCGAAAATCTTTCTTATCCACCACTTGTGAGCACGAAAAAGTAAAAAGAATACCACCCGGCTTGATTTTTTCAAATGCTTTTGCATTCAATTTGCTATAACCACGAAGGGCATTTCGCAATGCATCACGGTGCTTGGCAAAGGCCGGTGGGTCAAGGATTATCAAGTCATATTGGTCTCCCATGCGGTCGAGATATTTGAAAGCATCTTCGGCAAATGCTTGATGACGTTGATCACCGGGAAAGTTGAGCTCCACATTTTGATTAGTGAGGTCAATAGCTTTGGCTGAGCTGTCTACAGAATGTACCAAATTAGCCCCACCACGCATAGCATAGAAAGAAAATCCACCAGTATAGCAGAACATATTGAGCACATTACGTCCCTTAGAGTAGCGTTCCAATAAATGGCGGTTTTCGCGTTGGTCTACAAAGAACCCTGTTTTCTGACCTTTCAGCCAATCGACATGAAATTTCAAGCCATTCTCCAACGCTACATTCTCGGGACTTCCTCCTTTAATAAAACCGTTTTCAGGACCTAAGTCGGCTTTATAAGGCAAGGTTGTCTCCGATTTATAATAGATATGTTTTACCCGTTCTCCCATTACTTCCATCAAAGCATCGGCTATCTCCATTCGATATACATGCATACCAGCTGAATGAGCCTGCATTACGGCCGTCTGCCCATAAACATCAATAATCAATCCGGGAAGATTATCCCCTTCACCGTGCACAAGACGATAAGTATTGTTCTCCGGATTATCAACCAGGTTAAGGCTTCGGCGCAAATCCAAGGCTACTTCAAGACGATGTCTCCAAAAATCGTGATTGATTTCTTCTTGACGGAACGCAAGCACACGAACAGCAATGCTTCCTATTTGGAAATGGCCACAAGCGATGAATTCCTTCTTTGATGTATAAACATCAACGATTTCGCCTTCTTCCGGCTCGCCCTCTACACGGGCAATGGCTCCGGAGAAAACCCAGGGATGGAAGCGTTTTAATGATTCTTCCTTTCCGGGTTTGAGGTATAGTTTTTTGTAGGTCATATTCTTGAGTATAAATTATGAGTTTTGAGTTATGTCATCCACTTTAATTACTTCGTAATCACCGGTACGTTCCATTTCAGCCAAACAATTGTAGATTTCTACACAAGCCCAAGCATCAGTTGCAGCATATTTCATTTGGCTTTCAGTCAATGTTTCGGCTTCCCAATTGGATAGACGCTGACCTTTGGATATCTTTTGTCCAAAAAGATTGGCATAAATTTTCTGTAAGCTACGATCTTCAATGCCAAAACGGCCTACATAGTCCTGTAGTTCTATCCAATTGCCCTCTTCAGCATGTACATCCTTCCGACGACGCAACACCATGAAATCATCTTTCAGAGAAAGTCCGATTTTCAGCGTATCGTTCATCAAAAACTCCTGAAGAAATTCAGGCATACCAATCTTATTCAACCTGAAAAGGAAACAAGTATCTGAAGTTGAAATCTGTAACAAAGCTACGTTGTGTACTGTCCCCCGTTTAAACGATGGACGAGTTTCGGTATCAACGCCTACAATGCTTTGTCCTTTCAAATATTCCACGGCCTTTTCCGCATCCGATTCCGTATAAACAACAAAGATACGACCGGGAAATAGAACTCTCGGCATTCCTGCTATTTCAGCCTTGCTTATCGTATTCTTTATTTGTTTCATACCCACCCTAAGTCATCATTTTCTTTTGAGACCGATTCTTCAGTATCATCGGAGGAGTTATATTTCACATCATGCAGAGCACGCATTGTGTTCACCAATCGCTGCCCCCAAAATTCAGCGAAATGTTCCTTACAAATACAAAGCGAATCATTCATCGTAACATTCAATCCTGACTGAAAAACACCTATAAAGTCTTTCAAATCCTGATAAATATCCGCTAAATCTTCTGAAATACATTTCTTTATAGGAGTCTCGCTATAAACCATATCCGGCAGAAAAACTTCCAAGTAATCATCCTGAGCACCTAAGATATCGGCTATCGACATACGTATCCATTCATAATCTTCTTCGGTTACAAAAACTTCCAGATTATCCTCTCCTATCATCTCGCATGCCGGAAGAAGAGAAGCTTTCAGATACAACAAAGGCAAAATCTTTAGAGCTGTATCTACAAATGTTTTCCGGTCAGTGCCACGTGTTCGCTCCACAAAACCGCAATACTCAGCTGCAACCGTAACAAATTCAATCGAATTTTTATCAAATATAACTTGGCTTGAATGTTCCATATCATTAATTTTGGCATGCAAAGGTAAGAAAAAAGTGACGAAATAAATCACTATTTGGCGATTTTCATGTACATTTGCGAAAAGAATCAATAGAAGATATTATGAATAAGAAAAAAACAGAAAAGACAACTGAGCCTAAAGAAATAAAAAGCAACAAAATCACTACTATAATAAAGAGTGAAACAACCCATTTTGTCATTGGGCTAATTAGTATCATATTTGCGGTTTATCTATTGCTTGCCTTTACATCATTCTTCTTTACGGGTGATGCAGACCAAAGCATATTAGACCATCAACAACCCGGCGAACTCATGCAAACAACCAATCAAGTAAAAAATTATGCAGGAGCAAGAGGAGCACAATTAGCAGAATACTTAATAAATAATTGTTTCGGTTTAGCCTCATACTTGATTGTGCTATTTCTAGCTGTGTCGGGTATGCGACTGATGCGTGCCTATAAATTCCGAATTTGGAAATGGTTCATGTCGTGTACTGTCATGATGATTTGGTTTTCCATCACACTGGGATTCCTCTTCGATGGTATGTTTTCAGGTAGTTTTATTTATCCGGGAGGACTCCATGGGTATAATGTAAGCCGATGGATAGTTTCTCAAATTGGAGCAACAGGGTTCTGGCTTTTGTTATTTGTTACCGCAATTCTGTTTTTTGTCTACCTCAGCAGAGAAACAATTCGCATTGTCCGAAAAGCTTTACACCCAGAATTCAAGCGTAAAAATGAAGAAATAGAAAAAGAGGTATCTGATGACGAAAACATTAGAGAAACAACAACTAGCTATACAGATCCCCAACCCAAAGAGGTTGTCTTTGATCTTCCTGAAAAACCAATCAAAGAAGATGATGACAATTCCCCTTTTAAGGTTTCGCAGGCCGAAGAATCGACAACCGTTCTGACACCTGCAAATGAAGAACATACGACTACAGAAAAAGAAATAACAGAAGAATTGACATTCACCATCGGTGATGACCATACAGAAGAAGATGAAGCCTACAAAGGACCGGCAATGGAACCCTATAATCCTCGTTTAGATTTAGAGAACTACAAATTTCCACATCTGAATCTCCTCGACCACTACGATGAGACCGACAACAACATTGACATGGAGGAACAGAATGCAAACAAGGATCGTATCATCGAAGTACTTCGTAGCTTTGACATAGAAATCAGTTCTATCAAGGCAAGTGTCGGACCTACCGTAACACTTTATGAAATCACTCCGGCACAAGGTGTCCGCATCGCGAAAATACGTAATTTGGAAGATGACATAGCTCTAAGCATCGCTGCCTTGGGTATTCGTATCATTGCCCCGATTCCAGGTAAAGGTACCATCGGTATTGAAGTACCCAATGCCAAACCCCGTATCGTGCCGATGCAGTCCATCCTGAATAGTAAGAAATTCCAGGAAACAACGATGGAACTACCGATTGCCTTAGGCAAAACCATTACCAATGAAGTATATATGGTTGACTTAGCGAAAGCTCCACACATGTTGATAGCAGGTGCTACTGGTCAAGGTAAATCAGTTGGTTTGAATGCCATCGTTACTTCTTTATTATATAAGAAGCACCCGGCTGAACTTAAGTTTGTCATTGTTGACCCGAAGAAAGTGGAATTTTCTGTATATGCACCTATCGAAAAACACTTCCTAGCCAAGTTGCCGGATGGAGACGATGCTATCATCACTGATGTAACCAAGGTTGTACAGACATTGAATTCACTCTGCGTAGAAATGGACACACGTTATGACTTATTGAAGAAAGCCGGTTGCCGTAACGTGAAGGAATACAATGCCAAATTCATCGAACGCAAGCTGAACCCGGAAAAGGGACATCATTTCATGCCGTACATTGTTATTATTATTGACGAGTTCGGTGACTTGATTATGACTGCTGGTAAGGAAGTCGAATTACCGATTTGCCGTATCGCTCAGTTAGCCCGTGCCGTAGGTATTCATGCCATCATCGCTACTCAGCGTCCAACAACAAACATCATTACCGGTACCATCAAAGCGAACTTCCCAGCTCGTGTAGCATTCCGGGTAGCTGCCATGATGGACTCACGTACCATCCTCGACCGTTCAGGTGCACAACAACTCATCGGTAAAGGAGATATGCTCTATTTGCAAGGCAATGACCCGGTACGTGTACAATGTGCTTTTGTTGATACACCTGAAGTGGAACGCATCGCTAACTATATCAGCAAACAACAGGGATACCCAACAGCATTCGAATTACCCGAAGTGGAAAGCGAGGAAGGAGAAAGTTCAGCAGGCGATGTAGATATGACTCGACTCGACCCGATGTTCCGTGAGGCTGCAGAACTGGTAATAGCTCACCAACAAGGTTCGACATCGCTCATCCAACGTAAATTTTCTATCGGTTACAATCGAGCAGGCCGAATTATGGATCAACTGGAACGAGCCGGAGTGGTGGGGGCAGCTCAAGGGAGCAAGGCCCGCGACGTCCTTTGTGTAGATTTAACAGATTTGGATATGAAACTGAACGCGTTACAAATATAGAACAATATATAAACAAAGACTAACAATGAAGAAACTATTGACTTTATGGATGCTGATACTCCTACCCTATTGTATCGGTGCACAAACCGATATCAAAGCGGAAGAAATACTGGACAAAGTATTGAAAGAATTGTCTGAAAGCAACGGCGTCCGAGCAGACTTTACAGGAAGCGAAGATGGTTACCTGTTACTGAAAGGGAAAAAGTTCTATTTGAATAGCAGTAACATACAAAGTTGGTATGATGGGAAAACGCAATGGAGTTATATAACAGACACCGAAGAGGTAAATATCAGCCTTCCCACCCCAGAAGAATTACAAGGCATCAACCCTTACTTCATTCTGATGGGATACAAAATAAACTTCAACTACATCTACAAAGGGCGACAAACGAGAAATGGAACGACTGGACATGAAATCGTCCTGACATCCAAACATTCGGGAAACAGAGATGTTATTCGCTTGTTCATCTCCTCAACCTATCGACCATTATCGATAAAGATGGAACAGAATGGACGCATTGTTAGCGAAATAAACATTAACAACTATCAGACAAACTTGAAACTGGGAGATGAGATATTCCGCTTCAACAAGTCACTTTATCCGAATGCAGAGATTATAGATTTGAGATAAACTTAAAAAGAATAACACTATGAGTACAGAAAGAGTAAAATGCCTGATTATTGGTTCAGGTCCTGCAGGCTACACAGCCGCTATTTATACAGGTCGTGCAAACATCAGCCCCGTGCTGTATGAAGGCATCCAACCGGGTGGTCAGTTGACCATCACAACTGAAGTAGAAAACTTTCCAGGGTATCCTGAGGGCATCAGTGGAACTCAACTAATGGATGACCTTCGTGCCCAAGCGGAACGATTCGGTGTGGAAATCCGCAATGGTATCATTACCAAGGTGGACTTCAGCGAACGTCCTTACAAGTTGACGATTGACGACGAAAAGGAAATCGAAGCAGAAACCGTAATTATCTCAACCGGTGCTTCGGCTAAGTATCTTGGTTTGGACGACGAAAAGAAATATGCCGGTATGGGTGTAAGTGCTTGTGCCACTTGCGACGGTTTCTTCTATCGCAAAAAAGTAGTAGCTGTAGTAGGTGGTGGTGACACTGCTTGCGAAGAAGCTATCTACTTGGCAGGTTTGGCTAAACAAGTATACCTCATTGTCCGCAAACCATTTTTACGTGCATCTCAAATCATGCAAGACCGCGTGTTGAATCACCCGAAGATTCAAGTATTGTTCGAACATAATACCGTAGGCTTGTTTGGTGAAAACGGAGTGGAAGGTATTCACCTTGTGAAGCGTAAAGGCGAATCTGATGAAGAATTCTATGACTTAGCTATCGACGGTTTCTTCTTGGCAATCGGCCACAAGCCGAACTCAGATGTGTTCAAGCCTTGGATTGAAACCGACGAAACAGGTTATATCATTACAGAAGGAGCAAGTCCACGTACCAGAGTTCCGGGTGTGTTTGCTGCCGGTGACGTAGCCGATCCTCATTATCGTCAAGCGATTACTGCTGCCGGTAGTGGTTGTAAGGCGGCAATCGAAGCGGAACGCTTCCTATCGGCTAATGGATTGTTGTAAAAAAGACGAATGTCATCCAGAGCGAAGTGAAGACGAGTTATTGAGGGCTCTATCCGAAAAATCTCGGTAACATCCACTTTATGTTTCCGAGATTTTTTCTCCTTCCAATCGTCTAAATGACAAACTTATAATTCTTATATTGTAAACCCCACAACACTATGACAAATTTTATCAAAAGACTATTCACAGCCCTTCTTGTATTGGGAGGTACTGTATTGGCATCGGCTCAACAACCGCAAATGCCCCCTATCCCTACAGATCCCAATGTCCGTATAGGCAAACTAGAAAACGGATTGACATACTACATCCGTCACAATGAGCTACCCGAAGATCGTGCCGATTTCTACATTGCACAAAAGGTCGGTTCTATCCTAGAAGAAGAAAATCAACGTGGTTTGGCTCACTTCTTGGAACACATGTGTTTCAACGGAACGACCAACTTTCCGGGCAAATCATTGATTAACTATCTGGAAACCATTGGAGTCCGTTTCGGTGAAAACTTGAATGCATATACCAGCATCGATGAAACAGTTTACAACATAGCTAATGTACCTGTCATCCGTGATGGCATCGTAGACTCTTGTCTCCTCATCCTCCACGATTGGGCCAACGATTTAACCCTCGATCCAAAAGAAATTGACAACGAACGCGGTGTCATTCATGAAGAATGGCGTACCGGTCAGGGTGCCATGATGCGTATGTACGAACAAACACTTCCAAAAGCTTTTGAAGGAAGTAAGTATGGTCATCGTCTTCCTATCGGTACCATCGAAGTGATTGACAACTTCCCGTATCAGGCTCTCCGTGACTATTACGAGAAATGGTATCGTCCCGACCAACAAGGTATCGTGGTGGTAGGTGACGTGGATGTAGACAAGGTAGAAGCTAAAATCAAGGAAATCTTCTCACCCATCGAAATGCCTGCCAATGCTGCTGAACGTGTATATGAAAAGGTACCCGATAACAAGGAACCTATCATCACCATTGCTAAGGATAAGGAACAACCCTCGACCATGATTTACATCTGGCACAAGCATCCGGCCACTCCGAAAGAAATAAAAGGTCAAATGGGATATTTAGTGCAGAACTATATGTTCTCAATGATTGCCAGCATGTTAAATGCACGTTTGGAAGAATTACGACAAAGTGCCAATCCTCCATTCATTATGGCTGCCACTGAAGATACCGATTTCTTGCTAACTAAAAATCCTCAAGCATTTGCTGGGATTGCCATCAGTAAAGAAGACGGCATCCCAACTGCAATTTCAGCATTGGTTCGCGAAATTGAGCGTGCTCGCAAGTTCGGTTTCACTGCCTCAGAATATGCTCGTGCCAAAGCTGATTATCTCCGTGCATTGGAGTCTGCATACAATGAACGCGACAAGATGAAAAACAATCAGTACGTGCAGGAATACATCAGTCATTTCATTGACAATGAACCAATTCCTGGCATCGAATTCGAATACGCACAAATGAATCAGTTAGCTAACATGATTCCAGTGGAAGCTATCAACCAAATTCTTCCGCAAATAGTTACCGATGAAAACATCGTTATTAATATCTTTGGTCCGGACAAGGAAGGTATGGTTTATCCAACTGAAGCTGAAATCTTGGACATATTAAACAATACCAAGGCAGAAGAAATAACGGCCTATGTAGATAAGGTATCGGATGAACCATTGATGAAGGAAACCCCAAAAGCCGGTAAGATTGTAAAAACAGAAGAGGGACCGTTCGGATCTACCGCCCTTACTTTATCCAACGGTGTGCGTGTAGTGGTGAAGAATACCGACTTCAAGGCGGATGAAATCCGTATGACTGCATTTAGTCCTGGTGGTACTTCTATCTTTGGAACAGGCGAAGCCCTTCAAGTGAAGATGTTGAACTCAGTAGCTGGTCTCGGCGGTTTAGGTAATTTCAGCAACGTAGATTTGGAAAAAGTATTGGCAGGTAAAAAAGCAAGTATCAGTGCTTCTGTCAACGGTCTGACCGAAAGAGTGAACGGTAGTTGCTCACCAAAGGACTTGGAAACATTGATGCAATTAGTTTATTTGACTTTCACTGCTCCTCGTATGGACGATGCCGCATTCGAATCATTCAAGCAACGTACCAAGGCTTCCCTTGCTAATCAAGAAGCAGACCCGATGATTGCTTTAAGCGATACGTTAAATAAAGAAATGTACGGCAACCACCCAATGGCTATGCGTGTGAAAGCTGAAATGATTGACCAAATAGATTACAACCGCATTATGGAAATGTACAAGGACCGTTTCAAGGAAGCCGGTGACTTTACATTCCTATTTGTCGGTAACATCAATTTGGAAGAAGCCAAGCCGTTAATTGAAACTTACCTCGGTGGTTTACCAACGATCAACCGTAAGGAAAACTTCAAGGACATTAAGATGGACATCCAAAAAGGTGCTCGCAAGAACTTGTTTGAAAAGCAAATGGAAACTCCGAAGGCAACTGTGCTGAACATCATCTCGGGTAACTGCCCATTCAATTTGAAAAACAGTTTGTTGATGACCATGCTTTCGCAAACCATGGATATGGTTTATACAGAAACCATCCGTGAAAAGGAAGGTGCATCATACGGAGTAGGTACTGCTGGACAACTGAACTGTTATCCGAAAGAAGAAGCCATCTTCCAAATCGTATTTGACACCGACCCTGCCAAGCGTGAAAAGATGGAACAGATTGTGATGAGCGAACTTCAGAAGGTAGCACAAGAAGGTCCACGTCCGGAACATCTAGCTAAAGTAAAGGAATTCTTGTTGAAGAAACATCTTGAAAACATGAAAGAAAACGGTTATTGGGTGAATCAACTGGTTGAATACTATTTCAGCAATGCCGACATGAACACCGGCTATGATAAGCTGGTGAACGAGCTAACCGTGGAAGATGTAAAAAACTTCACTAAGGCTTTGCTTGACCAAGGTAACATTATCGAAGTAACCATGACTGCTGAAGGAACAAAATGAATCTCTACAAGATAATTAAACAGAATCAGAAACTGGCGGAGAAGCGGAATCCGGCATTCGACACGAACCGCTTCGCCAAGTTCCTGATGTATTTTATGATTGTATATTGGGCAGCATTATTCCTATTTATTGGGGTAATGCTCCCCTTTATGTTTGAGGGGCTGGTACCGAACATGGAACCTTACCATATCATGAACCAGGGTATCCTCTATGTAATGGCAGGCGACTTCCTGATGCGTTTCATGGCACAACCATCTGTGTCACAAGAAATCAAGCCCTATCTGTTGATGCCCGTCAAGCGGAAGAAGCTAATCAGCCTACTCCTCTTGAAATCGGGATTGGACGGTTATCAGTTCATCTGGTTCTTTGTGTATGTTCCCTTTGCCTTCCTCACCGTCATCCGTTTCTATGGATTCGGAGGAATGTTTCTTTATCTGTTAGGCCTTTGGCTCATCTTTGTGTTCAACAACTATTGGTATCTACTCTGCAAACTCTTGTTGGGCGAGAAGACACTTTGGTTGTTGCTTCCCATAGCGGTATTCGGCCTATTAGGAGCAGCCGAGTTCCTGTTGGATGGTCTGCCCATCAGTCGTTTCACGATGGATTTAGGCGAAGGCTTCATCGAAGGTAACCCGTTGAGTTTCTTATTTGTCATCGCTTGTATCGGTGTGATGTTTTTCATCAATCTGAAGCTTCAGCAACGGATGATCTACAATGAAATCTCAAAGAAGGAAGATACAAAAATCAAGCATGTATCGGAATATAAGTTCCTAGATAAGTATGGAGAAGTAGGTGAATACATCCGTCTGGAAATCAAGTTGATTACTCGAAACAAGACAGTGAAGACACAGTTCCGTATGGGGGTTATTGTAATGATGGCTTTCTCGCTCTTGTTGGCCTTTACGGATGTATACGACGGTACAGGCATGACCAAGTTTATCTGCTTATACAATTATGCCGTATTACCAATCATGACTTTGGGACAAGTAATGTGTTTTGAAGGTAACTACATTGATGGACTGATGAGTAGAAAGGAATCTATCTTCAACTTGCTCCGTGCCAAGTATTACTTGACTACACTGATTATTCTGGTTCCTTTACTCTTTATGATATTCCCGATAACTAAAGGAAAGATTACCCTTTTAATGGCGATTGCCTATCTGATATTTGTCGTGGGGTTTGTCTTCTTCATGTTATTGCAACTGGCAGTGTACAACACCCGTACGCTTCCACTCAATGCCAATTTAATGAAGAGCAACAAGAGTAGTAATTGGATTCAAGGATTGATAACAAGCTTTGCTTTCTTCCTTCCATTTATGATTGATACGACATTAACAGCTCTTTTTCCGGCAGAAGTTGCACACATCATCCTGATTGTCATTGGTCTTGGATTCATCGCCACACACAATCTTTGGATTAAGAACATCTACAAGCGTTTCATGAAAAGACGATATCAGAATATGGAGGAATTCCGTGCATCAAGATGACACTAAAGGTAAAAGTATTATGGAAATAAAGATAGAACAACTTAGAAAGAACTTCGGCGAAAAAGTTGCCGTAGATATAGATACGTACACCATCCATAGCGGTGATATGCTGGGATTGGTAGGAAACAATGGTGCCGGTAAGACCACCCTTTTCCGATTGATGCTCGACTTGCTGAAAGCAGACAACGGAAGCGTACATATCGGCGAAAACAATGTGTGTGAAAACGAAGATTGGAAAGCACATACCGGTGCATTCATCGACGATGGCTTCTTGATTGATTACCTCACTCCGGAAGAATATTTCTACTTCGTGGGCAAGATGTATGGCATGAAGAAGGAAAAAGTGGATGAACGTGTCGCCCAGTTCGAACGCTTCATGAACGGAGAGGTCATCGGTCACAAGAAACTAATCCGTGACTATTCCGCTGGTAACAAGCAGAAGATTGGTATCATCTCTGCCCTCCTCCATCAACCACAAGTATTGATTCTCGACGAACCATTCAACTTCCTCGACCCAAGTTCGCAATCCATCATCAAACATTTGTTGAAGGAATACAACCAACAAACAGGTGCTACCATTTTGGTTTCAAGTCACAACTTAAACCATACGGTGGATGTTTGTCCCCGCATCGCCTTGATGGAACATGGACACATCATCCGAGATATTGACAACCGTGATAATTCGGCAGAGAAGGAATTGGAAGATTATTTTAATGTAAATGTGATAGAATGAAAAGATTCCATTGGCTGATTCTATGTACCTTGGCATTCCTTTTAGGAAGTTGCCGAACCGTCGCTCCCCGATACAATTATCAAGAGTTGGCGAAAGCCTCTATCCGATTGGGCATGGACATCGACATGGAAGACAATCACGCCTTATACGTAGAATCGGCCAACTGGATAGGTGTTCCCTATCGGGGCGGGGGTACAACAAAACGAGGTGTGGATTGTTCAGGATTGACCTTTGCTATATATAATAAGGTGTATCGCAAAAGTCTCGAACGAAATTCCGATGACCAACGAAAGAAGGATTGCCGGAAGGTCAAGAAAGGAAAGCTGAAAGAAGGCGACTTGGTGTTTTTCCACAACGGAAGGAAAAAGAAACGAGCCACCCACGTAGGCATCTACCTAAAAGACCGCAAATTTATCCATGCCAGCACCAGCCAAGGAGTCATCATCAGTCAATTGGATGAAGAGTATTGGGACAAGCATTGGTTAAGCGGTGGAAGACCTTAAGCAAAAACATGAAGGCGTTTCGAGTAAAACGTGATGACGTAAGAAAAAAACGCCTTCACATCTACAAAAAAGGAATAAAAAGTTTTTGCCAATCCAAATAAAAGAAGTAATTTTGCAGCCGATTGAGACCGTGGAGGTAGAAAAGCAATCTCAAGTGAGGTTCACCTTGCGGTAAAAACCGTTTAATATTAAATAATAAAATGTACGTAATTGTAGAAATTAACGGTCAGCAGTTCAAGGCTGAAGAAGGCAAGAAGCTGTTTGTACACCACATTCAGAATGCTGAAAACGGCGCAACTGTTGAATTTGAAAAGGTATTGTTGGTAGACAACAATGGTGCTGTAACTGTAGGTGCTCCTACTGTAGAAGGTGCTAAGGTCGTTTGTGAAGTAGTTTCTCCGCTTGTAAAGGGTGACAAGGTTCTTGTTTTCCACAAGAAGAGAAGAAAAGGTTACAGAAAACTGAACGGTCACCGTCAACAGTTTACTGAATTGACTATTAAACAAGTTATTGCTTAATCATTTAAAAAGTAAGAAGACATGGCACATAAGAAAGGTGTAGGTAGTTCTAAGAACGGCCGCGAATCAGCAAGTAAGAGATTAGGCGTTAAGATTTACGGTGGTCAGGCTTGTAAGGCTGGTAATATCATCGTTCGTCAGAGAGGTACTGAATTCCACCCGGGTAACAACATCGGTATGGGTAAGGACCACACTCTTTTCGCTTTGGTAGATGGTACAGTTAACTTCAAGGTAGGTCGCGAAGACAAGCGAGTTGTTTCCGTAATCCCAGCTGAAGCTTAATCAGTTACACATAAACGGTATAAAAAAGGCTCACTTCAAAAGAAGTTGAGCCTTTTTTCGTACACCCTATCAAAATTTTCTATATCTTTGCGTTTCATTTAAGGAAATTATAAAAAAACACCGATATGCTTACCATCAAACAAATTACAGACAACACGGAAGCCGTTATCCGTGGATTGGAAAAGAAGCATTTCAAGAATGCACAAGAAACCATTGAACAAGTGCTCGCTTTCAACGACAAGCGTAAAAGCACTCAGAATGTACTCGATAAGAACTTGGCGGAAGTAAACGCCATCTCGAAGTCCATCGGTATGCTCATGAAGGAAGGCAAGAAGGACGAAGCCGAAGCTGCCAAGGCTCGCGTGGCTGAAATCAAGGAAGCCAACAAGACGCTGCAAGCTGAAATGGACAAGGCGCAGGAAGACTTGAACAACTTGCTCTACACCATCCCTAACATCCCTTACGATGAAGTGCCCGAAGGCAAGACTGCCGAAGACAACGTCGTGGAAAAGACCGGTGGTATGGAAACTGAACTTCCGGAAAATGCTCTTCCTCACTGGGAATTGGCAAAGAAGTATGACTTGATTGACTTCGACCTCGGTGTGAAGATTACCGGTGCAGGCTTCCCTGTATATAAAGGTAAGGGTGCCCAGTTGCAACGTGCCCTCATCAACTTCTTCCTGGACGAGGCCCGCAAGTCAGGCTATACGGAAATCATGCCTCCTACCCTCGTGAATGCTGCATCGGGTTATGGTACCGGTCAGTTGCCCGACAAGGAAGGTCAGATGTATCATTGCCAGCTCGACGACTTGTACTTGATTCCGACTGCCGAAGTGC
>SUXX01000019.1 GCA_015060735.1 Bacteroides sp.
TTCTTCACAGAAGATGGTACTAAGATTTC
The DNA here is from genome assembly GCA_015060735.1 of Bacteroides sp. Lineage (GTDB taxonomy): Bacteria > Bacteroidota > Bacteroidia > Bacteroidales > Bacteroidaceae > Phocaeicola. Next base: position 30 of record SUXX01000019.1, read on the forward strand.
TATTCGTCCTTCTGGAACAGAACCAAAGATCAAGTTCTATATTGAAGTGAAGGGTGAAATGGGTTGTCCGAAGTGCTACGGTGACGCTAACGCTGCTGCTCTCGAAAAGATTGAAGCTGTTAAGAAGTCATTGGGTGTATAATATAAGGTATACCTTATTATATATAGGTGGGCAATCCGTATGGGTTGCCCACTTTTGTTGGTATGATATAAAACAGAACGGCAAACTCATTTTTCAAGAGTTTGCCGTTCTGTTTTAGGTAGATTTTCTTTAGAATGTGGTATACAATACTTGCATTTTAATTGGGTTGTTTTTACCGCCTACCATGCTTGTGCTTTGCATTTTTAGGCTGTTTTTTATACCAATAATATTACCGCTGGAGTCTACTTCAGTATCAACAGGTATTAGAACCACTTTGTTCCAATCTTCCGTATAATTCCCTTTTGCTTTCTCTTTGATGCAATAAGAGATGAGAGGAGCAATGTTTGTGAAGGAATATGTATTGGCTGATTCTCCGGATTCTACATATTCAGCCAAGAATGATGTTTTCTCGTCGTATGTTTCATTGTTCTCGAAGAAATTATACATGTCGCTCTTTCTTACCATTAGTAGATATTTGGGAGTACTCATGGAATAAGGCGAGTCGTTCTTTTCGTTTAAGCGTGTAAAAGTGATGGCTGCAGCATTAAGGGTATCTCTTTGATGCACCTCAGCAATTTCATCAATGGGTAAAGTAACTTCGGTAAAGAGTCCTGCTGGAGTCTTTAAATAGGTACATTTGGTTTCTTCGGTCAGTTCGTTCAGGCGTTCTGAGTTTTGGAAACGATTGGCCTGAATAACTTCCTTGGTTGCGGCAAAGACGATTCCACCGTTTGTCAATGAATCCACTTTTCCTGATGAACTTTTAATTAGATAGTTGAAGTTCAGGTTCAAGAAAATGTCATCGATATATAAAATTGTTCCATCTCCATGTGTGCAATGCACATAAATACCTTTCAATACATTCTTAATGAAACTTTCTGCATCCTTGTAGTTGTCCGGGTTTTCTACATATTTATTGTACATTTGCTTTCCAAGACTGAGAGGGAGTTTAATTTCCTGCCAATAGTTCTTCAAGCGGCTTGTTTCATCGCCATACATATCGGTAAATATGTAGGTGGTGTCATTGACAGAGGGGCCTCTGGCTGCAAATGCTTTTCTTGCCAGTGGCTTAGTATTGATATCGTAGTATTGGGATGGGTCAATACTGGTATAGAATGTTTTGAGCTCAGTTTCGGGGATGACCTTATTCAGCGTATCTATTTGCATTCTCATAGCGTTCAAGGAGTCACCAAAAAACGAGGTGTAGTAAAGCTTGAGTTGAATACCGGTAATCTCCTGTATTGTTTCAGGAAAGGTGAAATTATCCGTACAATTAAACTGGGCAATAAAATCAGCGGTAAATTCTCCAAATTGAGGGTCTGTATATTTCCCTAAATAAGCAGTGTTTGTTCTGGCATATACAGAGTCTGCTAAAATGGAACGTGTGCTGACATTGTAGGTCGCTACTCCGCTGTTGATTTTATCTCCTGCGGATATAGTGCTGTCTCCAATGCCGGTTGTTGAATCGTCGCAGCTGAACAAGACTGCTGCTATCAACCATGCATATAGATATTTTATTTTCATTTTGATAATCTCCTTTTATTTATCTTGCGATTAAATTTCCTCATAGAAGTTGTTATAGGCATCTGCATCTATTTCCTGTGAATAGTGGGTGAGTACAGGTATACCTTTTTCTTGAGCATAGTCGATTAATTCCTGGTCAACATTTTCATTGTTTACAATAATGCCGTCAGAATAGGCAATGGCCAGTTTGCAGAGATCTTTCCAATTAGATGGTGTTCCTACAATGTCTTCGATGTCACTCTTTTCTATTCCTTTCAGCATTAATTTGTTTATCAGGCTTTCTTGCAGTTCGCTGTTGTTATTGTTCCCGAAAAGAGAGAAAATGACTTTGGAATCTCTAAATGAAGGCTCTTCTTTGTATGCCTTCTTGATATAGAGGGGTACAAAAGCACTGATCCATCCTTGGCAGTGGATGATGTCTGGACACCAACGCAGTTTCTTGACCGTTTCCAAAACACCACGTGCGTAAAAGATTGCACGTTCATCATTGTCTTTATATTCTACACCGTTTTCGTCTGTTGCCATAAGACGGTGTTGGAAATAATCATCATTGTCGATAAAATACACTTGCATACGTGCCGCTTGAATAGACGCCACCTTGATGATAAGAGGATGGTCGGTATCATCTATAATCAAGTTCATACCTGACAGACGAATCACTTCGTGCAGTTGGTTTCTACGTTCATTTACATTTCCCCATTTGGGCATGAACGTTCTAATCTCTCTACCTTTTTCTTGAATGGCTTGCGGAAGGTATCTTCCTGTTTTAGCCATTTCTGATTCTGACACATAGGGTATAATCTCTTGTGTAATAAATAATACTTTGTTTGCCATCTTAAAAATCTTCTTGCTCTAAATCAACTGCAAAGATAATAAAAAAAAGGATGCAACCCGAAAAAACCAATCTTAATAAATCTTTATCTTTTGTTAAGGGGGCGTAATCTATGGTATTTTATGCTCTGTGAGTCGGTCTGGGAGATAAATATTCCCTTTTTTTCGGATAAATATTGTTTTTTTTTCGTTATCTCCCAAATTATGTCTTAATTTGCAGCCGTTTTATGATTACAACTTAAAAAAAGGGAGAACTAATATGAAGTTGATTCATACAATTAAGGAATTGCGTGCTGAATTGGATATTCAGCGGAGTGCAGGTAAAAAGATTGGGCTTGTCCCTACCATGGGAGCATTGCACGCAGGACATGCTTCGTTGGTAAAGTTGGCTGTTGCCGAAAATGATGTGGTAGTGGTGAGTGACTTTGTCAATCCAACCCAGTTTAATGATCAAAATGATTTATTGAAATATCCGCGTACTTTGGAAGCAGACTGTGAATTGCTTGAAAAGGAAGGAGCTGATTATGTCTTTGCTCCATCGGTAGAAGAAGTATATCCGGAGCCGGATACACGTCAATTTAGTTATGCACCGCTTGATACAGTGATGGAAGGCAAGTATCGTCCGGGACACTTCAATGGTGTATGCCAAATCGTGAGCAAGTTGTTTATGATGGTGGAGCCGGATAAGGCTTATTTCGGTGAGAAGGATTTTCAGCAGTTGGCTATCATCCGTGAAATGGTGAAGCAAATGGCTTTCCCAATCCAGATTGTTGGATGTCCGATTGTACGTGAATCGGATGGCTTAGCGTTAAGTAGTCGTAATGCTCGTCTTTCTGATGCCGAACGTGTGCAAGCATTGAACATTTCCAAAACCTTGTTTAATAGCAAGGAATTTGCGTTGTCTCATTCAGTTGCAGAGACTCAAGCCTATGTGGAAGAATCCATCGCAGATTCAGAAGGTCTTGAATTAGAGTATTTTGAGATTGTAGACGGATTGACTTTGCAAAAGATTTCAAACTGGGATGATTCTGCTTATGTGGTAGGATGTATAACAGTTTATTGCGGGGATGTACGTTTGATTGATAATATAAAATATAAGGAACAATGATGATAGAAGTAATGAAGTCCAAAATTCATTGTGCCCGTGTGACAGAAGCTAATCTGAATTACATGGGAAGTATTACGATTGATGAGGACTTGATGGATGCTGCCAATTTGATTGCAGGGGAAAAGGTCTCTATTGTAAACAATAATAATGGAGAACGCTTTGAAACTTATATCATAAAAGGTGAGCGTGGTTCCGGATGTATCTGTTTGAATGGGGCTGCAGCCCGTAAAGTACAAGTGGGTGATATTGTTATCATCATGTCGTATGCCTTAATGGACTTCGAAGAAGCCAAGAGCTTTAAGCCTTGGATGGTTTTTCCGGATTCGATGACCAATAAATTAGTTTAAAATAAGCGGATGCATCACTTAGATGCATCCGCTTATTTTTTAATTGGACCGTTCTTTAATTAATCCTATGCGATAAGCAACCAATAGTTTTTTCAAGTCTTCAATTTGCTTGATGAGGTCGCGACCCTTATCAGTGTCTTTTACCATCATGCGTTGGGTGCTCATTTCTACAATCTGCGTACTCGATTTAATGTCTTGTCCTTCTTCAATGGCCTTTTGCATGGAAGTGAAAGGTTCATGCTGGATTAATTGGAAACCGCGTGAATGATAAACCAACGTGTAGCCGGCAATACCTGTTTGTGAATGGTATGGTTTAGAGAAACCACCGTCTATCAGCATCATCTTGCTGTTCTTGATAGGGTTTTCACCTTGTAGGGTTTTTACAGGAACGTGTCCGTTGATGATATGTCGATGTGCTCCGATTACTCCGAATTCATCCAATAACATTTCGCATACTTTTTCATCTTCCCGTAAAGTATAATAATATCCCTTAGTTTCCTTGTGGAGTTCTTTTTCCTTCAAGAAATAGCGTTCGAAGGTCGCCATTTTGTCCTTGTCAAAGGCTGGAGAATCTTTCCCACACCATAAATACCAGACAAAATCGCGGGCAAATTTCTTATCTTCACTTTCTTCGTCGGTAAAGAAGGCTGTACGAATCAAATGTCCGACTTTCTCTAACAAAGCTTTTCCTTTGTATGCTTTTCCACGGATAATAATGTCTTTAAGGGTACCGTCGGCGTTCAACGGAACAGAGGCGTGGAACAGTAGATTAGAGTTGGTTACGGTATACATACAACCATAACGGAACAGGCATTTCATGTGTTGTTTCAACTTTTCGCTGCTGACGAAGGAGTGGTGAAGTTTATCCATGATTTCCTGTTCTTCCGGAGTCAATTTGTATGGGTCGTTGGGGTCTACTGTTGGCAAGAATGTATCTTTCAATTCGTATTCTTTTCCGTTAAGAATCAGTACATTTCTATCATAGTCGATGCGATGTAATAACATGCGGTCTTCCATGTTGAAATCCGGTCGACGCTGGATGATTTCAGCTTCTAGCTTAAACTGAATGATACTGATAGCTTTGTGCATTTGAGCTATCATGCGTAGTGTTTTGGGGTTATGTGTGTCTTCTCTGGGGTCAACTTTGGGCCCGAATAAAGTGCATGGATCATCTGCATAGGTCTCCATGGCAAAAGTAGCCAAAGGAAGCAAATTGATGCCATAACCATCTTCCAATACGGTCATGTTGCCGAAACGCATTGCCAAACGGAGTACGTTTGCCATACAGCAATCATTTCCGGCAGCAGCTCCCATCCATAAAATGTCATGGTTTCCCCATTGGATGTCCAGCTTGTGATAATTGCACAAGATATCCATGATTTTATGAGGAGCAGGTCCACGGTCGAAGATGTCTCCTAAGATATGCAACTTGTCAATGGTCAATCGTTGTATCAAATTACAAAGAGCCACGATAAAGTCATCTGCACGACGAGTCGATATGATGGTGCTGATAATCACATTGATGTATGCTTGCTTGTTAGGCTCCATGCTGTTTTCGTGCAGTAATTCTTGGATTATGTACGAGAATTCTTCGGGCAATGACTTACGCACTTTGGAGCGGGTATATTTGGAGGAAACATTCCGGCAGACCATAACCAGTTGGTTCAAAGTGGTTACATACCAATCGTCCAGCTCTTTCTCACTTTCTTTTACCAGTACAAGTTTTTGCTCAGGATAATAAATGAGGGTACACAATTCTTTTTTTTCGTTTTCCCGGAGTGTGTTTCCGAAAATCTCATTGACTTTTCGTTTGATTGCTCCCGAAGCATTTCTTAATACATGTTGGAAGGCTTCGTATTCACCATGCAGGTCAGCAAGGAAATGTTCTGTACCTTTCGGAAGGTTTAAAATCGCTTCCAGGTTGATGATTTCGGTGCTTGCATCTGCTATCGTAGGAAAACTACGTGATAGCAGTTGCAGGTATCTCATATCTTCCTGTATCATTTCAGGAGTAATTTGACTATATGTATTCATGGTTATTATGTATTAAAGAGCATTCGTTGGTTTAAGTTGTGTTCATTTTATAACACAGCCATGCTACAAAAATAAAAAGAAAATATGGAATGAAAAAAGAAAAAATCAATCAACCGTATTAAAAAATCTAATACTGTTGTTATTTTTTAATAAAAGTGTTATGTTTACAGCATCTATTAATTAAAATTGTACGGTTATGAAATTGCAGGTGATAATGAAAACTCTTGTAGGCTTGTTTTGTATTTGTCAGACGTCCTTGGTAAGTGCACAAAAGTCAGGGCCTCTTCGGTTGGGAGTTGCTGGTGTAACTCATGGACATTTGAATGAAGTGGTTGTTCGTTTGGATAGAGGTGATTTTGAGGTAGTAGGGGTTGCTGAAGCCAATGAAACCTATCTGAAGAATAATTCGCTTCGTAAAAAATTGGATCCGTCTGTATTCTATGCTGATTTAGAAGAGATGCTTGACAAAACCCAACCAGAAGTAGTGGTGGCTTATGGCCCGATTTATGACCATTTGGCTGTTGTGGAGGCGTGTGCTCCTAGAGGGATACATGTGATGGTTGAAAAACCACTGGCTGTAAACATGAAACATGCCAACCGAATGGCTGAGTTGGCACGTAAACACAACATATTGGTATTGACAAATTATGAGACTACATGGTATCATACAAATCATGAAGCTTATCGATTGATTAAAGAAGAGGATGCTATCGGTCCTTTGCATCGGATAGAGGTTTATGATGGGCATCAAGGTCCGTTTGAAATCCGTTGTGGCAAGGAGTTTACTGATTGGTTGACAGACCCTGTGTTGAATGGTGGTGGAGCGGTGATTGATTTCGGTTGTTATGGAGCCAATTTGGTTACATGGTTGCTGAATGGGGAAGAGCCAATCAGTGTATATGCCGTTTTAAAGCAGATTAAGCCGGATAAATATCCGAAGGTGGATGATGATGCGACTATTATCGTTGAATATCCATCAATGACGGCTCAGATTATGGGTTCATGGAATTGGCCGGTCGGACGAAAGGATATGCATATTTATGGTCGTAAGGGATATATCTATCAAGATACACCGACATCAATGCGGGTATATGCCCAAAGAAAACTGGATACAATCCAACCTCCCAAGTTGCCCGAACCCTATAACGATTCTTTCTATTATTTGAAAGCAGCTGTTCGCAAGGAGATTCAAGTAAAACCATACGATTTGTCTTCGTTGGAGAACAATCTGATTGTAGTTAAGATACTTGAATCTGCGATTGAGAGTTCAAAGACGGGTAAGCCTGTTCGTTGGTAGAGCATAAGATAAAAGCGGAAACTTAATGACAAGTTTCCGCTTTTATCTTATGCTTTCTCTAACCAATCATCAATAAGTTTTCTGGCTAGGCTTAGTTTGCCGGGAATTTCGGGTAAATTATCTTTTGTAAAGAATGCACCGGCACACAGTTCTTCGTCTTGAAGTTTGATCTCACCGCTTTCATAATCAGCGGTAAAACCTATCATTACTCCGCTTGGATAGGGCCAGGGTTGACTACCGAAGTATTTTAGGTTTTTGATGCGGAGTCCGGTCTCTTCCATGACCTCTCGGTGCACACATTCTTCCAGTGTTTCGCCGGCTTCTAAAAAGCCGGCTACTAGTCCGTAAAAGGTACCCCTGAAGTTTTTTGCTCTGACCATCAATATGCTGTCTCCTTTGTTGATACGTACAATGATGGCCGGAGAAATATGTGGATAAAATTCCTGACGGCATTCAGGACACTTCTTGCCGATGTCAGAGATTCGCTTGGTGGGTACACCACAGGCCGGACAATAACGGCTGTTTTGATCCCAATTCAGAATTTCGAAGGCTTGGCCGGCTTTGTAGTATTCCTGAAAAGGCAGAAAATCGTACGAAGCCCGAAGCCCTTTCATCTCTCGTAGGGGAGCTTCTTCTCCGGATATGGGGGTGTGTAGATGATAAGTCTTGCAAGGGATCTCTTGTAAGTATCCAATGTTATGGATGGTACTACCGATAGGGACTTTTTCTGGTGGTTCCGCCCCACAAGGGATGTGATAACCATCGGCCTGTTGTTCGATTAAAATCAAGTCTTTGTAAAAGACGAACCAATAATATGTTTGTTCTTTCATTGTTCTTAATCCAATATCATTGTCATACTTATACGTTTTCTTCCCATGTCTACATTCAATACCTTGACTTGTACATGTTGGTGAATGCTGACTATGGTTGTTGGGTCGCTTACAAACTCACGACTGAGTTGGGAGACATGTACCAAACCATTTTCCTTGATGCCTACATCCACGAAACAACCGAAGTTGGTGATGTTGGTCACAATACCGGGTAGAATCATTCCTTCCTTCAGGTCGTCTATTGTCTTTACGTTTTTATCAAATTCGAATACCTTGATGGCTTGTCGTGGGTCACGGCCAGGCTTTTCTAGTTCCATCATGATGTCGGTCAGGGTAGGAAGGCCGATTTTGTCCGTTACATATCGCTTGATGTCTATTTTGTTTCGAAGTTCTTTGTTCTTTATCAATTCTTCTACCGTACATTTCATGTCTTTGGCAATATGTTCCACCACGGCATAGCTTTCAGGATGCACGGCCGAGTTGTCCAATGGATTCTTGGCACCGGGAATGCGGAGGAAGCCTGCACATTGCTCAAAAGCCTTGGCTCCCATTCGAGGCACCTTCATCAGTTCCTTACGAGAAGCAAAAGCACCGTTTTCGGCTCGATAGTCCACGATGTTTTGGGCAAGGGCAGGGCCTAAACCGGATACATAGGTCAGCAAATGTCGGCTAGCTGTATTCAGATTCACACCTACCGAGTTTACGCAACTTTCCACGGTCATGTCCAATGATTTTTTCAGAGCCGTTTGGTCTACATCGTGTTGGTATTGTCCCACACCGATGCTTTTGGCTTCAATCTTCACAAGTTCGGCCAAAGGGTCCATCAGTCGGCGACCAATGGAAACGGCTCCTCGAACGGTTACGTCATAATCCGGGAATTCCTCGCGAGCAATCTTCGAGGCCGAATAGATGGAAGCCCCGTCTTCACTCACCACAAACACCTGTAACTTTCGGTCGTATCGTTGGCCGGTGACGAATGCTTCAGTTTCGCGGCTGGCGGTGCCATTGCCGATGGCGATGGCCTCAATCTGATATTGTTCTACTAGCTTCGTGAGCTTGCGGCTGGATAAAGCATGCTCGCTTTTGGGTGGGTGTGGATAGATGGTTTCGTTGTGCAGAAGATTCCCTTGAGCATCCAGACAAACCACTTTGCAACCGGTACGATACCCCGGGTCTATACCCATCACCCGTTTCTGACCTAATGGGGGAGCCAGTAGCAATTGGCGGAGGTTACCGGCAAATACACGGATGGCTTCTTCATCGGCTTTTTCCTTGCTGAGGGTAGCAAACTCGGTTTCGATGCTTGGTTTCAAGAGGCGTTTATAAGCATCTTTGACTGCCTCTTTCACTTGTTGGCTACATTCGTTGTTCCCTCGCACGTAGTTTCTTTCTAACCGTTCGGCACATTCTTCATCGTTGGGCGAGATATTTACTTTCAAGAGTCCTTCAGCTTCTCCTCGGCGGATAGCCAGTAGCCGGTGTGAGGTGCATCGTTTCAAAGGTTCGCTGAAATCGAAATAATCCTTGTATTTAGCGGCCTCTTCCTCTTTCCCTTTCACTACTTTTGCGGTGATGATGGCTTGGCGAGAGAAGAGGTTTCTGATTTGGTTTCGCGAACGCTCATCCTCGCTTACTTGTTCGGCAATGATATCGCGAGCACCTTTCAAGGCGTCTTCTTCATCTTTTACTTCGCCTTTGATAAAAGTACGTACGCGAGCGGATAAATTATTTTCGCGTTGGCTCATTAAGATAATAGCCAATGCCTCCAATCCCTTTTGTCGGGCTACCTCAGCACGAGTCTTTCGCTTGGGTTTGTAGGGTAGGTAGATATCTTCCAGTTCAGTAGCATCCCAACATGCCTCGATACGTTTTTTCAGGTCAGTCGTAAGTTTCCCCTGTTCTTCGATGGTCTTAAGGATGGTTTCCTTTCGTTTGGCTATATCGGTCAGCTTGTCATATCGTTCCTTGATGGCTCCGATTTGTACCTCGTCCAATCCGCCCGTTGCCTCCTTGCGATAACGGCTGATGAAAGGGATGGTGGCTCCTCCATTCAGGAGTGAGAGTGTATTTTCTACTTGATGCACAGCTATCTGAAGGGCTGTGGCAATCATTCTGCTAAATATTTCCATTTTTATGCGTATTTCTATCGGCAAAGTTACAGAAATCGTTTAATTTTACGGCATTAAAACATTAAATATCGAAAAACAGATGAATAAGATTGTATTGATAACCGGTGCGTCTAGCGGAATAGGCGAAGGATGTGCCCGTAAGTTCGCATCAGAAGGTGCAAAGTTGATTTTGAATTCGCGAAGTGCGGATAAGTTAGAGGCTTTGGCTCAAGACTTGAAAGAAAAGTTTGGTACACAAAGTTATGTTTTGCCCTTTGATGTACGTAACCGCAAAGATGCTTCGGCTGCTTTGGCTTCTTTGCCGGCAGAGTGGCAAGCTATCGACATCTTGATAAACAATGCCGGTTTGGTCATTGGGATGGACAAAGAACATGAAGGTGATTTGGATGAGTGGGATATTGTGATTGATACCAACATCAAGTCACTTTTGGCCATGACCCGGATGGTAGTGCCTGGTATGGTAGAACGCGGTCGAGGTCACATCATCAATATCGGCTCCATTGCCGGTGACGCTGCTTATCCGGGTGGAAGCGTGTATTGTGCCACCAAGGCTGCGGTGAAGGCCCTTTCGGATGGTCTCCGTATCGACTTGGTAGATACCCCACTTCGTGTCACCAATATCAAACCAGGTATGGTGGAAACCAACTTCTCCGTCATCCGTTTCCGGGGCGACAAGGATAAGGCCGACAATGTATATAAAGGTATCCGTCCATTGACAGGCGAGGATATTGCCGAAGTGGTTTATTTTGCTGCATCTGCACCCGAGTATATGCAGGTAGCCGAAGTCCTGGTGATGCCAACCAATCAGGCAACCGGTACGATTGCTTATAAGAAATAATATTATTCTTCCGGCAAATAAGCATTATACCAACAATTACGCCACTAAGCAGCTTATTCTGCAAGGTGGCGTAATTACCTTTATTTGACTCAATCCAAATTTTCAAGCATCAAGAAGTTTCTCAGATGCAAATAATGCTGTCTGACTAATATTCCCATATCGTTCGTAATTGATAACACCTGCAAGGAAAGTTGTTTTATCGATTATAAACGATAAAAAATAGAGAATAATTCATTTTGTCTTTTAGAATCGATAAAATTGCATTGGCCGGTTAATAAGTGCCGCTTTATATATGAAATAGCCCGGCATGCATAATGAAACGCCGGGCTTGTATCTCGTAGAAAATTCGAATTGGTAGTAAAATATTCCTTTATTTTAGGAATGAGTATTTCTCTTGTTGATGCATTCATATTATTGCCATTTTTATAAATGCATATAAATTACTATTCAACACAATGGAAAAAACTTTTTATTAAGCAGTTAGAAACTTTTTAGGATGCAGAAGAAAAATTAAACGAATGAAGAAGAAAAAGTTAATCAAAAGTTTTGATTCGTCAATCATAACTTTTGATTCGCCAATCATAACTTGTGATTTGTGAATCGCAAGTTATGATTAACTTTCTTATGCTGAAGAATCGGGAAAGTTATCTTCAACTATTCGATTTTTATACTAGACAAAAGCAGTTTTTATCCGCCTGTCTTCTTGCTGAATTGGAGCATGTTGAGATTCTGAATCAAAAAGAGGTATAGAAATATGGCTGAACTCAACTTGAAGGCAACATAAAGGGTGCCTTCATCGTAATTCTCACGGAATCAAATAGTTTGAAGGCTGAAGGCACTTTTAAGTATAAACTTATAGTAGGGGGTGGATGAAAAAGTACTATCTTTGCAACTATATTAACCTTTAATAGAAATAATATGCTGACAACAACGACTCCCAATATTGAGGGGAAAAGAATTATTAAGTATTTTGGAATCGTATCGGGTGAAACGATTATTGGTGCAAACTTGTTCCGCGACCTTTTTGCCAGTGTGCGTGATATCGTTGGTGGTCGTTCTTCGTCTTACGAAGAAGTGCTTCGCGAAGCCAAGAATACGGCTCTGCGTGAAATGGAGGAGAATGCGATGAGGCTGGGAGCCAATGCTGTGGTAGGTGTGGACTTGGACTTTGAGACGGTGGGAGGAAACAGCAGCATGCTGATGGTAACGGCTAGCGGCACAGCGGTGTTTGTAGAATAAAAAAGGTGTTTCAGTCGAAACACCTTTTTTATATTTATCATGTAAGAAGATTACATCAAGAATCCGAGCAAGATACCGGCAGCTACAGCTGAACCGATTACACCGGCTACGTTCGGACCCATAGCGTGCATCAACAGATAGTTGGTTGGGTCGTATTCCAAACCGACTGTCTGAGAGATACGGGCAGCATCGGGTACAGCAGATACACCAGCGTTACCAATCAATGGATTAATCTTCTTGCTCTTCGGAAGGATGAGGTTGAACAACTTCACGAAGAGTACACCAGAAGTTGTGGCGATGATGAATGACAATGCACCGAGACCGAAGATCAATACTGAGTCGAATGTCAAGAACTCAGAAGCTTGAGTAGATGCACCTACAGTCAAACCGAGGAGGATAGTAATCGTGTCGATCAGCGGACCACGGGCTGTTTCAGCCAAACGACGGGTTACACCACTTTCCTTCAACAAGTTACCGAAGAACAGCATACCGAGCAATGGCAAACCTGAAGGTACGAGGAAGCAAGTGAGCAACAAGCCGATAATCGGGAACATCACCTTTTCAGTATGCGATACCGCACGAGGAGGCTGCATACGCATCACGCGTTCTTTCTTGGTAGTCAAGAGACGCATGATAGGTGGCTGGATAACCGGTACCAAGGCCATGTAGGAGTAGGCCGATACCGCAATGGCTCCCATCAAGTTAGGTGCGAGCTTCGAAGAAAGGAAGATGGCTGTCGGGCCGTCTGCACCACCGATGATACCGATAGCACCGGCTTGCATCGGGTCGAAACCGAGGGCCAAGGCAATCATGTAAGCACCGAAGATACCAAACTGGGCAGCAGCACCCACGAGCATCAACTTAGGATTCGAAATCAAGGCCGAGAAGTCGGTCATGGCACCGATGCCCAGGAAGATGAGTGGCGGATACCATCCGGAGGTTACCCCTTGATAGAGGATATTCAATACAGAGCCTTCTTCATAGATGCCGACCTTGAGGCCTGCTTCCATGTTGAAAGGGATGTTACCAATGAGCATACCGAAACCGATAGGAATCAGCAACATCGGTTCAAACTCCTTGGCTACGGCCAAGTAGATGAACACCAAGCCCACAAGGATCATAATGATGTGTCCTGCCGTTGCATTGGCAAAACCCGTATATGTCCAGAAGTCGGCCAGGTTTTTTCCGATAAAATCTATAAATTCTCCCATACTTATTCAATGATTACGAGGTCAGTACCTTCCAATACAGATTCTCCTTTGCTTACCTTGATGGAAGTTACCTTTCCGTCGCGGTCGGCATTGATGCTGTTTTCCATCTTCATGGCTTCGAGGATGATGATGGTTTGTCCCTTCTTCACTTCGTCGCCTTCCTTCACCTTGATGTCGAGGATAACACCCGGCAGTGGTGACTTCACACCGCTCTTGGATGCAGCCGGTTTTGGTTTAGAGGCAGCCGGGGCAGCAGCCGGACGCGGACGTGCTACGGCTACAGCTTGCTTAGGTTTCTTTTCCATTTCCACGGTGTAGTGGGTGCCGTTCACCTCTACATGGGCCATGTTGTCTTCGATGTCTCCAATGACTACGTTGTACAGATTGCCATTGATTTTATATTTATATTCTTTCATGTTCTTATTTTATTTAAAGGTGATTGATTATTTCTTCGGAGTTTCACGCAAAGTATAAATCTTCGAACTCCATGGTGAGTAGCTGCGTTTTACACGGGTAATGGTAAGAACGGTGTCTTCCACATCGTGCAAGTCCTGATGCTCGTGCATAGCCAATGTGATGGCTGCAATCACTTCGCCCGGAGCTTCGCCCAACTTCTTTTCCTTGGCTTCGCCGATGCTGGTTACATCCTTCGCTTCCATTGCGTTGCGGCGACGGAGGCTGATGGCGATTCTACCGATGCCACGGAAACAGATGTACAACAGGAGGAGACCGGTGAATACTACGCCCATGGCTGTAATGGACATACCGATACCTGAACTGTCGTGGTTCTGGAATTTTTCCATCTTGGCATTGCCTTCCAAAGTCTTGTTGTTGGTGCTTGGGGTCACATAGTTATTGGCACTTGCACCCTTCACTTCCCATTCGTCGGCAGCATCGCTTACGCGGGCATACGATTGGTCGGCTTTCAATGCACCGGCCGGGATAGTTACTTCGTCAACCAGCTTCTTGCCTGAATCGAAGAGACCTATCCATGTAGCAGTGGCTCCATTCATCACGAAGTTAGTATGGAAAGTACCACGGTTAGGTTGTCCGTCGGCCCAGAAAAGTGCGTGCTGACGTGGCTTCACAGAAGTTAATACGTCACCTTTCGGGATAAAATAAGTGGCAGTGTCGCCCGGTTGGTTGCTCATTTTTAGCAAGTAGCCGGCGAGGTCTGCACTAGTGTATGATTTGTTGAATACTTCAATCCAGGCACTGTGAACTCCGTAGTCGTCTTGAAAATTGTTCTCATTTTCAATCAGCACTTCGTTCAATACCAGCTTGGAGGGGTTTGCTTCCTTTTTTCCACAAGAAGTCAATCCCAGCATCACGGCCAAAGACAGAAGGATTCCGAATTTAATGTTATTCATAATCGATTTTGTTTTTAGTGTGATTACAAAGGAATGTTACCATGCTTCTTGGCAGGGTTAGTCAACTTCTTGGTTTGCAACTGTTGCAATGCACGGATAACGCGGAATCGAGTGTTACGCGGTTCGATTACATCGTCGATATAGCCATACTTCGCAGCATTGTAAGGATTAGCAAACAACTTGGTGTATTCAGCTTCTTTTTCAGCCAAGAACTTAGCTGGATCGGCTTGTTCCTTAGCTTCGCGAGCGTACAATACTTCAACAGCACCTGCACCACCCATTACGGCGATTTCGGCAGTTGGCCATGCGTAGTTCATGTCGCCACGGAGTTGCTTACAGCTCATCACGATGTGAGAACCACCATAAGACTTACGCAATGTTACAGTTACCTTTGGCACGGTAGCTTCGCCGTAAGCGTAAAGCAACTTGGCACCGTGGAGGATGACTGCATTGTATTCCTGACCTGTACCTGGGAGGAAGCCCGGTACGTCTACCAATGTTACGAGAGGAATGTTGAAGGCGTCGCAGAAACGAACGAAACGGGCACCCTTACGAGAAGCGTTGCAGTCCAATACACCGGCCAAGAACTTAGGCTGGTTGGCTACGATACCTACTGACTGGCCATTGAAGCGAGCAAAACCTACGATGATGTTCTTAGCGTAGTCTTTCTGAACTTCGAGGAATTCGCCATTGTCCACGATGGCACCGATTACTTCGTACATGTCGTATGGTTGGTTCGGGCTATCCGGGATAATTTCGTTCAAAGAGTCTTCCAAACGGTCGATTGGGTCGGTGCAATCCAAATATGGAGCTTCTTCCAAGTTGTTTTGAGGGATGTAGCTCAACAACTGGCGGATGAGTGTCAAGGCTTCTTCTTCAGTTTGAGCGGTGAAGTGAGTTACGCCCGACTTGGTTGAGTGTACGCTTGCACCACCGAGTTCTTCTTGAGTTACGTCTTCGCCTGTAACGGTCTTTACTACCTTCGGACCTGTCAAGAACATGTACGAAGTACCTTCCATCATCAAAGTAAAGTCGGTCAAAGCTGGTGAGTAAACCGCACCACCGGCACAAGGACCAAAGATACCTGAGATTTGTGGGATGACACCTGATGCCAAGATATTGCGTTGGAAGATTTCAGAGTAACCGGCCAAGGCGTTGATACCTTCCTGGATACGTGCACCACCCGAGTCGTTGATACCGATACATGGAGCACCCATCTTCATGGCTTGATCCATTACCTTACAAATCTTGAGTGACATGGTTTCTGAAAGAGAACCTGCTGCTACGGTGAAGTCTTGTGCGAAGACATATACCAGGCGTCCGTCGATAGTACCGCAACCTGTTACTACACCGTCGCCAGGATAATGCTTCTTGTCCATGCCGAAATTGGTACAACGATGTTCTACGAACATGTCCATTTCTTCGAAACTACCTTCGTCCAGCAACATGGCGATACGTTCACGGGCTGTGAATTTGCCCTTTTCGTGTTGCTTTGCAATGGCCTTTTCACCACCACCCATGCGTGCTGCTGCACGACGGTCGATAAGCTCTTTTATCTTTTCAAGTTGATTGCTCATATTGATTTATGATTTATGATTAATAATTTTTTTAGGTGTGTCATTTTTCGCTTTCAGATTCTTCGCGATGCTCAGGATGACACGGGGGAATCTTTACTTATTCGGATTTTCGCAGAGTTCGGTCAATACGCCGAGAGTTGACTTCGGGTGAAGGAATGCGATGTTCAAGCCTTCAGCACCCTTGCGAGGAGCCTTGTCGATGAGGCGGATTCCGGTAGCTTCGGCTTCGGTCAAAGCAGTTGCTACGCCATCTTCTACGGCGAAAGCCAAGTGGTGCATGCCACCGTTGCCATTGTTCTTTTCGATAAACTTGGCGATGGTGCTTTCCGGGCTTGTCGGCTCAAGGAGTTCGATTTTTACGTCGCCTACTTTCAAGAAGGCAGTTCTTACTTTCTGATCTTCTACGGTTTCAATGTTGTAGCACTTCAGGCCCAACACGTTTTCGTAATAAGGGAGAGCTTCTTCGATGCTCTTCACAGCGATACCAAGATGTTCGATGTGTGAGATTTTCATAATAGTATAATTTAAAAAGTTCCTTTAATGTTAGTTTTTTCTTAATTAAGGTACAAAGAAAACAAATTCAAATAAAATAAAGAAATATTTCTTCAATTATCTTTTTGTTTTATGAAAGATTTGAAGACGTTTAAAAAAAACGCCTGTGTCATAATGCGGAATCGCTATCAGGATGACACATTGACAGGGAATTCCTATTTTGATACAGTCTCTATCTGTAAAACCACCCGATGAGTCGGTTGAGCCACGACCATCGGAAGCGGAACCACCGACGGGTGCCGGTTTGCTTGCCACCGAAGTTCAAGATGAAATGCCGGTAGCCAGTCCGTTTGAAGGGAAGGCCGGTGTCTGCAAATTCAAAGTGGCGGTATCCGTGTTCGTGGGCGTAGCAGATGCCGGCCCAGATGGCCAGTAGGTTGGGGTGAAGCAGAGCGTAGGTTTTTCGCATTCCTCCCGAAAAGCATAACAAGGCATTCTCGCCGGAGAACATACAGAAAGAGCCCCCGATGATTTTCTCTTTGTATTTTACTAGAAAGATTTTAGCGATTTCTTTTTCGGGGTGTTGCCGGGTAAGTAACTGGAAAAGGTGCAAGTCGGGAAAGTGTTTCCTTATCTTGGCTGAATAGTTTCGCTTAAGCATTCGCAGGAAAGTATTCATGTCTTCTTCGCTCTCGGCCGGACAGATGTAGGCTCCCCTTTGAAGAGCATGCTTGATTTTGCGTCGATGCGAAGCGTCCAATCGTTCTTCCGGGTCGAGGCTGTGTAAGGAGTTGTGGATGCGTAACCAATTGATGGCGAAGTAGTTGTTTCTTCGGAAAAACTTGTATCCAAAGAGGGCGGATGACAGGTTCCGAAATTCGATGAGGAAAGATTCTTTCAAGGCTTCTTGGGTGAGATGCTCCAGCATTTGTCCGAACAATTCTTCTTGGTTCAGGTTTTCATCGAAATATTCGCCTACGCCATACACTTCGCATCGTTTGATGATGGAAGGTGGGAAAAGCCGGACACTTTGTCGCACTACGCCCAAAAGTTTGGCTACGGGTTGCTCGTCTATCGAAGCGACGATGAGTATAGGGTTATAACCGGGCGTCTGTTCGTAGATATGAAACAGCTCGCTCGAATGGGGAAGCAACTTTCCCGCCAGGGGAGGAAGCAGGCTTCCCGAACGGTATGTCATCAATCGGATGGGTTTCATTCCTTGCAAATTTACGCATTTTTTGTTTATGGTTTGCTGTTCATATTGTATATTTGTGGAGAAATTGCAATATAATGATAGAATATGGAACAATTCAGTGACTTGATAAAGAACAGACGCAGCATGCGAAAGTTCACGGAAGAAGAATTGACTCAAGAAGAAGTGGTGGCTCTGTTGCGAGCTGCATTGATGTCGCCTTCGTCTAAGCGTACAAACAGTTGGCAATTCGTGGTGGTGGATGATAGAGAGACTTTGCAGAAATTGTCTCGTTGTAAGGAGATGGCCTCGTCTTTCTTGGCCGATGCCGCCTTGGGAATTGTCGTCATGGCCGACCCTCTGGCCAGCGATGTTTGGATTGAGGATGCAGCCATAGCATCGCTGATGATTCAGTTGCAAGCCGAGGATTTGGGCTTGGGAAGTTGCTGGATACAAGTGCGTGAGCGTTTTACGGCCGATGGTGTCCCCTCGGGCGATTATGTACATGATGTGTTGGATATTCCTTTGCAACTTCAGGTGCTTTCCATCATAGCCGTAGGTCATAAGGGCATGCAACGGAAGCCTTTCAATGAAGAACACTTGCAATGGGAAAAAGTACATATCAATAAATATGGTGGACAATAAAAGGATAGTATTGATTGGGGCCGGCAATGTAGCTACTCATTTAGGAGTGGAGTTACAGAAGAACGGTTGCCACATTGTGCAGGTATATAGTCGTACGCAAGAATCGGCTTCGGCTTTGGCTGGAGCGTTGTCTGTGCCTTATACAACTTCGTTGGCCAATGTGTGTTGTGATGCTGATATATATATGGTAGCATTGACAGATGCTGCCTTCCAAGAGCAATTACCTTATATAATAAAAGGTAGGGAAGAGGCTTTGTTCGTTCATACGGCGGGTAGTCTCCCTATGTCGATATGGGAAGGAAAGGTGGCTCGACACGGTGTGTTTTATCCCATGCAAACATTCAGCAAGCAACGGAAGGTGGATTTTACAGAAGTGTCTTTTTTTGTGGAGGCTAGTGGATCAGCAGAGTTGGCATTGTTGAAAGGCCTGGCCGGATTACTCAGTCCGAAGGTATATGAGGCTACTTCCGAACAGCGTAAGTATTTGCATTTGTCGGCAGTATTCGCTTGTAATTTTGCGAATCACATGTATGCTTTGAGTGCCTATTTGCTGAAGCAGAATCATCTTCCTTTCGAGTCAATGTTGCCTTTGATTGATGAAACGGCTCGGAAAGTGCACGAGCTTTCGCCGAAAGATGCCCAGACAGGACCTGCCGTCCGACAAGATTGGAATGTAATGTCTGCTCATCTGGATTTGTTGGCCGAAGAACCGGATGTCCGGGAACTTTATGAGAAAATAAGTGAAAGTATTCGCCAATTGAAAGGACAATGATAAATTATGATTTAAAGAAAATAAAGGCAGTGGTTTTTGATGTGGATGGCGTGTTGAGTTGCGAGACGATATTGCTTCATCCCTCTGGAGAACCGATGCGTTCGGTGAATATCAAGGACGGGTATGCCATACAGTTTGCCATGAAGGTAGGTTTGCTTGTAGCCATCATAACAGGTGGAAACACAGCATCCGTTCGTAAGCGTTGTGAAGGATTGGGAGTAAAAGATATCTATATGGGGGCTTCCATTAAGACTAAGGAATATGAACTTTTTAAAAGCAAATATGGCCTGAAGGATGACGAAGTGCTGTATATGGGAGATGATATCCCTGATTATGAGGTGATGCAGAGATGCGGGGTGCCTTGTTGTCCGGCCGATGCAGCACCGGAAGTGAAGGCGGTTTCTTTGTACATTTCTCATCGAAAAGGTGGTTATGGTTGTGCCCGTGATGTGATAGAGCAGGTGCTTCGTGCTCAAGGTAAATGGATGTCTGATGAAAAAGCTTTTGGATGGTAAAGGATATGCTGGAAAATTTAGATAAATATAAGGTAGTACTGGCATCCAATTCTCCTCGAAGAAGAGAATTGTTGTCTGGTTTGGGAGTGAAATATGAAGTAAAGGTCTTGCCGGATGTGGATGAGTCTTATCCGGATGGTATGGAGGGTATGGAAATACCCCGTTACATTGCTTGTAAGAAGGCGGATGCCTACCGTTCGTTCATTCAAGCCAATGAGTTGGTCATAACTGCCGATACAATCGTGTGGCTGGAAGGGAAAGTGATGGGAAAACCGGCCGGTGAAGAAGAAGCACGCCTGATGCTGCACGCCTTGTCGGGACGTACGCATCAGGTCATTACGGGTGTTTGTTTGACGACTTCCGATATTCAGCGTAGCTTTTCTACTGTGACAGATGTTACCTTTGCCACTCTTACGGACGAGGAAATTGATTATTATGTCCGTACCTATCTGCCGATGGATAAGGCCGGTTCGTATGGCATTCAAGAGTGGATAGGCTTCATCGGAGTTGAAGGAATATCGGGAAGTTATTTCAATGTGATGGGACTTCCGATTCAACGCCTTTATACGGAGCTTCGCAAACTTTAGTTTAATAGTCGTAATTGTCTTCGTCTTCATCTTTGTGGATGCGTTTGTAAATGATGGCATCCACGGAGTATTTTCCCGGACCGGTAATATATAATAGGATAAAAGTTATCAGATAGATGAATGACAATTCGCCTTGCGGGATGCTTCCTCCATGAATGTAAAAGAAAGCAACACTCATGACAATAATCATGGGAATCATACAGAGTCGGTACAAAAAACCGAGAGTGAAAGCTAGTGAACAGCATAATTCTCCGAAAATAACTAATGCTAACGTCAACTCTTTTCCGATGCCTATCGGGTCAGGAAAGGTGAAGTATAGTTCGGTATAGTTGCTCAGTTTGTCCAAGCCATGTGCCATTAGCATCAAGCCGAAGAAGATTCTTAAAGCGAGCAAGAGTAGGGAATACCCCCTTGAAGGGTCGGGTTTAAGGAATAGAAAAGTTTTCATATGTCAATGTATTTAAAAGTTTATAAGTATAACAAAAAACCGGTTGATTTGGTTTTTGGGATTTTAAACATGTTGATAAATGGTTGAAGTATAATGGATTAATGCTTTGCTTTGTCAGAAGAAATGTTTGAGGATTCTGTGTGTAACTTCTGATGGGTGTTGGCGTTTTGTGAGGAAATACCGAAAATATGTTATAAAACATTGTATAAAAGAATGTTTTTTTTGATGTTTTATAAAAAATATCTGTTACTTTTGTGCTATTCTGAGTAAAATTGATTGAATGAACAATTGAAATGGATAGAATCAAAGTAGGGTTGATTGGATTTGGACGAATGGGAGAATTTTATCTCTTGGCTATGAAATGTAGTAATTTATGGGATGTCGTTTATATCTGTGATACATCACCGATTTCTCGTGAATTAGCCGCTCAAAAATCCCCGGAATCTAAGATTCTATCAGATGAATCTATTATATTTAATGACCCTGAAATTCAGGTTGTTGGCTTGTTTACTCTTGCTAATGTTCGTAAGAGTCAGATAGAAAAAGCGGTGGCTGCTGGAAAACATATTATAGCAGAAAAGCCGTTGGCTTATAACTTGGAAGATGAATGGGGTGCTGTTGAATTAATAGAAAAGACTCCGTTGGTTGCAACGGTCAATTTGTATTTGCGTAATGCTTGGTATACTCATAAGTTGAAAGAGGTGGTCAAGTCAGGGGAAATTGGTGAACTGGCTATTATACGTGTATGTCACATGACACCGGGTTTGTCTCCAGGTGAAGGACACGAATACGAAGGACCTTCCTTTCATGATTGTGGTATGCATTATGTGGATATTACTCGTTGGTTGGCAGATTCGGAATATAAAACCGGACATGCTCAGGCAATGAGAATGTGGAATTATAAAGATCCTTGGTGGTTGCAATGTCATGGCACATTCGAAAATGGTGTCGTGTATGATATCACGCAAGGATTTGTTTATGGACAATTATCTAAGGATCAGACGCATAATTCTTATATGGAACTAATCGGGACTAAAGGAGTTGTGCGGATGACTCATGACTTTAATACAGCTGTGGTTGATATTCGTGGTGTGAATATCACAGAACGGATTGAGAGACCTCATGGTGGGAAAAATATACCTTATTTATGTGATATGGTAGCAAACTCTATCATGACAGGCGTTCGAAATGAAAACTTGCCACAATTCCGTGATTCTGTGATAGCATCTGAATATGCGTGGAAAATGTTAGAAGATGCACGGAAGAATGAGCTGCCGGCTATCGGAAATTTGGATACGTTAGAAGAAATACATGCTCGACGTGCAGCGATGACCAATGGTTATGGATTGTTGAAGAAAAGATGAATTAAAATTAAAAATAGAATTTAAAAATGAAAAGTTTATTGTTTTTAGGCAATATTGGTACTGGTGAAATAATTTTGATTGCACTTGTCGTATTATTGCTGTATGGCGGAAAGAAAATTCCTGAACTGATGAAGGGAATCGGTAAGGGGGTGAAGAGTTTCAAGGACGGAATGAATGAAATTGAAAAGGATATCACAGAAGATACTCCTAAAACAGAAAAATAATTTTTTTACTAACCTTAAATAAAAAGTAAAATGGGAAAAGAAATGTCTAGAAGATCGTTCCTCAAGGCAGGTACGGCAGCAGCTATCGGTTTGTCAATGACTCCGGGTAGTGTATTTGCAAATGTAGATCAAAAGAAGAAGAAAAAAGGTGCTAAGGATGCTAAGTTGAAGATCCTGGGTGTAGGTATCGGTGGTAGAGGTGCCAGCGTTCTTCGCGGTCTTGAAACTGAAGATTTCATTGGTTTGTGTGACGTTGACTGGAAGTATGCAGATCCTATTTTCAAGCGTTATCCAAATGCCAAGAAGTACAATGACTACAAGGTGATGTTTGCTGAAATGTTGGATCAAGCTGACGCTGTTGTTGTTGCTACTGCTGACCATACTCACGCTATCATCGCTGCTGAAGCTATCGCTGCTGGTAAGCACGTATATTGCGAAAAGCCTTTGACTCACAGTGTTTACGAATCTCGTTTGTTGACTAAGTTGGCTGCTAAGCATAAAGTAGCAACTCAGATGGGTAACCAAGGTGCTTCTGGTGAAGGTGTACGCACTATGTGTAACTGGTTGTGGAATGGTGAAATCGGTGAAGTAACTAAGGTTGAAGCATTCACTGACCGTCCTATTTGGCCGCAAGGTTTGGAACGTCCGGAAGATACTCCAGCAGTTCCTTCTACTATGAACTGGGATGCTTTCATCGGCCCGGCTCCTATGCGTCCTTACAACCCGATCTATACTCCATGGAACTTCCGTGGCTGGTGGGACTTCGGTACAGGTGCATTGGGTGATATGGCTTGCCACATCTTGCATCCGGTATTCAAGGCTTTGAAATTGGGTTACCCAACTAAGATTCAAGGTTCTTCTACTTTGTTGTTGTCTGAATCTTGTCCTCAAGCTCAGATTGTTAAGTTCGTATTCCCGGCTCGCGACAATATGCCTAAGGTTGCATTGCCAGAAGTTGAAGTATGGTGGTATGATGGTGGCTTGAAGCCAGAACGTCCTGCTGGTTTGCCTGCTGGTGTTGATATGAATGTATCAGGTGGTGGTGTTATCTTCTACGGTACTAAGGATACAATGATTTGCGGTTGCTACGGTGAAAAGCCTTACTTGTTGTCAGGTCGCAAGCCTCAAGTTCCTAACATGTGTCGTGAAATCACATTGTCTCACCAACAAGACTGGGTACGTGCTTGTAAGGAAGATGCTGCTACACGTGTTCCTAGTGCATCTGACTTCTCAGAAGCAGGTCCATTCAATGAAATGGTAGTAATGGGTGTTGTTGCTGTTCGTTTGCAAGGTTTGAACCAAGAATTGCACTGGGATGGCGAAAAGATGGAATTCACTAACATTCCAGCTGATGCAACTATCCGTAGCGTCATCAAGGACGGCTTTACTATCAAGGATGGTCACCCGACATTCAAGAAGACTTTCACTGAACCGGTTAACGCTCGTAAGTTCGCTGCTGAATTGATCAAGCATAACTATCGTGAAGGTTGGACTTTGCCTGCAATGCCTTAATAGATTATTTATAATTAATTAAAGAAAAAGAAAATGAAGAAGAATATGACTTATTTGGCTGCTTTTGCTTTGGCATTTAGCTTTGCTGCATGTGGTGGCCAAAAGAAGCAAGAAGCTGCAGCTGAAGCTCCAGCAACAGCAGAAGCTCCAGCAGTTCCTGCATATAAGATTGTAGAAAAAGAACAAGTAGATCTTAGCAAGTTCAAAACAGATAAGGACGGCTATATCGTATTGTTCGACGGATCATCATTGGATGGTTGGAGAGGTTACGGTAAGGATAAAGTTCCTGCTCGTTGGACTATCGAAGATGGTTGCTTGAAGTTTAGCGGTACTGGTGCTGGTGAAGGTCAGACAGGTGAAGGTGGTGACATCATCTTTGCTCACAAGTTCAAAAACTTTGAATTGTTGTTCGACTGGAAGATTTCTAAGGGTGGTAACTCTGGTTGCTTCTTCTTGGCACAGGAAGTAACAACTGAAAAGGATGGCAAAGAAAGATATCAACCTATCTATATCTCTGCTCCTGAATATCAGTTGTTGGATAACGCTAATCACCCAGATGCTAAGTTGGGTAAGGACAACAACCGTCAGTCAGCTTCTTTGTATGACATGATTCCTGCTGTTCCTCAAAACCAAAAGCCTTTTGGCGAATGGAACCAAGCTAAGGTAATGGTTTACAAAGGTACTGTAATCCACGGTCAGAATGGTGAAAACGTGGTTGAATATCACTTGTGGACTCCACAATGGACTGAATTGCTTCAAGCTAGTAAGTTCAGCCAGGCTAAGTGGCCTTTGGCATTCGAACTCTTGAACAATTTGGGTGGTGAAAATCACGAAGGTTATATTGGTTTCCAAGATCACGGTGATGATGTTTGGCTTCGCAATATCCGCGTAAAAATCATGGAATAATCTATGAAGAAAATTATTTATACTATGTTAGCTAGCGTCACTTTGACGCTAGCTGCTTGTAATAGCCAACCAGTAGCAGAAGCAAAAACCCCAGTGAAAAAGGAAATTGGTGTACAGTTGTATTCAGTACGTGAGTTGATTGGTAATCCTGAACTTTTTGCTAAGAATCAGGCTACTATTTTACCTCAATTGGCACAAATGGGCTATACTGCTATTGAAACAGCTAACTACAAGGATGGAAAGTTGTATGGCTTGGCTCCTGAAGAATTCAAGGCTTGTATTGAAAAGGCTGGTTTGAAGGCTTTGTCTACACATACAACTCGCGGTCTTTCGGCTGAGGAATTGAAGGCTGGTGCTCCAAGTGAAGAAACCATGAAGTGGTGGGACGAATGTATCGCAGCTCATAAGGCAGCAGGTATGAAATACATCGTTACTCCTTCACAAAGATTCCCTGAAACCATGAAGGATTTGCAAACATGGTGCGATTATCACAATGCCATTGGTAAGAAATGTGCTGAAGCAGGTTTGAAGTATGGTTATCATAACCATTCTTTCGAATTCAAAAAGGTAGAAGACAAAGTTGTGATGATTGACTACATGATTGAAAATACAGATCCTCAATATGTATTCTTTGAAATGGACGTTTATTGGGTAATGATGGGACAAGCAAGTCCTGTTGATTACTTTAACAGATATCCGGGTCGTTTCAAATTGTTGCACATCAAGGATAGAAAGGAAATTGGTCAAAGCGGTATGGTTGGATTTGACGCTATTTTCAAGAATGCTGAATTGGCAGGTGTAGAAAATATCGTTGTTGAAGTGGAAGGTCTCAAGGGCGAAGCCTTGATGCCGGGTATGGTTCAAAGTGCAGAATACTTGCTTGATGCAGATTTTGTAAAACCAACTTATAGTAAGTAAGAAAATATTTGAGGAAATGTCCTTACTTAAAATGGTGAGGACATTTCTTTTGTTTGTTTAGATTGTAAAGAAATGGAAGTGAAAGAAAACGTAGGGAGTAAGGCGGAAGAATTGTTGGAAAGCATGCCTGAGTTGACTTTTTGGGATCATTTGGAAGTGCTTCGATGGGCATTGTTTAGAATAGCTTGTGTATTGGCTGTATGTACGGTTGTAACATTTATATCGATGCCGTATATTTTTGATCAATACATAATGGCTCCTACTACAAGTGATTTCTTTGTTTATAAATGGTTGGCAGAGGTAAGTGGTGGCTTGTTCTCTTTTTCGGATGATTTCCATGTGCAGATTATCAATATTAATGTAGCTTCTCAGTTCTTTACTCATATCAGTACGTCCTTGTCGTTAGGTCTAGTATTGGTATTTCCTTATGTTATTTACGAAATATGGAAGTTCATTCGTCCGGCTTTGTTTGACCATGAGGTTTCTCATATTCGTTCGGCATTTGTCGGTGGTACTTTGATGTTTTATTTGGGATGTACCATTGCTTATCTTTTGATATTCCCCTTTACATTCCGTTTTTTGACTGAGTATGAATTGAGTGCAGCCATTCATAACCAGATTGACTTGTCTTCTTATATCGGGAACTTTGTCATGATGGTGATGGTGATGGGGATTGTCTTTGAAATGCCACTTTTGGCGTGGGTGCTTTCATGTTTAGGATTAGTGAACAAGTCTTTCTTGCGTGAATATAAACGTCATGCAGTAGTCGGGTTGATGGTCTTGTCGGCTATTATTACTCCTTCGGGAGACCCTTTCTCCATGATGCTTGTATTTGTTCCACTGTATCTATTATATGAATTGTCCATATTAGTGGTGAAAGATGAGACTTTAGCCCAATAAAAGCTTTTATATTTGTTTAAATAAAGCGTAGTAATTGTTTTACTACGCTTTATTTTTTATCTTTGTCTCATTGGAATCTTAAAATAAATACTTATGAAAACATGTTATTTTAGTAGGAAATTGTTATTCTTGGGCGGGTTTATAATGTACTGTTTATGTCTGTCCGCAGTAAAAAATCCGGTTGATTATGTGAATCCTTTGATTGGAACAGATTCTAAGTATGAGCTTTCTACAGGTAATACTTATCCGACCATTGCCTTGCCATGGGGGATGAACTTTTGGACACCACAAACAGGAAAGATGGGAGATGGTTGGACTTATACTTATAAAGCCGATAAAATCAGAGGTTTTAAGCAAACTCATCAGCCTAGTCCCTGGATGAATGATTATGGTCAGTTTGCCATTATGCCCATTGCTGACAAACTGGTTTTTGACCAAGATCAACGAGCAAGTTGGTTTTCGCATAAAGCAGAAATTGTAAAACCGTATTTTTATAAGGTTTATTTGGCTGATCATGACATTACGACTGAAATGACACCAACCGAACGTGCAGCCATGTTCCGTGTAACCTATCCGGAAACAAAAGAATCTTATATGATTGTAGATGCTTTTGATCGTGGTTCGTATGTGAAGATTATTCCGGAGGAGAATAAGATTATTGGGTATACGACCAAAAATGTAGGTGGGGTTCCTGATAACTTCAAGAACTATTTTGTATTGGTGTTCGATAAGCCTTTTACTTTTGTTTCTACAGCTAGTAGCGGTGATATTCACCCGAATAAAAAAGAAGAGTTAGCTAAACACGCAGGTGCGATTGTTGGTTTTAGTACCCGTAGAGGTGAACAAGTACATGTGAAAGTCGCTTCCTCTTTTATCAGTTATGAGCAGGCGGAACAAAATTTGAAGGAACTGGATGGTAAAACCTTTGACCAAGTGGTTGCCAATGGTCGCAGTGTATGGAATCGCGAATTGTCCAAGTTGGAAGTAAATGATGATAATATTGATAATTTGCGTACATTCTATTCGAATTTATATCGTGCTTTGCTCTTCCCACGTAGTTTCTATGAAATTGATAAGGAAGGTAAGGTGATGCATTATAGTCCTTATAATGGTAAAGTTTTGCCGGGTTATATGTTTACCGATACCGGTTTTTGGGATACTTTCCGTTGTTTGTTTCCCTTCTTGAATCTTATGTATCCTTCCATGAATCAGAAAATGCAAGAAGGATTGGTGAATGCTTATAAGGAAAGTGGCTTTTTGCCTGAATGGGCTTCTCCGGGTCATCGTGATTGTATGATTGGGCAGAATTCAGCATCTGTTGTTGCAGACGCTTATGTTAAGGGGATAAGAGGTTATGATATTGAAGCTCTTTGGGAGGCTGTAAAGCATGGAGCACATGCCCAGTTGGAGAAGACTGCCTCCGGACGCGTTGGTTATGAATATTACAATAAATTAGGCTATGTCCCTAATAATGTGGGCATCCGTAGTAATGCGGCTCGTACATTGGAATATGCCTATAATGATTGGAGTATCTATACTTTGGGTAAGAAACTAGGAAAACCGGAAAGTGAAATTGCCATTTATAAAGAGCGAGCCATGAATTACCGGAATATTTATCATCCTGAAAGAAAATTGATGGTCGGTAAGAGTGACAAGGGCGTTTTCAATCCGGAATTTAAAGGAACAGACTGGAGCCGTGATTTCTGCGAAGGAAATAGTTGGCATTGGAGTTTTTGTGTGTTCCACGACCCAAAAGGATTGATGGAATTGATGGGAGGACAAGATGAATTCAATGTCATGATGGATTCTGTATTTGTAATTCCGAGCAAGATGGGGATGGACAGTCGTGGTATGATTCATGAAATGCGTGAAATGCAGGTAATGAATATGGGACAATATGCTCATGGAAATCAACCGATTCAGCATATGGTTTATTTATATAACTATTCTGCTCAACCTTGGAAGACACAATATTGGGTACGCGAAATTATGAACAAACTTTATAATGCAGCTCCCGATGCTTATTGCGGTGATGAAGACAATGGTCAGACTTCGGCTTGGTATGTATTTTCTGCATTGGGCTTCTATACCGTTTGCCCAGGTACAGATCAATATGTTCTAGGAACTCCACTCTTTAAGTCAGTGAAACTTCATTTGGAAAATGGTAAGACTGTTACCATTGATGCTGCTAACAATAGCTGTGAAAATCGTTATATAAAAAGTATGAAACTGAATGGAAAGAATTACTCACGTAACTATTTGACACACGATCAATTGATGAAGGGAGCAAAGATTCAATACCAAATGGATGCAGTTCCCAATAAGACACGTGGTGTTCAAAAGGAAGATGCACCTTATTCTTTCTCTGTTGAATAATAATGAATATGTATATGATGAAAAGAATTTTACTATCGATAACAGCATTGCTTGCTTTAGGACAAGCTTATGCTCAGAAAGGGGAACCACAGATTCCCGTTTATCCGGCATTGGAAGATGCAAAGTCTTTTAGTATGATTATGGTTCCGGACCCGCAGAGTTATGTGAAGTTTGCAGCCAATCAACCGTTGTTTGATTTGCAGACCGCTTGGATTGCACAAAATCAGAATCGCTTGAATATTAAGGCAGCACTTTTTACCGGGGATATGGTAGAACAAAACAACAAGTTGATATCCGCTCCACTTCCGAATGAATATAATGGTGACCAGACCTCTCGTCAGCAGTGGGAAGCTGTGTCGCGTGCATTGGACCGATTAGATAACCGTTTGCCCTATGTTGTTTGTCAAGGTAATCATGATTTGGGCTATATTGCGGCAGAATACCGTTATTCCATGATGCCCGATTTCATCTATCCGGAACGTAATTCGAAGTTTGCTCAAACCTTGGTTGCTACTGGTCCTAATTATCAGGGAATACATACCATGGAGAATGCGGCTTTTGAATTTTGTGAAGAATCTTGGGGAAAATTGTTAGTTATAGCTCTTGAATTTGCTCCACGGGATGAAGCTTTGGATTGGGCTCGTCAGTTGATTGAATCCGATCGATTTAAAAATCACAGAGTATTTATTTTTGTTCACTCTTTCTTGAACACGGCTGGCGAACGCATCCAGACGGAAGGTTATAAACTGGCTGAACGTAATTGGGCACAAGCGGTATGGGAAAAACTGATTTATCCTTCCAAAAATATTCAGATGGTATTGTGCGGCCATACGGGAGCAGCTCCTAATATGGATGATTTGGATAATATCAATTATAAGTCTACTTCTTCTTTCCGTATTGATAAGGCTGCTGACGGACATTCGGTTGTGCAGATGATGTTTAATTCACAGCAAGGAGACGGTGACTGGAATGGTAATGGTGGGGATTGTTGGTTGCGTATACTGGAATTTAAGCCGGATGGTAAAACGATTGGTGTACGGACATTCTCGCCGTTGTTTGCATTGTCTAAGCGTACCCAACACATGGCTTGGCGTACAGCCGATTATGACCAGTTTTTGATTACGCTTGAATAAAAAATGTAGTGAAAGAATCCGGTGATAAGAACCTTTATTAGTAGGAGGTTTTTATCACCGTTTTTTTATCAGATGGAAAGATGTAAATCATAAGATTGTGCAAGTAAATAAAAAGAATATTCATGTTTCTTAAAAAAAGAAGAGTTATCTTTGTATTATGAACTAAAAAGAACTTCAGATGAAAAGAAATTTGTTTTATTGTTTGTTTGCTGTTTTATGTTTTTCGCTAGGAACAGCATCTGCTACCATTTCGAATGTGAAGGGTAAGCAGATTCCGGCCGTTTACAAAACGGGTAATGGAATGATGCAGAAAGTAGAATTGGTTGTAGATTATGTCGGTGCAATCGTTTCTGCAGATGTGAAGTTAGGTAATGACGTGCAGAAAGTAGAATTAAAGGAAGGGGAGAATAAAATCCTGTTTGAAATACCTCTTCAAGCAAAGAATACCAAGCTTTCTTATGAAATCTTGGCCGGTACAGAGAAGAAGACCGGAAAGATTGCAGTAGGTCCGGTACGCCATTGGCAAATGAACATGGTTCAACATACGCATACGGATATTGGTTATACGCGTTCGCAAATGGAAATTTTGGCAGAGCATCAACGCTATATTGACTATGCGTTGGATTATTGTGATGCAACCGACTCTTACCCGGAGTTTGCCCAGTTTAAGTGGACATGCGAAATAGCCTGGGCGGTGAGCGAGTATTTGAAGAATAAACCGGCCAAGCAAATTGAACGATTGAAGCAGAGAGTAGACGAAGGTCGTATCGAAATTGCCGGAATGTATTTGAACTTCGATGAACTTCCCGATGAACAGACATTGGCTGCTTCATTGGCTCCGTTGAAGCTTTTCCGTGAAAAAGGATTGAAAGCCGAACTTGCCATGCAGAACGATGTAAACGGTATTGGTTGGTGTTTCAGTGAATTCTTTCCCGATTTGGGCGTGAAGTATATTAATATGGGTACACACGGTCACCGTGCTTTGATTTGTTTTGATAAGCCGACGGTCTTTTGGTGGGAATCTCCTTCTGGTAAGAAAATTCTGACTTATCGTGCAGAGCATTATCATACAGGGAATATGTGGGGAGTTCATGCAGACGATTTTGAAGCTTTTGAGAAGCGTGTGTTGAATTATTTGGACGAAATGGAAGCCAAGAACTATCCATATGATGTACTTGCTATCCAGCATTCCGGTTACCTGACAGACAACGCTCCTCCTTCAACAAAGAGTAGTGAAATGTTATTGAAGTGGAATGAAAAATATGAATGGCCGAAACTTCGTACAGCTGTAGCCAGTGAATTCATTAAGTCGGTAGAAAAAGATTATGCTTCACAGATACCTACTGTACGTGGAGCTTGGCCGGATTGGTGGACTGATGGCTTTGCTTCTGGTGCTCGCGAAGCAGCCGTTTCGCGTATTACACATGCCGATGCGATTGCTAGTCAAGGTGCATTGTCTTTCGCACAAATGCAGGGTGCTGTTTTACCGGATAATACCAATGACCAAATTGATGAAATAAACAATGCACTTTTGTTCTATGATGAACACACCTTTGGTCATAGCGAAAGTGTGCGTAATCCTTATGAACTTGAAACTTGGGAACAACGCTCTTTGAAGCAGTCGTATGCTTGGGAAGCCTACCGTCGCGTCAGCTTGTTGGGCGAAGTGGCTATGGGTGCCTTACAACAGTTCACTCCGAAGGTTTCTAATCCTTCATTGGTGGTATATAATACATTGAATTGGGCTTATAGCGGTATTGCCAAGGTTTATATTGACCATCAACAACTTCCTACTGATAAAGATTTCGAAATCGTAGATGAAAAGGGTAGAGTGATGCCGGCACAGGCTTCAGAAAGCCGCAGAGATGGAACATATTGGAATGTTTATGTAAAAGACATACCGGCTTTGGGATATGCACAATATTATATTCGTGTAAAGAATACCCCTCGTAAGCAGTTGTTGAAAGAAACGAAATTAACTAACCCACGTGTAGAAAACCAATGGTATTCCATTGATTTTAATGCTCGTAAGGGTACTATCAGTAAGTTGTTTGATAAGGAATTGGGCAAGCAGCTTTTGGCAGAAAAGCCGGAATGGGAAATGGGTGAGTTTATTTACGAAATCATTGATAGCCGTCGTCCGATGGAGCAGTATAGAAAGCCACAGTTTTTGCGTCGCTCTCCGGAAAGAATACGTTTCGTTCATTTTGAAGAAGGACCTATCTGGAATTCCTATCGTTTTGTGACCGAAACACCCGCCGGTCGTGATGCAGACAACTTGATTGTTGAATACCGCGTCTTTAACGTAGAAAAGAAGATTGAGATTGTTTACAAACTTCGCAAAAAGGCAATAACCGATCCGGAAGCTGTTTATGTATCATTCCCTTACGAAGTGGCTGGTGGTAAGATTTGGTTGGATGTCCCTGGCGGTAATATCGAGGCCGGTGTTGATCAGATACCGGGTTCTTCCAACGACTGGTACACGGTTCAGAACTATGCGGCTGCCCGTAGCAATGACTCGCAAATCATCATGGGTAGCTGTGAGATTCCATTGATGCAGTTCGGTGCTATTAATACGGGTCGTTACGATGCCGGTGCCAAGCCACAGTCTACTAACATGTATTCATGGCCAATGAACAACTATTGGACTACTAACTTCAATGCCGACCAAATGGGACAAGTTCAATGGAGTTATTTCATCACTTCATCGGCTGATAACAGCATTCAGCGTGCTACCCGTTTCGCTTGGGAAAACCGTGTACCATTGCGTGCCCGTGTCCTTCCGGCTGGAAATGAAGCACAAACCGTATTGCCGGCTAAGTCCATATTCCGAATCATTCCGGAAAACTTGCTTTTAGTCAACATGAAGCCGGTGAAGAATGAACGTGCAGTGTTGCTTCAGCTTCGTGAAGTTGGAGGCAAGCAAGCTACATTTGCCGTTGAGTCGGAAACAGTTCGCTTTAACAATCCGGTTGTTTGTAATGTCTTGGGTATTCCGATGGATACTAATAACTTGGAATTCAAACCGTGGGAAAACAAATTTATCAAGTTAAGTTGGTAATGATATGTCGATTTGATAATATTTCTTTGCTTGAAATGTAAATTTGTAAGACTAAAGTAAAGAAATTAAAAATATCTTTTCTATTTTTGCAGGCCGTATCCCGACAAAGAGGATACGGCCTGTTTTTTAAGGTATTTAGTATTAACAATAATTATTTGAACTTTATGAAAAGAAGTAAACTAACCCTTACTTTGGTTTTATCCTTCTTGTTCAGTGGTTTGATGGCTCAGGAATATACCGGCCCTTTCAATCATAGCTTGATGGATGAAAAGTTTTACGACTTGATTGTTGGAGAATCTTCTGGCGATAGAGCGTTTTATCACATTCTTGACATTGCTCCTTACGAGCGTGACCGCAAGAGTGAAGATTACAAAGGACTCTTTATGGAGTCGGTGTATGTGGTGGATAAGTTGAAAAGCTATGGTTTTGCCGATGCTACCACAGAACAGTTAGGTAAGACAAAGACCTGGGATGGTGTCAGTGCCACCTTGTGGGAAATTGCTCCTAAGACTGCCAAGCTTGCCGATTACCGTGATTTGGCAGCTATTTTGGGACAAGGCAGCAAGAGTGCCCATGTTACAGCAGAGTTGGCCTGGGTAGGTCGTGGCACTCAAGCAGAGATTGATGCCGTAGACCTGAAAGGTAAGATTGCTGTAACAGAAGCTTCGGCAAGCCGTGTACACGATTTGGCTGTAAAGGCCGGTGCAGTAGGTATCATTACCTTCTATTCTCCACGTCCGTTGGTCGATCCTATTCAGATTCCTAACAGCGGAATCAGAGGAGGCGATAATGCAACTTTCTGTATCAATCTGACCCCGAGAGACGGTTATGCTTTGCGTGACAGACTGCTTCGTGGAGAAAAAATTACCGTGAAGGCAGATATTGAAACTGCTACCGAAGAAACAGAAATCGAAGTGCCAACTTGTGTCATCAAGGGAGCTGATGCCAATGCCGAAGAAGTGATTCTTTGTGCCCACCTTTACGAAGGTTATGTAAAGCTTGGTGCCAACGATAATATCTCCGGTGCTGCAGCTTTGATTGAAATTGCCCGTACTCTGAACGAATTGATCGAAACCGGACAACTTCCTCGTCCAAAGCGTTCTATCCGTTTTATTTGGATACCTGAGTTCCAAGGTTCCATTCCATGGGCTGTCAAGCACAAGGATATTCTCGATCGCACGTTGTGTAATATCAACCTCGATATGGTTGGCTTGTGGTTGAGTAAGAGCGAATCCATGTATTGCTTACATCGTACTACGATGGGTAATCCTCACTACTTGAACGATGTAGCCGAAAGCTTCTATCACTATATGGGTGCTACCAATAAGAGTTTTGTGGCTACCGGTATGGGACGTCCGGATGCATTGAAACCTGTTCACAGCGTGACCGGTTCCAAGGATCCGTTCTATTACTCCATCAATGCCCACTACGGTGCTTCCGACCACGAAGTGTTCAACGACTGGGGCGTACAAGTTCCGGGTGTCATCATGATTACATGGCCGGATAACTATTATCATACTTCGGGTGACCGCCCTGAAATCTGCGACCCGACACAGCTTCATCGTGCCATTGTGCTTGCAGCCGTATCGGCTTATACCATTGCCGAAGCAGGCGAGGAGGGAGCCGTTAAGATTGCTTCAGAAGTAGCAGCCAATGCAGCCAAGCGTATGGCTATCAAAATGAGATACGACCTTTCTATGCTGAATGCAGCCACTGCTGCCGATTTTGCACAACTTTATCGCACAGCGAAATTCAATCAGGATGCTATGCTGAAGAACGAAATTGCCACTTTAGCTACCGTTTTGGAATTGGCACCGACTTCGGCTGCACTGAAAGGCTATGTAACCACTTTGCAGGATGGTGTAAAGGCTGCTTGGACGATTAATGGTAAGAACATTGATGCTGCGATGAAGGTCAAGGCATCTGCCTTGGGTGTTGCTCCTATCAAGGCTATCACGCTTTCTGCCGAAGAAAAGGCGGCTGCAAAGGTTTATCCTCGCAGTACTGCCAAGGTGAAAGAAGCCGGTTATGGAGTGTTGCGTACTGTACCAGCTGCCTTGATGGCTCAATATGGTTTTGATAAGCGAGGAGCCGTAAATCACGGTGCTGAAATCGCCAAACTTACTGTAGGTGGAACAAACAGCATTCTCGACATCAAGAAGATGCTCGATGCACAATTCCCTAATCCGGATAACTTGGAGACCATTTCTAAGTATCTGGAAATGCTGAAAGAAGCCGGATTAGTGACTTACTAATGTTATAAAAAAAGAGTGGGTATGCTAATGCACACCCACTTTTTTTGACTTATTTCAAATACAACGGTCCGTCGAATCCTAATGGGAAACCGGCAATAACCCAAATGGTAATGATGACTATCCAAGCCAATAAGAAAATCAAGGTATATGGAATCATTAACGAAATGATAGTACCTATTCCATACTTCTCGTCATATCGTTGGGCATATGTCACAATCAAGGCAAAATAACTCATCATTGGGGTGATGACATTCGTCACAGAATCGCCCACGCGGAAGGATGCCTGTGTCAGTCCGGGATGAAAATCCAGCAGCATGAACATCGGGATAAAGACCGGTGCTAGGATGGCCCATTTAGCCGAAGCACTTCCCATAAACAAGTTCAGGAAGGCCGACAACAAGATGAAACAAATAATCAGTGGCAGACCGGTAAATCCAATGCCTTTCAGGAATTCGGCTCCGTTAATGGCGAGAATTAATCCCAAATTACTATAGTTGAACCAATAAATGAATTGGGCTGCAAAGAATACCAGCACGATATAGGATGCTAATCCTTTCATGGAAGCGGTCATGTGCTTGATTACATCTTTGTCGCTCTTGATGGTTCCTACGATGATACCATATACCAGTCCCGGAACGAAGAAAAGCAGCATCAATCCCACAACGATTCCTGAGAAGAATGGCGAGCGGAGAATACCACCTGTCTCAGGGTCGCGTAGCAATCCGTTTTCGGGAATGATGGTCATAGCCATGGCTACAATAAAGAGTAGGGTAGCATAACCAGCCCAGCGTAAACTTTTCTTCTCCAAGGCAGAGATACCTTCCACTTTCAATGCTTCTGCTGTACCATTGTATTTTCCCAATCGGGGTTCCACGACCTTTTCCGTTACCCATCCGCCTACGAAGGTCACCATGACGGCCGAAACTACCATAAAGAAATAATTCACCAGCGGATTGATGTACATGTCAGGGTCTATGATTTGTGCGGCCGATGTTGAAAGACCGGCCAGTATCGGGTCTACCGAACCGATGATGAAGTTGGAACCAAATCCGGCACTGACCCCACAGAAGGCAGCGGCAAATCCCGCCATCGGATGTCTGCCCAGTGCATGAAAAATCATGGCTCCCAAGGGAATCAAGATTACGTAGCCCACTTCTGATGCCAGATGCGAGAAGATACCGGCAATGATGACGGCATATGTCACCAAACTTTTCGGTGCCCCTAATACCAGTTGCTTCACCAGTACCGTGAATAAGCCGGAACCTTCAGCCACTCCGATACCTATCATGATGACCAGTACCAATCCCAGTGGTGGGAACTTTACGAAGTTATGTTCTACGTTTGTATAAATCCATCGGAAACCTTCTGCACTGAGCAGGTTTCGTGCTTCGATAGTTTCTCCCGTAGCCGGATGGATGGCCGAGAGTTCAAAGCCTGCACCTATGGCCGAGATTATTGCAACTAATGCCGCCATTAAGAAGAATAGAGTAGCCGGATGCGGCAGTTTATTGCCTACTCTTTCAATTGTGTCAAGAATCGAATTAAATCGGTTTTTCGCCATTGTGATAGTATTAGATTTATAGAAACTATTTTTATTCCCTTTCGGGTTTCTCGTAAAAAGTGTGATTGTTTTTTATTGTGTTTGTGGAACTATCGGATGAAATGCATCGCTTCCCATGCTTCTTCATTAGGACGACCTGGTGCTTTTTCACCATTTGTAGATTTAAGTAACCATGCCATGTTTCGGGCAAGGGTACGCATCGTTTGCATCCCTTCTGTATCCATGGCTGCATCACCTTCTGCTCGTCCATAAACAATGTTCCAATATTGTGAAGTCACAATAGGCATGTTCATCATTTGAAATGGCATGTTTAAACTTTCGAAAACAGCAGTAGCACCCCCTCGACGACAAACGGCTATGGAAGCTGCTGGTTTACCGGAAATGTTTGCTCCGTTGGAATAAAAGGCACGTTGGATGATGGAGAGCAAAGCCCCGTTCGGTTGTCCGTAATATACTGGCGAACCTATTATAAGTGCATTTGCCTCTTGGAACTTTTCAGAAATCTTGTTGCAAATATCATCGTTAAATACACAGCGACCTAAACCTTGTACTTTACATTGTCCACATGCAATGCATCCTCTAATTGGTTTGTTCCCAATCCATACGATTTCACAGTCAAGACCTTCTTTGTTCAGTTGTTTGGCTACTTCTTTTAAGGCTGTAGCCGTATTCCCTTCTTGACGGGGACTTCCGTTGATAAGTAGAACTTTCATTTTATGGGTTGTTTATAGGTTATTCATAATTTATCCATGTTTATTTGTCAACCACAGCACCACAAATAGGACATACCCAACCTGTTTTAGTCTCAATTATATAAGCTGAACAGCAACAGGGACAGGGTGGGGTCTGAGGAGCATGAATTTGATACATGGTTATTGGTCTCTAATTGTTTTATATGGACAAAGATAAATATTATAATTATTCATGAATACTTAATGGCCTTATATTTTTCTCCTCTTTTACTTTATGGGGAAGTTTCTTTACGACTTCGTTAAAGCTATGGCAAATAAGTTTTTTTATTAGATTATCACGGAGTGTCCCGAAAAGATTGAGTTGATTCCAATATTTTTTGTTCATATGCCATGCACCGTTTATTTCGGGATGCCTTTCACGTAGCTCAAGAGCATACGTTGGTTCGCACTTCAAAACAAACCATTGTGTGTTCTCCAAATCTATCATCGCAAAAATCTTCCGCTCTATACGAAAAGCTAATGTGCTTTCATCGAACGGGAAATCTTCGGTTACTTGTGGAAGAGAAAGGCAATATTCTCTGACTTCTTCAATATTCATGGGTGGTAATAGGAATTTACAGATTATTGGTAATCTCCTGTTCTTTCTTGTTGATTCGCTTCTTTAAAATGGAAAAGGCTTTTTGAAAAAGAGCAGAATCATTCATGGTTCTCAGCATTTCCTTAAAACGGCACATTGGAATGGTAAATGTCAATTCATTTTCAGGAACGAGGGGACGGGCAGATGGATCGAACATTCCAAGAAAACAACGCTTTCCGTTCTTCTTGTTTTCGTTGATGGCAAATGTAACGATGGCTGCACATCCTGATGCAAATAGTGTGGTTACAGCATCAGCTGAATTATTGTCGTAGAAAGTCCATGCACATAGTCCGGCTAATATATCGGGAGTTGCAAAGAACAGGATAGCTTCGGCATTGTCCCAATCTTCCAATTTGTCCACTCTGACAAAATTCAGATAGGATTTATCGGATAGATGGATGTCAAGAGACTTCACGTAATCGACTACCATTTCTTTGGATTTCTTGTAATGTTCTATTTCGGAAACAAAAGTTGGAACTCGTTCGGGCATTTCCCGGAAAGCGGTATATAATCCACCACCGCCACAAAGTACATTTTCTTCACAAAGAGTCAATGATTCACCATTCCGAACTTTACTAATTGCTCCAATCATGCATCTGGGAACTCTTTTAATTTCAGTAGCAGGTGTGTTGCTATAACCGAACGCTATTGGAAGTGGAGCAG
>SUXX01000080.1 GCA_015060735.1 Bacteroides sp.
GGAATTGTAAAACGGACTTTGCTCTCCGAATGCTGTACACGGCCTTCGGTAGAAGATACCCCTACTCCAATAACACTGGCCAACACACCCACTTTACCTGTAGTACCTTCCTTATTCTCCACATCTACACTCAGGTCAAAGTCTATGTTTGTCACATTATAGTCACTAAATCCATGTGTCACACGAGGATTTTCTTTAAGTCCAAATATATTCATTGGATTCACAAATGTCTGCTTACCTTCAAACTCTTGATTAAGTTCATCAACAGACTCGGCAATCTGCTTGATGGTACTTTTGATAAATTCTTTTAGCTCCATATACAAATGGCGAATCCCTTATCAACGTGCGCCGACCGGAACCACCCGGAACCCGATTTTACGGGTTACACGTTGACAAGGGATTCATTTTATTGGTTTTAATTCGGCATCACAAAGATAACCATCTTTTTTGAAAACATAACGGTCTTTCACCGAAAACATAACGATGTTTTATAAAAAGGCCGGAATAGCATAAAAAACCCCTCAACTCGTGAGGGGTTCTCAGCTTATCTCAAGCCGCTTGCGATGTTTGATGATTATGCGCCCGAAGGCCACGGGCGACTTTTGTCTTAGGGGATATGGTACCCAGCCTTAAATCTTATCTGCTGCTGCACGGAGTCTGTCCGCCATGTCGCACAATGCACCTTTCAACTGCGCTCTCTCCGTCAAAGAAAAATCACCTTTACCGCCATTACCATCAATGCCGTCCATCTTATGATAGAGCCAGCTGCTTGACTTTCCAAAATATTGGCGTGCTATCTCTCTCCATGAAACCATCATCAATATATCACTGAGCTGTTGTTTCACGGTCATTTCTGTTTCGGGTCTAACTACGATTGTTTCCATATATATTTGTTTTAGTGTCCCACCCCAAAGGGTGGGCTTGTTGTTAATCTTTTGGGAGGTCTACCATTTTATCAAATAGTTCCTGACAATACCATAACAATTCAGGATAGCCATTTGGAAATGAATTTTGATAATTTCTGATTGCTTCAATCAGTTCCCTCTCTTCATCCGTTACTTTCATTGTTTTTTTATCCATATCATTTACTTTTTTAAGACACTACAAAAATACTACGAATTTTCGTATTATCCAAATTTTTACTACGAATTTTCGTATTTAACGCAAAAAAATAATAATAACCCCTCCGTGGTTCATGGAACGGAAATAATAAAGGTAAGGAAGTGAACTTCCCTACCAAACACCGGGTCCCATTCCGTTTTGCTCGCCGCATTCATAAGGTGAGCAAAACGGAATGGGGACGCTCACCAAGCAATAACGACACGAAAAAAGCAGCCCCTAAAGGCTGCTTCCCTACCCTTTGCCGAATTATTCAGCAATCAAGAGCGTTTCAATTTCTGAAATCTTCGTTTTGATTCGGCCACGCATGAAACCGATGAATTCCACCAACACGAAACGATTCGACAAGGCGAAAATTTCTCCGCTACCATATCCGCCCGA
The DNA here is from genome assembly GCA_015060735.1 of Bacteroides sp. Lineage (GTDB taxonomy): Bacteria > Bacteroidota > Bacteroidia > Bacteroidales > Bacteroidaceae > Phocaeicola. Next base: position 1,501 of record SUXX01000080.1, read on the forward strand.
AAATTTCAGCTTATAGTTTGGCGAGTTGAAGCCATCTTCTTCGCCCAACTTTGCTTCGGCTGCATCCAAGTCGTCAAGTGCCGACATAAATGCGCTGCGGTCACTGGATAGCTTCTTCTTTCGTTCCAGGTCGGCCAAACATTTTTGAAGTTCAGCCGTTTTGCGTTCGATTTCGGCTTGCAGTTCTTCAGCGGTCTGCTTCTTGGTCGGCTTCTTCTTGCCCTTGGCTTCGGCCTTTGGTGCTTCTTCCACCTTTGGCAATTCTTCCACCTTTTCCGCATCAGCAGAAACGGCCATTTCTTCGGCCTTTGGTGTTTCTTCCGTTGGCTTGTTCACGATTGGCGCAACTGCTACCATTACAGGGTTTACAGACTGAGCAGACATTTCTGCCATTACCTTACTCACTTTCTTTGCTTCGTTTGTCTTCATAATCTTGAAAATTTAATGTTTATAAATAGGGTTAATTGCTTTTCATCGGTTGCACTTGACAAGCTGCGAAAACATGGCACACGGGGAAATAATCCTCTTTCGCTTCTTCTTCCGTCTTTCCGGCTTCGGTCGCTGCTTCCTTGCTTTGGCTACTTGCTACGGGTTGCGCCCAAAGCAAAATGGCCTTTTCTCCTTTCTTCACGGAGAAGCCTTCCTCTTTCCATTGGCGGAAAGTCTTCAAATCGGTGTAGCCCTTACTTTGGTAGTAATAGCGTAAAAGGCCGTTCACAGTGGGGAACTCGGGGAATAGTCCTTGTTTAGACAAGGTTTGCAGACTTGATGACAAATCTTTAAGAGCAGCTCTTCTTTTGAGTGCTTCTTCTTTCTTCTTCGGGTCAATACTCTTTTTCATGCTTCAAATATTTCATAGTTAGAAACTCGTTGGAAATACTCGCTATCATCGGCCAAAAGGCACAAATTATGTCCGTCCGATGTTGTGAAATACACCTCCAGTCTGTCGGTAGTGTCTACTTTGTCCGTCACTTCATAAGAACCGAAAATCTTTGTAAGTTCGGCAATCGCTTGTTTGTAGGTAAAAGTTTTCATTCGGTAATTCATGGCTTGTTGATTTTATGATGAACCTTGAGCTCGGTGGGTGTGAGCCTTTATTCGGCTGTTTCCCTGATTGGAGCTTTTTTTTTCTGCGTCGCCTGTCGCTACGCGGTATGTTTCGCCTTTTTTACGCTGCCTACAAAGGTGCCGGATAGAGCAAGAGCAAGTTTTTCACGGAAACCGAATGGCCTGAATACTACCCGAAGGGATGGAGATTTTTACGGAAACGCTGCTTGAACTTGAGCCAGTGAGAGACGGCATTTACCTTTGCAGCACAAAAAAGCGGAACTGCGCAGTGATAGGTGACAGAAATGAATGGCGACAATCAGAAAAGGAAACAGCCTAAACAATACAGCGGAACGCTACCAAAGAAAAAACGTTGGATGATGTGGCCGGATTCTAGAGGCAAGCCTGCTTAACGATGGATTCCGACCTCTTCAATCCAACTCAAGCAACCTACAGAAAGCACCGCTTTCTACCTCTTACCCGCGAAAAGTCCAAGGGTATGTAGAGTAGCGCATACGTTTGGACTTTTCGCGGCGCCCGATGTCATTTGGGACAACTTTGTCTTCAAATGGGGCGACTTTACGCAAAAAAAAAAGGTACTTGAAAATCCAAGTACCTAAAAACCAATAAACAAACCTCCCCCGTTTCTCAAAGCTGAGAAACGGAGCCGCACCGAAGTCCGAGCCGCACCGCCTCCGACTTGCGATTGCAAGAGACAAAACAAAGGGGAAATGTGATGAAATCCCACCTATAGCAAGGTTTGACCTATAAAAAAGCCCCTCCAACCAAGTTGGAAGGGCACTACAGCATCCTTTAAAGCATTATCCTATATAAGCAGTACCTTTCGACTGCCATACACGCAACCATTCCTTGCGCATCATCAGATACTTGAAAGCATCGGTCAAGTTAGTGGACTCTTTGGGCAGTCTTGCCGTAGGGAGTTTGTCACCCGTCTTCTCCTTTACCACCATGGTAGCCCCATTGCGGTCGGTTACAGACTTGGTCTTCGTTACCTCCATCTCACTCTTGAGATTACGACAATTATATTGGTCAATCTTGAGTGAGAACAGGCGGCGCTGGAGATTGCCCGCCATCAGGTCCTGCATGAATCGGTACTCCAAGTTACTGCCGATGTTTCCTTGGTTCAATGACATCAGCTGCACACTCCAGCCCGTAGAAGAACCATCGGCATACTTTTCGATGCAATTCTTAATCTGTGTAGCCATATCCGACTTGACACGCTTGTAGTTGTTCATGGAGCGGTCATAGTACAGCTTCAGAACCTTGCGTTTCATCGGAGCGAAGTATGCCAGGAAAGCATCCGCCAATTCGCGTGCCGTCTGTGGTGGCAAAGAATAGAACTCTTTCAATACATAATAAGTACTTCCCTTTCGCTGTCCTGTAACCATGGAGAGCATGTTACCGGAGTCCATACCTGCCTCCAGATAGCTGCTCCTATCCAAGTACCTAAGTACGGTACAATCTTCTTGCCATGCCAATGGGTGCTTGTCGATGACATCATTGAGATAGCCATCGGCATAGAAGTGTCCGATGGTAAGATTCGGATAAAACAGCACACTGGATTCCAATTTAGGGATGATGGAAAGCACATTGCAGTTCAAGCCCTCCAAGCCTTCTGTGATTTCATCCTGGAACCACTCCAAACCAAGAATATCCGCATTGACGTATGTCGATGATATGAAGAATAGAGAGACGCGCTGCCGTGCCTTTACCCATCGTTGTTCCCACCGTTCCATGTTACGCTTGGCCAACTGCATGGATTTCTCTGCTTTCTCCACTTTAGATGCCAAGGAACGGTCTATACGGAATGCTTTCTTCAATGCTTCATATTCCTGAAGATGGGAAACATAGGTTTTCTTGGTGTCATTATACACCAACCCGGCACGAAGGGCAAGCATGATTTTCTGCTTGTCGTTCTGCTTGGACATTTTCAGAATCCAGTCGTATTCGCCCAAATGGTTGGGATTCGGCATATCGGTGGTAAGTGTTCTGCTTCGGTACCAGACTGAATCTCCGTACTTGACATAGAAACCACGGACGGCCTTCAACAAGTTAGTGAACTTTTCTTCCGGAAAGTACTTGACTTCATCACCGAACACACCGACATACGAACGTCCGGCACCGATGGCCATACGATCCAAAGAGATGAACGTGAAGTTGAACCCCGTATAGAACACCATGGTGTTACGCCAATCGGAGCTGATGTTATACATACGGAGCTTCCATTCTTCGGGTGGAGCTTCATTGATCACGTAGTGAGTCCCATATTCCCACCCTAATAATGCAAGCCCATCGATGAGTGAAGGAATCACATTCTTGTGCAAATCCGAATAAGTGTCGGCCACCCATGCAAAGGGAGCACCAGGACAATCCATTGCAACTTCCTGAACTCGTTCCGCAAGAACTTGTACCGTCTTGGCAGAAGCACGACCAGCCACCCAATAGAGCGACCATGGCATGATAATGGAAAGCAACTGTGCTACCCAATTGCCGAAACGGACTTCGACATCATCCGTAATCCTGAGTTTTTTCTTGCGTGTCATCGAGCATTTCTTCAAATGAGGTTTCAATAATGTTGGCATCCCGTTTCAGACGTTCACGATCACGTTCCGAAATATCCGGGATGCTGTCAATCTG
>SUXX01000081.1 GCA_015060735.1 Bacteroides sp.
CACCCGTGCGCCGGTCGCCACCTCAGTATTGCTACCTAGTGCTGCCCCTCGACTTGCATGTGTTAAGCCTGTAGCTAGCGTTCATCCTGAGCCAGGATCAAACTCTTCATTGTAATAATATCATGTTTCCTCATCAGAGGAAGTTTTAATCTGCTCAAGAACCAAATCTATCTATATACCTAAATAAGTATTGACGGTTTCTGTTTCTTACCTTAAGTAAGAATTGTACTACTTGCTTGTTCATATCTAAATCTTTCAAAGAACTCTTCTTTTAATGCCGTTCCTTTCGGAAAGCGGATGCAAAGGTAAAGCTTATTTTTGAACCAACAAAACTTTTCCAAGAAAAAAATGAGGATTTTTAAAAACTACAACCTAAAAGGCTGATTTACAAGTATGTTTTATAGCATAAATTCTTGTCAATGATACAGGAACATTACGCAGATATATACCTTATTATATATTATAAGCCAACTCTTCAAAGAAAATTGCTTTAAGTTGAATAAAAACACCATTAAAAAACTTGCGGGTGACATTGATTCTGTCACCCGCAAGACTCTAATGACGTGCTAATAACGCACGGGAATTAAATTGAATATACCTAAATACAATAAGGGGTCTCTTATTTAGGCAAAAGACGTATCAGTATACCATTATCATCTTCTTTCAAATTCATGGCAACTGCCTTCAAATCACCACTTAGTTTTCCATCCGCCAGCACCTCCATTAACTTATCCGCACTCATGTAAAACACATTCGTATCCGATACATAATATTCGCCATCTGGATAATCAGCATTGACATACTTCAACTCATATACTTTTTCATTCGACTTTTGAATCCCATAACATTTCTGCCGCAATCCTTCTTCTCGAGCAAAATCATACTCCAATTCAATGGCAGACAAAAATATCCAATCATTAATCTCTGTTTCATATTTTAACAACACTCTAGGCTCAGTTTCTCTAACCGAAGGAACACGAGCAAGAATCGGATTCATACCCCCATCAGGCGAAACTCGGTAAATGGTGTCATTCGAATGATCCGCATATACAAAACCTCCAACACATTTCACTATAGGAGACAAGCTTGCCTCAACCGCATGCATCACACCATCTATTTCCTGCATAATTATAGGATTAACAAACCTTTGTTGAGGGATAGAATCAAGTAATGTTGTCTTACCTGTATTCTTATTCAAAAAATAGCATTTGGAATAATTTCCAACAATAGGTTCATAACTCGAACAAGCAAAATGATTCTCATCCACATCTAGCATACTTGCAATCATAGCCATTTCTCCCTTCCGCCCCAAAGGAAGTTTTCTTAGAAGGTTTCCTTGCGTATCATATACCATAATCACTCCATTCCAATGATTCCAAGCATATACTTCCTCTCTTCTCTCATCCATTCGCAGGACACCTATCCCCATATATTCTTCAGGTCCAGATCCTTTCCTATTGATACAGAAAGACTTCCGTCCAGTATTCGCATCAAAGAACAACATATTTCCCGTCCTATTATCCATAAAACCAACATGTTCTTCACCCACATATCCAGGTTTGCTTGATGCTACCAAGAACGTAGAATCCGTTTCTAATGGGACATATTTCACCTGCCAATAATCCTGCAAAAGCAGCTCTTTTTTAGGATAATCTTTCTCCACATCAAACGTCAACAAGCCCGGTTTAGGAGCATCGTTACACGCAGAGAACACAACCAAGATTCCCCATAACACACTCTTTTTCATCGCTATATTTTTTACTCCATCACTCCAATCAGCAAGTTCTACCTATCCACCATATCTTCAATGTATAAAATAGTACAACGCCCAGCATCAAAACCTCCGATACAGGAATCAAGATAACCGCTATCTCTTCGGGCAAACCAATTACATCTGCTGACATAGCCAACAACACTGACAACCAAATTAATCCAAAAGCAATAGTCATAATGCGACACATCCGACTAATCAAACCTATCTGCCGATAAAAGACTGTTGGTTTCAAGCGAATAGGAAGATTTACCAACTTGCGATTGTATGCAGCCGATGCACAAATAGCCATCCCTATCAGCATAATTACCGCCAAGAGCCAATATATATTTCTATTCGACCAGTCATCTGCCTCCAATGCTGCATTAAAATGCGAAGGAACTACATCCGGTGACTTGCTATAGAGAATTCCGGTCAACACCAATAAACTCACGGCCATAGCAGCAGCTATCAGCTCCAACAAACGGTCCGATTTAGTAATCGGTTTTTTCTTTCTATCTCTGCTTACATCCCAGAACTTATACTTCATCTTTCGTCTCCTCCTTTGCTTTTTTCTTTTTCATTCTACCACTTTTGCGTAAGGCTTCCGCAATAATCCATTGCAACTGGCCATTGGTGGAGCGAAACTCGTCTGCCGCCCACTTTTCAATGGCCTCCATGGTTTCCGCATCCACCCTTAACACAAAACTTTTTATCGCCTCCTTCTTTGCCATAGCGAAGAAAGGTTTAATGGTTCAATGTTCCTGAATTAATAACCGGTTGAGCAGGTTCGTCGGCACAAAGCACTACGAGCAAGTTACTCACCATTGCTGCCTTCTTTTCTTCATCGAGTTCTACGATTTCCTCTGCCGAGAGTTTATCAAGTGCCATCTTCACCATCGAAACAGCACCTTCCACAATCTTTTCACGAGCCGTAATGATGGCACTAGCTTGTTGGCGACGGAGCATCACAGCTGCAATTTCGGGGGCATATGCCAAGTAGTTAATACGAGCTTCCACAATCTCCATTCCAGCCATAGCCAAACGTTCATTCAACTGCTTTTCCAACTGGTCATTGATTTCATCGCCACCGCCACGAAGAGTCAGCTCATCCACATTTTGGTCATTGTCATCGTAGGCATATTCACCTGCCACCTGACGAAGAGCGGCATCACTCTGCACACGGACAAAGGCTTCGAAAGCACTCATTCGTCCGGCTACAGTAGCCACGCCTGCTTTGCTTGCCATGGTCTGTGCATCAATCTCGAACATCGCCTTATAAGTATCCTTTAACTTCCAGACCAACACTAAGCCGATGAGGATGGGGTTACCAATCTTGTCGTTCACCTTGATAGGCTCCACATCGAGGTTACGGGCACGCATCGATAGTTTTTTCTTATCCATAAACGGATTCACCCAATAGAAACCTGTGTCTTTGAACGTACCTTCATATTTACCAAAGAATACCATCACGCGGGCCTCGTTCGGTTCGTTGGAGAAATAACCTGCCAACATAATAAAGAAAGTCAAGACCAATATCACTATAGGTACGAGCACCCATGGAGAACCATTGGTCAGCCACACGCACAATACCGCCAAAGCCGGTATCACTATCAAGTTAATAAACAAGGCCAAAAAGCCATTCATCAACATACCATTGTAAGTTCTTTCCTTTGCTTCCATATTCATTTGTTTTTGATATTATTTTGATATCACAAAGGAAGAGAGTTTTTTTGATAAATCAAAAGGATTATTATATGTTTTTCAGCAGAAATATCTATCTTTGCATATTCATCCTCCTCCTGTTATCCTAACCGAGCTAAAGAATGGCAAGAGGAACGTAATCAAGAGAAAAAGGACCATGCAGATAGATACCCGCAACCCCGAATTCCAGGATGCATTGAACCTCATCCAATTCACACGCCAGTCGGTTTTCCTGACGGGCAAAGCCGGTACGGGGAAATCGACCTTTTTGAAATACGTGTGTGCCAACGTGAAGAAAAAGCATGTGGTATTGGCACCTACGGGCATTGCTGCTATCAATGCCGGAGGAAGCACTCTGCATAGTTTCTTTAAGCTTCCCTTCCATCCACTCGTACCTGACGACCCAAACTTCAGTTTAAAAGGTGGGAAATTGCATAGTTTTCTGAAGTATTCATCGGAGCATCGTAAACTCATTAAAGAAATCGAGTTGGTGATTATCGATGAAATTTCGATGGTACGAGCAGACATTATAGACTTTATAGACAAGGTATTGAGAGTGTATTCGCAGAATATGCGTGAACCTTTCGGAGGCAAGCAAATTCTGTTGGTGGGCGATGTGTATCAATTGGAGCCGGTAGTAAAAAGCGATGAGCGAGAAATCCTTAACCGTTTCTACCCCACTCCGTACTTCTTCTCGGCAAGGGTCTTCAACGAAATCGAATTGGTATCCATCGAACTGACTAAAGTTTATCGACAAAGTGACAAGGCCTTTGTGAGCGTACTCGACCATATCCGTACGAACACCGCCGGAGCCTTCGACCTTCAATTATTGAATACTCGCTATGGCACCGAAATCGAGGCTAGCGAGAGCGACATGTACATCACCCTCGCCACCCGGCGTGATACGGTGAACTTCATCAACGAGAAGAAGTTGGCAGAACTTCCGGGCGAATCGGCTATTTTGAGAGGTGAAATCAAGGGCGAGTTCCCCGAGAACAGCCTCCCTACATTAATGGAGTTGGAGTTGAAACCGGGTGCCCAAATTATCTTCATCAAGAACGACCCCGACAAGCGATGGGTGAACGGCACCATCGGCACAGTATCGGGCATCGACGAAAACGACACCATCTATGTCATCACCGAAGACGGACGGGAGTTCGACGTAAAAAAGGAACGATGGGCGAACATCCGCTACCGATACAACGAACAAGAAAAGAAAATCGAAGAGGAAGAATTGGGTGTATTCATCCAATACCCCATCCGACTGGCTTGGGCGATTACCATCCACAAGAGTCAAGGCTTGACATTCAGTCGGGTGGTCATCGACTTCACCGGAGGCGTGTTTGCCGGAGGTCAAACGTATGTAGCATTAAGTCGATGCACTTCCCTCGATGGCATTCAACTGAAAAAGCCCATCGCCCGTGGCGACATCTTCGTTCGACCAGAAATCGTAGCCTTTGCCCAACGCTTCAACAACCGGCAGGCCATCGACAAGGCACTGAAGCAAGCACAAGCCGACATTCAATATAAGGAGGCCGTGAAGCACTTCGATGAAGGCGACTTCGACTCCTTTCTTGAGCAATTCTTCAAGGCCATCCATTCACGTTACGACATCGAACGCCCCATCGTCAAACGATTCATTCGACGGAAGTTGGGCATCATCAACCAACTGAAAGATGAGAACCTCCAACTGAAGAACAAGATGCATGAGCAACAAAAAATGATGGAGAAATACGC
>SUXX01000020.1 GCA_015060735.1 Bacteroides sp.
TCAACGTCTGTCCCCAGTTGACATAACTCTTGTGCGTATGAAAAGAGCCATACGAATAGGACGCATCGAGAAACCAGGCACGACGATGCTTGTTTGTCACCACATTCACGACTCCTCCCAAAGCATCTGACCCGAATTCTACAGGAACCACTCCTTTATATACCTCAATGCGATCGGCAAAGTTCACCGGAATATTGTTCAAGCTGAAAGCCCCACCGGCTCCTTCCTGCGGTACTCCATCGATGAAAATCTTGACGTGCTTCCCGCTGAACCCATCCAGCATCAATTGCATATCCGAACCTACCCCACCACTTTCACGGAGTTTCATCCCCGGCAGCTTCACCAATGCCTCACTCAAGTTCTTAGTGGAGTTCACCAGCTCCTTGGCATCCACAGCCACAGCATTGAATGCCGAACGCTTCACCCGACTGACACCCGTAGAAACAACTTCCACCTCGTCCAGCTGCATAACATCCTCCCGGACAAGAATATCCAAATCCAAATGTTCTCCTTTTTTCAGCACAACAGGCTTCTCTACCAACTGAAAGCCAACCGACGAAACAACCAATACATATCGCCCGGCAGGAGCCATCAAACGGAAAGTCCCCTTTTCATTTGAAGTACAACCATATTGTGTACCTTTCAGATAAACCGTTGCAAAATCCACCGCCGCATTATCTTCCGTGCGGAGCCTTCCCGATATCATCCCATCATTGGTCTGAAGAATAACTTCAACTTCATTTCTACTCCAAACAGGTGCGGACATACACAGAAGCCAAGTCACCCAACAAACATACATCCATTTCATATCACGATAACTCTTTCTTAATTCGGCTGCAAAATTAGAGAACTTCCCTGCACCCGACAATACTTAAAAATGAGGTATTAAAGTTTGTAGCCAAGCAGAAAAATCACTAAAAATGAGTATTGCAGAATTATCATAAAGCATCTAATTTTGCAAATAAAAATATAAATGAAGAAGTATCTTCCCAGCGACAAGATGCGTAGCTTGATTAAGGACAACAGCTCGCTACTGATGGTTATGAGCCGGTTTGGTATCTCCTTAGGATTTGGAGATAAGACGGTTAAAGAAATATGCCGTGACACCCGCGTAGACTGCAACACCTTTCTGTCTGTAGCCAATTTCATTAGCTTCAAGGAAACAGACTGCACCCAGGTTTCCTTGCCATCCCTTATCGACTACCTGAAACGTGCCCACACCTATTTCCTGAATTTTAACCTCCCGATGATTCGGCGGAGACTGATTGATGCCATCGATTGTTCGGGTACCGACGATGTGGCTTTCCTGATATTGAAATTCTATGATGAATATGTAACGGAAGTACGCCACCATATGGAGTATGAAAACGAGAAAGTGTTTACTTACGTGGGAAATTTGCTGCAGGGCCATCTGGACAAGCATTATAGCATCCGAACTTTTGCAGACAAACATCACCACATAGACAGTAAGCTGAAAGAACTGAAAGACATCATCATCCAATATTATCCGGAAAAAGAGAACGACCAGCTGAATGCCGTACTGTTCGACATCATCAACTGCGAACAGGATTTGAATTCGCACTGTCTGGTGGAAGACCAACTTTTCGTACCAGCCGTAGAACGGTTGGAAGAAGATCTGAAACACCATTCTTCCTTTCATCCGACAACCACACTCCCAGACACTTCGTCACAAGCGGAAAACAAATTTGAGACATTAAGCGAACGCGAAAAGGAAATCATTGCTTGTGTAGCCAAAGGAATGGCCAACAAGGAAATTGCCGATATACTCTGTCTGTCCATCAACACGGTGACTACGCACCGACGAAACATCACTAAAAAGTTACAAATCCGTACTTCAAACGGATTGACCATTTATGCCATAGTGAACAAACTGGTAGAATTACAGGACATCAATCTGTCCTAAGACCAAAAACAAAAGCTGAAGGCAGATATGATTCTGCCTTCAGCGTAACTCATTATCAGCCAACAAGTCTGAAGGCTGAAGGGAAAAATATTTCAAACTACTAGTTATCCCTTGATAACCGCAAACAACTCTTCTGGAGTAACCAAAGATTGTTCGCCAGTAGTCATGTTCTTCAAGGTTAGTTTGCCTTCGCTCATTTCATTTTCGCCTACGATAGCTACGAACGGGATATTCTTGTCGTTGGCATAGCTCATTTGCTTCTTCATCTTGGCACTGTCCGGATAGATTTCGGCACGGATACCTGCATTACGAGCTTCCGCCAAGATAGGTAAACAATAGGCTGCTTCCTTTTCGCCGAAGTTCACGAATAAGAGTTGGGTAGCATTGACGGCTTCCTTCGGATAGAGGTCAAGTTGATTAAGCACGTCATAAATACGGTCAGCACCGAACGAAATTCCGACTCCACTCATGCCGCTCATGCCGAACACACCTGTCAAATTGTCATAGCGTCCACCGCCACTGATACTACCAATCTGTACATCAAGTGCCTTCACCTCGAAGATGGCACCCGTATAGTAATTCAAGCCACGAGCCAAAGTCAAGTCGAGCTCCACTTCGCTCTTCACGCCGAGAGATGCTACGGTCTTGAGGATGAATTCGCTTTCTTCTACACCCTTCAAACCAGTTTCGCTAGCCGCAAGAACGGTCTTCAAGGTTTCAAGCTTTTCTTCGTTGCTTCCGCTCAACATAATAATCGGTTGAAGCTTTTCGATGGCTTCTTGCGGAATACCTTTCGATGCGAGTTCCGCATTCACATTGTCGAGGCCAATCTTGTCGAGCTTGTCGATGGCTACGGTGATATCTACAATCTTGTCGGCTTCGCCAATGATTTCGGCAATACCGGTCAAAATCTTACGGTTATTGATTTTGATGGATACACGGATACCGAACTTACCATATACACGGTCAATCATCTGCACGAGTTCCACTTCGTTTAGGAGCGAGTTGCTACCTACCACGTCGGCATCGCACTGATAGAATTCACGATAGCGGCCCTTCTGAGGACGGTCGGCACGCCACACCGGTTGGATTTGATAACGCTTGAACGGGAACGAGATTTCATCGCGATGCATCACCACATAGCGAGCAAACGGCACGGTGAGGTCATATCGCAAACCTTTTTCACAGAACTTGCTCGCCAGTTTTGCTGCATTACGGCTCAAGAGTTCTTCGTCGGTCAAGCAAGAAAAGTAATCACCGGAGTTCTGAATCTTGAACAAAAGTTTGTCACCTTCATCTCCATACTTACCCATCAAAGTTGAAAGGTTTTCCATCGACGGAGTTTCAATCTGCTGATAACCGAAAAGGTGGAATACCTCACGGATAGTATTGAATATATAGTTACGCTTCGCCATTTCTACGGGCGAAAAGTCGCGTGTTCCCTTTGGTATACTTGGTTTCTGAGCCATTGTTTGATTTATAATTTTTAATTTATGATTTATGTTCTTTACCAATAAGGTGCAAAGGTAGAGTTTTTTCTTGATTTAAGGAAATAAATAGTGTCATTCTAAGCAAAAGCCTGGAATGACACCTATATATAAAAGAGTTCATCAGAATGACACACCCCGAATATTATTCACGACGTCCCATATAAATCATAACATAATAAATCAATGTAGCCAACGAACTGAGAGCGGCCACCACGTAAGTGTAAGCAGCTGATTTCAAAGCATCCTTTGCCGCATCGCGATTAAAAGCATTAGTGATACCGGCATTACTCATCCATGCCAAAGCACGCTGACTGGCATTGATTTCTACCGGAAGAGTGATGAAGCTGAACAAGGTAGTAGCTGCAAACAAGACAATACCAAATAAAAGAATACTAGGCATCGTGTTTACCATCAAGATACCAGCCAACAATACCCAACTCACTATATTGGAAGAGAACTGTACCACCGGAACCAAAGCCGAACGCATCTTTAACGGAGCGTAAGCATGAGCATGTTGAACAGCATGACCACATTCGTGAGCAGCTACGGCAGCGGCAGCTACACTATTACTACCATAAACCCCTTCGCTAAGGTTCACGGTCTTATTCACCGGATTATAATGGTCAGTCAGCATCCCTGGTGTGCTCGTAACCTTTACATCATAAATACCATTGTCACGAAGCATCTTTTCGGCCACTTCACGCCCTGTCATTCCGTTAGCCAACGGCATTTTGGAATATTTCTTAAACTTACTTTGCAAATTCTGCTGCACCATAAAACTTAACAGTGCAATACCTATAAACAATATCCAATACATAATTATAATTTTTTGTCTTCTTAATTTTTGATAAATATACAAGTTATCCCCTACAAACAATGTGCCACATCCATTCTTTTAAAAAGAATTAAGAAAGAATGTCAGTTGTTGTCAGCCAAATGTTAATAATCAAACTAAAACATTTAAAATATCCTATTAACAAGAAAAACAGAACATGACTTTTAAATAAAATATTTATTTTTGCGTAAAAAGCAAGCATTATGGAACAAGAAATACAGGATGTATCGATCCAACGCATACAAGAAGCATTACCTCATGTAAAAGGTATTAAAAATGATTTGATTATTGATTACAATGAACTCCTTGTACCCGAATCCAGGCATCCGATTCATAAATATCCTATCCGGATGGACGGATTGTTCATCAGTCTTCGAGAAAAGGGACAAATACGATTCAGCATCAACCTAAAAGAATTCGAAGTAGGCCCCAACGATTTGGTCATTTGCTCTCCGGGTGATTTAATGCAATCCAGTTCTCCGAAAGAAGGTGCACATTTGTCACAAATCATGATGGTTTCCTCTCATTTCTTGAAAGAGATGTACATCAGTCTCAATAGTTTCATGCCTTTCTTCGCATCACAAAAGGAACACCCTGTTTTTCATTTGACAGATGGTGAAGTCGAAGAACTGAAAAATTATTTCATGGCCATTAAAAAGACGGTAGAAAACGATGACTATTTCCGTATTGACATTACCAAACGGTTGTTGGCAGCCTACCTCTACAAGTTAGGTTCCATCCTCTATCGCCACCGGCCGGAACTACAAGCTGAAGCAACCAAGCCTTTAAAGCGTGAAGAAATTCTGTTCAAGGAATTTATCCGATTGGTTAGTGAGCACCACCACAAGGAACGTCGAGTAGATTTTTATGCTGAACAACTTTTCTTGAGTCCGAAGCATTTCTCTACGGTCATTAAAAAAGTAAGTGGGAAAACTGCCGGTCAATGGATTGATGAATATGTTATTCTGGAAATCAAGACTTTATTGAAATATTCGGCTATGTCCATTCAAGAAGTTGCCTATTACATGAATTTCTCCAATCCATCGTTCTTCGGGAAATATTTCAAGCATCACACAGGTATGTCGCCTAGCGAATATAAAGCACAAGTCTAAAAAAGAGAGGTTTTTAATTAAACCTCTCTTCTTTTATTAGAATAACTTCTCAGGATATTCTCCGGCATCTACCAATGCCTTGATTTTATCTACCACGCCTTGACGGTCTTCCGGATATGTTACGCCAAACCATTTGCTGGTTGTATCCAACACATCCACTGTAGCCACTCCGCTATTAATCAACTTATCTACCATCAATGGGATAAAGAATTCACTTTTCAAATTCTCCATATTTTGGGGGTCACTCAAGAAAGTCTTGAAATAGTCTTCGCTATATTCAAAATAATCCGGAGTAAAGCCCCAGAAGTTCATACTAGCCGGAGTTGTATCAGGAGTTGAAACCCACGCTTCATTTTCATCCAAATACTTCACTTCGCCATCCATACGTTGAATCTTCGTACGTTCAACTACTGAAGTCAATTGCTGTTTGTCATTAGTAGCACAAAGTCCACGTGAAACCGTTCCACTTTCACTCAAAGTATTTCCTACACGGAAACCTACCATTGCGTAAGTATTCTTCGAACCTTCGGGCAATTGAGACAAAAACTTACCCATCACTTGATAAGAATCACGACCATAAAAGTCATCACAATTAATCACCGCAAACGGTTCCTTGATAACACTGGCACCCATCATCACTGCATGATTGGTACCCCAAGGTTTCGTACGCCCATCCGGACAAGTAAAACCTTCCGGCAAGCAATCCAAACCTTGAAAAACCAGTTCGCAAGGAATATGGCCTTCGTATTTAGAAATAATCTTATCGCGGAATTCCTGTTCGAAATCCTTACGGATAACAAACACTAACTTACCAAATCCTGCATGAATTGCATCGTAAATGGAGTAATCCATAATTGTTTCCCCGTTTGGTCCCAGACCATCCAGTTGCTTCAAGCCACCATAACGGCTACCCATACCGGCTGCTAATAAAAATAAAGTAGGTTTCATGTTTATTTCTCTATTTGTTTAATTATTGCCACAAAGGTATAAAATATACAGGAGTTTTCCATGCTTTATTCGGAAATCCTTTTAGAAAGGATAACCAATAGCAAAATGGAAGCCTAACCCATCCTTAAATTTAGGGATGTTATAATATCCGCTCTTACCCGTATCGTAAGGAGCATGTAGAGCTATTCCTAAATCGAACCGGATAACCAGAAAAGTCAAATCGTAACGAAGCCCTACACCTGTACCTAGAGCTATGCTCTTGGCAAAGTCTTTCAATTTTAATTGCCCACCTGGTCGATTCTCATCTTTACGAAGCAGCCAGACATTACCTGCATCAAGGAAAGTGGCTCCGTACAAATCTCCGAAAAGCGGGAAACGATATTCTACATTCGCCTCTAATTTGATATCGCCTGTTTGGTCAAGATACCCATACCTTACATTCGAACCTGGGTTGTAAGTACCGGGACCCAACGAACGGACCGTAAAGGCACGAATGCTATTGGCTCCACCTATATAGAATTGTTCACTATAAGGAGCTACCGTTTGGTTACCGTATGCCCAAAGTAGACCTCCCATAAAACGAGTAGCCAAATAATGTTTGTTTTTTATCTTCAACGTAGCCCTGATTTCCGAAGTCATCTTCAAAAATTGGGCATAGGGACTGTTCAGTAATTTCTTATCCTTTTGACTGAAATTTTCTCCCAAAGCTGCATAAACCAACGACGTAACATTACCAGCCGAAGTAAAAGAGGTTTCCCACCAAAGCTGGTGGCGTTTACGCAAACGGGCATTGTCGTATGTAAAAGTATAGTTCATGGCAGGAATAAACTGGTTACCCAAGCTCAACGCCAATGTAGGATTGGTAGCCGTAATGGAATCAAACCGTTCTGTCGTACTCTGCAAAGTATTAAAGGTCAATTGGAAAGGAGTGATGCTATGTTTCCATGTACGTGAACGTTGGAAATCATACGTTACATTGCCTCCAAATGAGAGCATATTAAAGAAACGGGCCCGATTCAACAAGTCTATGTATAACTTGAAAGATGTGTGTTGTGGAAAACGTGACCGACGCAATACACGGTCTTTCCATGGCACAAGGATTCGCGGAAAGTCTAAAGATAGAGAAGTACTGATTTCATACGAATTAAGTGTAGAACTATTACCCTCCACATTAGAATTCGTCTGCCATTCATAAGCCCCTTTCACCCGAAGAGAAAGGTCGGCACCCATCCGTTTAAAGTTCTTACGCGTTAAGTTAAAGGCAGCACCGGGGCCTGTCTGATCGGTACTCTTAGTCGTTAGGTTCAACTCTACTTCCGCATCGTAAGGCTTATCAAAGGTAGCATTCACAATAACATTCAAGGTATCGCAAGCTACAGTGGTATCCTTCGGCAGATAACGAAACTCACTGTAATTGAACACATTCATTCGTGCCAAAGCTTCTTGTGTATATGTTTGTCGATTCTGTGAATAGAGTTCTCCCGATCGATAAAAGAAGTTCCGTGCTAAGGTTCCCGGACGAATACCAGGCTTGTCACCATGATAATAAAGTGTCATGCTGGGAAGTTTCAAGCTATCCGTAGGCTGTTCACCGTTATAACCAGTCAAATAGACTGAGGTTTTGCCAATGTAATATTGCTTCTTAGCCTCGACAGGTAAACCGTTTTGAGGGACAACCTGCAGACTTACATAACCAGGTTTCTGTAAAGTATCGGCCCGGAAAGTCGTCATATCCGAACGGAAGTAATAATATCCATTGTTACGCAACAAGTCACTCAATCGTTGGCGTTCTTCTTCTAGTTTGATTACACTAAAATTATCCCCTCTCTTCAACACACTTTGCTTGCGGGTAGCTTGAATCAAGCTATCTGCTCGAGTTGGATATTTCAGCCAAGCAATAGAGTCTAAATAATAGGGTGTCCCCATATCGATCGTATAACTTATCTTTTCTTTTTTGGGGTTCTTTTGAGGGATGATATCATGCGTCACCGTACCATTAAAAAAACCATAATCACGAAGTAAGTTACCAGCCACCTTTACACGAGTATCGGCATTGACATTCGAAACCAATACCGGACTTTTTCCCATATGGTCGTAAATCCATCGTCCAAGTCCTTTTTTGTCCTTGTATTTTTCAAAATTGTTATATACCCACAAGCCAAACGGAATAGGCCAACGCATCGTACTACTGCCGAATATAGCATTATTAGGCGGATAAGCCAAGGCTGCCTCAACTTCTTCCAATGCTGTAATGCCCGCCGGTGTTTCGTCTTCATTCAACACCTCTATTCGTTCGATGCCAGTGTAAAGTTTTTCTCCTTCAGGCAAGTTCTGCGTTGTAGAACATGCAACCCAAAAGAGGCAAAGCATACACGTCACCAATATATTCTTATTCTTCATTATCATCACCCTTCTTCTTTTTAAAAATAAACAACTCACCAAGATTAGTAACTTTCTTGCGAAGTACAATACCAACACCGGTTTCAATGACTTCACCTTCGAGCACACTTTCGTAATTTTTGTCATGGAAAAGCTTAACATAACGAGTACCGCTATTATCCAATCGATATTCAATGGAAACATTGTCAATGAAAGTCTCATCTTGCTGAGCAGTATTTCCCGTGGATACCGTACCACCTATCACAATACGGAAACGATTATTCC
Source organism: Bacteroides sp. (assembly GCA_015060735.1). Lineage (GTDB taxonomy): Bacteria > Bacteroidota > Bacteroidia > Bacteroidales > Bacteroidaceae > Phocaeicola. The sequence continues at coordinate 8,974 of SUXX01000020.1, forward strand.
AGAAACGCTTGGCAAATTGGAAATTGTAATCTGTTCGTTTGCCACCCTCGGCATTATCTACCGTCTCCATACCCAAGTTGATGTCTACCGTCTTTCCTGCAATATCGGAAATTTGGCTTTGTAAGAAGGAGTTCAAAGCATTATTCATATTAAACCCACCAGTAGAATTACCCTCGGCCATGTACATACCGGTCACCAACATAGTAATGGCTAATTTACCTCGTTCCTCAGCACTCATAGCATTGAGTTGTTCTTGTACAGAAGCATCTTCCGGTGCCTCTAGAGTAAAGGCTAACCCTAGATTCTCTAAGCGTTGAGAAAGGGCAATACCTACATCGAAGCTCACCATGCGAGGTATTTCTCCATCGGAAGCCACAGTAGCCCGTACTCGTTCGGTTGCGATTATACCAAGAGTAGGATTCATCGGATTGCCCGTCCAATCCATGTAGCTACCCTGACGAATATGGAAAGTTTTCAGAGGGATGACCGGTATTTCGTATTTCAGTTCACCACTCATCAGAGAATAACGTCCATTCAGCAGCATATCGCCTTGCGGAGTATACTGAAAAGCCAAATCGCCCCCTCCTTCGAGAAGCATATAATTTGACCCATCGGGGGTCAAGTCGACATGTGCTTGTACGGCTTGATCGATATGAATGGTCATGGCGATATCCATACCTGTCAGCGTGACGGTGCTTTCTTCTTCCTCAATAGTTACCGTATCATTGAAATTGACAAAAGTTACCATGTCACCCAAACGATCGTTCACAGCCAATGGTGAATCCTTGAGCACATAAGTAAAATCAGTCTTGCCTAACACATTCATATTTCCTCGCATTCTCAACTCGTCTACCGGCCCTTTCAAAATAGCATCCACATCCACATAGATTTTCCCGAAAGTAGTTGCTTTACGGTTTTTAGGAGCATTCATCAGTTCGTAATCGGAAGCCTTCATGCGGAGATCGACCAACATCTTTTCCATGTCGGAGAAATCTACCGATCCGTTAACCGTAAATGGGTTCTTACCTTTAGTATAGATATTATATTGGCTAAAAGTGAGCTTACTATCCACCATCTGCACGGGCTTGTTGTCGAAACTGAAAAGCACCGACAAGTCAGGCATAGCCATGGTTACGGAATCCATCACTAAACCACCGTTCAATATCGGACGAGTAGGCGTTCCGGTCATAGAGAGCATACCATCCACATCGCCCGTAAATTCCACCATCTTTTCGGGAATGAACGGATTAATTACACTGAGTGGAAAATGCATCAGTTCCACATCAGCCGTAAGGCTTTCATTTCCCATATCATCGGTCTGATAAACTCCTCCCAAATGAGTAATCTCCTGCCCCTCATGACGTACATAACCATCCACATGATGTTCGTTGTCACTATCTGGCAGATATACACCTCCCATCTCCCAATTACCTAAAAGTGAACCTTCGTATTTGAAATCGTCCATTCGCAAATCTGTACTAAGCATGGTACTTCCATCAGAGTCGATGTAATGAGCTTCTCCTCCTAACCATCCTTCCACATCTGGCATGTAGGGCACGATACGTCGGAACTCACGCAAATTAATTCGGGAAAGTTCAAGGGTCATATCTTGATTGATAAGCGTATCAACCTTATTGGTATAAAAACTTAGTCCAGTACCCTTTTCATCATAAAGACGTACATCTGCTAAGATTCGCCCACGATCGGTAAGGAAAATACGATTGTCATTATTCACTTTGAAAGGACGATACATCAAAATCGGATTTTCCGGGAAAAGTCTCATGCGAATACCTCGGCGTCGAAGTTCAGCATTCAGCCCTAAATAAAGACCTTTTTCACGCTTGGAGTTGAGATATTGCAACAGAAATTGAGCCTTTCCATTACCAATGGTACCATCCAAATCTATTTCGAAAGCTTCCTGCTGAAGTTTAGGAGTACTAATAACCTCAGTTAGGAAATCTAATCCTTCAGCATGGTGTTTCAAATCAAGGTTCAAAGTATCAATGGTAAGACTATCAGTAGCCAACTGATACAAATAGGCTTCACCATTCAAGCCCTCTTCAGGCGAGGTGTCGATATCCATGTAGAACTTATCGAAACTAAGTCCCCGAAACATGCTTAAATAATTGCATATCGGGTTTTCCTTGCCGGATTTGGCTTTCAAACATAGCGTAGGGAGTAAGGCTTTTAAATCATCTTGTACAATGGTTTTCGATACCCATTGATGATTCATACGAGTAGTGAGCATATCCACTTGCTCAATCAATGTTGAAGCATATCCCCGTGCCTTGAAATCTACATCTAGATCCCCTGCTCGCATATAGGCCGAAGTCGAATCGGTCGAGGTAGCAAACCCTGCATACAAATCTTTCGTTTTAAAGGTTCGTTTCGGAGCCTTAACCGAAGTATCTGTCATTGAAGCATCTACCACATATTTCTGCAATAAATCGCTCACAAAAGCGACTTCCAAGTGATGAGAAGTCTGCAGGTGAACATCAGAAATCTTCATCGCTTGCCAATCGAGTTTAGTTACATCCACCTGTAAACGGGCTGCCACATCGTTAGGCTTGAGTTTGCCATCTAGACGAGCCTGAAATTCCATAGCCGCATTTCGGGCAGCGAGAGTGGCATCCAATTGATGATTTTCCAGCTGAGCCTTGACGTCATAACCAGCCAAGCGATAGGTGGTATAATGAAATTTGTCCACACTTCCTTCCACAAGGAAACGAGTCTTCTCTGAAAAGAAATCCAGACCCTCGCCATGGGCTTTCAATGTAGCAGATACATCAAAAAGCGAATCTTTGGGCAGAAAACGGTGCATATCCAAATCGTTTATCACCAAATCAGCCTGATAGGCATCGTTGGAGAGATTGTAACGAGCATATAAACGAGCGGCCCGAGTCATCTTAAAATGTTCCGCTAACGACAGGCTATCGTTATACACGGTCAAAGGAATGGTGTCGAGAGTAGTATAAATATCGGCATGATGCTGTTTCAAGAGCAAATCTGTTCCCATTTCACTCCCTTTCATCGAAAAAATTCCTTCGAGTGTAGTTCCACGCGGAATGGCTAACGCACCATCAGTGAGAGGTGCTAAGAATCGCATATCGTGTGCTTCCCCACGCAAATTGAACGAACCGCCTCGAGTGATTGAGTCAGCGAGTTGAGTCAACTCTCCTTCGGCATTCAAGTCAAAAGCTTGAGGCAACGCAGCTGAGAGGGTAGTCAATTTCAGACGACTAAGATTACCATCGGCATCAACACGCAAGCGAAGAGGTGCATCAGGATAGCGTTCCACGAACAAAGAATCCATACCGCCGATGGTCTTCACCATATCAGCCTTTCCAATATCGGCGGTCAAATAAGCCGAAAGTAAACCTGCACGCTTCAATTCGAGTACATCCCAAGCAATTTTTGAGCGGAAATCAACAGATGAATCCGTCGTTTTCAGACGAAACACAGGAATATGAATATCTGTACTATCAGCCTGAACACGTCCTTCGGCTTCCACAAGTTGCAATCCGGATCGTTCTTTCCATTCAAAACGAGCAAGATGAGCACGGATGTCACGTCCGCAATAGTACATGGAGTCTACTTGCAAGCCCACCCCGTAGAAGGCCAAATGCAAAGGATTCAGCCCTACAAATAAGCTATCAGGAGGTATTTCACCCCAATCACAACTAAAAGCAGCTCCGTCCAAATCGAATGAATCCAAAGAATAGGCACCCCGATGCAAATCTAAAAAACCATTTTTTAAGACTGCCCGAGGTACCGAAGCTGCTAGAGACAAGGTATCAATCGGCATTTTCAGAGCAAACTTCACATTCTCCAATTCAATATCCCGCAAATCAAACCTCCAATAGAGCGTGTCGGTAGAAGAATTCTCAGGTTCCGATGGCTCGGACAGGGTAAGTTGAAGGTCAGAATTCTTGACTGTAAAATTGTTCACAACAGCTAATTCGGGATCAAAAGCCACTCCATGACTTTCCAAAAAGAGTTCTCCTAATTGCCCCTTTAACTCTATCCCATCGAGAAAATCGCGTGTATCAACCACTCCCCCCACTAGAGTAATACCATCAATTTCTACTTTTTTCTTTAACAAAGGTAGCATCTGTACATGCACCTCTAATCGATGCAAGTCAAGCAAGGTATCGTTTTCCTCAGGGTGGATGGCCCGCACTTCCTTCACCACCAAATCTAGAGGGAAAGACAGAGCTATGCGTCCCACGGTAATGTTCAAGCCCGCGACTCGGGAAGCATAAGCCGTAGCCTTATCCACTGCAAACTGCTGTACCGGAGGAAGATATAACAGCACGGCCAATAATAGAAATAGCACAAAAGGCGAGGCCAGTAACGCTATCACCCAGCGTTTCCAACGATTTTTAGAGTGTATATTTTCAATCGATTGATTCATATTTATATTCCTTATATGCAAACTTAAACAAATTTATTGGGATTAAGGTTTATTTCAGTTTGTTTAACATCACAAACAACAAACAGTAAATAAAAATAAGAGACAAAGGAATGGATAACTTTTATATACCAACGTAATATACCAAGCATGGAGGATTTTATTCCTATTCATCGTATATGCTATGACACTAAAAATAGATTGTTTACTACTTACGTGTTTGCAATCATGCGTCTTCCCACAATCCTCATTTGCCTTCACACACGAAAAAAACACCATCGCATACGAAAAAAACACCGAAAAACTTGGCTAGCTGATAGGCGAAATTGTATCTTTGCCCTATAATCAAAAATCTCAAAACAAACCGTATGAAAACGAATCATTTGCTAATCATAGCCATGCTTCTAGTAGGTACATTTACCTCCTGCGGAGCAGGCTCCAACAAACAGAACAATATGGAAAAACGTACGCAAGTAAAGCTAGAAACGACTCAGGGCGACATCGTGGTGGCCCTGTATAACGAGACCCCAAAACACCGCGACAACTTCATCAAACTAACCAAAGAAGGAGTGTACGATAGTACCCTTTTTCACCGCGTCATCAAACAATTCATGATTCAGGCAGGCGACCCAGATAGCAAGACCGCCGCTGACACAGCTACATTGGGAAGTGGTGATGTAGGTTACACCATCCCGGCTGAATTCGTACCCAAATTCTTCCATCGTCGAGGAGTATTGGCCGCAGCACGTATGGGCGATGACGTGAATCCCGAACGAGCCTCATCAGGATGTCAATTCTATATTGTCACTGGACGAAAATTCCGCGAAGCACAACTGCTCGACATGGCTGCACAGAAGAATAACCAGCGTGTAGAAGCCATTTTTAATGAACTCGCACGCAAACACATGAAGGAGTATTACAAAATGCGTAAAGCCAATGACCAAGCCGGAATGGAAGCCTTGCAAGACAGCCTCGAAGCACAGGCCTACGCCCTATATAAACAAGAAGCCCCATTCAAGTTTACCCCCGAACAAATAGCAGCATATACCACCATTGGTGGAACTCCCCACTTGGACGGAGCATATACCGTATTCGGTGAAGTAGTATCAGGTATGGAAACAGTAGAAAAAATTGAGTTGACCAAGACCGGACGTGCCGATCGTCCTATTGAAAACATGCGAATCTTAAAAGCAACAGTCATCGAATAATGATTGCAGTCAACCGCTATACCCTCGCCAACGGCCTTCGCATCGTACACTCCGAGATGCATTCTACCCAGATGGTGGCCCTAAACGTACTCTACAACGTAGGAGCACGTGATGAGCACCCTGAACACACCGGGTTTGCACATCTGTTCGAACATCTCATGTTCGGAGGCTCAGCCAACATTCCCGACTACGATACACACGTGCAGATGGCCGGTGGCGAAAACAATGCCTGGACTAACAACGATATCACCAACTATTACATCACCCTGCCACGACAGAATGCGGAAATAGGATTTTGGTTGGAAAGTGACCGCATGTTGTCGCTTGATTTCAACGAACGAAGTCTAGAAGTACAGCGTCATGTAGTGATAGAGGAGTTTAAGCAACGTAACCTAAACCAACCCTACGGTGATGTGGGACACCTAGTAAGAGGTATGGCATATCAAAGCCATCCCTACCAATGGCCCACTATCGGCAAAAAGCCTACTCACATCGAACACGCCACCTTGGACGAGGTGAAAGATTTCTTCTTCCGATTCTATGCCCCTAACAATGCCATTCTGGCTGTTACAGGCAGTATCAGCTTCGAGGAAACCGTAGCATTGGCCGAAAAATGGTTTGCTCCCATTCCACGACGAAACGTGACTCTACGCAACCTACCTCACGAACCGAAACAAACCACCGAACGACGCTTAACAGTAGAGCGGAATGTCCCCGTAGATGCTCTCTACATGGTATTCCATAAATGCAACCGCATGCACTCAGACTATTACGTTTTCGATATGCTAAGTGATCTATTGAGCAGCGGACGTTCCAGCCGATTCATCCGCCATTTAGTAGTAGAACAACAGATATTCAATAGCATAGACGCCTACATCTCAGGAAGCATTGACGAAGGCATGTTCCACATTGCCGGGAAACCTGCACCAGGGATTTCGTTAGAAGAAGCCGAAACAGCCGTATGGCAGGAATTGGAAGCCTTAAAACAAGGACACATCGACTCGAACGAGTTGGAAAAAGTAAAAAACCGATACGAAAGCGAGCAGATATTCAGCAACCTAAACTACCTAAACGTAGCAACTAATCTAGCCTTCTTCGAGCTATTGGGACGAGCCGAAGACATTAACTACGAAGTAGAAAAATATCGTGCAGTAACCTCCCCACGCATCCAAGAAGTGGCCCGCCAAGCTTTCGTGCGGGAAAATTGCTCGGTATTGTATTATAAAGCGAAAGAACGACATGATTCAACCCAATCATTATAAATCCCTATTTAAACTAGGCCTACCCATCGTCATCGGACAACTAGGGATGATTATTTTGGGATTTGCCGACACGCTAATGATAGGCCATCATAGCACCGATGGTCTGGCGGCCGCCAGCTTCGTGAACAACATGTTCAACTTGGCCATCATCTTCGCCACCGGCTTTTCTTATGGCCTAACTCCCATCGTGGGAATTCTCTTTGGCCAAGGAGAAAAGAGGGCTGTGGGACGTACTTTGAAGAATGCTCTTTGGGCAAATGGCTTACTGGGGATGTTGCTAAGTGTAGGTATGATCATCCTCTATCTTAACATCCATCGCCTTGGGCAACCGGAAGAGCTACTTCCTTTAATGCGACCATATTATATTGTGCTTCTTATCTCGCTCGTCTTCGTAATGCTTTTCAACGCCTTCAAACAATTTTCCGACGGCATCACCGACACCCGTACTCCCATGTGGATCCTAATCGGTGGCAATGTACTCAACATCCTTGGCAATTGGGTCTTGATATACGGTTACTTCGGTCTCCCCGAAATGGGCTTGCTAGGTGCAGGTCTTGCCACACTCATTTCACGTATTCTTATGTTTGCAATATCCATGGGAATCTTTTTCAAAGCCAAGCGTTATCAAATATACAAGGAAGGCTTCACGGAAGGGCTATTAAACCGAAAGGATTTTAAAGAACTGAACAAATTGGGGTGGCCAGTAGGTCTCCAAATGGGTATGGAAACGGCCTCGTTCAGCCTAGCAACCATCATGGTAGGTTGGTTAGGTTCTATAGCTTTGGCTGCTCACCAAATAATGCTCACTATCGGCCAGTTGGGTTATATGATGTATTATGGGATGGCTGCTGCCGTAGCCGTTCGTGTCAGCAATTTCCACGGGCAAAAGGATACCGTGGGAATCCATCATTCGGCAAGTGCAGGTTTTCATCTCATCCTATTGATGGCTGTCAGCATTTCCATTCCGCTTTTCTTTTTGAGAAACGAAATAGGCGGATGGTTTACTGATAATGCTGAAGTGACACCGTTAGTGGCAAATCTTATCTTTCCGTTCATCATCTACCAATTTGGAGACGGAATGCAATGTAACTATTCAAATGCCCTCCGTGGCATTGCCGATGTTAAGCCCGTAATGTACATCGCTTTTATCGCCTATTTTATCATATCTTTACCGGCCGGTTATTTATTCGGTTTCGTCTTTAATTGGGGGTTAACAGGCATTTGGTTCTCCTTCCCTTTTGGGCTAACTAGTGCAGGACTGATGTTTTATCTCCGTTTCCGTAATCAGGCTCTACACTAGCTTTTGAGTTCCCTTCAAAGTGAGCATAACCTTGGGTACACTTTGCTGAATCTCACTAACTAAAGCCTTCAGCAAAGTTTCGCGTACAAAACTCTTATTGGTGATTATAACCAACTGACGAGTAGGCACTGGAATAGCAAATGGACGTACCAACTGTTTCTGATTCTCACTTAATTGTTCTACGGCCAATTCAGGAATAAAAGTAGTACCTTTTCCACTTTCCACCATCCGCATAAAAGTTTCCATGCTTCCCAAACGATAAGCTAACTGGCTAACTTGGGCAGACTTTAATTGACAGAAACGAAGCATCTGATCACGAAAACAATGCCCTTCATCCAGAAGCCATAATTGCTCATTTGCCAAATCGGATGTACGCACCAAATCATTTTCATATAAGCGACTCTCGCGAGAAACATACGCCATGTATGGTTCATAAAAAAGCGAGACTTGATTATACTCATCCAATCCATCTATTTGAGCCAAGATCCCAGCATCTATCTTACCATCAATCAATGCCTGCTTGATATCCTTTGTCTTCATCTCTGCTACCTGAATATCCAACGATTTGTATTTAGTCATTAACTGTGGGAAAAAACGAGGCAACAAATAAGGAGCAATGGTTGGTAAAATGCCTAAACGGAATACTCCTTTTAAAGAAGTTTTTTCTTCCAGCACAACATCCTTTATCTTTTTGGATTGACGCAACGCCTCGCGAGCTTGACGAATAACCACCTCCCCTACCGACGTTGGAGCAATAGGCTGACAATTCCGGTCAAAGATACGCACTTCCAATTCATCTTCCAATTTCTGAATCATGGCACTCAATGTAGGCTGGGTAACCCGACATTGTTCAGCCGCACGAGCAAAATGTCTACATTCATCTACAGCTATAATATATTCCAGTTGTTGTAAAGTCATAGCACACAATCCTTTAAGGTTAACACATCGAAAACATCTATACAAAGATAGAAATTATCTGTTTGACACAAACAACATTCACGCTTATATTTGCATTAGAAAATTAAAAAAAAGATAAATAACCTCTTTAATAAATAAAATTATGAGAACATTAGATTATTTGAATTTGAATGAAGCAAAAGTATCCGGCTTAGTATCAGCATTGCAACAGTTGTTGGCCGACTTCCAAGTATATTACACCAACCTCCGTGGATTCCACTGGGAAATCAAGGGACGCGGGTTCTTCGTACTCCATGAAAAGTTTGAAAGCATGTATGATGACACTGCAGCTAAAATTGATGAAATTGCAGAGCGAATTCTTACCCTCGGTGGCACTCCGGAAAACAAATTCAGTGGTTATCTGAAGGTAGCTCAAGTACCAGAAGTATCTGGTGTTTCTTCCAGTCGTGAAGCTGTAGACAACATCTTAAGTACCTACAAGTACTTCATTGCCGAAGAACGCAAGCTCATTGATTTGGCCAACGATGCTAACGATGCAGTTACAGCCGACATGCTGACCGGTTATCTGAAAGAGCAAGAAAAGTTGGTATGGATGCTTATTGCATTCAGCACCCGAAGCTGTGAAGTAAAATGATTGAATAACAGACTAAACTAAGTAAAAAGAGGGACTCAATTAATTGAGTCCCTCTTTTTATATATGGTAAGAATTAATATTCTTGCCAAGACTTAATCTGAATATCCTTTTCATCCATATCACAGAAGGCATTGACAAATGCACTAGCCAAACGAGCGTTGGTTATCAAAGGAATGTTGTGATCAATGGCACCACGACGAATCTTGTAACCGTTGGTCAATTCACGCTTCGTATGATTCTTCGGGATGTTCACAATGAGGTCGAACTTGTGTTCGGCAATCATCTTCATCACGTTGTTTTCTGCATCTGGGCGTTCATCCGGCCAGAACACCGGAGTAGTGTGCACACCATGAGCGTTCAGGAAAGTAGCAGTACCAGAAGTTGCATAAATCTGATAACCTTTCTGTTGTAACATACGACTGGATTCGAGCAATTCGACCTTTGATTTAGCAGCACCGGTCGAGAACATCACAGCCTTGCGTGGGATGCTGAAGCCAACAGCAATCATTGCATTGAGCAATGCTTCGTTAAAGTCATCACCCATACAACCTACTTCACCGGTTGATGACATGTCTACGCCCAACACCGGATCGGCCTTGTGCAGACGAGAGAACGAGAACTGAGAAGCCTTCACACCAATCCAGTCAATATCAAATGCACTCTTATCTGGTTGACTATATGGAGCATCAAGCATAATACGAGTAGCGGTTTCGATGAAGTTACGCTTGAGTATCTTCGACACAAATGGGAACGAACGCGATGCACGAAGGTTACATTCAATCACCTTAATCTCATTGTTCTTAGCCAAATACTGAATGTTGAACGGACCTGAAATATTCAGTTCCTTCGCAATCTGACGACTGATACGTTTGATGCGACGAGCGGTTTCGAAATAAATCTTCTGAGCAGGGAATACCAACGTAGCGTCACCAGAGTGGACACCAGCAAATTCCACATGTTCAGAGATAGCGTATTCTACCACTTCACCGTTCTTGGCTACTGCATCGAATTCGATTTCCTTGGTATCGAGCATAAACTGAGATACCACTACCGGGAATTCCTTCGATACTTCCTTTGCCATTTGCAAGAACTCTTTCAGTTCTTCTTCATTGTAGCAAACATTCATGGCTGCACCCGAAAGTACGTATGACGGACGAACCAATACCGGATAACCTACCTTGGCCACAAATTCTTCCATATCCTCGATGCTGGTCAATTCCTTCCAAGCCGGTTGGTCGATGCCGAGTTGGTCGAGCATAGCCGAGAACTTGTGACGGTTTTCAGCACGGTCGATAGAAATAGGAGAAGTACCGAGAATAGGTACTGACTGACGGTGAAGCTTCATCGCCAAGTTATTTGGGATCTGACCACCTACCGATACGATGACACCGTTCGGTTGTTCGAGGTCGATGACGTCGAGTACACGTTCGAAAGAAAGCTCATCGAAGTACAGACGGTCACACATGTCGTAGTCGGTCGATACGGTTTCCGGATTGTAGTTAATCATGATAGACTTGTAACCCAACTTGCGAGCTGTCTGAACGGCATTTACCGAACACCAGTCGAATTCTACCGAAGAACCGATGCGGTAAGCACCCGAACCAAGTACCACTACACTCTTATCATTCTTGTAGTAGTTCACATCATAACCTTTCACGGCATAAGTCATGTAGAGGTAGTTAGTGAGTTCCGGATGTTCTGAAGCTACGGTGTTGATACGCTTTACGGCAGGGAGTACACCCAATTCCTTACGGCGATTACGTACAGCAAGGTTTTCCTTTTCCATGTTGCCGGTTGCCTTGCTCACAAAACGAGCAATTTGGAAGTCAGAGAAGCCCAAGACCTTGGCTTGACGAAGCACCTCTTCCGGCAACTCATCAACATTATTGTAAGTTGAAAGCACGTTCTTGTAATCCACAATGTTCTTCAGTTTGCCAAGGAACCATGGATCAATCTTAGTAAGTTCGTAAATACGTTCAATACTATAACCTTCTTCCAATGCAGAGGCAATAGAGAATATACGCAAGTCGGTCGGATTGGCGAGTTCTTCATCCAAGTTTTCGAACTTGGTGTGTTCATTACCCACGAAACCGTGCATGCCCTGTCCAATCATACGGAGCCCCTTTTGAATGACTTCTTCGAAAGAGCGACCAATAGACATGATTTCACCTACCGACTTCATGCTTGAACCAATCTGACGAGAAACACCGGCAAACTTAGTCAAATCCCAACGAGGAATCTTACAAATCAAGTAATCCAATTCCGGAGCCTTGTAGGCCGAGTTTGGAGTACCCATTTCACCAATCTGGTCAAGTGTGTAACCCAATGCAATCTTAGCGGCTACGAATGCCAATGGATAACCGGTTGCCTTTGAAGCCAAAGCAGAAGAACGGCTCAGACGAGCGTTCACTTCAATCACACGATAATCGTTGGTTTCTGCATTGAATGCATATTGGATGTTACATTCACCCACGATGCCAAGGTGACGGATAGCCTTGACTGAGATTTCTTGCAAGTAAGTTACTTGTTCAGGAGTCAAAGAACAAGTCGGAGCCACTACGATAGATTCACCGGTATGGATACCGAGCGGGTCGAAGTTTTCCATGCTTGCCACGGTGAAGCAATGGTCGTTGGCATCACGAATTACTTCGAATTCAATTTCTTTCCAGCCCTTCAATGATTCTTCTACCAAGATTTGCTTCGAGAAAGTAAAGGCACTTTCTGCCAACTTCACAAAAGTTTCTTCATCTGGGCAGATACCACTACCAAGACCACCAAGAGCATAAGCCGAGCGAACCATTACCGGGAAGCCCAATTCGTGAGCAGCCTTCAACGCATCTTCCATGCTTTCTACGGCTTGGCTACGCGGAGTCTTCATCGGGATTTCATCGAGCTTCTTCACAAAGAGGTCGCGGTCTTCGGTGTACATAATGGCTTCTACCGATGTACCGAGAACTTCTACACCATACTTTTGGAGGATACCATTCTGATACAATTCAGTACCACAATTCAGAGCAGTCTGTCCACCAAATGCCAAAAGGATACCATCCGGCTGTTCCTTCTTGATGATTTCTTCAACGAAGTATGGAGTTACCGGGAGGAAATATACCTTGTCGGCAATCCCTTCCGAGGTTTGAATCGTAGCAATATTGGGGTTTACCAACACTGAGCTGATTCCTTCTTCACGCAAAGCCTTCAGCGCTTGTGAACCTGAGTAGTCAAATTCACCTGCCTGGCCAATTTTAAGGGCACCCGAGCCCAACACCAGGACTTTCTTTAATTCCTTTTTCATTGAATGCTTTCTTTATATTTCTGTTTCTAATTTCTTACATCTATCCAATTTATAAAAAAAATGCGTCCATCCCCCTTTCGAGGATAACGCATTTCATGATATGTCGTCTTTCTGTTTGACTTCAGTTGGATACATAATTTCTATTTTTGTGCAAAGTAACGACTTATTTCTAACATTACAAAACAAAGGAACAAGTTTATTTTCTTGTTTTTCTTCTGTTAGCATTTTTATTTGTTTGTTTGGTGATTTCTGGTTATCTTTTTATCTTTGCCGCATTATAAATAAAAGAAACTCTAAAAATTATGGCAGACAATAAAAAAATCATACTGACCGGCGACCGTCCGACAGGTAAGTTGCACATCGGTCACTACGTAGGCTCCTTAAAGCGTCGTGTTGAACTTCAGAATTCAGGACTTTACGACAAGACATTCGTATTCATCGCCGATGCACAGGCCTTGACCGATAACATCGACAACCCGGAGAAAGTACGTCAAAACGTCATTGAGGTAGCATTAGATTATTTGGCTTGCGGACTCGACCCAACCAAGTCGACCATCTTCATCCAGTCACAAATTCCCGAACTTTGCGAACTTTCCTTCTATTACATGGACCTTGTGACCGTAAGTCGCTTGCAACGCAACCCAACCGTGAAGACTGAAATCCAGATGCGTAACTTCGAAGCCAGCATCCCCGTAGGTTTCTTCACTTATCCTATCAGCCAAGCAGCCGACATCACCGCCTTTAAAGCGACCACCGTACCGGCCGGCGAAGATCAGGAACCAATGATTGAGCAAGCCCGCGAAATCGTACGCCGCTTCAACCATATTTATGGAGAAACATTGGTAGAGCCGGAAATCCTCCTTCCCACCAATGCCGTATGCCTCCGCCTTCCGGGTACCGATGGTAAAGCCAAGATGAGTAAGTCACTTGGCAATTGCATCTACTTGTCCGACCCCGCCGACGTGGTAGAAAAGAAAGTGAAAAGCATGTACACCGACCCCACTCATATCAAGGTAAGCGACCCGGGCAAGCTCGAAGGCAACACCGTGTTCACCTACCTCGATGCCTTCAGCCGACCCGACCATTTCGAACGCTACTTACCCGAATACCCGAACTTGGATGAGCTGAAAGCACACTACACCCGTGGCGGTTTGGGCGACATGAAGGTAAAGAAATTCCTCGCTGCTATCATGCAAGAAGAGCTCGGCCCAATCCGCGAACGTCGCAAAGAATTCGAGAAAGACATCCCGGCCGTATACGAAATGCTCCGTAAAGGTTGCGAAGTAGCTCGCGAAACCGCATCAGCCACATTAGACGAAGTCCGCCGTGCCATGAAGATTAACTACTTCGACGATGCCGAACTGATTGCCGAACAAGCCAAACGATTCAGCCAAGAATAAATCAAACCCTTTGGCATTTTAGATAAAACGCCTTCACGTTTGAATGAAAACGCGAAGGCGTTTTTTATTTTTACCCTAGCCCTTTTTCCACCTCACTTTTTGAAGATTTTCCTTTAAAAGCAAAAAATATTGAGAAAAAGTTTGCAGGTATCAGAAAAAGCACTACCTTTGCATCGCTTTTGAAACAAGAGACATCGGGCGTTTAGCTCAGCTGGTTCAGAGCATCTGCCTTACAAGCAGAGGGTCGGCGGTTCGAATCCGTCAACGCCCACAAGAATTAACGAGTCTCTTGAAGCAAAAGAATTTCGGGCGTTTAGCTCAGCTGGTTCAGAGCATCTGCCTTACAAGCAGAGGGTCGGCGGTTCGAATCCGTCAACGCCCACCGAAATTTTTCATACCCCTCCTCAGGGCGTTTAGCTCAGCTGGTTCAGAGCATCTGCCTTACAAGCAGAGGGTCGGCGGTTCGAATCCGTCAACGCCCACTTAAAAAGCCTCGCAAGTTTGCGGGGCTTTTTCTTTATCCCTTCACTCACCCAAACAACTACATAATTCACAAAAAAAGGAGAAGCAAATGCTTCTCCTTCTAGTTGCGGAGGCCCGATTCGAACGAACGACCTTTGGGTTATGAGCCCAACGAGCTACCACTGCTCCACTCCGCGATGTTTTTCGTTTACGGGTGCAAAGGTACGGCTTTTTCTGAGACTTCCAAAACTTTTAGAGAATATTTTTTCCGCCCACGCATCAAACAATATATAATCTACTGATTATCAATCGATTTAAGATTTGTTAATTAAACCCGCTTAGAATATTATTTCCAAAGATTTGTCTGAGAGAAAGAAAAAATGTAATTTTGCACATATATATACTTAAATGTGCAATAGATTTATATGGCAGTATCAAAGACAAGAGCTAAATTAGTTGACGTAGCCCGGCAATTATTTGCCAAAAACGGGGTAAACAATACGACGATGAACGACATCGCCGTAGCCTCCAAGAAAGGACGACGGACATTGTACACCTACTTCAAAAGCAAAGAAGAAATCTACACGGCCGTGGTAGAATCAGAATTGGAGATGCTTTCGGATGCATTGGACAATGTAGCCGCGGAAAATATTGCCCCAAACTTGAAAATTCTGAAACTAATTGAGACTCATTTGGACACGATCAAAGTCATTGTTCTCCGAAACGGAAACCTTCGTGCCAGTTTCTTCCGCGACATTTGGCGAGTAGAGAGAGTACGCCGGAAATTCAACCTGCACGAAATCGAACTTTTCAAGCAGATACTACTCGAAGGAAAGGAAAAAGGCATCTTCGAGGTGGACAACATCGATGTCCTGGCCGACATCCTTCACTATTGCATTAAAGGCATCGAAGTGCCTTATATCCGAGGTAAGATAGGCGAGGAACTAGATGACCGTGAAGGTTGGGAATATGTAGCCAAGATCGTGTACGGTGCCTTAGGACATAAAGGAAATATCAATTCATAAATTAAATAAGTATTATGGGATTATTAACAGGTAAAACTGCAATTGTAACCGGTGCTGCACGCGGTATCGGCAAGGCAATCGCCTTGAAGTTTGCTTCAGAAGGGGCAAACGTAGCATTCACCGACTTGGTGATTGATGAAAACGGATTGAACACAGAAAAAGAAATCGCAGCTTTCGGCGTGAAGGTAAAAGCTTATGCATCGAATGCAGCTTCTTTTGAAGATACGGAAAAGGTCGTAAATCAAATCAAGGAAGAATTCGGCTCAATTGATATTTTGGTAAACAATGCCGGTATCACCAAGGACGGCTTGATGATGCGTATGAGCGAAGCCCAATGGGATGCCGTGATTGCCGTAAACTTGAAATCGGCTTTCAACTTCATCCACGCTTGTACTCCCATCATGATGCGTCAACGTGGCGGTAGTATCATCAACATGGCTTCCGTAGTAGGCGTTCATGGCAATGCCGGTCAGTGCAACTATTCAGCTTCCAAGGCAGGTATGATTGGTTTGGCAAAGTCCATTGCTCAAGAATTGGGTTCCCGCGGTGTCCGTGCTAACGCCATCGCTCCGGGTTTCATCATTACCGACATGACCAACCAGCTTAGCGACGAGGTAAAGGCTGAATGGGCAAAACGTATTCCATTACGCCGCGGTGGCACACCGGAAGACGTAGCTAACATCGCTACATTCCTGGCTTCTGACATGTCTTCTTACGTAAGCGGTCAGGTCATTCAGGTAGACGGTGGTATGAATATGTAATGACATGACAGTCGTTTACGAAGACAACCATATTATTGTCGTCAACAAGACGGCTTCGGAGATTGTACAAGGAGACAAAACCGGCGACACCCCTTTATCAGAAACGGTCAAGGAATATATTAAGGTGAAATACAACAAGCCGGGCAATGTCTTCTTGGGCGTAACGCATCGCCTCGACCGACCGGTCAGTGGCCTTGTGGTGTTTGCCAAGACCAGCAAGGCCCTCTCCCGCCTGAACGACATGTTTCGATTGGGTGAGGTTAAAAAGACCTATTGGGCCATCGTAAAAGAACGCCCCAAGGAATTGGAAGGCGAACTGACACATTGGTTAGTACGCAATGAGAAGCAAAACAAATCGTATGCCTATGACACCGAGAAGCCTAACAGCAAGAAGGCTATTCTTCGATACAAGTTAATAGGCCATTCACAGAACTACCATTTGCTGGAGGTCGATTTGCAAACAGGACGCCATCACCAAATCCGATGTCAACTAGCCAAGATGGGATGTCCCATCAAAGGCGACTTGAAATATGGCTCGCCACGTTCGAATCCGGATGGAAGTATCTGCTTACATGCTAGAAGAATAACATTCATCCACCCCGTATCAAAGGAAGTAATCGATTTGAAGGCACCGCTCCCAAGCGGAAATCTTTGGAATGGATTTGAAATGAAATGAAATAAAAAGAGTGGGAAACAGAATCGCTTCCCACTCCTTTATTTTACAGAGCTTCTTCAATCGCCTTCAACAAATGCTGAAATTCTTCTTCCGTATAACCGATAGAAGAATAAATCAGTTTTCCATCCTTCCCAAACAAGTAAGCACGCGGAATAGACTTCTCAGCAAACTTAGAAAAGACCTCCCGCTTCGGGTCTGGATAAAGAGGGAAAGTAAATTTCTTCCGCTCATTATATTTGGTCAATTGCTCATCGGTATGCTCACGTCCAATCACCAGCATGGTAAAATCCTTATTATCCTTATATTTAGGCCACAACGTTTTCTGCACTTCGGCCAATTCTAATTGACAAGGACCACACCATGTCGCAAACAAACTGACAAGCACTACCTTACCTTTTAAATCAGCCGACTTCACCTGACCATAAACCGATGACTTCAACTCAAAATCAGGCATTGCATCACCTTTCTTCAGTTCTTGAGCCTGCACGAAAACTGCCATGCAAAGCAACATACACATCATTACTAGCTTTTTCATACCTCTTCTATTTTTCATGATTATTTAAAAAGTTTTTCCAAATCCTCTTCTTTTAACACGGCTAGAGCCACCTTGCCATCCGGCGTATAATTGGGAGCCGAAGAAGTAAGAAGGCCATCCACCAAATGATTCATTTCCTCATCAGACAGCACTTGTCCCGGTACAATTGCAGCCGCTTTAGCTAAGGCCAAAGCCAACAGTCCTTGTACTTCATCCCGTACCTTACAACCTTTTTCCATAGCAGTATGTACCATATTTTGCACCAACTGTATCGGTTGTAATCCCTCTATGCCGGCCGGCACTCCATTGATAGCATAACTTCCGCCCCCTAAATCGGTCAATTCAAAGCCTAAATAACTCAAATCCTCCATGATACTTTGGAGCACAGGGATTTCCGAGGCCGAAAACTGTACAATATCTGGGAACAACATACCTTGCGAAGCACCTTTACGTGCTGCTATTTGCGATAAATAGTTATCATATAGCACTCGAACGTGTGCCCGTTGCTGATCAATCACCATCAATCCAGACTTGACTGAAGTCAAGATAAACCGTCCTTTGTATTGATAATGCCGAGAAGACATTTCAACCGGCGAGGATTCCTCAGCCGGTGCATAAATAGGTAAAGAAGCATCTGCCCCCGATTGCTCCATCCAATAATCTTCTTCTCCTGGATACGTCAAAGGAACTTGATTATCCTTCCGGCCTGCACCCTCATAGAATTGTTCCCAACCATTAGTAGCTTGTCGGGTATATGAAGAAGGAGTTGTATCAAACGGATTATAAGAAGGATTATAACTAGTCTGTGGAGCTTGCACATTTGAATAAGGCGAGTGTTCAAAAGCCGGGATGTCCGGCATTCCTTCCGTATCAAAATCAATGGAAGGTACAGCATTGAACTTACCCAATGTTTCCTTCACTGCGGCTGAAAGAATCTGCCAAATAGCCTGTTCGTTTTCGAACTTGATTTCTGTCTTGGTAGGATGAATATTCACATCAATATTCGAAGGCTCTACATCGAAATAAATAAAATAAGAAACTTGTTCACCGGCAGGAATCAAATGTTCATAAGCATCCATTATCGACTTATGAAAATAAGGATGACGCATATAGCGGCCATTGACAAAGAAAAACTGACGTGCTCCTTTTTTTCGAGAAGTCTCTGGACGACCTACGAATCCTGAGATACGAGCCATGGTGGTATCTACTTCTACCGAAAGTAGCTCCTGGTTGATTTTCTTCCCGAAAACACCTATTATACGCTGTTTCAACTGAGTAGCTGGAAGATTCAGCATCTCTGTCCCATTGTGATGGAGGGTAAAAGAGACATCCGGATTCACCAAAGCAATCCGTTCGAATTCGGTAAGGATATTACTCAATTCAGTTTGGTTAGATTTCAGAAATTTCCTTCGAGCCGGCACATTGAAGAACAAGTTACGCACCGTAAAACTACTTCCCTCCGAGCAAGACACAGGTTCCTGACTTTCGACCTTAGAACCGGAAATACACAAAGAAGTACCCAGTTCTTCCCCTCTCAAGCGAGTACGCAACTCCACTTGAGCTACCGCTGCAATAGAAGCCAACGCCTCACCGCGAAATCCCATTGTGCGAAGGGCAAATAAATCTGCGGCTTCACGAATTTTGGAGGTGGCATGGCGTTCAAAGGCTAACCGAGCATCCGTTTCCGACATGCCCTTACCATCGTCGATCACTTGTATGGATGTCTTTCCGGCATCCGTCACCAACACATCTACATGCTTGGCCCCGGCATCCACCGCATTCTCAACCAGCTCCTTGATAACGGAAGCCGGACGCTGAATTACTTCCCCGGCCGCAATCTGGTTAGCCACGGAATCCGGAAGCAAACGAATAATATCACTCATAAGTCCAACCTTAGTGATTAAAAGTTCAGTTCACCAGTCACCAAGTAATGCAATACGTACATCAACGCTGCAATCCCTATCAACAACACAGCATAAGTCAACGGTTTTCTACCACTTTCCTTTCTACGTTTCAAGTGCTTGGTTCCTTCCACAAACTTACCACGTATTCTTTCTTCAGCAGTCAATTCCTTAGGAGGCAACATGCCCAAATCACGTTTCGCATTCTCCTCTATCTTAGCCAGTTTCTCCTTTCGTTCGTTCACATAAATATACTGATGACTGAACGGACGTGGCTTTTCCGACTTAAACATTCCCATATTATTATTCCTCCTCCTTTTTATTAAACAAATTTTGATTAGGCAACGGGGCCGCACTACGAGTATTTTTTTTCAATTCCTGACCAGCCTTCTTACCTCTCCATTGGAACACATCCTCCTTATTCAAAGGACGAACATAATCAAGCCAGACAAAATTAGCTAGCTTCATCTGATCTTCCGGCAATTGACCCATAGGATACAATGTTCCATTCGACTTAGGGCTCATCACCATTTTCTTCAGTTTACGGTTTTGCAGATAAATATCCAATTGACTGGTTTCCGACACATTCATGCCAATCAATGTGCTGTCCCTCTCCATCGGATAATACACCAGACGAACAGAACCTATCACATTCACTTTATCCATTTCTCCATCTTTGAAGAAAGCCTTCATTTCCTTCCCCGACACCTGGTTATAATTCACCGAATCCAGCTTTTCGACCGACAAGGCTTGATTAAGAATATGTGCCCAATCAATGGTACTGTCGTTCATGTAAATCATAATCTTTTCGCCTAAAAGTTGTTGTTGCCCGTTCCAAAGCACCGGATCACGAAACATCGTCAAACAACTATCCTTAGAAGAAAACACTAATGAATCGCAAACCCCTTGCACATCGGTACGATAGATACGCACCTTATGATACCCTCGCATTTCTCGAAACATCGAGTCTGTATTAATATGATAAGTATATAGCTGAAGTGTATCGGCATGCATAAACAAGCTATCTCCTTGCGAATAGTCTATGGCCAAGGCCTTATCCGTAGCAAAGGCATAACCCGTCAACTCATTATAAAAACAATAATTGCCAGTCAGCATATTCTTGTTCACCGTATCGGTCATCTCTACGTTCTCGAAAGCCTCTCCAAACCCTTTGGTACGGTCGTAGAACAGGCTATCTCCCGTCATTCTTTTCCCTTGATTCGTCAAGACCGATCGATTCAACAACTCTGCCTGCCCCAACTGGGTATTATAAAAGCCTAGTTCCGAATAGATATGATTTTCCTCACTATCAATATCCGAAGGACCTACGATATTGGCAATCTTAGTAGCCGTATTATAACGCAAAGTATCAGACACCAACGTAAACTGAGGATTAACCAGCTTCACATCATAATTGAAAACTGACATTTTTGTTTCCGGGCTATATTCCCCCCAATCCGATGTCAAAACATTCTCCTCATCCATCAACGAGCCTCCGTTGAAATAATACCCCAAATTAGCTATGCGGTCATAATTCAAGCTATCCGTCACTAACGTCGTCGTACGATTCTCCATTCGCACATTGTTACGAACCTGAGCTATCTGCGTATTCCCATCATAAAACAAGTAGTCCCCATATAAGAACAAGGTATCCCCTTGAACCATCTTTACATGATCAAAAGCCTCCAGGGAATTGGTCTTTTCATAAAAACAGGCACTGTCACAATACATATAGATACTATCATGTCGGAAAACGACTTCCCCCACCAATACCTGAGCATCCGGTTGATCCTTGCTTTTTTTCAACACATTGGAATGCAGCAAATAGACCTTACTCTTTGTCCCTTGCGAACCGCTTTGATTTGGCTTCACTTGAGCAGCCAAACAAAAGCCAAACAGGCACAGGATACCCAAGAAAAGTACCCTGCGCCCATTAGTTGTTCTATGATTCTTTTTCTTATTACACATTTTATCGTCTTATCCAACCTGGATACTTAAAGTCACATTTCACCCAATTCTCATTAATCCGGACATACGTATTTTTCTGCTTGTCAACAATCCATTTCTGCAACTTTTCCTCACCCAACTTTCCTTGAACGATTGCTTTCAAGCGTTGATAGTCATCCGAGATAGTAGCCTTATGCCCATTAATACGGGTCTTCAGTTTCACAATGGCACAAATTTCCTTGCCTTTGCTGTCCACCATCGTAAAAGGATCGGATATTTCACCTACATTCATCTTTTCAATTGTCTTGGCTACTTCTTGAGAGAATTGAGCCAGGTCTTGCATCTCAAAGCGGGCAGTACCGGTCATCTTGTTTGCCAAAAGTCCATGATTGTTACGTGTATCCTTGTCATGCGACAAATAAGTCGCTGCACCGTCAAACGTAAACTTTCCACTACGAATATCATTCGCGATAGAATCCAGTCTCATCAAAGAACTTTCAATATCCTTTTCTTCTACCTTAGGTTTTAACAGGATGTGACGCGTATTGATACGGTCTCCACGCTTTTCTATCAACTGAATGATGTGGAAACCAAATTCCGATTCCACAATCTTCGAAACTTTGTCCGGGTCTTGAAGATTGAAAGCCACATTGGCGTATTCCGGCACCAACTCACCGCGTCCCATAAAGCCCAATTCTCCTCCACGGCGTCGAGTTCCTTCATCTTCCGAATACAGACGAGCCAACGTAGAAAAAGCAATTTCCCCCTTATGAACCTGATCCGTATAGTCACGCAATGTCTTTTTCACCCGTTCCACTTCTTCTTGCGGGATCTTCGGTTCCAACGTAATGATTTGCACCTCTACCTGAGTCGGAATAAACGGAATACTATCTTGAGGTAAATTCTTGAAATAACGGCGTACATCTGCCGGTACAATCTTAATATCCCCCACAATTTCTTGCTGCATCCGTTGTACAATCAATCCCGAACGGATATTCTCGCGAAGCATCTCACGAATCTGTGTCGAAGTCTTGTTATAATATTCTTCTAACTTCTCTTTAGAACCGATTTGGTCTATCAGCCAATTATGACGTCTTTCCACCTCACGGATTACTTCTTGTTCCGACACCTCGATACTATCGATTTCCGCTTGGTGCAAAAACAATTTCTGAACAGCCAAATCTTCAGGAATGATACAATACGGATCTCCATCAAATTTGCGTCCTTCATATTGGGCGTTCAATCGTTCGCTTTCCACATCCGATTTGAGAATGGCCTCATCACCCACTACCCAAACAACTTCATCTATCACATTATTCTGTCCCCATACCGGGAATGACATTAACGACATCAGCAATAATGCAAAACTCTTGACATACATCAGTTTATTCATCTGAATCTGAATCTAAATAATAATAATTAATTCTATTTCTGTCCGAAGCTTGATGATACAATTCATCCTTCACACTATTGATGAATTCCACCCGCTTCAGGTTTATCAAAATCTCTTTAATTTCTTCTTCTGCAAAATCCAACGGTTTCTGTTCTCCTTTCCCTTGAAATTCTTCAACGTGCAGAAAATAATAAAAAGCCGTATCTTTCAATTCCACATTTCGGTTCTGCTTCAAATAGTCCGAATCAGGATTCCAGGTTCTTCCGGGAATTAAAGCTTCTATTTCTTCCAAAGGACGCCAATGATCATAAAAATAATCATAGGTTACGGCATTTCTGAAACTATATTTCTCTAACTGTTCTATGGCCTCCTGGGTATTACGTTTGTACCATCTCCTCACATCCGACAAATTGGGTGACTTCAATGGCACTTTCATAAAAAGTCCCTTCACAAGAGGTTTATCCAAGACAAAAAGTTGCTTGTTCTGGTTATAATATGCAAGCACTTCATCCGAAGTTATCTCATCGGCCAACCGCTGCTTCACCAAGGCTTCCTGATAAGCATGCATCACCAAAGCCTTCCGATAACTCTCTACCAAGTTCATTACCCGGTCATTATCAGGAATATTCCCCTCTGCCTTTTCAAACAACAAAACATCCTCTACCCAATTCTTGATATAGCTCTCCGCAAAAAGTACACTGTCGTCAGCCGACAAATTCAAAGGCAAAGCCGCCTGCAAGTCGTCCTGATAAAGGAACTTACCGGCAACTTCCACCAAAGGAATTCTTCCCTTATGGTCTTGCTGTTGGCTACACCCCAGGCCTACTAAAGCCAAAAGCCCAATCAATCCCCAAATATATACTTTTTTCATAAAACTTCTAATCGCGAACGAAGATAATGCATTAATTATTTATTTCCTTCATTATTAACGGTTTTTAAAACCTCTTCGTTTATTTCAACCCTATATTTCTGTCTCAAGCCGTTGATTTGAGCCGTTTCCAATTCATTTCTGGCATCAATCTCCACTTTTTCCCGAACATCCCTATAAGACTCCGGACCTTTTTTCAGTTTGTCTCCCAAAATCCAAGTATAGGGATATTCCGTTATCGGAGCGAAGCTACCACACTTGAAGGCCAATTTATCCACATAAGGGTTTTGCCCTATTCGGAAAAGCCCTGTCTCAAAAGTACAACCCGCCGATAAGGCAGCCGGCATCCGCTCCAAAGCTTCCTGCCATAAAGTTACCGGAAACTTCCGCAAATACTTCTTGATAGCTTTGGCCTCCTTTTTATTTTGACAATGCACCACCACTCCTCGGAAATGAGGGATTCCCCAACCATATTTCTCCCGATACTTCCGAAACAAATCTTCCAATACCCGTTCTGTCGGGACAAGTTCCGCCTGTCCTTCCCTAGCCCGTATGGCGAGCAACAAAGCGTTTGCCATCTCCTCTTTGAGCCAAAAAGTATCCCTCGTTCTTTCATGAGCAACTTCTTTCGGCATCGTATTCCGCTTTGCTTCCCAAACTATCAAATGAATTCCCTGGGGAGAGTAAAAAGGGGCAGATACCTGATTTTGTTCAAGCCCAAGCAATTGTTCCTGCCATTCCTTCAACAAAAAGCGTGTCTGCATCCAAGGCAGTTCTTCACCCATTTGCTTCCACTCAGCACCATTCTGCAAACTCACATACAAGGAATCAGACTTCTGCCTCATTCTCTGTTCTTCCTTCTCTCCGGCATGCTGTTTCAACGGAAACGTCACATGAGACAATTTCACCCACTCCCTTCCGTTCACCGGAAAGTGTTCAACCGCTTGTTCGGAAGAGGCTAACTGCCGATAAAACTCCTTCTGAACCCGATACACACCGACGGTATCCAGTCCTCGTTCCTTTGCGTCCAGCACTTTCAGCTTATAATCAATGAAAGATTGCAGGAAAAGATGCAAATCCCTTTTCAACGATTTCTTGTAATAATACTCAAATTCCCCCTTGCTTATAACCTCTGAACCTACTTTCAATAATACAGCATCTCCTTGAGCCTGCATACACATCACAGACACAAGGAGAAGTATACAAATACCGAGTAAGCGACGCGGCATTACTATTCTGTTTTACTGAGGACGGCTATAGTTAGGAGCCTCACTGGTGATTGCTACATCGTGTGGATGACTTTCAGCTACACCGGCATTGGTGATACGGGTAAACTTAGCGTTGTGCAAAGCCTTGATGTCAGCAGCACCACAATAACCCATACCGGCACGCAAACCACCTACCAACTGATAAATCACTTCATACAACGTACCCTTATAAGGGACACGTGCAGCGATACCTTCCGGCACCAACTTCTTGGTTTCGGTCACACCACCCTGGAAGTAACGGTCGGCCGAACCATGCTCCATAGCTTCCAACGAACCCATTCCACGGTATGACTTGAACTTACGTCCGTTGAAGATGATTGTATCGCCCGGTGCTTCTTCCGTACCGGCTACCAACGAACCAATCATCACACTATAACCACCGGCAGCCAAGGCTTTTACCACATCACCCGAATAACGCAAGCCACCATCAGCAATCAAAGGCACGCCTGTACCTTCCAATGCCTTGGCTACATCATACACTGCCGACAACTGAGGAACACCCACACCGGCTACCACACGAGTCGTACAGATAGAACCCGGACCGATACCTACCTTCACGGCATCTGCACCGGCTTCTGCCAACATCTTAGCAGCTTCGCCCGTAGCGATGTTTCCCACTACAATATCAATGTTCGGGAAGCGTTTCTTTGCTTCTTTCAACTTTTCTACTACCCCTTTCGAATGTCCGTGAGCCGTATCAATCACAATGGCATCCGCACCGGCATCCACCAATGCTTGCATACGCTCCATGGTATCAGCGGTTACGCCCACACCGGCAGCAACACGAAGGCGACCTTTGCTATCTTTACAAGCCATCGGTTTGTCCTTGGCCTTGGTAATATCCTTATAAGTAATCAAGCCTACCAACTTGCCCTTTTCATCCACAACCGGAAGCTTTTCAATCTTGTTTTCCTGTAAGATTTGCGAAGCCGTTTCCATATCCGTTCCCGGATGAGTAGTAATAATGCGTTCCTTGGTCATCACCTCATCGATACGTTTGTCTAGTTCCAATTCGAAGCGGAGGTCACGATTAGTCACAATACCTACCAAGTAATTTTCATCATCCACCACAGGGATACCACCGATATGATATTCAGCCATCAATGCCAACGCATCCTTAACGGTAGATCCACGCTTAATAGTCACCGGGTCGAAAATCATCCCGTTTTCGGCACGCTTCACTATAGCTACCTGTCGGGCCTGTTCCTCGATAGACATATTCTTATGAATCACACCAATACCTCCCTCGCGAGCAATAGCGATAGCCATTTTCGACTCAGTCACGGTATCCATGGCAGCAGTCACAAATGGGATTTTCAATTCGATGTTACGTGAGAACTTAGTCGTGAGTTCGACTGTTTTAGGCAAAACTTCAGAGTAAGCGGGGATCAACAACACGTCGTCGTAAGTCAATCCGTCCATTACAACTTTATCGGCAATAAATGATGACATAGGCTTAAATGCTTTTAAATTTATTGCGTGCAAATATACGGTTTTTCTTCAAAAGGGCGAAATATTTGTCCATGTTTTTATTCGTAACGACTCCATTCCCTCAGTAACCTTGAATAAAGGTTTGGAATACCTGCTTGTTGCCACCGATATTCAGTCGTTCACAGGCCCGGTAGACGGTACGGTTTACCGAAGCCTCTTTCACCCCTAGCAATGCACTCATCTCGGCTACGGTATATCCCATTCGCTGCAAACAGCATATATTCATTTCACCATTTGTCAGCCAAGGATATGCCCGTTTCAATCGGGAAGCAAACCTACCCGATGTCAAGTCCAGCCAATGCTTCAAGTCGGGCAAGTCTCGTTCCATGCGGTAAGTCAAAGGCATCCTCAATAGTCGTAGATACACCTCCAACGCTTTGACGTCTCTTTCTGTAATCTCTAAATACATTGTTACTTTTTCAATGTCACAATTACAATAGCCGGATTGTCTTCCCCTATTTCATCAGGGATGTATCCTATTAAATGCTCCTCCGACTCAGATTTGTAAGAGCTACATACAAAAGGTTTTTCATTAGGCTCCAAATCGTTGATGAAACCTGTCTCACTAGCTACGTTTCGACATGTCCAATCCTTTTTAGAGCAAACAGACCAATATGATTTTCCTTTATATACATAAGAGAATAGTATGAAAGCGTCCTTCTCATAAATTCTCCTGAGCGAAATATAATTCGCATCATCCGACGGTTGCAACAAATCATCCAAATCTTCATCATTAATTTTGCCGATATTCAACTGATAGGCTGGAATGAATTGCATAGTCGGAGTAGTGCGATGAATGACATTTTGTAACGTATTCGTGTAATAGACGTTGTCTTTATAGGTATACAATATGGGGATTAAAGACAATGATTTAAAGTCCCTATCTTTAAATAGTGTAGACTTCACACTACCCTGTAGCTTTCCGGTTTGTGCATCGGCACCAAACAACTCCTGAACATCAGGCCTGTTGGGTAGATGGCAATTCGCATAAACGATTCGCTCTCCATTTAAGGCTGGTTTGGAATTCAGAAAAACGCCTTTTTCTACAGGCACTTTCCGCTTGAATTTTCCTTCCAATGTATAGACATAGAATGAGAACGAACGCCAATCTTGTATCCAAAATTCGTTCTTCGCTTCGTCCACCATAAAATGTCCTCCTTCTCGGTACTCTTCCGGTCCGGGTCCCGGTTTACCTATCCGATTTATAAACTTGCCATCTAAAGTAAAGCGGTAATAATTTCCCGGGTCCATGCCATCGAATGCAAAAATGGATTCTTTTCCGTAATAGATATGCATCTGTTCCGGCACTAGCAGACAATCGTCGGTTGTTTCCAGCTGAACGGTTTGTATGGATGTGGCTATTTCGCTCAACTTAACAGGATGTGTCTTCTCTGCCGAAGCTAATAAATCGATGTTTTGCTGAGCAACGACAGGAAAAATACATAAAACGTAAAACAAACTTATTCCAAATCTTTTCATCGACATTCTCATTTTAAGATTAGTATCATTTCTTTAGTTTCACAATCATAATCACCGGATTATCTTCCGAATTCAATTCTTCTACCATTTTACAATAGGCATCGTAGCGGGCATCGGTGATGCGATGTTTACCGTTACCGAATTCTTCGAACTCATGGGGATAACGAAATGTATAAATAGTATTGCCATTTACATAGAATCCTTCCAATCCCGGTCCTCCATACAAGTCATCTCTAGCTGTCAGCAATTTTGGCTGGTGTAATGTTCCAGCCCCAATTGCTTTCTTTTCTTTCTTGTCGTAATACACCCGCCCTTTACTAGTGGTTAAAATAATATACCTGTCAGATTCTTGAATATCAATTATTGCAAACGACATAATCTCTCTTAAAGTAGGCTTTTTGGGAAGTTTGTAATCTCCTTTATCTACATAAGCGTATGATTCCAAATGATAAGGATCCACCACCTTGTAAATTGTATCGCAGAAGAAATCCTTTACATAGGTATTGTTCATATGATTATATGCTATGGGTTTACAAATAGCCATACGGGGTACATCTTCTTTGTAGTCACAACGCATTCTGGAAATAATTCTGTTTTCCTTTTCACTAAACATAGTCAGGCTATATCGTTTTCCTTTAGGAGCAAACTGGTAGAAATCACTTTCCATTAAAATGAATCCCGGTTTATAAAGCCAATTTCCCATACCAACACCATCCACCTTTATATCAGCCAAGTGTTTCCCCTCATAATCATACTTAACGAATCTTTTTACCATGTAATCGCCCATGTACACCCATTTATTCAATGTATCAACGGTAACATACATTGGCTTTACATATTCTCCCGGCCCATTCCCTTTTACACCAATTTTATTCAGGAACTTCCCCTCCCGGTCAAAGCGATAACAAGCTTCATAATCGAAAATGATAATATCCTTTGAAGTGACTACAAGGTTCATGATATTATTACCTAGCAAACATTCGTCCGTTGTTTCAAGAGGTAGGAACTCGATGTCGTCTGCAATTTGACTTACGTTCAACACCTCGGCCTTGTTTTGTGTAGCCGTATATACATCTATGCGATGTTCGTTTCCGACAATTTTCTTTTGCATGACCGGAATCTTTTGTCCATACATTGAAAGAGACAAAAGCATTAAAATAAGGGATAGGATGTTTTTCATATTTATAATAGTTTAATGCAAAATTATCAATTTTAGAAGTATCATGCTGCTTTTAGGGGTCGCTAATGTTTCGCCTTACAACAATCGCAAATATCTAAGAAACAAACACTTAAGCACAAGCCAATTTTATTTTTTTAGCCCAACAAAAGCAAAAGTCCTGATTTATTATATATATCTATATAATTATCACGTACTTACGTTTTCATAACAATGAATAAACATCTTCCTTTGAGAGCTCTGAGTGTTTGATAGTCTCCCTGATTTTATCCCGACGCTTGTAAATGGCATTAGCGGTGTCGCCCGTCAGGGAGGCAATGAAGTTAATCGACAACCCGGCCAGCAACATGCAAACCAACTGGTAATGCT
>SUXX01000021.1 GCA_015060735.1 Bacteroides sp.
CCGGAATACCCTCGTCGGTATCGGTGATGTACCTTGAAAAAGACGGAAAAAAGATGCTGTTCGATGCCGGAAACGGAAACAAGGACTCACAACTGATGCCTCGCCTCGGCCAGCTGGGAGCCAAGGCTGAAGACATCGACTTCATTTTCATCACCCACCTGCATGGCGACCACATCGGAGGCCTGACTCACGACGGACAACGGGCTTTCCCGAAAGCCAAACTATACATCCCCGAAAAAGAGTGGGAGGGATGGATGAACACAACGAACGAAGCCCCCAAAAACATCGTGGCATTGGCCGAAGCCTACGGAGAAGACTTGATTCGGTTCAAGGAAAACGATAAGCTTCCTTGCGAAATCAAACCCATACCGACCTACGGACACACACCGGGACACACGGTTTATCAAATCGGGAAAATACTCATCGCGGGCGACATCATGCACGGAGTAGCCCTACAGATGGAACATCCGGAATTCTGTGCCCGCTTCGACATGGATCAGGAGCATGCCATTGCCTCGCGAAAAGAAATCGTGGAACTGGCAAAGCAAAAAGGCTGGACCATGTATGGCATGCATTTCCCTACCACAGAGGGTGTCCGTGTAAAATAATTCTAATGTAACGACAATAATCTTCTCCAAATATGAAAACATTTGTTCTACTAATATGCATGCTTGTTGGGGGACTGACAGCCCACGCACAGGGGTATGCGAACACAAAGGGGCGTGAAGCGGTACCGTTCGAGAAAATTCGGGGTAGCGTGGTGCTGTTTACCTTCGGACAATCGAACTCAGCCAACTTCGGACAGCGGAGCCACTTATACACTTGCCAGAACGAGGTGTACAACTACTTCAACGATACCATCTACAAGGCCAAGGACCCACTGTTGGGAGCCAATGGTGGTTGGGGCAGTGTATGGACTTTGGTAGGTGACAAGATGATAGAAAAGAAGTTGGCCAAATCGGTAACTGTCATTCCGATAGGCGTAGGCGGTGTAGAAGTAGCCGACTGGGCCAAAGGGGGCAAGCATCATGATTTATTGCTGAGAACGCTGGACGAGGTGGTGAAGCACAACATCGAAATAAACTACATCTGCTGGCATCAAGGCGAATCGGACAACATAGCTAACACACCGAAAGAAGTTTACATAGAACGGTTTCTGACCATTCGCGAGGCCTTCCGCAGCCGTGGGATAAAGGCTCCGTTCATAGTGGCGGTGGCATCTTATCATCCGGAATGTCTGAAGGAGGATTACGGTTGTTCAAAAGAAATCAGAGAGGCTCAGAAGGAATTAGCAGCACGATACGATGACATTTTCGTAGGACCGGATACGGACAAGCTGGACAAGCTGTATCACCGGGCCGATGGGGTTCACTTCTCGCACGTGGGGCAGCAGCTCCATGCCGACATGTGGATAAAAGCCATCAAACATTGTAAATAGAATCTCTTCTCCAAATTAGTTATAAAAACCATCAAAACCACCGCTCTGAATAAGGGGGTGGTTTTGGTCTCACTTAAAGAGATTGGAGATTTCGCCTCCGGATTTTTTCAAGAACATACAAACATGCACCAAATCCGAAGATTATTATGTATATTTGCAAAAACAAAAAGAAAAAAATATGGGAATTGGAAAATGGATAGGCGGTATTGTGGGCTTTATGGCAGCAGGTCCGCTCGGAGCATTGGCCGGTTATGCCATCGGCTCCATGTTCGAAGACAACACAGACGAAACGCACCAATCAACAGGCAGAACAACCTACGAAAACCCGGCTTATGGCCAACGAAACAGCTTCTTGTTTTCTTTGCTGGTAATGGCCTCGTACATCATCCGTGCCGACGGGAAAATCATGCATAGCGAAATGGAATTCGTACGCCAGTTTCTACGCATGAACTTTGGCGAACAGGCCGTGGCCGAAGGAAACCAAATACTGCTCAACCTCTTTGAACAACGCAAGCGGATGGATGCCAACAATCCGCAGGCTTTCAAGAACACCATCTACGAATGTGGCGTGCAGATCAGGCAAAACATGGGCTACGAAGAACGCTTGCAACTACTCAGCTTCTTGGCCAAAGTGGCTCAAAGCGATGGCAAGGTGTGTCAAGCCGAAATAGAAGCCCTGAAGGAAGTGGCACAGGCCATGGGACTATCACCACAAGAAGTGGAATCGATGCTGAGCCTGGGCGGAAACACCCTGGAACAGGCATACAAGGTGCTCGAAATCACCCCCGATGCTACCGACGACGAGGTGAAAGCAGCTTATCGCAAGCTGGCCTTGAAGCATCATCCCGACCGGGTGGCCACCCTGGGCGAAGACGTGAAGAAAGCGGCCGAGGAGAAATTCCAACAGATAAACAATGCCAAGGAAATGATTTACAAAGCCAGAGGACTGAAATAACCATGATAAAGAGCGTTTACCTATACCTGCTGATGGGAATGGCAAGCCTGTGCCTATGGCTCCCGGCATCGGCACAACAACCGGCCACCGACCTGCCTGAAGAGATTCCTTCAGGACCTTTCAAGGCTGGGCACATACAGGGGATAGCCATCGACCATGCCAAGAAGCATATCTACTGTTCGTACACCACCATGCTGGTAAAAACCGACTTCGAGGGGAACATCCTGGGCACAGTAACCGGCTTGTTGGGACATCTGGGCGACTTGGACTTCCACCCCGAAAGCCGATGCATCTATGGCTCTCTGGAGTACAAGAACGATGCCATAGGCAAGGGTATCATGCAGATGGAAAACAGCACTCGCAAGCTGGACAATGCCTTCTACATCGCTATCTTCGACGTGGATAAAATCAATCGCATCGGCATGGACGCAGAAAAGGACGGCATCATGAGGACGGTATATCTGGCTACTGTACTGAACGACTACTTGGCCAAAGTAGAAGTGAACGAAAAGACGCACGAACATCGCTTGGGATGTAGCGGAATAGACGGAGTAAGTTTCGGACCGCAAATGGGCAAAACCGACGGGAAGCAGTATCTAACCGTGGCCTACGGAATCTATAGCGATACGAACCGGAAAGACAATGACTATCAGGTATTGTTGCAATACGACATAAAGAAGTGGGAGCAATTGGCACGGCCACTATCGCTAGACAACATGCACACCGAAGGCCCCCAAAAGCCTCATGGACAATACTTTGTATTCACCGGGAACACCACCTACGGGGTGCAGAACTTGGAATACGATGCCCATACCAAGAAATGGTGGATGGCTGTGTACAAGGGTAACAAAACCGAATATCCCAACTATGCTTTGTTTGCCTTTGATGCGGATACCCGACCACACAAACAAGCCTTGCAAGGAGTGCCTTACATCCCCAAAGCCACTACTATCACCTCTGTACAGGGATGGCACCAGGACATAGGCTCAACAGGTCTCTGCTCGTTGGACAACGGATTGTTCCTCATCTCACATTCGTACAAAAACTCAAAGGGGCAGGGAAGTACCTTGAAGCTTTATCAATACCAAGAGGGAAAAAATCCATTTAAACAAGTTCCATAAATATACAGCAATCATGAAACAATCTCCAACCATCATACAAGCCCTCAGTAACCTGAAAATCGAGGCACTCAACCCCATGCAAGAGGCCTCCATCGACGCATGGAGAGAAGGCAAGGACTTGATTTTGCTTTCACCCACCGGCTCGGGGAAAACCCTGGCCTATCTGTTGCCCTTGCTCGAAACGCTGAAACCCGAGGTGAAAGGTGTACAGGCCATCGTGTTGGTTCCCTCACGCGAATTGGCCCTGCAAATCGACCAGGTATTCAAGAGCATGAACACCCCCTACAAGGCCATGAGTTGCTACGGAGGACGCCCGGCCATGGACGAACACCGCACCATGAAGGGAGTAGAACCTTCCATCATCATCGGCACACCGGGACGCATGAATGACCACCTGAGCAAACAAAACTTCGATGCCCGGACGGTGAAGACACTTGTCATCGACGAATTCGACAAATGCCTAGAATTCGGCTTTCAGGAGGAAATGGCTACCGTTATCGGCCAATTGCCCCAACTAGAACGCCGATTCTTGCTATCGGCTACCGAGAGCGAAGAAATCCCGCAATTTACGGGCATGAATCGCACCACCCGGCTCAGTTTCCTCAACACCGAAGAAGAACTTTCCGAGCGAATACATATATATAAAGTAATGTCGCCCATCAAGGACAAACTCGAAACCTTGTACAAATTGCTTTGCACGCTGGGAAGCGAATCGACATTGGTATTTTGCAACCATCGCGAAAGCGTAGAGCGGGTAGGGAAGTACCTGCAATCACAAAAATTGCCTTGTGGCATCTTCCACGGAGGCATGGAGCAAGAAGACCGTGAACGCTCCCTTTATAAATTTCGTAACGGAAGTTGTCATGTGCTGATATCTACCGACCTGGCTGCCCGTGGCCTCGACATCCCCAACATCGACCACATAGTGCATTATCATCTGCCCATCCAAGAAGACGGATACATCCATCGCAACGGACGCACCGCCCGATGGGAGGCCGAAGGAAACTCATACATCATCCTGCATGGCGAAGAAAACCTCCCGGCCTATATTAGCGAAGACCCGGAAACTTTTTCACTTCCCGAACAGACTCCCAAGCCTTCGCAACCCGAATTTGTCACCCTATACATAGGCAAAGGCAAAAAAGACAAGATAAACAAGATTGACATCGTGGGGTTCTTGTCCAAAAAGGGGAACTTGGGCAAGGATGAGATAGGACGCATTGACGTGAAAGACCACTATGCTTTTGTAGCCATTTCACGCAAAAAAGCAAAACAAACGCTTGGTTTAATCCGAAATGAAAAGATAAAAGGAATCAAAACAAGGATAGAAGAAGCCAAATAATTACATTTTCTTTGGAAAACTGAAAATAATACGTATCTTCGCCCCTTGTGAGATAAAAAAGAATGATTTATTAACATAAAAATGGTCAATATGAAAAAACATAATTTCAGTGCAGGCCCATCTATCCTGCCACGCGAAGTAATCGAAAATACAGCTCAAGCCGTGTTAGATTTCAACGGTCTTTCCATCCTCGAAATCAGCCATCGCTCCAAAGATTTTCAAGCAGTAATCGACGAAGCCGTAGCTTTGTTCAAAGAACTTCTGAACATCCCCGAAGGATACTCCGTACTCTTTGTAGGTGGTGGTGCAAGCATGCAGTTCTGTATGGTTCCCTATAACTTTCTGGAAAAGAAAGCAGCTTACCTGAATACCGGTGTGTGGTCGAAGAAGGCCATCAAAGAAGCCAAAGCCTTTGGCGAAGTAGTGGAAGTCGCTTCATCAGCCGACACCACATTCAACTACATTCCGAAGGGTTTCACCATCCCGACAGATGCCGATTACTTCCATGTAACCAGCAACAACACCATCTATGGTACAGAAATCCGCGAAGACCTGGATTCTCCGGTGCCAATGATTGCCGACATGTCGTCCGACATCTTCTCGCGTCCGGTAGACGTATCAAAGTATATCTGTATCTATGGCGGTGCTCAAAAGAACTTGGCTCCGGCAGGTGCCACCTTCGTCATCGTCAAAGACGAAGCCTTGAACAAGGTTTCCCGTTATATCCCTACCATGCTGAATTATCAGACACACGTAGATGGTGGCTCGATGTTCAACACACCACCGGTATTGCCTATCTACTCGGCTCTTCAAACCCTTCGTTGGATTAAGAAGGAAGGCGGAGTAGAAGAAATGCAACGTCGTGCCAAGGAACGTGCCGACCTGCTTTACGGCGAAATCGATCGCAACAAGCTCTTCCGTGCAACCATTGCCAACCCCGAAGACCGTTCGTACATGAACATCTGCTTCGTAATGAACGATGAATACAAGGAACTGGAAGCCGACTTTATGAAGTTTGCTACCGAAAGAGGCATGGTAGGCATCAAGGGTCATCGCTCGGTAGGTGGTTTCCGTGCATCGTGCTACAACGCCATGCCATTGGAAAGCGTTCAGGCACTCGTAGATTGTATGCAAGAATTTGAAAAACTCCATTGATTATGAAAGTACTGATAGCAACCGATAAACCGTTTGCCCAAGTGGCGGTAGACGGTATCCTGAAAGTCATCGCCGAAGCCGGCCTCGACCTCAAACTTTGTGAAAAATATGGCTCGGACAAGGAAAGACTGAAAAGAACTGCTGCTGATGTAGACGCCATGATTATCCGTAGCGATAAAATCGATGCCGAAATCATGGATGCAGCCAAGAACCTGAAAATCATTGTTCGTGCCGGTGCAGGTTATGACAATGTAGACTTGGAAGCAGCTACCGAACGCAACATCTGCGTAATGAACACTCCGGGACAAAACTCCAATGCCGTAGCCGAACTCGCTTTCGGCATGATGGTCATGGCCGTTCGCAACTTCTACAACGGCACGTCAGGCTCAGAGCTGAAAGGAAAGAAACTGGGTATTCATGCTTATGGCAATGTGGGTCGCAATGTGGCACGCATCGCCAAAGGTTTTGGTATGGAAATCTATGCCTTCGACGCCTATTGTCCGAAAGAACTCATCGAAGCCGATGGAGTCATCCCGGTTGAAAGCCCCGAAAAGTTGTATGAAACTTGCAACATCGTGT
The DNA here is from genome assembly GCA_015060735.1 of Bacteroides sp. Classification (GTDB taxonomy): domain Bacteria; phylum Bacteroidota; class Bacteroidia; order Bacteroidales; family Bacteroidaceae; genus Phocaeicola. The sequence continues at coordinate 6,591 of SUXX01000021.1, forward strand.
CCATCCACATCCCGGCCACACCGGGCACACGCATGTCCATCAACTACAACTTGTTGAACCGTATGCCAAAGAATGGCTTGATTGTCAACACCGCCCGCAAGGAGGTTATCAACGAAATCGAACTTGTGAAGGTCATGGAAGACCGTCCGGACTTGAAGTATGTCACCGACATCATGCCCGACGACCACAAGGAACTCACCGAAAAATTTGCCGGACGCTACTTTACCACTCCGAAGAAGATGGGTGCACAAACCGCCGAAGCCAACATCAATGCCGGTATCGCTGCTGCCCAACAAATTGTGGGCTTCCTGAAAGACGGATGTGAAAAATATCGTGTAAACAAGTAAAAACATTCATATTATGGCCGTAATCAAACCATTCAAAGGTATTCGCCCACCCAAAGCCTTGGTGGAAGAAGTAGCATCACGCCCTTACGACGTGCTGAACTCCGAAGAAGCACGCCAAGAAGCGGAAGGCAATGAAAAGTCATTGTATCACATCATCAAGCCGGAAATCAACTTCCCGGTGGGCACCGATGAACACGACCCGTGTGTATATACCAGTGCTGCCGAACATTTCCAATTGTTTCAAGACAAGGGATGGTTGGTGCAAGACGAGCAAGAAAACTACTACGTCTATGCCCAAACCATGAACGGAAAAACACAATACGGTTTGGTAGTAGGAGCGTATGTGCCTGATTATATGAACGGTGTCATCAAGAAACACGAGCTAACCCGTCGTGACAAGGAAGAAGACCGCATGAAGCATGTCCGTGTGAACAATGCCAACATCGAACCGGTGTTCTTCGCCTATCCCGACAATGCCGAATTGGATGCCATCGTGGCCAAATACACCGCCCAAGAGCCTGAATATGACTTCATCGCACCGGGCGATGGTTTCGGACACACCTTCTGGATTATCGACCAGCCGGAAGACATCGAAGCCATCACAAAGGCTTTTGCCGACATGCCGGCTCTTTACATTGCCGATGGTCATCATCGCTCAGCAGCAGCTGCCCTCGTAGGAGCCGAAAAGGCATCTCAAAACCCGAATCATCAAGGAGATGAAGAATATAACTACTTCATGGCTGTATGCTTCCCAGCCAATCAACTCACCATCATCGACTACAACCGTGTGGTGAAGGACTTGAATGGCTTGTCTCCGGAAGAATTCCTGACAGCGATAGGCAAGCATTTCATCGTAGAAGAAAAGGGTGCAGAAATCTACAAGCCACAAGCCTTGCACAACTTTGCTCTCTACCTGGAAGGCAAATGGTATAGCCTGACTGCCAAGCCGGGCACTTACGATGACAACGACCCCATTGGTGTATTGGATGTAACCATCTCGTCCAACCTCATCTTGGATGAAATCCTCGGCATCAAGGACTTGCGTTCAGACAAGCGGATTGATTTCGTGGGAGGTATCCGTGGATTGGGCGAATTGAAGAAACGAGTGGATAGCGGTGAAATGAAGATGGCTCTAGCCCTTTATCCGGTAAGCATGAAGCAACTGATGGACATCGCCGATAGCGGTAATATCATGCCACCTAAAACCACTTGGTTTGAGCCTAAACTACGTTCAGGCTTGGTTATCCATAAATTGGTATAATGATTTTTCATTCCTAGCATAGCGAAGAATCTGAAATTTAGTCAGATTCTTCGCCTTTGTTTTCATCTCATTACCTGAAAAATCCCAATCATGATTCGAAAAACACTCCGCCATTTTATCCTATGCACCTGCCTCGGATGGGGACTTGGAGCATGTACACCCGTTCAAACAGAACTTGGCAACTTACATGTCATCCCTCAACCACAAGAAATCATACAAGACCTTCAAGCCCATCCTTTCATCATTCAAAAGAGCGTACAGATAGTCTATCCCGCTGATAATGAAAAGCTTTGTCAATCAGCTAACTTCCTTTCAGCTTCCATCCTTCAAGCTACAGGAATCCACCTGAATACGACCTCAAAAGAAATTAAGACCAAAGCCATCACCCTCGAGATTGACAAGAACCTGCCTCACTCAGAAGGATACTTGCTAGAAATTACCACCGACCATATCCAGTTGAAAGGTGGGAGCGAAGCCGGAGTGTTTTATGGCATACAAACACTACTCAAAGCCATGCCTATGACCAAAAACCATCCGGCCATCCCGGCTATCCCCGTCGGAAAGGTCAATGACTATCCTCGTTTTGGTTATCGTGGATTCATGCTTGATGTAGGTCGCCATTATTTCCCGATAGATTACATCAAGCAAGTGATTGATATGCTTGCCCTGCATAACATCAATTATTTCCATTGGCATCTCACCGAGGATCAAGGCTGGAGAATCGAAATCAAAAAATATCCCAAGCTGACGGAAATAGGCTCTATACGCCCTCGTACCTTACTGAGTTGGGACACGATGGAATACGACGAAACACCTCATAGCGGATTCTACACCCAGGAAGAAGCCAAGGAAATCGTAAAATATGCAGCCGATCGTTACATCACGGTTGTACCCGAAATAGATATGCCCGGTCACATGATGGCTGCCCTTGTTGCTTATCCTGAGTTGGGATGCACGGGAGGGCCATACGAGATACCTACCCAATGGGGAGTCTTTCCCGATGTACTTTGTGGAGGGAATGATAATACCCTTCAGTTCGCCAAAGATGTATTGAACGAAATCATGGATATTTTTCCTTCTCCATACATCCACATCGGTGGCGATGAATGTCCGAAAGAGCATTGGATAAATTGCCCGAAATGTCAGGCTAAAATTCGTGAACTCGGATTAAAATCAACCGCTAAGCATAGCAAGGAAAACCAATTACAAACCTATTTTATGGGGGAAGTAGGCAAACTTATCCAAGCACGCGGACGTAAAATGATGGGATGGGACGAAATGTTGGAAGGTGGATTGGCCAAGGATGCTACCATTATGTCGTGGACAAGTCCTCGCCCTGCCATTGAGGTGGTTCGCTCCAAACACGATGCCATCCTGACGCCCATCCAGTACTTATATTTCAGTAACCCTACCTACAATCGCATCAGAGGAGCCAAAAGCCTGGAGCGTGTCTACACCTTTGAGCCTGTTGCTAAAGAACTTACAGAAGCTGAAAGCAAGCATGTTATCGGTACACAAGCCTGCTTATGGACGGAATGGACTCGCGATAGCCTGAAGGTGGAATGGCAAATCTTGCCACGTATGGCTGCTTTATCCGAAATTCAATGGACACTTCCGGAAAAGAAGAATTTCCATGACTTCCTGAAGCGTTTACCCAATCAGTTGGCCATTTATCAAGCAAAAGGATGGAACTATCGTCAAGACATTTACGAGGTAGCCATCCACATCATCCCTTCACCGGAAGAGGGAAAAGCCAAAGTTGTTCTCCAAACATTCGATGATGCAGAAATACGCTACACCCTCAATGGCATCGAACCATCCGAGCAATCATTGCTTTATACCGACACCATTGCCATAGATGATAACGCCACGATTCAGGCCGTTGCCATCCGTTCGTTCGGCAAGAGTGAAGTCAGCAGGGAAGAAATCGTATTCAATGAAGCCACAATGAAACCCGTCACACTTCATACACCGACCCATCCATCCTATACCTTCACCGGTGAAACGATGCTGGCCGATGGGCTATACGGTGATTTGAATTACCAATCGGGGCGATGGCTAGGTTTTCATGGCGAGCATCTGAATGCAATCATCGACTTGAAAGAAACAAAAGAAATCTCTTCGGCTTTTATCAACACGCTATGGGTACCTCGCGATGACATCTTCGGCACTACCCAATTCACGGTAAAGGTTTCCGAAAACGGCCATGACTTCCACCAAGTGGGCATGCAGAACATCCCCATCATTGGACAAGATACCCCACAACAGGTGAAACGAATAGAGATTGAGTTTGAAAAGGTAACTGCTCGTTATGTACAACTGATTGCTCAGGTCACCCCCGAATTACCTCAATGGCACTCCCGACAGGGTGGAAAGGCTTTTCTTTTTGTTGACGAAATAGGCGTAAAATAATCACCCTATCAATTCCCAACAAATCTTCACGAAGAAGATAACCAGGACGATTACTATCACCGGCTTGACGAAGCCCGTTCCCTTGCTGGTGAAGTAATTTGCCCCAATGTAATTGCCGGCAATACCAAACACCGCAGCTACCAAAGCCAGTGGAAACCAAACGACACCATGCACCAGGAAAACCACCAAGGCCGCAAAGTTAGTAGATAGGTTAATCACCTTCGTTGTACCGGCAGCCTCATTCAGACTGACATGGGCAACCGCCGTGAGCAAAAGCATCAGAAAAGTACCCGTACCCGGCCCATAAAATCCGTCGTATATACCAATAACCAAGGCTAATAACATGATAATCAGCACGGTTTTCCGTTCGGAGAAAGGAGCTTTATCGGATTGCAAGGACTTCTTCCGAAGCACATAACAAGCCGTCAAAGGAAGAATAATGAGCATGATAATCTTGAATGCATCAGCCTCTACCAGTAAAGCCAATCGGGCCCCCAACCAAGACCCCAACAAAGCCGTTACTACCGCCGGAATCACTCGTTTCCAATGGATAAAACCACATCGGGCATAATGCCAAGTAGCCACCGTCGTTCCCAAACAGGCACTGAATTTATTCGTACCAATAGCAGCATGAGGAGGAAGCCCAGCAATCAGATAAGCCGGAAGAGAAATCAATCCTCCACCACCGGCAATGGCATCAATAAAGCCCGCTAAGAACACCAGCGGACAAACAATCAAGTATTCTATCATTATTCCTTTTTTAGATTTGTGCAAAATTACTCATTTTATTCGTACCTTTGCACATTATTGAAAGAATTTTACGAATGACACACGAAGATACCTATAAAACCATCACCGCCTTGTCCGAAGGCATCTACACCGAAAAGCGTAGTAAGTTCATCGCCATAGCCATCCCAGTGCGTACGCTAGACGAAGTGAAACAACATCTGGAAGTCTATCAGAAGAAGTATTATGATGCCCGCCACGTGTGCTATGCCTACATGTTAGGACACGAACGCCTTAATTTCCGTGCTAACGACAATGGCGAGCCATCGGGTACGGCCGGCAAACCTATCCTCGGCCAAATCAATTCCAACGAACTGACCGACATCTTGATTATTGTTGTCCGCTATTTCGGTGGCATCAAGTTAGGCACTAGTGGATTGATTGTAGCCTATAAAGCTGCTGCTTCCGAGGCCATCTCCAATGCCACTATCATCGAAAAGACAGTAGATGATGATATCTATTTCGCCTTCGAATACCCTTTCATGAACGATGTAATGCGTATTGTGAAAGAAGAGGAACCCGAAATCTTGGAGCAAGCCTACGACATGGATTGCCTCATGCGTCTTCGTATTCGTCGCTCCATGATGCCCAAACTCCGTGCCCGATTGGAAAAAGTAGAAACCCTCCGCTTCCTTGAAGAAGACGAATAATCTTCTAGCATGACGAACCTCCGTCATGCTAGAAGGCCAACCTCCGTCATGCTAGAAGACCGAGCGTGGTCATGCTAGAAGACATCCGAGTGCTTTCGCAAATTCACCCCCAACGCTCTTTTAACATATCTTCCAAACGAAGCAATTCGTCGCGGTATTGGGCGGCTTCGATAAATTCGAGTTTCTTGGCGGCCTCCTGCATTTGCTTGCGAGCACGTTCGATGGCTTTTTCCATCTGTGGCTTAGTCATATATTGAACAATCGGGTCGGCAGCTATACTAACTTTTTCCGGCTCAATATAAGCTTTCGATACCTTACCCATTGTTTCTTCCTTATCGGCACCGGCACCCAACAAGGCATTACTGAAGGCTTTCTTGATTTGTTTAGGTGTGATGCCATTCGCCTCGTTGTAAGCCAATTGTTTCTCGCGTCGACGATTGGTCTCGTCGATGGTTTTCTGCATGCTTTCGGTGATGCGGTCGGCATACATGATGACCTTACCATTGACATTTCGGGCAGCACGACCGGCCGTCTGAGTGAGTGAACGATGAGAACGAAGGAAACCTTCTTTATCAGCATCGAGGATAGCCACAAGCGAAACCTCGGGTAAGTCCAAGCCTTCGCGTAAAAGATTTACACCTATAAGAACATCGTATATGCCTTGGCGAAGGTCGTCCATAATCTTCACCCGTTCGAGGGTATCTACATCGCTATGAATGTAATTGCATCGAACATCGTGACGCAAAAGAAAATCGGTCAGTTCTTCAGCCATACGTTTGGTAAGGGTGGTGATGAGAACTCGCTCTTCACGCTCAATGCGTTGCTGAATTTCCTCCATCAAATCGTCTATCTGATTCATGCTGGGACGAACTTCGATTATGGGGTCGAGCAATCCCGTAGGACGGATAACTTGCTCGACTACAATGCCTTCACTCTGCATCAACTCATAATCGGCGGGGGTGGCACTGACATAAATGACTTGCTTGGCCAACTCTTGAAATTCATCGAACTTCAAGGGGCGATTGTCAAAAGCCGACTCCATACGGAAGCCGTATTGCACCAGGTTCGTCTTGCGAGCACGGTCGCCCCCAAACATGGCATGAATCTGAGGCACACTGACGTGGCTTTCGTCAATCACTATCAAGAAATCATCGGGAAAGAAGTCGAGCAGGCAATAGGGTCGCGTACCGGCTTCACGTCCGTCGAAGTAACGCGAATAGTTCTCGATGCCTGAGCAATGTCCTAACTCGCGAATCATTTCCATATCGTATGTAACACGTTCGTAAAGGCGTTTTGCCTCAAACGGCTTCCCGTTTTCCTCAAAACGTGCTACCTCTTTGGTTAAATCGTCTTCTATCTGATGGATGGCTCGAAGCTGGCTTTCCTTAGTAGTCATGAAGAGGTTGGCGGGATATATCTTGTATTCCTCGAATTGACCAAGACGAACTCCCGAAATGGGGTCAACTTCCTCGATGGCATCAATCTCGTCATCCCAAAACATAACCCGAAGCAAGTTATCACTATAAGCCAAATAGATGTCCACCGTATCACCTTTCACACGGAAGTTACCACGATTCAAGTCCAAGTCATTGCGAACATAAAGACTATCCACCAACCGGCGAAGGAAAACATTTCTATCCAGCAATTTACCCCGTTTGATCTCAATCACATTATTATAGAAGTCGGCCGGATTACCCATACCATAGATGCACGATACGGATGAAACCACCACCACATCTTTGCGTCCGGAGAGTAGGGCAGAAGTAGCAGCCAATCTAAGCTTATCAATCTCGTCATTAATGGCCAAGTCCTTTTCTATATAGGTATCGGTCGATGGGATATAAGCCTCCGGCTGGTAATAATCATAGTAAGACACGTAATATTCTACGGCATTATTCGGGAAAAAACTCTTGAACTCACCATAAAGTTGGGCAGCCAAGGTCTTATTGTGACTCAGAATCAATGTCGGTTTATTGATGTTCTTGATGACATTCGCTATGGTAAATGTCTTTCCCGAACCGGTCACCCCCAACAATGTCTGGGCCGGAACTCCCTGAAGAATCCCTTCCGTCAATTGAGCAATGGCCTCCGGCTGGTCGCCCGTAGGCTGATAATCAGAAATCAATTCAAAATCCATCGTTTCACATTTAGAAAATACGGCCATAAAAGTAACTAATTTCCCTCAAAAGACCTCTATCGGAAGGTATTAATCTCATTTTTATTGACTTTTTAGTATTAAAAAACATATTGGCTGTTGTATTATTCGGTGGAAAGGCGTAAATTTGCACAATTATTTTGAATAAGATGAAAAAGTATATCGCTATAACACTTTTATTGGGTGCATTTCTTTCCTCTTGCGGTGAATATAACAAGGTAATGAAGAGCACTGACTATGAATATCGGTACGAAGCTGCTAAAAGTTACTTCGGTAATGGAGAGCACAACAAGGCTGCTACTATTCTGGAAGAACTGATTACCATATTGAAAGGTACAAACAATGCCGAAGAATCACTTTACATGTTGGCCATGTGTTATTACAACATGAAAGATTATGTAACGGCTTCGCACTATTTCAGCAACTATTACAACACTTATCCCAGTGGAAAATTCACGGAACTTGCCCGATTCCACTCCGGAAAAGCGTTGTTCTTGGATACTCCTGAACCTCGTTTGGACCAATCAAGTACGTATAGTGCCATTCAGGAACTTCAGGTCTATATGGAATATTTCCCTGGAAGCAAACGCAATACAGAGGCACAACTGATGATATTTTCTTTGCAAGACAAATTGGTTGAAAAAGAATATCTGACCGCTAAATTGTATTACGACCTGGGAACCTACACCGGTAATGCATCCTATACAGCTGATATGCAAATCAATGGTAACAACTTTCTGGCATGCATTACTACCGCACAAAACCTTCTGAAGGATTATCCTTATACCAGTATGCGTGAAGAAATCTCCATTCTCTTACTCAGAGCCAAACATAAACTGGGAAGCGAAAGTGTGCTGGAGAAAAAAGAAGAACGTATGCGTGAAGCCATCGACGAATACTATTCCTTCAAGAATGAATTCCCTGAAAGCAAGTATATGAAGGAAGTGGAAAACATCTACAAAGATGCTAGCAAGTATGTAAAAGAATTAAATGACTAAAATATAAATAAGTATTATGGACTACAAAAAGACCAACGCTCCGACAAACACCATTACCCGCAACATGATGGATTTGTGTGAAGATACGGGCAATGTATACGAAACCGTAGCTATCATTGGCAAACGTGCCAACCAAATTGGTGCTGAAATGAAGAGTGACCTCTCCAAGAAATTGCAGGAGTTCGCTTCATACAATGACAACCTGGAAGAAGTCTTTGAAAACAGAGAACAGATTGAAATCTCTCGTTATTACGAAAAATTACCGAAACCAACCTTGATTGCCACTCAGGAATACATGGAAGGTAAAGTATATCATCGTAATCCGGCAAAGGAAAAAGAAAAACTTCAGTAAAACATTTGCTTTTGCTAACTAAGGTGTCATCCTGAGCATAGCGAAGGTTCTGAAAACAATCACTTTATGCTATCAGATTCTTCACTCCGTTCAGAATGACACAATTTTTTTAACCAAAACAAAAATCAACTATATTATGATTCAGCGTATACAATCCCTCTACCTCCTGGTAGTAACTATTTTATCGGTTATATGTATGTGTAGCCCGGTAGGTTCCATTATTGCCGGCACTCATGAGATTTCAGAGTTTTCTAATTTGTGCATTACTTTGTCCGATGGCACAAAAGATTATGCACCCTGGGCCTTGTTTGCCATCTTGTTAGTGATTGCCGCCCTTTCATTCGGAACCATTTTTCTTTTCAAGAAACGCATGTTGCAAATCCGTCTGACCATTTTCAGTAGCGTCATGATTATCGGATATTACATTACGTTAATTGCTTTCATCCTAATGCTGGCCGATGATGCATCGTTCACTCCCTCTTGGACAATCTGCCTTCCTTTCGTATCACTTGTCCTGAACTGGCTTGCCATCCGTGGCATCGGTGCCGATGAAGCTTTGGTCAAAGCATACGACCGATTGAGATAAAATAAAGAAGGGAGGTTTAAACCTCCCTTCTTTATTTGGTAATATCAAACAAATACGTCAATCGAATTCCCATGTACGAATGACCTGACCGGCCAAATTCGTCTTTCTTGCTACTTCCCCAGAAATCAGCTAGTCCATAATAGTAACGACCTTCCAACAAGAAATGTCCTACACCGGTACTCAACTCCAAACCGGCACCACCCAAGATACCATAATCAAACTTGTTCTCTACCATCTTTCCATATTGCTGAACAATGCCATTCGGACGATATGAAGTGTCCCAGTTTTCGCTCATATCCTCGCTCTCACTTAAAAAGAAGCTGAATTGGGGCCCTGCATTTACAAAGAACTTCACCCCTTTATCTAGAGCATCCTTTCCAAAAGACAAATGAGCCAACAACGGAATTTCCACGTAATTCATGGTACGTTCATAGGTATTTTCCGTACCATCCTCTATATTTTCATTCCATCCTCTCTGCACGTAGTTCACTTCGGCTTGAATACCACACATCATCTTGAAATACTTCTCTGACATGTAACGAACCGTCAGCCCCATAGCCATTCCGTTTTTAGACTTTTGCTTGATGCTAGGTTCAAAACTGACCTTGCTCATATTCATACCACCGTTCACCCCGATGGACCAATTGTTACGTGGTTCGCCTACTTGCGACATGGCCGGCATAACAAACATGCAGGCCAATATCCAAAGAACGATTGATTTATATCCTTTCATTTTCATTCAAAATCAAGTTTAATCAGTTCATAGTTCTTGGTAAAGTTTACAAAGAATACTTTCCGATTAATGAAGCCTCCCCAGTTGTTCACACGGTCAAACTTAAAGCCTGTCTGAATAGGAGTAATCTGCATCTGATTCATGTTTTCTTCGAAATTACTTCCATACTTATGCAAGCCTTGCAAGAAGAAAAAAGCCGTATCGAATCCCAACATACCATATTTGGGGAAGGTATTCGCCATATCCTTGCTATACCATTTGCGATATGCCTGAGTAAATCGGATGGCCTCAGGGAATAAGTTGTTGGTATAGAATGATGAGTAGAAATAAGTATCCATTTCGAAGAAGCTACTCAAGTGGTCATCCGTATATGTCTGCCATTCGGGATAGCCAAAAATTTTCATGTTATAATTAGGATGTTCACGACCGGTGACAATGAGTTGTGGAAGAATCTTGATAAGAGCCACATTGCGTCCCGAAGTAGGAATCATCACATTCTCACGCAAAGAGTCCACGGCCAGTTTCAAGCCCTCAGGGTTGATAGCTTCTCCCTTCAATTCCTTGAAAGTAATTTGGTTGTTCTTCAATTCTTCCTTCAATCCCTTGATGAAATCTGCCTTGTCCGTATGACCCGTATCCGCATCGAGGAAAACCACATGAGCTTTCGGGAACTTACGAATATAATGTTCATACACTTCCGAATACAGATAAGATTGAGGGGTATTGATTTGATAAACCGACGGATTGTTAAACACCTCTTCTCCCTTTGATGTAAAAGGAACCACCAATCGAATGTTATGTTCTTGAGCAAAATCGGCCATCGGCTTCACCTGCTCGGCATGAGCCGGACCGAAAATGACATCCATACCTTTCATCTCGGCCTTGTTCAATATTTGTTTGACAGAAGCCTGTGTATTTCCACTATCGTAAGTGTATAAATCAACCGACACTCCCTTCTTCTTCAAGCTATCGAGAGCCATCAAGAATCCTTCATAATATTCCACCATACGCACCTGTTCTTCCTTCTTACCGGTTCCATCGGTATTGAAAGGTAGTACCAAAGCAGCCTTGATGGTCGAGAACTTCTTGCTTTCCTTCTTGTTCTTGTCAAAAAGTTGGGCATCGGTCAATGTGGAATCCTCTTGTTGAGCCGGAGTTTTCGGAGCATCAGAAGCTTTTTCCTTTGCATAGGGGATACACAAGAACTTACCTCTTTTCAATTTCTTGTTCTTGATTTCCGGATTGGCCGCAATCAGTTCGTCTTCCGTGATGCCATACATCCGGCTAATGCTATATACGGTTTCTTTCCGCTGAATCTTGTGCATGTCACGACATTTGGGTTTCAGAGGTTCACTCTTTTTAGGAGCCTGCACTTGCGGAGCGACTTCGGGCACTTGAGCCTTGACCTCTGATGAAGATTTCCCCTTAGGAGGGATGGCTATCACCTGACCGACACGGAAGTTCTTGACACTCAATCCCGGATTGGCTCGACAGATTCGTTCTACGGAAACTCCGTGTTGTACACTCAGTTTGTACAATGTTTCACCAGCCTGAATGGTGTGGAATACAACCTTGTTATCCGCACTCGTCTGAGGAATCTTCAAAGCCTGACCAACCTTGATACGCTGGTCGCTTCCCGGATTCATCTTCACAATATCAGCAATGGGCACATTGTACATGCTGGATATGGAATACAGACTCTGTCCCTTGGTTACAGTATGCATGAAATGGTTGGCAACACTCTGAGCCTTCATCATGCCGAATGGTGCTACGGCCAAGGCCGTTGACAAATATAACGCTTGTATAAACTTCATAATTCGAGTATAGTTTTTTACAAGCTACAAAAGTACAAAAAATTCCGTTTCCTACCCATTATATAAATGGAAAGAGAAATATTATTAGACTTTTTAATAAAATATCTCGCCAAGAAAGGTTATATTTGCGAGATTAAGCAGAAAAATATGGCAGAAGAAAAAGAATATATCAACGTATACGGTGCCCGTGTACATAACTTGAAAAATATAGATGTCACGATACCGAGAAATAGCTTGACCGTCATCACCGGCCTGAGCGGAAGCGGAAAATCATCATTGGCTTTTGATACCATCTTTGCCGAAGGACAACGCCGGTATATCGAGACCTTCTCGGCCTATGCACGCAACTTTCTGGGAGGCATGGAACGTCCGGATGTAGACAAGATTACCGGCCTCAGCCCGGTGATTTCCATCGAACAGAAAACCACCAACAAGAATCCACGTTCTACCGTAGGAACCACGACGGAAATTTATGACTATCTTCGTCTGCTCTATGCCCGTGCCGGCATTGCCTATTCCTACCTCTCTGGTGAAAGAATGATTAAATACACCGAAGAAAAGATTCTGAATCTGATTCGGGAAGAATATCAAGGCAAACGTATCTTCATCCTGGCTCCACTTGTCCGCACTCGCAAAGGACATTACAAGGAATTGTTCGAGCAAGTTCGCAAGAAAGGCTATCTTTATGTCCGTGTCGATGGAGAAATCCGCGAAGTGGTACACGGCATGAAGCTTGACCGATACAAGAACCACGACATCGAAGTAGTGATAGACAAGATGGTGGTTAGCGACAAGGACGAGAACCGTTTAAAACAAAGCGTAATCACCGCCATGCACCAAGGCGACGGACTGATTATGATACTAGATGCCGGTATCAACGAAATCCGTCATTATAGCAAACGCTTGATGTGCCCCGTCACCGGCCTGTCTTACAAAGAACCGGCTCCACATAACTTCTCGTTCAACTCTCCACAAGGAGCTTGCCCCCGATGCAAGGGTTTGGGATATGTTAATCTGATAGACGTGGACAAAGTAATTCCCGAACGCGAATTATCCATTCGCGAAGGCGGAATCGCCCCTTTGGGAAAGTATAAAAATGTGATGATATTCTGGCAACTGGAAGCCTTGTTGGAGAAATACGATCTGACCTTGAATACTCCGTTGAAGGAATTTCCCGAAGAAGCCATCGAAGAGGTATTACACGGCTCGGACGAACGGATTCGCATCAAGAGCAGCCTGATTCACACCTCGTCCGATTACTTCACCACCTACGAAGGCATTGTAAAATACATCCAGATGATGCAAGAAAAAGATGCCTCGGCTACCGCTCAAAAGTGGGCCGACCAGTTTGCCAAAACCGATGTGTGCCCCGAATGTAAAGGTGCTCGCCTTCATCGCGAGGCCCTCCATTTCCGCATCCACGACAAGAATATTCATGAATTGGCTTGTATGGACATCAGCGAACTTTATGACTGGTTGGAAAATGTCGACCCTTATCTGGAAGAAAAACAACGCCTCATCGCTTCCGAAATATTGAAAGAAATCAAGAGCCGATTGAGATTCTTGCTCGATGTGGGATTGGATTACCTCTCGCTCAACCGCACCTCAGTGTCCTTGTCGGGTGGAGAGAGCCAACGCATCCGTCTGGCCACCCAGATCGGTTCTCAGCTCGTAAATGTACTCTATATCCTCGACGAACCTAGCATCGGCCTTCACCAACGGGATAACCTTCGCCTTATCAACTCTTTGAAGAAACTCCGCGATACGGGCAATTCGGTCATCGTGGTAGAACACGACAAGGACATGATGCTGGCCTCGGATTACATCATCGACATGGGCCCGAAAGCCGGACGCATGGGTGGGGAAGTAGTGTTTGAAGGAACACCCCAAGCCATGCTTCACACGGAAACATTGACCTCGCAATACCTCACGGGAAAGATGGAAATAGAAATCCCGGCCGAACGACGCAAAGGAAACGGAAACTCACTTTGGATTCGCGGAGCACGAGGAAACAACTTGAAGAACGTGGATGTAGAATTCCCACTCGGCAAGCTGATTTGCGTAACGGGGGTGTCGGGAAGCGGTAAATCCACCCTTATCAATGACACCTTACAACCCATCCTTTCGCAACACTTCTACCGTTCGTTGCAAGACCCCTTGCTTTACGATAGCATCGAAGGATTGGACTATATAGATAAGGTGGTGAATGTCGACCAATCACCTTTGGGACGCACGCCCCGCTCGAATCCGGCCACCTATACGGGAGTCTTCTCGGACATCCGAAACTTGTTCGTCAATCTTCCCGAAGCCAAAATCCGTGGCTACAAGCCCGGACGCTTCTCGTTCAATGTGGCGGGTGGACGATGTGAGACTTGTGGAGGGAATGGTTATAAAACCATCGAAATGAACTTTTTGCCCGATGTGTTGGTGCCTTGCGAGGTGTGTCATGGCAAGCGATACAACCGCGAAACCCTGGAAGTACGCTTCAAAGGAAAATCCATTGCCGATGTACTCGACATGACCATCAATCGGGCCGTAGAGTTCTTCGAAAATGTACCTGCCATCCTTAATAAGATAAAGGTATTGCAAGATGTGGGCCTTGGCTACATCAAGTTGGGTCAACCTTCCACCACCTTGTCGGGAGGGGAAAGCCAACGTGTGAAGCTCGCCACCGAACTTTCCAAACGCGACACAGGCAAGACCGTCTACATCCTCGACGAACCTACTACCGGCCTTCACTTCGAAGACATCCGTGTTTTGATGAACGTGCTTAACCGACTGGTAGAGAAGGGCAATACCGTCATCGTCATCGAGCACAACCTCGACGTCATCAAGCTAGCCGACCACATCATCGACATGGGGCCTGAAGGCGGACGGGGAGGAGGACAGGTGCTTTCCGTCGGCACACCCGAGGAAGTAGCTGAAAGCCAAAAAGGATATACCCCGAAGTTTATTCAGGAAGAATTGAAATAAGATTTTCACCACAATGAAAGAAAAAATAAACAAGACCAATGTAGCTCGCCTGCTCGACAAGGCCAAGGTGAAATACGAACTCATCCCTTACGAAGTAGACGAGAACGACCTCAGTGCCATCCATGTGGCCGAGAGCCTAGGCGAAAACATCGAGCAAGTATTCAAGACGCTGGTACTTCATGGCGAGAAGTCGGGACATTTCGTGTGCGTCATCCCCGGCGAGCACGAAGTGAACCTGAAAATGGCTGCTAAAGTGTCGGGCAACAAGAAGTGCGACCTCATCCCCATGAAAGAGCTCCTTCCACTCACCGGCTACATCCGTGGCGGGTGTTCGCCCATCGGCATGAAGAAGCATTTCCCCACCTATATCCACGAAAGTTGCCAAGAATTCGAGCATATTTACGTCAGTGCAGGTGTCAGAGGATTGCAAATCAAAATCACCCCACAAGACCTCATTCAGCAATCACGAGCACAAGTGTGCTGCCTAATTGACGAATAAAACCGTAAAAAGAGCCACTTTCATGGTTCTTTTTTTTATCATTTCCGTAATTGTCTTATCTTTGCAACTTAAAATGAATATTAATCACTAATTTAAATCTTAATTTATGTTTGAAGGACAACCCAAAGGGTTATACGCACTTGCGTTAGCTAACACGGGTGAGCGTTTCGGTTACTACACCATGCTCGCCGTATTCGTAATGTTCCTGCAAGCCAACTTCGGCTTCTCGGCCGCAACTGCAGGTTCTATTTATTCTATTTTCCTTGGTCTCGTATACTTTATGCCATTGTTCGGTGGTATGGCTGCCGACAAGTTAGGCTATGGCAAGATGGTGACCATCGGTATTTCCATCATGTTCATCGGTTACTTGCTTTTGGCTTTGCCATTGGGTGCAAACACCGTAGCTATCGCCGCTATGGGTGGTGCCTTGTTGCTCATTGCCGTAGGTACCGGTTTGTTCAAGGGTAACTTGCAGGTAATGGTTGGTAACCTTTACGACGAAGCAAAGTACTCAGCAAAGCGTGACTCAGGTTTCTCTGTATTCTACATGGCTATCAACATCGGTGCGATGTTTGCTCCGACCGCTGCTATCAAGATCATGGAGTGGGCACAGACTTCACTTGGCGTGAGCGAAGCCGATTCTTACCACTATGCTTTTGGTGTAGCTTGTTTGTCATTGATTGCTTCCATCGCTATCTATTACATCTTCCGTAGCACTTTTGCTCACACAGACCGTAGCAAGGCAGCAGCAGCTTCAGGCAACGCAAACGTGAAGGAATTGACTCCAGCCGAAACTAAGGAACGTATCATCTGCCTTTGCTTGGTATTTGCCGTAGTAATCTTCTTCTGGATGGCCTTCCACCAGAACGGTGCTACCTTGACATTCTTTGCCCGCGACTATACCGCTACTTCTTCAACCGGTATCCAGAGCATGGCATTCGACGTAATGAACTTGGTATTCGGTATCTTCATCGTATACGGTTTGTTCGGTTTGTTCCAGAGCAAGACCGGTAAGGGTAAGGGTATCTCTGCAGCTATCATCGCAGCAGCCGTAGCAGGTTTGGTTTACAAGTATAGCACATTGCCAGCCGAAACCGCTGTAAGTGCCCCTATCTTCCAGCAGTTCAACGCTTGCTTCGTAGTTGCTTTGACTCCGGTATCAGTAGCCATCTTCGGTGCTTTGGCCAAGAAGGGCAAGGAACCTTCTTCTCCGATGAAGATTGGTCTCGGTATGTTGGTAGCTGCTATTGCTTACGTATTGATGATTGTAGGTTCTATGGGTCTTGCTGCTCCTGAAATCGGTGCTGATGGTCAACCTTTGCACATGGCTGATGTTACTCCGAACCTCTTGATTTCTACTTACCTCATCTTGACATTCGCCGAGTTGTTGCTTTCTCCGATCGGTATCTCGTTCGTAACTAAGGTAGCTCCTCCGAAGTATGCCGGTATGATGATGGGTGGTTGGTTCGTTGCCACTGCTCTTGGTAACTTCCTCGTGGCTATCCCATCGTTGATGTGGGGTGCTTCACTCACCGTAGTATGGGGAACTTTGGCTGCTATCTGCGTCGTTGCAGCTCTCTTCATCTTCGTAATCTTGAAGCGTTTGGAAAAGGTTGCTAAGTAATCTACCAAGCTACATAAATTTTAAGCGGATGTGCCTTGCCGGTACATCCGCTTTTCTTTTTATCCCCTCACAAAATGCGGAAAAGCCTCTTCTCCCAACTGAGGCTGATATTCGAATCCCTCGTAACTGAAGGCCTGCAACTCTTCGGGCACCAGGAGCCTGTTTTGAAGGATGAAACGTACCATGGCTCCCCGACACGACTTGGCCCATACGGCTTGCATCTTCAAGCCTTTGGACGTGCGGACATAAAATAACGGTTGTATAACCTTTACTTCCTGCTTCACCCTACGCCAATCAAACAAATGCTCGTACTCTTCGGTGGACAGATGAATCAGCACCCCATCGTCCGCCTTTACGCTTTCAATCAGCACATCGGTCAGCTTGTCCTTCCAAAACTGGTTGACGGGGCGTTCGTCGGTTGCCTCCAGCCTTACACAATGCTCCATGCGATAGGGCACGACGGCATCCATGGGTCTCAAGAGCCCGTACAGAAAGCAAGTAATCCACAAATGTTGCTGGGCAAAGTCCAAGGCCTGCTCATCCAGTTGCGAAGCCCTCAGATGCTTGTACGCCTGTCCGTTGTAAGCCAGTATGGCCGGCATCTTCGGTGCCGTGAAGAAGTCGAGGTAACGCATCCGGTTCTCTGCCGCCAGCTTCCTGCTACAATCCAGTTGCCGTGCCAATTCGTCTATATCCATCGAGGCCATCTCCATGGCCAGCTTATCGGCCAGGGACTGAAATCGGGGAGTGGTAAGCGGATTCATTCCCGCCTTGTCGAACATGATCTTTGCATTCGCTAATAGTATCTGCATAGAGTTACGCTGTTTTTAGTTTAACATCACCACAAAGGTAGTCAATTCATCCTGATAAGGAAGCAAGGCGATGCTTCCTCCCTGAAGTCGCATGATTTGCTTGCTCAAGCTCAAGCCAATACCGCTACCATCTTCCTTGGTCGTGAAGAATGGGACAAAGATTTGTGCGGCTAGCTCGGGATCTATCCGTGGGCCGTTGTTCGCCACTTCGATGCGTACACTTTCTTGTTCGTCCACAAATGCCCGGATACGGATTTCACCTTTCTCAGACTCACCAATAGCTTGAATGGCATTCTTCAAGAGGTTGGTCAAGACTTGGGTCATCATGCTTTCGTCGGCATAAACCATCAGGTCTTCCTGCACATCGTCCAATAAGAAACGGATGGTGGAGCTGGGATACTGATGCTTGGCCAGCCGGACGACTCTTTCCAAGAACGGACGCACATCGAAGAGGGCAGGCTCGGGCACCGGCAAACGGGTAAGTCTGCGATACGAGGTCACGAAGTTCACCAACCCCTTGCCGGTGATGCGGATGGTTTCAAGCCCTTGCCGAAGTTCTTCGTCCTGTTGCGAAACGGGAAGGGCCAGCAGGGTTTCGCTCAACGAGGTGACGGGAGTGAGAGAATTCATAATCTCGTGCGTCAAGACACGTGTCAACCGAATCCAAGAATCAATTTCACGCTCATCGAGTTCGCGATTGATGTCGTTCAAGGCGATGATACGCAACGACTTGCCTTGTATCGTTATGCCCGACACACGCACCGAGAGGTTCATCATGCCCCGACGGGTAGGATATTCCACTTGCATCTTCTGCCCGGGCATGGCCTCGGAAAGCACTTTCTCCAACGTTGCTGATTTTTGCGAAAGTTGCCTTACGTGAGTCAGTACTTGCAAGCCCAACAAGGCCAACGCCTTTCTATTCTTCTGAAAGACGGCTCCTTGCTCGTCCAGCACCACAATACCCGTCTCCACAAAATCCATTATCAGCTCGTAATACTTCTCCCGTTGGACGGTTTCCTGCTTCACGCTTTGCAAAATGCCGGCAATACGGTTAAGCATCGCATTCACTCTGGACGAATGTTTGTCGGCCACGTGTTCGTAAAAGTGTATGGAGGGGTCGTCATTCTCAATGGCATCGAGCAAGAAGGCTACCTGACGGGTATGGCAGGTGTAAAGCCGGTAGAAGCTCCACACGGCCCAAACAAGGATGGGCAAGGTGACGCATAGCCATAGCCAGTTTCTTTCGATGACGAGCCATGTACAGAGACTTGCCAGCATCAAGACGATGGCGAGGCGTGCCCAGAAGGTATTGAGGTATTTTTTCATTGTTTTTTATCTTTCCGTGTCATTCTCACAATCCATACTTCTTCATCTTATTGTAAAGCGTCTGACGGGTGATGCCCAACTGAGAGGCCACGGCCGACAAATTGCCCTGATGTTTGTCTATTGCCTTCCGAATCATCACCAGTTCCATATCTTCCAAAGTCTCTGCTTCCGAATGTTGTGCCGGCGAAAGGCTCTTGCGGGGAAAATGGAAATGAGCATCGGTCAATATGCCGCCTTCGCTAATGATGACCGCCTTCTCGATGGCATGCTCCAGCTCGCGGATGTTGCCATACCACGGATGCTCGCGGAGCTTGCGTTGGGCCGCATCGGAAAGGCTCAGCGGACTCTTGTCATATTGCTTGGCAAAACGGATAACGAATCGTTCGGCCAGGGGGATGATGTCTTCCTTGCGTTCACGCAAGGGCGGAATCTCCAGGTGGATGGTATTGATGCGATAAAGCAAGTCTTCGCGGAACTTTCCTTGGGCGACCCGCTCATCGAGGTTGGCATTCGTGGCACAAATCAAGCGGACATCCACGGGAATCGGATCGTTGCTTCCCACCCGCACCACACACCGGCTTTGCAACACACTGAGCAGCTTGGCTTGCAAGGAGTAGGGCAGGTTACCTATCTCGTCCAGAAAAATCGTGCTTCCGTGAGCCGCCTCAAACTTGCCGGCTCGGTCGGCATGTGCATCGGTAAAGGCTCCCTTCCGATGACCAAAGAGTTCGCTTTCGAAAAGCGTCTCGGTCACGGCACCCATGTCCACCGTCACCATATCGCGTGCAAACCGGTTGGAAAGGGCATGAATCTCGCGTGCCAACATCTCCTTGCCGGTGCCATTCTCGCCGGTGATGAGCACGTTGGCATCCGTTGCCGCCACCTTTTCCACCATCAGGCGAAGTTCACGCATCGAAGCCCCGGCCCCCCAATACATGGCCGAAGATGCCCGTTCTTCCTTCTTCTTCGGGCTTCCCGATGCCTGTCCGCACGCCTTCTTCAAAGTATCTACAAGACGGGCATTGTCCCATGGCTTCACCACAAAGTCGGTCGCCCCCTCCTTGATGCCTCGCACGGCCAGGTCAATGTCAGCATAAGCCGTGAACAATACCACGGGAAGGGCAGGATTCATCCGTTTGATTTCGTGAAGCCAATAAAGCCCCTCGTTGCCCGAGTTGAGAGCATCGGTGAAGTTCATATCAAGCAACACCACATCGGGGTTCTCCTGTCTTAGGACGGAAGGCAGGGTGATGGGCGAGGGCAGGGCGATGATGCGTTCGAAGTGGCCTTTTAGGAGTAACTTCAAGGCCGATAGTACGCTACGATTATCATCGATAATGAGGATGGTTCTGGGTTTTGCCATGATTCCTGATTTTTATAGAAGCAAATATAGGCATTCGGGAAACATTCTCCTAGCGGTTGTCCAAAAATCATACAGGCGTTTTTTTGAAACGCGAAGACGTTTGGGCAAAAACATGCTGAGGTTTTATAGTCATTGTGCAAAGGAAGGTAGTCGGGTAGTCAGGTAGTCAGTTTAATTTCAACCTATGCATTTCCACGATTTTTTATTATATTGTAAATAATAATAAATATATATATTATTATATTATAAGAAAAAGTTTATAGTTTTGCAGATGATTGCAAAAAAACAAACTGACTACCTGACTACCCGACTACCCTTTGACCATTTCAGTGTCCAATTCCTTGACACTGATGTCTAAAAATCATACACTTCACTTCAAGCAAAACCCACATAAACACCTTATTTTCAAACATATAAAGTTTTGGTACGATGTTTGCTATCTATTTATTGAGAATGAATGGACGCATTACCGTATTGCGTAATGTTTCTTATTTTAAATGAAAAAACAGGGAAGTTTCGTTGCGAAACGCGACTTCCTTACTTGGAAAACACTAACTTTAAACACAAATAGTATAAAGATATGAAACAACTTTATTATGTCATCCAAACCCTAATACACGGGCGGAATGCCAATGTCATTAAAATTGTCTCCCTCGGATTGGGATTGATGATGAGCATCCTGCTATTTTCGCGAGTGGCCTACGAACAGAGCTTTGATACTTGCTTTAAGGAGCATGAGAATCTATGCCAACTCTGGACGGTCTTTACCATTAATGGCGAAACCGATAAACCGCAAGAGCAGAACCTCGGTCCGATGGCCGGAGCCATCATGGAACGTTTTCCCGACGAAGTGGTAGCAGCTACTTCCATGACCAAGTACGAATTTGCCAATCCACTATATTATGGCAACAATCGATTCAATACGTTCAGTAATATCGGTGTCGACTCGCTTTTCTTCGAAACAATGGGCATTGAAGTGGTGAAAGGCAATCCGGTACAAGACCTCCAACAACAGGACATCATCTATTTAAGTGAATCGCTTGCCAAGCAAATGTTTGCCGACGAAGATCCGATAGGAAAGGTGGTTAACTCCAACAAAAGTTATGATCTGACCGTTAAAGGCATTTACAAGGACATTCCTGACAACAGCACTCTGCAACCAGCTGCTGTCGTTTCATTGCCTACGTTGCTAAACCGATGGGGCAGTGGTTATTCATGGAATGGTGGCGATAGTTGGCCAGCCTATCTGCGTGTAAAGCCGGGAACCAACCTCGAAAACCTGAATGTACGCATAGCCAAAGCTATCAAAGAACAACATCCCCCAAAAGACGATTTTGCAGTTACCTGCATGCTGAAGCCTATCCGCGATACGTATCGTAATTATGAACATGTACAACTCATCACCCAAATACTGACCGTATTGGGAGTTGCCATTCTTTTCATTACTGCACTTAACTATGTGTTAATTTCCATTGCCTCATTAAGCAGACGTGCCAAGGCCGTAGGTATACACAAATGCAGTGGTGCCCAAACAAGCACTATCTTTAGCATGTTCCTCTGGGAAACGGGCATCATCATCTTCTTATCCCTTTTGCTAATGGCCTTTCTGGTATTCAACTTCCAGGAGTTTGTAGAAGAAACAGCTTCCACAAAATTAACCAATCTCTTTGCCTGGCAACGCATTTGGGTTCCTGTATGTGTCACATTGGTGCTTTTCGTTGTGGGTGGTATGTTACCAGGAATCATCTTCTCGAACATCCCCGTAACCCAAGTTTTCAAAAGATATACCGAAGGCAAGAAAAGCTGGAAACGCACGCTACTGTTCGTCCAGTTTGCCGGAGTGGCCTTCATTGGCGGACTGATATTCCTCATTTCCATCCAATACAACCATGTCATTAACAAGGATGTAGGTTATAACCCTGTACGGATGGCCTACGGTGGACATTCTCTGCGAAATGTCGAGGAATATGACATCAATTACAGTTTCTACCACAGTCTGCCTTATGTAGATGCCATAGCCACTTCGCATGACAATCCCATCGACGGATATAGCGGTGAATTCATACGAGATGAAAACGGAAAAGAACTTTTCTCCGCCCGTTACGATTATATCACCAAAAACTATCCAGAACTGATGGGAATGACCTTCAAGCAAGGACGCTCACCAAGTGCCCGCGAAGAAATCATTGTCAACGAAACTTTTGTAGAAAAGATGAATTGGGGCAACAATGCCATTGGCAAACAAGTTCCATACGGAAATAAAAAATATACAGTAGTAGGTGTACTTAACAATTTCACCATTATGAGCCACAAGGTAGCCCCTATGCCATTAGTCTTTTGGTACAATATCGACAAGTTCGGCTACTACGTGCAGATACGATTGAAAGAACCTTTTGATGAAAACCTCAAGCGTCTGAACGAAGATGTAAGCAAGGCATTCCCACACAAACGAGTGGAATTCAAAAGCATGGAAGAAGAAATACGTAGAGCATACGACGACATCCGCATTCTACGAAACGCCACCATGGTAGCCACCTTCGTCATCCTCTTCATCACCCTGATGGGCTTGATAGGTTACACCAACGATGAAACCAATCGTCGTTCGAAAGAAATCGCTATCCGCAAGGTAAATGGGGCAGAAGCATCCGGCATCATCGAACTACTGGCGAAGGATGTACTCATTACGGCCTTCCCGGCTGTTCTCCTTGGCATCTTGGCTTCGTGGTATGTAGGCGAGCTATGGATGAACCAATTTGCCACGACGATAGGAAGCACCATACCTTATTATATCATGACCGCCCTTGTGACCTTGCTAACGATTGTGAGTGTGGTCGTGGTGAAGACATGGAAGATTGCCAATGAAAATCCGGTAATTAGTATCAAGAGTGAATAACAATATAAAAACAAAATAATTATGATAAAGATTGAAAACCTCAGCAAAGTATTCCGTACAGAAGAAGTAGAAACCGTTGCATTGAACGGTGTAAACATGCAAGTAAACGAAGGCGAATTTGTCGCCATCATGGGTCCTTCGGGATGTGGCAAATCGACCTTGCTCAATACGCTTGGCCTCCTCGACAATCCGACCTCAGGAAGCTATCAACTCCTAGGGAATGAGGTGGCCGACCTCAAAGAGAAGGAGCGTACCCGTCTGCGTAAAGGGGTGATAGGCTTCGTCTTCCAGAGCTTCAACCTCATCGACGAGCTGAACGTATACGAAAATGTAGAGCTACCGCTGACTTACCTCGGCATCAAGAAAGCCGAACGCAAACAGATGGTGAACGACATGCTGAAACGCATGAACATCAGCCACCGTGCTAACCATTTCCCGCAACAGCTTTCGGGTGGTCAGCAACAACGTGTAGCCATCGCCCGTGCCGTGATAACCAACCCCAAGCTTATCCTGGCCGACGAACCTACGGGTAATCTCGACTCCAAGAACGGCCTGGAAGTGATGAACCTACTTACCGAACTGAATCAGGAAGGCACCACCATTGTGATGGTGACTCACTCCAAGCACGATGCCTCGTTTGCTCATCGCATCGTTCATTTGTTCGATGGTAGTGTAGTAGCAAATATTGTGGAATAACATATTAGCTAATACGTGTCAGAATGACACAATATAAAGACTATAAGCAATGA
The DNA here is from genome assembly GCA_015060735.1 of Bacteroides sp. Classification (GTDB taxonomy): domain Bacteria; phylum Bacteroidota; class Bacteroidia; order Bacteroidales; family Bacteroidaceae; genus Phocaeicola. The sequence continues at coordinate 30,924 of SUXX01000021.1, forward strand.
AACAAATCTATTACGCTCTGCAAAACATCATTCGGGGACGAAGTTCTACCTTCATCAAGGTAGCTTCGCTCTCGCTTGGGCTGTTCATATCCATCATCCTCTTTTCCAGAGTAGCTTTCGAACTGAACTACGATACCTATTACAAGGACTCGGAGCAGATATATATGACGCAAAAGACATATATAGACAAGGATGGAAGTAGAATAACTGAAAATAAAGGGTACGATATGATTACTACCGTTGAAGTCCTGATGAAACATCTTTCAGAATATGTAGAATGTGGATTCTCGATGCAAGAAGAATATAGATATTATATAAAACATGGGCCTGACATATATGAATCAACTACTGTATGTGTGGACTCGCTTTTCTTCCAAACCATGGGTATCTCGCTCATCAAAGGCGATGTGAAAGATATGGCCATGCCCGATGCCATATTCCTTTCCGAATCAAAAGCACGCGAGATTTTCCAAGGAGAAGACCCTTTAGGAAAGGCTGTGCTTGGTGGATCCAGGCCAACAATTGAGTACATTATAAAGGGAGTTTTTCCTGATTTACCCGAAAATGTAAGTCTAAAAGCCGATGCTATTATATCCATTCATCACTCTAGCCGTGCCCAATCGCGAGCCATTGCCTTAAAAACGGACTGGCGAAGCGGATTTAATTGGAGAAACTATGTCCGACTGAAAAAGGGAGTTGATATAGAACACATCAATAAACGAATCAACGCGGTAATAGCCAATTATTTCCCATTGAAGGAGTTCTACGAATACATGAATATCAAAGGTATGAAGATTTCGCTAACCCCTTTAAAAGGACATTATTTTGAGACTAACAGCAAAGCCAAAACCATGATTTACATCATGACTTTATTGGGATTTGTCCTTCTGCTGACCGCTTCCTTCAACTATGCCTTGATTTCCATCTCTGCCTTGCCCCAACGTGCCAAAGCCATTGGGGTACACAAGTGCAACGGAGCAGGGCCGGGAAGCATCTTCGCCATGTTCTTTTGGGAAACCTTCTTTATCATCCTGGTATCTGTAGCCATTGACGGGCTGCTAATCTTCCAGTTCCGGGGAATCATTGAAGACATGACGCAAGTGAGCTTCAAGAACCTGTTCAGTATGGAAACCCTTTGGGGACCGGCCTTGGCTATCGGGGTGCTGTTTGTGATTGGTTGCGTACTTCCGGGCAGAATGTTCTCGGCCATCCACGTTACCCAAGTGTTCCGACGCTATACCGAAGGTAAGAAGAACTGGAAGCACTTGTTGCTATTCGTACAGTTTCTCTGTACGGCCTTCTTGTTGACTTTTGTAACCATAATCTTCAGCCAATACCAATACGTGATGCAAAGGGATTTGGGGTACAACTTGGAACGCATTGTACATTTACCCCAAACATTCGACCATGCTCCCAATGCATTGAGCAATTTCCGAAACCTACCGTATGTGGAAGAAGCGGAAATTAGCAAACTTTACTTGTGGAAATCCCTCTCGAATTGGGTTACCAATAAGAAAAACGAAACAGTACCCGTACCCATTAATTACGCCAATGCAGACTTTTGCCGGTTTATGGAGTTGAAATTAAAAGAAGGAACCTACCATACAAAAAGTGGAGAAGCCATAGTAAACGAGGAATTCATCCGACAATTTGGTGGAGAAATAGGCCAGGAAGTAGAAGGCGTAGGCCTTATCCGAGGGATTTTGACCGATGATTTCATCTTCCCGAATCGAGAAAAGATAGAACCCTTCATCATGTATTGGTGGAACAATGAAACCAAAGGTCTCCCCGTGGATATACATATCCGCTTGAAGGAGCCGTTCGAAGAAAACCTTGCTCGCTTGAATGAGGATTTCAAAAAACTCTATCCACAAGGGAAAAGTGAATTCCGTACATATGAGAACGACTTGGCAATTCTGTTCCAATCTGCCCGCATCTTCCGCGACTCGGTTTTGATAGCCTGCATCATGATTATTATCATCACTCTAACGGGTATTATTGGCTACACTAACGACGAAGTACGCCGACGAAGCAAGGAAATCGCTATTCGTAAGATTAATGGGGCAGAGGTGAGCAACATCCTGCAACTACTTTGCAGGAGTATCCTTTATACGGCACTTCCAGCTACGTTGGTCGGTCTTATCTTGGCCAAATACATCGGCGACCTATGGATTGAGACTACTTTCAAGGATATTCTCGAAATCAATCCGTTACTTTACTTAGGAACCGGCCTCTGTACTCTGCTCATCATCCTGGCCACCGTTATTTGGAAAGCCTGGCGGGTAGCGAACGAGAATCCTGTGGTGAGCATTAAGAATGAATGATAATCTACTAAAATGTGTCATCCTGAACGAAGTGAAGGATCTGAATACACCCACTTTATGCAATCAGATCCTTCGCGATGCTCAGGATGACTCAACACACAATTTCCATTTTCGTTATCCTTCTACCATCTTCCCTTATAATAAACCTTTATATTATCCAAATAGCCAGTCATTGTGTTGTTGTGAATACGGATGTCTTCCAAATAAGAGATGTCGCCCGGGCCGTATTCCATTCGGATGCAATCGTATCTGTCCCATTTCCAGTTGAAACGATAAATATCTTCGGACACATCGCCATTCCAATACTCGATACGAAGCATTTCCCTTCCAGTGCGGTTATTATAAAAGTCCAGTCTTTGTGTATATACATTTCCATTGTCTATCCATGATTCTTCCCAAGTGCGACCACAGAGTTCGTAGGTATAGTCATCGTGGCAAACATCGTCGTACCAAGGTCTCAATTCCACTTCGCAAGAGGTGAGGCTCATCATGCCGACCATCATCAGCATCCATCCCATCATTTTCATCATCCGTGTCTTCATAATTCCTAGTATTAATTGTTAGTAGTTCTTTTTCTTATCGCAAAGATAAATGGGGGAAATGATACCTGAAAGAGAAAAATCCTATGCTTTCCGAGGAATTTCCCTTCCGAGATTAGGGAAATCCCTATCGGGGACAACAAAAAAAGCGAAGAATCTGATTACACCCACTTGATGCACTCAGATTCTTCACTTCGTTTAGAATGACACTATCTTTTTGTATGCTTTACTTGGCATCCGGCTGACGTTGGAAATCGGCATCCTTGGCCCACTTAGGCATCTCATCTTGATTGGCAATGAGTAAGCCGATACTGAACATGAGATTAAGGTTTTCCATGGCTCCATCGAAGTCCCATTCGTCTTCACGATATTCATCGCTGGGCTGGTGATAGGTGTAACGCTTGGGCTTGGATGCTTGGCGAGCCTTGTCTATCACCTCACCACCACCTCCGGCCAATACGGTAGGTACGCCACGCTTCACAAAGTTAAAGTGGTCGGCACGGAAATAACCACCGGCAGGGTCTTCGGTCACAATGTGTACCTTACGACCTTGAGCTGATGCTACAGCTACTACCAAAGCATCGGTATCGCTCTTGCCTGCTGCACGGAGAGTAACTCCGGTAGTACGCATGGCAGGAGCCGATCCATCGAAATTCAAGTTGACCACGGTTTTGGAAAGTGGGAAAAGAGGATTTTCGCAATAAGCCTGCGAGCCAAGCAAACCACATTCTTCGGAAGTTACAGCTATAAATACGATGGAACGACGGGGCTTGATGGGGAGTTCCTGGTACTTCTTAGCCAAAAGCATCAAAGCAGCAGTACCCGATGCATTATCGGCTGCACCATTATAAATGCTATCACCATCGATGGCCTGACCGATACCAAAGTGATCCCAATGGGCGGTGCAAACAATGTACTCGTCCTTGAGGTCGGTGCCTGGAAGCAAGCCGGCTACGTTATGCGATTCGCCTACCTTCATCTGTACATTCATGGTAACTTTGCTTTTGGCCTTCATGGCAAAACTCTTGAAACCAGGCTTTTTAGCAGCCTCGGTCTGTTCATCGAAGTTCAATCCGCTAATGGCAAAAAGCTTCTTGGCTGCTTCTTCGTGCAACCATCCTTGGAAGGCCAAAGCATCTTTGTTCAAATCGTCCGAGCAGAGGCCGATGTTGTTTTGCATGTGTGAGGAACAACATACATTCCAACCATACGAAGCAGCTGCTGTGTTGTGAAGCACCAAAGCACCGGCTGCACCTTGACGCTTGGCTTCTTCCAACTTATATTTCCAACGACCGTAGTAGGTCATGTTGCGTCCACGGAAAAGGTTTTTATCGTAATAGCCCGGGTCGTTTACCATGGCAATCACAATCTTGCCCTTCACATCAATACCTTCGTAGTCGTTCCAATTATATTCAGGAGCATTGATGCCGAAGCCTACAAAAACGAAATCGGTATTGGGCACCACAATCTTTTCCTGACCACGAAGCGTCCAGATAACGATGTCGTCGGGGAAATTGAGATCCATACTACCTTTAGCACCTTTCACACGAATGCGGTTCTTGTCCGGTCGAGAGAAGGTAGAGATTTCGCGAACGGGCTGAAAGTAACTACCATTGTTGGCAGGTTGAAGTCCCAACTTCTTGAACTCGTCGGCAATGTAATTGATGGTCTTGGTTTCGTATTCGGTCAAAGGTTTGCGTCCTCCAAATTCGTCCGAAGCCAAAGTTTTGATTCTTTCCTTAAAGAAGGCTACTTCTTCTTCGTATTGCTTGTGTTGTGCCATGACGGAAAGGCTGAACGATGCCACCATGCACAAGGAAATGATGAGTTTTTTATTCATAATATAGGATGGTTTAATTATTCAATTCAAAAATCAAGAGTGTCATCCTGGAATGACACGAAACTATTATTTTCTAACTTGAGTCAAAATTCGGAAGAAATTACCGCCCCAAATCTTACGGATAGCTTCTTCAGTATAGCCCATTTCGAGCAAATGCACGGTGATATTAATCATATCATTGTCGCCATTGCAACCCAACAAACCTCCACCACCATCGAAGTCGGAGCCAATACCCACATGGTCGATGCCGGCCACCTTCACGGCATGGTCGATGTGACGCACCACGTCGATGATGGAAGCTTCTTCGGGCTTTTCATTCTGATAATTCCGGAAGATGCAAATCTGAATCACACCACCATTCTTGGCTAACGCACGGAGTTGGTCATCGGTGAGGTTACGGTCGCTCTTGCAACAAGCCATCACACCTGAATGGGAAGCAAATACCGGGTCTTTCGAGAGCTTCATCACATCCCAGAAAGTGCCTTCGCTAGCATGCGAAAGGTCGATTAACACGCCTTGCTTGTTCATTTCCTTCACCACCTTACGTCCGAAAGCAGTCAATCCCTTGCTTTTATCGGCCGAGTTGGTAGACGAATTGCAGATGTCATTATCCCACGAGTGACAAAGGGTGATGTAATTCACGCCCATGTCCTTGAACATGCGGATGTTCTTGATGTCCTTACCAATGCCGTATCCATTTTCGATACCGATGAAGAAGGCTTTCTTGCCCTCTGCCTTCAGACGCCAGGCATCGGCTTCGGTAATGGCAATACCACATGCTTCGGGATATTTTTCCACGTCGGCATAGATGCCTTTAATCAGCTCACGACATTTCTCTACAGCCTTTTGTGAAGAAGCTTCATCGCGTTCGCCCTGTGCCAGGAAAGCAGCAAGGAACTGGGCATCGAGCTTGCCTTCTTCCATCTTCTGTACGCTTACCTGATTGTTCTTACGCAAGCCTACACTATGTCCGCCACGAAACCATAATGGGGTATCGGTATGAGTATCGACCGAGAGGATACGTGTGTGGATGTCCTTGGCCTGTTGGTAGGTCTTGGCCTTGTCAACTTGGAACTTGAAAATTTTGTCAATCAAGGCATCTTCCTTTGCCAGTTCTTCGGGATGGAATTGGACAGCCAAGATGGAGCGGATAGGGTAGGCCTCCACAATCTCGGGAATACTATCAGAAGACCATCCACTAACCTTCAAACCGGGAGCCAACTTCCGAATGCCTTGGTGATGCATGGAGTTGGTCTTGATGGAACTTTGATTCCAAATTTGATGGATTTGGCTACCCGGCACCAAGTTGACCTCATGTGCCAAATGTTTTCCACCCAAGCCCGGGCGATGATTGACATCGGACGGTTTTTCGCTCGGAATGTCTTGATACAAAGTACCGCCCATACCGACATTAATCAGTTGCAAGCCCCGACAAATGCCCAAAACAGGTACATTGCGGTCGGTAGCCAACTTGAACAAAGTCAAATCATACGAATCGCGTTCGTTGTTCACGGCTTCCAGTTTCTCGTGCTTTTCTGCTCCGTAATAGGAAGGGGCGATGTCTTCACCACCAGTAAACACGATACCGTCCAGTTCGGCTACAATCTGACGAAGCAACTCTACATCGTCGGTCACTGGAATCAGATAAGGCACACCTCCGTTACGCATCACGGATTCTACATACACTGAATTCACGGAGTTCTTGGTGCCATAGCCCAACGAAATACCAATCAAAGGTTTGTCCGCCACCCGAGGAGCTTGTTCAGCATCTACCTTATTATATAACTCGGTCAACTGAGGAGAATAAGGAGACACTCTCTTTCTCTGTGCTTGCATGCCCATGATACTACCCAAGGCGAGCATAGCAAGCAATAAATATTTCTTTTTCATACAAATTTTAGTTTATTGGCGACAAAATTATAAAATATGTCCTAACTTTGCTTTTAAATTTAGAAAAATCTGTATGCGATACCTTAGAAATCCTCACACCGACCCCTATTACAACATGGCTTTCGACGAGTTTTGCCTCGAAAATCTGCCCATTGACGAGCCTGTATTCTATCTTTGGCAAAATCGACCGGCCGTAATCATAGGCCTCAACCAGGAAGTAAATACAGAAGTAAACCTGGATTATTTGAAGGAAAACGACATCGCTTTGGTGCGAAGAGTAACCGGTGGGGGAGCCGTTTATCACGACCTCGGAAACTTGAACTACACCATCGTGGGACGTTCGGAAGACCTCGAACGCGATTATCCCGAATATGCCTCGCTGATGATGAAAGCCCTCCAAGCCCTAGGCGTGCCCGCCACTCTCTCAGGGCGTAACGACATATTAGTGAAGGGAAAAAAAGTTTCCGGCTTCGCAAAACGGGTATCACGCAATCGCCTGATGGTGCATGGCACTTTGATGTATCAAGTGGATGTAGACGTATTGACCAATGCCTTGAATCCCTCGGCCACCAAACTTCAAAGCAAGGGCATCGCCTCGGTTCGTAGCCGGGTAGCCAACCTATGCGATTATCTGCCCGAAGTTTCAAACATTCAGGAATTCAGCAACCGATTGGAAGAAATCCTTTCGTGCCACTATGCGGATGAAGAATACCAACTATCGGAAGAAGAACTGGCTCACATCCAAAAACTTAGGGATGAGAAATTTGCCACATGGGAATGGAACTACGGACGTTCGCCTAAAGCTACCCTAACGCACTCAGCCCGCTTGGCATGCGGCACGGTGGAAGTACACCTCACACTTCAAGAAAACCGCATCGCTTCGTGTCAGTTTGGTGGAGATTTCTTGGGAAACTTACCGGCTTCGGACGTAGAAAAGGCTTTGCAAGGAGTTGTGTATGAGGAGGAAAGCATCCAGGCATGCTTATCACAAATGGAAATCAGCCACTACTTTGATGGAGTAGCAGCTGATGATTTGGTGAAGTTGATGTTTTAATTCTTCTGATATCCCTCAAACACGGGTTTCAACAACTCAGGAACTTCAAACTCATACGCCTTAATCCGTCCTAGACATTCCTTTCCGGCTTCCGTGAGCGAAAGATACATCTGACGCTTGTCTTGCTTGCCTAATTCACGCATCAGGTAAT
>SUXX01000082.1 GCA_015060735.1 Bacteroides sp.
GCTTTTGAGTTCTAAAACGCTATGAGTGAAACCTCTTATTCTACTACCATTACACTTGGCAAGTAATTTTTCAAAATACTAAGAGGAATTGGTTGGTAGAAGTTTTCAGTTACTACCGTTTCTTTTACATCGGTAAGTAGGTAGGCTACTTGTTCTTCTTCTTTCGGCTTCCGAGGTTTGAGCTTAGCATTACCCTTAGAAGCTCCATTTTTTCTTTTTACTAGTCTTTCCATAAAATCATGATTTTTAAGTTTATAAATAAATTCTTATACACAATTCTACTCGTTACCCAGAAATAATCAAAATGAAATTTGAGAAAAATTGAGTAATTGCCGAAATCGACCAACCATGTCGTTTTTCTTATGGTCTGCCCACCGTTACCCAGAAAAATCTACAATTATGGGTAGTCTGCTGTCGAATTTTCAAAAAGGTGTAGAATAATTTTGTGTCACGTGAATTGATGAATATAATAGCATTGTAGGGTAAAATGCCCTCAACTTCGACCAGATTCCCCAATAAGCATAGATTTACTAATTTACAAAAACTAAAAAGAACAATGATTATGACTGAAATTATGATTTACGAATTAAAGAATTTGATGAAGAATACTAAGACCGCATTGGAGATTGCAAATTACTATGGCGAATTGCCTACGTTTGTGGACGAACTTAACCAACAGGCAGACCCAAAAGAAATGACCATATAGTACATGCTTGCACCGTTAGCTGATGTTACAAGTAACTACATCATCAGTGGAGAAGCCAGAAAAGCCCAAGAAAATGTGGCTGAATTTGCTGCACAGGTAATGCAGATAATTGATTGCTTTGAAATGGGTGTTGATATTCAATTGTCCAATCCTGTAGATATGACATACTCCATGTACTTGTACAAAAGTAATCAGCCTGTAATTGAAATCACAGCATGAGCAACAGCCAGGCAAAGGGAGAGATTTTAGGAACAGATAAGATGCCCATTCCCTGAACTTTCCTATGGTTCTCCCTTTTCTTTCCTGTGGTCTTCCCTCAACTTTCCGTTCTAATAATACAATAATACATATAATACAACAAGCCTCATCAGTCTTAACAGACTGCTTTGGCAATTTGATTTTTAATGAGAACAAAGCATGATTATCTATAAGCCAACAAAACAAATCTTTTAGACACGTCTGGAAGCCAAGCTACATTTTGGCTCTGCCAACTTTCACAGATTGATACGCAAACATCATTCAGATTTCTTATTCACTAACAATCAAACTCCATTTGCTAATAATGAGTACGTTTATACAAATCCCCAACAGAATCAACCAATTGCCCAAAAGAAGTAAACTTGAAGAGATTTTCACATACGCAGCAATCAGAAGCCAGATAAAAAATGAGAGCTACAAAGCCATTATATTGAAAGATGAATTGGCTGAATTGATAGGCGTAAATGTAAGGACTATATACAATCACGTAGATATACTTGAAAAGTCTGGACTAATCCTTGATATAACAAAGCAACATGGCACAGGGGAATACTCACACAATGTTTATCAATTTGATTACTTGAAAGATGAATACTTCATTATGAATCCAGACCTAATACATGAGGAATCCATATCTGCCAAACTCAAAGGCTTGTTAATGCTTATCAAGGCAAATTGCATCAAAGGTACAAATTACCTACAATTCAACAGCAAATAGCACTTGTCAGAAATCCTACACATTGGAAAGAACTCATTACCCAAATATTTGGATGAATTGGAATCAAAAGGATTCATCAAATACATTGCTGATACTTTGCACGTACCCCAGAAATTCTTCAAACTCTTCCTAATTGATGATACTTACAACTTGCTCTACAAAACCATTTATGACTACTGCTTGATGCAAGATGTTGTACCACCTTTTAAAGATATAGATACAAACGATATTGGACTGATTGCTGCTGAATTTCCAGAGCCAGACCTATTACTATCCACATTGAGGGAAAGATGTCCTCAACTGCCTCAAAAACCCTCAATGAACTACTTCACAAAAGTGTTGAGAAATAAAAGGGCAGTAACCCAAGAGCCAATCAAATACGAAATATTCTTATGATTAAAAACGAACTACATTACCAAACGGGAGATAGAGTAACTAACAAGGAGTTGAAAGCTACCCTACAAAGTCTTTATGACAAATACCAGATTAAGGAGAAAGCCAAAGCCACTCATATTGCAAACTTTGGCTATCTTACGAAGAAATGCAAGATACGAATTGGAGATAAAAGAGTTGACGGTGTTGAGTTTATATCACAAAAATAAATATTCCGTTTATCGAAATAAGCATAGTTATTTTATCTCATATAAAGTTTTGAACGCCATTTTGATTCTCAATTCAAAATTTAATCTTACATTTGCATAAAGTTGGTGTGAATAAAGAACAACAACGAATAACGATATTCTATAACTTATTGATAATCAACCCCTGTTAGGAGTTTCCTAAACTTTAGATAGGGGTTCGATTCCCCTCGGGGGTACAGAAAAGGGATGGTTTTACACCATCCCTTTTTTATTTATACTATGGTTCAAGTCTTACTTGATAACGCCCAATTCCTTACCCACCTTAATGAAGGCTGCGATAGCCTTATCCAAGTGTTCCGGTTCGTGAGCAGCCGAGAGCTGTACACGGATGCGGGCCTGACCCTTCGGTACCACCGGGTAGTAGAAACCTGTTACATAGATACCCTCTTCCTGCATCTTGGCAGCAAAGTCCTGAGACAACTTCGCATCGTACAACATCACGGCGCAGATAGCACTTTGAGTCGGCTTGATGTCGAAACCAGCTGCCAACATCTTGTCGCGGAAGTAAGTCACATTGTTCATCAGCTTGTCGTGGAGCGCATTGCTTTCCTTCAACATCTTGAACATTTCGATACTTGCACCTACGATAGCCGGAGCTACAGAGTTAGAGAACAAGTACGGACGTGAACGTTGACGAAGCATGTCGATGATTTCCTTGCGACCGGTTGTGAAACCACCCATCGCACCACCGAATGCCTTACCCAATGTACCTGTGAAGATATCCACGCGGCCATATACATCGTATTGTTCAGCTACACCGTGACCAGTTGCACCTACCACACCGGCTGAGTGAGATTCGTCTACCATTACCAATGCATCGTACTTTTCAGCCAAGTCGCAGATCTTGTCCATCGGAGCCACGTTGCCGTCCATTGAGAACACACCATCGGTGACGATGATGCGGTGACGTTGAGCCTGAGCTTCCTGCAAGCAACGTTCCAAGTCAGCCATGTCAGCATTTGCATAACGATAGCGCTTTGCCTTACAGAGGCGTACACCGTCGATGATAGAAGCATGGTTCAATGCATCCGAGATGATGGCATCTTCTTCAGTGAACAATGGTTCGAATACACCACCGTTGGCATCGAAACAAGCTGCATAAAGGATAGTATCTTCAGTCTTGAAGTAATCAGCGATAGCTGCTTCGAGTTGCTTGTGCAAGTCCTGAGTACCGCAGATGAAACGTACAGAAGACATACCGTAACCATGAGAATCCATGGCAGCTTTTGCAGCTTCAATCAAACGCTTGTTGTCTGCCAATCCCAAGTAGTTATTGGCACAGAAGTTCAATACACCCTGACCGGCATTCACCTTGATGTCTGCACTTTGCGGAGTGGTAATGATACGTTCGTTCTTGTACAAACCGGCAGCCTTGATATTTTCGAGTTCCTGCGCAAGGAACTCTTTCATTTTACCATACATATGTTTTGATTTTTTATTTATTATTCCCAATCCAAAATAACCTTACCGCACTGACCAGATTCCATCACGTCGAAACCTTTCTGGAATTCAGCAATCGGGAAGTGATGAGTAATAACCGGTGACAAGTCAAGACCAGAAATCAGCATCTGCTGCATCTTGTACCAGGTTTCCCACATTTCACGACCATAGATACCCTTGATGGTCAATGCCTTGAAGATGATTTCACTCCAGTCCACAGTAGTAGTCGGAGGCAAGATACCGAGCTGGGCAATCTTTGAACCGTTATACATATTAGCTACCATGTCGCGGAATGCAATCGGAGAACCAGACATTTCCAAACCTACGTCGAAACCACGCATACCAAGCTTTTCCATCGCACCGGCAACGGTTTCACCCTTGGCTGCATTGACGGTGATAGTAGCACCCATCTTCTTGGCAATATCCAATCGGTAATCGCTAAGGTCGGTAACCACCACATTCTTGGCTCCTGCAAAGCGAGCAATGGCAGTCGCCATGGTACCAATCAAGCCGGCACCGGTAATCAATACGTCTTCACCCAAGAGTGGGAAAGAAAGAGCGGTGTGAGTTGCATTACCGAACGGATCCATGATAGCAGCCATATCGTCAGAGATACGGTCGTCGAGCTTCACCACGTTCGATTCAGGGATACAGAGATATTCAGCGAAAGCACCGTCACGGTTTACACCTACACCAATGCTGTTTTCGCAGATGTGCTGCAAGCCACGGCGACAGTTACGGCAATGACCGCAAGCGATGTGACCTTCACCGGTTACACGGTCGCCCACAGCAATGTTGCGGACACCCGGACCTACTTCGGCTACAATACCTACATACTCATGACCGATAGTCATCGGAGTCTTGATGGTCTTCTGGCTCCATTCGTCCCACTTGTAGATATGCAAGTCGGTACCACAAATGGCAGTCTTCTTAATCTTGATAAGAACGTCGTTTACACCCACTTTCGGAACGGCAACTTCTTCCATCCAAATACCCTTTCCGGGTTCTTTCTTAACTAAAGCTTTCATGTCCTTCTATTTATTAGGTTAAATACTTTTCATCTTTATATAATAAGCACACAAATATACAAAAAAAAGAGGGCTTCCAAATCGGAAGCCCTCTTTTTTTATATCAGATTACTTAGTTTCTTCTGGCAACTTGCTACCCAATGTCAAATAAGCAACAGGAGCAGCACAGAACAATGAGCCGAGTGTACCGAAGATTACACCGAGAATCATGGCAAATGCGAAGCTGCGGATGCTGTCACCACCGAGGATGAAGATACACAACAACACTACCAATGTACTTACAGATGTATTGATGGTACGGGCCA
>SUXX01000022.1 GCA_015060735.1 Bacteroides sp.
TTCACCTGAATACGTTCCCACTGCCACCGCTTCTGCCGTTCGCAGTTGTTCAGCTTGATTTCCTGCATTCCCGTAATCAGTTGTATCAGGCTGCTCTGCTCGCTCGAAGCTTGGGCAAAGCGGCGGATGTCCAACTCCCGACGATACTTCATGAACACCAGCACCCAGGCGATGTACAGCGTGTTCCCGAAGAGGAAGAGCAACAGGATACTGCCGTTGTAATACCCCAGTATCGCGGCGAACACAAAGAAGTTCACCAGCGAGAATAGCGTGCTCACCGACGAACCCGTCAGGAACGACTCGATGCGGTGATGGTCTCCGATGCGTTGCAGGATGTCACCCACCATCTTCGTATCGAAGAACCGCAGGGGTAGTTTCATCAACTTGATGAGGAAGTCCGAAATCAGCGAAATGTTGATGCGTGTGTTCACATGTAGCAATATCCAGCTTCGGATAAACTCCACCGACAGTTGCGATACCGATACCACCAGCTGTGCCACCAGGATTAAGGTAATGAAAGAAAGATTCCCGTCACGGATGCCCACATCCACCAACGCTTGGGTGAGGAAGGGGAATACCAGTTGCAGCAACGTACCCACCACCATCCCCAATACCAACTGCACCAGTTCCCGGCGGTAGGGCGACAGGTAGCGGAAGAAGAACCCCAATCCGTTCCGTCCTCTGTTGTTTTGCTTCGCTTCATCCGTCAGCGAGTAGAACTCCGGTGTCGGTTCTAGGGCCAGTGCCGCACCCCGTTCTTCCCCGTTTTTTTTGGTAGACAACCACGCCTTCTCCATCTCGGCATCTGTGTACGTCACCCGTTGCAGGGCCGGGTCGGCTATGTCGTACCGGTATCCGTCCCGCTTCTTGCGGATGTCGTAGCATACCACGAAGTGCCGTTGCTTCCAGTGCAGGATGCAGGGTAGCGGCATATCCTTCCGTAGCTGTTCCAGCGACAGCCGTACCCCCATGGTCCGGAAGCCGATACTTTCCGCTGCATCACTGATGCCCAACATCGACACCCCCTCTCGGGTGATGAACGAGCGTTCGCGAAGCGTCTGCAAGGAATATCGCTTGCCGTAGTATCGGGCAATCATCTGCAGGCACGTTGGGCCGCAGTCCATGGCATCGTGCTGATGGTAGTGGGGGAAGGTTTTAAACATATCAATTAAGCCCAATTAGCCCAGATTATATCCAAGATTTCCTTTTCGGAATAAATCTCCTTATCCGATACGATTCCATCGCGGTAAGCTAAATAGGATAAAATATCTTTTTCTGCTTCCTTAATGTTTGCTTCTAAATATTCGTCTACTTCGGAAAGGATTTCCCGAAAGTCCCCTTCCAGAAACTTGTTCCGATGCAAGTAAACAATACCCCATGCAATACCGGAAAGTCCGTCTTCAATTCCCAAAGGGCGGAGAGCCATCGAGTCTAGTACCGCATCCAAGAGTTCTTCAGCATATTGTTTGTACAGCGAATCATTATACAAACGGCTGTATTCATATAGTAAAATGGACATACCCAGTTTTCCGTTCAAACCATTGTCGAACAATACTTCGGAACGTAAGGTTGCGTATCGTAGCATCTCGGGCAAGTTATCTTTATATTGGATGAAACGTGTTTGCATAATCGTTATTTTGAACATTGTGAAACCCATGAACCGAAAAAGTAGTGGGCACAATAGGCCTCCTTTATCTTTTCATTAAAAACTCCTCTTCCTTTGAAATGGATATATTGACGCATGTCCCGAATGGTTACAGGGGTTACATCCTCGTATGACAAGTATTGCACGTTACCCTTTTCCTGCAATTCAGGGAAAAGCTTGGAAAGCATCAACGGACCGGTGGTATAGACGACTGCCCTTCCATCCTTGGGGTATTCCAGTTTTACCACTTCTTGAATCTCTTCCAATACTTTCAACCATCCTTTATGTTTTGGTTCAGAAGCCATAAAGGCATTGCCTATCAGCAAATCAATTCCTGGGTACACATTGTTGCTGGGTGGTTCTTCTCCAAAGCACATGGTCTTGTTTTCCAGTAGTCCGTCAATCGGACGGAAACATTCCGAATCCAAATCCGCATAAACACCACCATACAGATAGAGAATCATGTAACGGATGGTATCCCATCTCTGTACGCTGTAAGGAAAACTTTTGTAGAGTGACAGGTATTCAGGAAAATGTGTCTCTACCAGTTTATCCATTTCTTCACCATTCCACAAGTGATATTCCCATTCCGGGTTCTTCTCTTTCCAGGTTCTTGCCAATATCTGTAAACGGGCAGGCATGGAAGGTTCTGTGCGTCCTTCCCAAACTTGATGAATGATTTTAGGTATTGCCATAAGCTTTGTTTTTTGATAATAAAGATACGAAAAGGGTTATTTCTTCAGATATACCATAACCAGCACCCCATTATCATCTTCTCGCAAGTTCTTCAAGTTTTCCGGAAGTTCTACACCTTCTTCGGCCAGCTCCATCAACTCGCTTGCTTCCCACCATTCCGCCAAAACATTCTCGGCAATGCGGGCATCCGGACAGAAAGGAAGGTCGCCCATCATATTGTTTACGAAAGCACCGCCCTCTACCTTGATACATTCCTTGGTTTGTCGGTCGTAGTACATCAACTCCGTTGGGAGGTCACGATTTTGCAGGCTCCATGTAGTATATGGCATCACAATGTAACGGTCGTTTTCAAAAAATATCGGTCGGTAATAGTTCTCAGCCTTTTTCATCGCCTGCTCTGATTCGTCCGAGAAGAATTCCGCTTCAATACGCAAGTCTTTCGGCAATTTGTATTTACCCATATCCAGCAAATAACGAGGCAATAAAGAGTCGCGTGTTACCGTATACAGGGTATCACAATAATAGTCGTGGTATACGGATTCACCCTTATACTGATACAAGAAGTTTTCCTTGTTATTGATGTATGTATAGTTCATGCCTCTTGGAATTTCAAAACGGTCGTATTGCGGAAAAGCCTTCAACGTATCACCTTGAGCATTGCCCAAAATGAGACGATATGGCTTTTCCCCTGTGTTATTAATTACAGCAGAAAGCGTAATACTATCCTGCATAACAATGGATGTTTCCCAAGGATTCCCAAAACCAGGAATTTTGTATTCATTTACAAAAGTTCCGTCAGTCCGGAAAGTCATTATCTTTTTTGAACTTTTTAAATAAATCAAATCCTTTTCCGAATTACCGGCAACGCACATAAACCTTGTAAATTCACCAGGCCCTTGCCCCTTGCGGGAAATAGGAGCGATGAATTTACCGTTTTCATCAAAGGCAAAGGCTCCCATATTAAAGCAAGGAATCACAATGTTTCCATTTACGGAGATGATGTTGTTGGCTCTTACCTTGGTAATAAGCGAGGCGTCCGTTGTTTCCATCGGAATAAAAGTTATCTTTTCGGCAATATCGCTTAACTTCACTTTCTTTTCGTTCTTTACACCTTTTTCAAAAGGAATTATGGTATAAGGAAGGTTGTCCGAAACCGTTTCTTGTTGCTTGTTGAATGAACATGAACCAAAGAATGCACATGCCATCAATCCTAACAAAAGTTTTTGATGTGTTTTCATAAAATAGTTATTGATTGATATTATATAATTCTAGCATTTTATTCTGATAGTCAGAAAATTTAAATTCATTAGTGAACCTATTTTTACTCTTTATGGAATAGATTTCAAGTTGCTTTGGGTCGCTTAATACGGATTTAATGGTTCGGGCAAGGAGTAAAGTCTGTTTTCCCTTATTGTCCGTTTCATATAAATCAAGCAATATGCCGGTTTGTCCATTCTCTACAACTGTTTCCAAACCATGGTTTCGGTTGCCTATGACGGGTATACCAAACATCATCATTTCAAGAGCTGTATATCCAAATTCTTCGTAACGGGAAGGTATGATTCCCACATCCGCAATGGAATATAATTTTTTCAATCGTTCCTTTCCGACAAAACCGGTAAAAGTAATCTTGCCATAGTGTTTGATGTGAGAGAATGTAGCTTCATAATTTCCTTTCCCTACGATTAGTAAATGTATATTTTTCATTTCATCGGCAAGTAATTCAAAGGCATCAATCAAGAGTTGTGGGTTCTTGTTTGAGTCCAATCTTCCAACGTAAATTAAGATTCTTTTTTCAGGCGAGAATCCCATCTCTTGCTTCAATTTATTCTTGCTTGGAAGACTTTCGGACTTGTTCCATGCTTCCAATGCATGGGGTACGATTACAATCTTGTTTTCTGGTATTTTGAAATCGTTGCATAAACTTGTAGTGGCATTGGGGGTGAGTGTTATAATCTTGTTGCAAACATTCCTTAAAAAAAGTGCTTCCGGAACATGATGATTGAATGTTCCGGGTTCTCTATAGTGTATCGTCAAAAGATGTTTGGCTAATGGAAAGTATTGCTTTAACCAAATTCCTAAATTGGCGACAGTCAAATAATTGTAATGGAAAAAATTCTCTTCATCCACCGAAATATAGGACAATAGAATAAATGCCACACTTCTGCAATACTGTCTCTTATCTGCGGATTTTGGTGTCAAACAAGGAATATCGATGTAACGCACCTTGTCTACGTAGGTTATGCAAACTTTTTCTATCTGCGAAAATAACCTTACTACGGTAACTTTAACAGAAGTCTTTTTTAGACAGTTTGTCAACTGTTCGATATAACGACCAACTCCGAATACGGCCGCATTGCTGTCCGTTTCATTGAATAGATAGATATGTTTCATAGGCATATCAATTTTATACCTAAACCGGACAACCCATTATAAATGCCCAACGGTTGGTTGGCAAAGTTTTTAATTGACATAGGAATGTCCCGATACCATTGTTCGGGAATAGTAATCCGTTCTTGTTTGACCTTAGGACTTTTAAATAATTGACAGAAACAATCAAACACGGTTCCTGTATATTGCTTCTGAGAAATCAGACGATACAGTCTTTCAAGGTAGCTTTTCTCAAAACACGGATGGGTGTTTTCTCTTTTACACGAAGATATATGGGTGTTCAAATAAAACAGAACACCTTCCAATTCTGTTTGAGAATGGGGACCAATGACATAAGTTGGGTTAAAGTTCTTCATGATAACCTGATTCAAATTCTCTAACATTTCACCAGTATTTCCTTCTATGAAATCATTTTGTGCAAGGTATTCAATACACCATCCAATCCCTGCCAGTCCGTTTCCCAAAGAGACATTCATCGATTCGTCCAAGCTTTGGAACACTTCTTCCAAAAGCAAATCGGCATAGTCACCATAGAAATCCTTGCCGGTATATCTTCCGTATATATGGAAGAAGAGTACCGGTCCCATTTTCCCATGGAATAGTCCGTTGTTTGCCATGTTCCCTGCATTGAGGAGCAGGTGATTGGCTATGTCGTGAAGTATGTTCTGTTTGTCTATCTTCATTTTTTGATATGGCAAAGATTCTCTTGTCCCAATACTAGCTCGTAATTGGAAATGGAAGGACAAAGATAACGGTATACACAATTCCCGCAGACTTCACCATCTCTGGTTTTTAACCAGGCATGTGAGTCGTCGAGTTCTTTATAGATCATTTCCCCCAAAGTGTTAGTCTTGAAGTTTCCCAATACCTTTTGGTTCAAATTGGTATATACGTTACCATTGGCATGTACGTACATCTTGCCGAAGAAGTTTTCATTTAAGGCTTGTCTTCTGAATATTTGTTTCTTACTTATGGGAACTTCTGTGAGATCTTCCAGTCGCATAAATACCGCATCTTCAAAAAAGGCTCGGTTTTTACCGTTGTAGAATGGACGCATGGTTTTCTTTTCCACATCCATTTGTTCTACAAAGTCTAAATCGGATTCTTGGGTAACAATGAATTCCCATGATATTGAATAACCTTTGTACGCTTCTATGCGGTTGGATAAAGTTGCTGCATCTTCTTCCGAAAGGTCAACCGAAACATGAAGCTCTGTCTTTTCGTTCAATAATTTCAGGAAATTATGATTTAGATTCTTCCAACTCAAATAAAGGTGCTTTTTAAAGGAATAGATTTGCAATCCCAATAGCAACTTTTCGTTTGCTTCCGACAATTCAGTCAGAACAAAGTTTAATCGGTTCACTCCACAGGCTTCAAGTTGGATAAATAATCGGGTATAATCATCCAAAGCCAACGTTTCTTCTGTATATTCTTGCGTACAGTGAATAAACTGCTTGCAATATTGCTTGCAGTTTATGCAACGATGGGGACAAGTTCCTGAAAGGAAGAAGGTAACTTCACCAAGATTTCTCAATATCAGTTCACCCAAGGATTCTCCTCTTTCTTTCTTGATACGTGCCACATCGTTGTAAAGACGAAGTTTGGGCATAAAAATAAAAGGTTTATGCTTTTCATCAATTTGTTTGACGGAAACCACATCTCCGGAAAAAGAACGTCGGACATCCCGGACAAAAGCAACGAATCTACGGTCTTTCGCCTGTTCACGGGAAATCGGAACAATGTAACCATGATTAGGTTCGGACAGATATTCCAACACATCAATCACATGCTTGTCATGATATCGGAAATGACTGCCGTTTATCGTATTATATACCAAGGAACTTTCGTTCCCTCTGAATATAAAGGTATAAGGATTAAGGTATAACCAGTATGCTGTCATGTCTTTAATAACTGTCAAATTTATCAATGATTTTATTGTATATTTCCGGATTCTGTTCGATATATGTCAGGTTCTGTTTAAAATATGGAAATGCTTTATTTTTTGGTAAGAATCGGGTACACATTTTTCGACCTTTTACTGTTTTGATGTAATAGATACATAAACCGCAGTTTCTCCATACGGCACAATTCCGACATTGTGGTATCACATCTTGGTACATTTGGGCATAGAAATCTTTTACGCCTTCAAAATCTATTTCTACTTTTCCTGATTCAATTTTACCTAAAGGCTGGTTATGCCCTATTCGCTCACATGCCAAAATCTTGTTGTTTACGGTTAGGAATAATTTTCGTTTAAAAGGTTGGCAAGTACCGGTTGGGATGAACGATTGTTGGCTCTCATCAATAAACAAATCTGTATAACTTTGATAAGTATTTGATAAGAAAGCATCCACAAAATGGTTCAAAGTTAGAACCTGAGGATTTATCTGTAATTCTTCATCACTAGTACAGCTGTCTGTTTCTATAACATCTTGTGTTTGATTTTTAAACATCCTCACGAACTCCTCCATCTTATCTTTATCCACTCCATTTCCGTTCAACTCTGCAATTCTTGGTATTTTATCAAAATGTTCTTTGATGAAATCCACAATCGGTTGCACGGCATTTCGATTATGCAATACGGAATTGAAGTTTACATATTTGCTGAAATAATCTGGATATTTGTTTTTTAAAGCTACAATGTTAGCAAAGACTTTCTCAAATGAAGGTTTGCCGTTTTTCTTGATTCGATACGAATCATGTTCTTGGTTCCCATCCAAACTCAGCAATAATCTGAATTCCTTTTCTGCTAAAAAATCCATATATCTATCGAGCAGATAGGCATTGGTGGTCATGTGATACACAAAACGGATATTCCCTTTCATCTTCAAACTTTCTACATAGGCAATTGTTTCTTTAATCAGAGAGAAAGCCAATAAGGGCTCGCCACCATAAAAACTGATTCCAATGTCGTTGTTGTGTGAAATGTTCAAAGGTGAATTCCAAAACTCCACCAAATAATCAATTAGAAGTTTGATGTTTTGAAATTTCTGTTGTTTCCCTTTTCGTACATCATAGTTATTGTACAATTTCCCATAACCACAATATTCGCAGGCCAAATTGCATTGGTCAGTTACTTCAAAAGTGACCATCCTTAAATTGGAAATGTTCATTTTTAGTTGCTGAACATCGTAAAATGAGGTAAAGTTCGGTTGGAATGTGGATAATAGGCCAGATTGTTCTAGAAAAGCATTCTTTCGTTTCTCATACACACTATCTTGAACACCGGTTGGAGCATATATAATTTCACGTTGCTTCTCTGATAGAATGTATCGGTTTGTGGTTTTTGACTCAATTAACATTTCGTTTTTGTATTAGAATAGGATTTAAATATCTTGTTTCTTAGGCAAATGCCCCTGCTCCGTATGCTCCCGAATAATCAATCTTGTCATCAACAAGTAAAGACAGCCCAGAGCCTGACGTCGTAAAAGAACTGTGGCAATAACAGATACAACAATTTTCACCACCTAACAATTTATTCATTTCACGCTTGTTTAAATCTTCGTTACTTAGGGAAGATAATTTAATTTTGTTGATTTTCTTCATCTTCTTCTTGTTTAGTAAATATTAACGATTTAACATCTATTTCTTAAATTTAGCCATAAATAATAAATATCCATCTTCCTCATCTTCTTCAATCATACGCTGGAGCTGGTTTAGATTCTTAATTTGTTCTTTTGTTAAATTGTTTTTATCTATCTTTTGAATTTGTTCTAAAATTCGGCTTTCTTGTTCTACTAACGAGAAATAACCGTCATGGCAACCGTTTAGAATAGCGTATTGATCCAATAATAGCCCTTCAGGAGTTACGAAGCCTGTAAATTGACAACCTTTTAATGTCTTTTTGTGAACAATAAATTTAGGAGTATTATTATACAGCAATGAAACAACTTCAATTATATAATGAAAAGGTAATTCATAAATGAATATACGATTTTCTTGCGTTTTTACATGAAATTTAGGGACGAGCTTATTCTTTTTGTCATCATAATGATATAAATATTCACCTGTACTATTTCCTCCATACATTAAAAACATCTCCATGGCTTCTGTATGATTAGAAGTCATGGTTCCACTTATTGGTATATCTATTGAGGCTTTATTTGCGGGAATCCCTTTTATTAAATTTCCGTTCAAATCTTGAATCCAGACTCGAAAAGGATTAGGTAATAGTTTCGTTGATGTGTTAATAACAGTTATTTCATTCTTGGAGGTGTTTATTTTAAAAGAACCTCCAACTCTAACTTTATTAATTAACGGTATTTCACTAAGTAATGTGCCTTGTAAATCATAAACTAAAATGCGGTTTGGGTTCGACAAATAAGCTGGTAAAATATAAACTTTATTGTTCTTCTCGTCTATTTGAATATCATGAATACAATCATATTGTTTTTCTTCTGGGCCTAAGGAACCAATATCTCCAATAAAGGTACCGTCTTTTTTAAATAACTTCAATGGATGGTAGCTATAACAGCTTATTGCAATGAAATTATCCGAAATGAAAGCGTCACTCATTCTATGAGTTAATAGGGCTTTATTGTCTAATTTTACAACCGAATAATCCTCTACTAATACATCTAATGGAATATTCATTTTAGCCTTTACCTTATCTACATCAGCGACAATAACCGAATCCTCTTTAATAATCTTCCAATGAGCTACAATATCCCAACTCTCTTCAATGTAACTTCTGTTTATGGGATTACAACTAATAAATCCTATAACCAATGATATGGATATTAATAAAATTTTCATACTTAATGGAATGGGTTAAAAAGAGACCCGAAAGTCTCTTTATTAATTAAGCAGAGACATTAGTTCCGTATCCTCCCCACGGATCAATGAATCCTGTTTCATGATGTCCGCCTCCTGTAGTTAAGGCTGACTCATAATTGTAGCAATGACAGACACAACAGACATCACCGCCTAACAGTTTGTTCATTTCACGCTTGTTCAAATCTTCATTACTTAATGAAGATAATTTGATTTTGTTGATTTTCTTCATAATCTTGTTTTTGATTTTAAAGTTAAACTTGTTATTTATCTCATATAATGGGGTATGTCCCATTTCTTTTATTGTTTTAACTTCCTAAAAAATAGCGGATACCGTATGCTTGTCCTACCTTATTTTCAATTGCTTTGTTAACCCTTTTATGAATGCTCTTGATGACTTCGTTTTGTGTTAACGGCGTTATCAAACCAGCTGGTATTAAAGTTACTTGATTTTGGTAATAGCTATTTTTGTATTTGTCTGTTACTAAGGATGAACCAAGGTTATCCCTCACGTTATCGTGAAAAATTGTATCAATCAGTTCTTGTATAAATGGATGATTGGGAACACTGGCCATGAATGTATTATTTACGATGATTGGTCTACGCTTGCTTACATTATGCCCGAAGGGTTCCAAGCCCATACCGCAAGTAACACCATATAATAAAGGGGTGATGTTTTCCATGCATTCGTAATCCATATCTACATACAAACCACCCAATTTGTACAGAATCAAATAGCGGATGTGATCCCAACGTTGCACGTTCTTAGGAAAGGATTCATAACGGACGGTTGAAGATGATGAAAAGAATGGGTGTGTTACGATCATACTTCATGGGGATTATTTTTATTCAATCATGAATGTACTGCTAATTTCTGTACCGATTGGAGTGGTTATTTTTACCTGATAGTATCCACTGGTATAGTTACAAAGATTGAATGTAACGGATTGCATGGATGCAAAGGATAGGGTTTGTGAATCCAACACTTGACCGCTAACGGTACAAATGCTAACAGTTACATCCGTGTACGCATGATAAGAAAGAATTTCTATTTCTTCGTTATCGACTAGCCATGCTTGGAATGGGATGACCAAGGTTTTCTCTCGGTCGTCTTTATTTTCAGACTCTAAGTCAATAGGCTTTTTTTCTTCGATGGCTAGTGCTCTTGGGGAAATGGCATTGGTGGAAACGAATGTCATACATGACAGGATTAGTGTTAATAAAATGTTTTTCATATAGCTTGTATGTTTTAAGTTTTATCGCAAAGCTATGTAATAAAATTCAAACATGCAAGGAGGGGATAAGATGGACTGTGACAATAAAAACGGCTCTACAGTGTATTGTATAGCGTTTTTAATAAGTAAAAGTAGGACAAACTTTTTTTAGTCGAGAGTAAAAAACTTAGAAGAATTTTATGGTCGAGGTAAATTCTTTTATCTTTTCTTTGTCGCCATTGATGTTCATGTGGGTGCATGCACGGTAAATGTTACGTCTGATAGTTTCTTCTTGTACTTTCAACATTGTGCTAATTTGTTTCAAAGAATATCCCATTCGTAGCAGGCAGCATATCGTTAACTCTACCGGAGAAAGATAGGGATATATGCTCTTAAGGCGAGATGCAAAATTGTTTTGACTTAAATCCAACCAATGCTTTAAACTTTCGAAATCGTTCTTTGTATGGAAGCTTCCCGAGTCTTGTAAGATGCGGAGATAAAATTCCAAAGCTTGAATGTCTTCTAAGGTTGACAATTGTAGGGCTTGCTTGATAACATTGCTTTGTGCCAACAAGTCATTCAGTTTCGATATTTCTGCTTTGTCGGATTCGGCAGATGAGGTAATCTTGTTGATTTGTTCTTGCAGGGTTTGTAATTTGGTTTTGTACCTTCTTTTAAGATACCAGGCAAGGGCCGTTAGAATGCCTAGTAAGGTGAGGAAGCTAAAAACGATGCGGTACAACCAAATTTCGATGCGGTCTTTTTGGCGTAAGATTACTTCTTGGTCGTATTTTTGCTGGATGGCTTGTATCTCGTTTGCCTGGCGGTGAGTATGGAATGAATCAACTGCTTGAATGTATGCATTCATATAATGTGCAGCTTCTTCCGTTTGGCCTAGCTCCAGTTTTCTTTTATACAGGTCTTCATAAATACGTACTCGTATGGCCCAAGTAGGAGAATTCAAAGCTAGTTGATATAAACTGTCGGCTTGTTGGTGCTTTTCTTGAGCAATATAAATGTCTGCCAGGTTCTTGAAAGAATGGTAAGGTATTTCTTTGGATATAGAGACTGCTTTCTGAAAAAGCTGTTCTGCTTTCTTCAATTGGTTGTGCCTTTTATAATATACACCTATATTATTATAAGCTTTTTCCTGCAAATCCGGTCTTGCCGAACTTATTTCCTGTTCTAGTTGGCAGATGTAGTTCTCCGCACTGTCCGCAAATTCGGGAATGGGAAGATTCATGATGTTGATTAGATTACTGACTATCCGGTCTGTATCTTGATAGGCTCGGTTAATGGCCAATGCCTTTTTATAATAGGATAAGGCCAATTCATAATCTCCTGCTTTCCGATTCAGATATCCCAAGTTACTATAAATCATGGTTTGTATCTGTCGGTCGGAAACATGTTCCATCAACTCCTCCGCTTGTTTCAAGGGCAGGGTAGCATCGGCATAGCGTTCCATGTCCATCAGTACATCGCCTAAATAGAGTAGGGTTTTCGCTTTTTGCCCCATTTCATCGGAGTGTTGGTAATAATCTACGGCTATGCGAATCAGCGAGTCGGAGGTGGCGTAGATGCGGTTCCGCGATTTGGCTTGGGTCATCAGCAGGGCATAGTCGGCCTGTGCCTGTCCGGTGAGTTGCTCGGGGGTGGGGATGGCTTGGAGAAGGTGCAGGGCTGAGTCGGGATGGGTGTACATCAGGCTTTCGGCTTCCGCAAAAACGGGAGTCGGTCCTTGGTCTGGCTTGCAATTGCTCATCAGCAGGCCCAACGCAACAATCAGTCCGAAAAGCCGGGATGCATGCTTCATGGGTGCAAAGATAAAAATTAACTTGATGAATCGGGCAACGCATCAAGGTGTTTTTAAAAAACGCCTTGGCGTTTTGCCTCAAACCCCAAAGGGTTTTGCCTCGAATGCCTTGGCGTTTCACCTTGTTCTTGAAATTCGTTGCAAAATCTGCCAAATCTGCAACGAGTGTATAAGTGTTTGGCTATTAGGACGTTGATGTGGCAGATTTAGTGCAACGTGGCAGATTATCTGCCACCGTATCTTGCTGAATGCTTGGACGTTACAGGTCGGTTGCAGATATTGCAGGTGTGGCTGAAAAATCATGCCGGAAGACGGGGCTTGGTCTTCTAGCATGACGCACGTCCGTCTTCTAGCATGACCGGCCTCGGTCTTCTGGCATGACGATGAAAGGGCTTCTTTGTCTAGCCCAAGAGTTCCTTGACTTTGGCCGAAATGGCACGGCCTTCGGCCAAACCGGCCAGCTTCTTGGTAGCGGTACCCATTACCTTGCCCATGTCTTTCGGGCCGGTGGCACCTACCTCGGCGATGATGGAACGAAGGGCAGCTTCCAGCTCTTCGGCACTCATCTGCTTCGGCAGATAGGTTTCGATGACGGCTACCTGAGCCAATTCGGCATCGGCCAAGTCGGCACGTCCCTGTTCGCTATAGAGGGTAGCCGAATCCTTGCCTTGCTTCACCAACTTCTGCATGATTTTGATGGCAGCTTCGTCGGTCAAGGTGTCGTTGGCACCCGGAGCGGTCTTGGCTTCGAGGAATACTTTCTTGATGTTACGCAAGGTTTCCAGTCTTACCTTGTCTTTCGCTTTCATGGCGTCCTTGATATCGTTGCTGATACGGTCAAACATTTCCATAATTATTACTCATTAAAGGTGATTACATGATTGTTTTCGTTGCGGTTGTTTTCGCTTGTATCGAAATGCTCGTTGTCGGTCGATACTTTGGCTTGGATGCTGTCCAACATGTCCTTGCTGCGTTGGAAGGTAGGAATGGTTTCGACCATGCTGATGATGTTGTCGTTGTCCAGGTCTTCCAAGGTAAAGAGGTAAATGTTGCGACGGGGCTTGCGGCGTATCTTGGCCGAGCTGTCCTTGCCATAGAAACCTTCGCGGCGTACGCGTCTTTCTTCTTCCCGTTCTTCTTCCTCGGCCTTCCGCTTTTCTTCTTCGATGGTGCGTTTCGTCAATCGTTCGTCCATTTCCTTTACATGGATGTCTTGCACACCGAAGCCGGTGGCCAGAAGGGTAATCTTCACTTGGTCACCCAACGTATCGTCGATGGCGATACCGAACTTGGTTTCGAAGTCGCGGTTGAATCGGTTCATGAATTCCTTCACTTCGTCCATTTCGCTCATCATCAGTTTCTTCTGCGAGCTGTACGAGATGTTGAGCAACACTTTCTTCGACTTGAAGATGTCGTTGTTGTTCAGCAAAGGCGAGTGTTGGGCATTCTGGATGGCGGTGCTTACACGGTTCTCGCCTTCACCATAGCCGGTACTCATGATGGCTACGCCTCCGTCCTTCAACACGGTCTTCACATCGTTGAAGTCGAGGTTTACCTTTCCACGCATGGTGATGATTTCGGCAATGCTCTTGGCAGCGATGGACAGGGTATCGTCGGCACGGTCGAAAGCATCGTCCAAAGAAAGGTCGCTATAAATTTCGCTCAAGCGTTCGTTGTTGATGACCAACAAGGCATCCACGTTCTTGCTGATCTCTTCTACACCGTCCAGGGCCTGGTCGATTTTCTTGTCGCCTTCCCAGCGGAAAGGAATGGTGACGATACCTACGGTGAGGATGTCCATTTCCTTGGCTACTTTGGCAATCAACGGGGCCGCTCCGGTACCTGTACCGCCACCCATACCGGCGGTGATGAACACCATCTTGGTGCCATCGTTGAGCATGCTCTGTACTTCTTCCAGGCTTTCTTCGGTAGCCTCGCGGGCTTTTTGGGGACGGTTACCGGCTCCCAAGCCTTCGTGACCCAGTTGCAGTTTTACCGGTACGGGCGATTCTTCGAGTGCCTTGCTGTCGGTATTACACACCACAAAGGCTACGTCGTGAATACCTTCCTTATACATGTGGTTGACTGCATTGCCACCACCGCCACCTACACCGATTACCTTGATGATGCAGGAAGTAGGAGATGGAAAATCGAATGGCATTATATTGTTTTCTTCTGACATAATCTATACTTGTTTATGGTGATGTACTCTTGTTTGTTTAATCTTCGTCAAGGATTTTGGTGAAGAAGTTGGCCAGCTTTCCGGTGATGCTGTTCTTTTCTTTCAGGTCCTTGACCTCTTTTTCAATCACTTGGATGGCTTCTTCCTTTTCCGGGATGTTCATGTCTGAAGCCTTCTTGAGCTTCTTGAGTGCATCACCGTATTTTTCTTCAGTCTTCAGCTTGACAGCTTCTTGAATCAACTCTTCGCATTCGGCCTTCCGCTTTCTTTCGGCTTCGATGGCAGCCTTTTCAGCTTCCCGTTCGGCCTTCTGCTTGGCTATGATGGCTTCTTTTTCTTCCTGACGTTTGCGTTCTTCCTGCTTCTTGGCTTCCTCGGCACTCTCTCCGTCTTCAGTGAAAAGTGTTTCCTGTATATGTTGAGGCTGTTCCTTCTTTTCCGGAAGAATGATGCAACAGTTTTCCTTGCCGGCGGCCAGAAGTGCAATCAGCGTGGTGTAGGAACCATCCTTCTTGACTTCGATGCCTTTCAATGAAATCTGCGTATCTTTGGCTACTCTGATTTTATCTATTTTGGTCCGTTTGGTAAAGGCTTCTTCCATGTTCTTGAGATTGGCTCCTCCACCGGTTATTACGGCACCGGCCAACAATTTGTTTTCATAGCCGGAGAGGGAAATCTGGTTGAGCACATTGTCCAGGATTTCATTGACACGTGCCTCAATAATCTCTTCCAGTAAGATAGCATTGATGGAACATTTGCCTTCCAAGGTGTAGGTCAGGTTTTCGTCTTCGCCTTCCTGCGGCTCTCGGTAAGCCTGGCCGAATTGTATTTTCAATGCTTCGGCATCTTCTTCTTCGATTTGCTGGCTGCAAATGTCTTTCGTAATGTTGTTTCCCCCCAAAGGGATAACCGCCAAATGACGGAGAATGTTGTTCTTGTAGACAGAAACAGTGGTGGTGTCTCCACCAAAGTCGACAAGCACACAGCCCGAACGCTTTTCACTGCCGGTCAATACGGCATCGCCCAAAGCCAACGGAGCGATGAGGTCATCGGCATCCTCGGCTATCTGACAGTGTGCCAGGTCACAGCACTGAATGATGTTCTCTCTGACATTCTTGCGAGCGATGATGTTTAAGAAACGTGCTTCGATGTGGTCGGTTTGCACGCCAACCGGTTCGTCGGTCAAGTCGTTGCCTACCTTGTATTCTTGTGGGGCTACTCCCAGGATTTGATAACCCACGATAGGTGCGGCCCGATTGCTGTCTTCGAGCGAATCAATCAGTTCCTGAGAAATTTTGGTTTCTTCTTCCAAATGGCGTACCTCGGTGTTGCGGATAGTGCGGAGTGACTGACCGCCCATGCCGATATATACTTTACCTATCGAAGCCTTTAAAGTCGATTCCAGTTTGTTGATAATCGAAGTAAGGCTTAGAGTCGTTTTGTCTATGTTATAAATAACTCCTTTTCGGATGCAGCCGGAGGCTTTTTCGCTAGCCATGGCTAAAATTTGTATACTTCCGTCCGGGAGTTTCTTTCCTGCAATGCCGGTAATCTTTGATGATCCCAACTCAATCGCTACAATAAAATCTGTTGCTGTCATATCTTACTTCTCTTTTTTGGTACAAATAATTTGATTGCTGAACTCCAAACTGATGCGGCTGTACTTGTTCCAACCTACTTCGTTGAGTCCTTTGATATAAAATGTCTTCAACCGTTCGAACTTTTCTTCATAATTGCCCGGCTTGCCCAGGAATATGACATGGTCGCCTACATGAGGTATTAGTTCCAATTCTTTGGTTGGCGTGACATTGATTTGTTGTATCTGAGCCTTCCATAATGGATGGTTCTGAATGAACATTCCAAATTCGTATAGTTCTTTCGTGGCAAATGCCTTGTCGATGTTCCCTGTTGCAATGACTACATTGGCTGCACTGTTAGGAATAGGCATGGCATGAGCCTTGTCGTCAATATAATAATTTTCACCGTTTGCCGCCATAATCCGCATGATGGGCAGGCGTTGGGTAACTTTGATTCCAATACGGTTTCCGGCAGTTCGGAAACATTCCACATTGCCAATCAAAGGATGTTGTCCCAGTTCTTCTTCCAACAAGCGGGTATTGATTTCTGCCATCTTCTTCCCGATGGGTGAAAGTTTCTTGCTATTTAAGGTTCGAAGCACTTCCTTCTTGGTGATAAATCCATGGTCGATACTGTCGGTGATGACCAATTCCATACCCGTGCAAGTCTCCTCGGTAGGCTTGCCGTTGAATGCAGTGACTGCTACAACCAGGTAGGCAGTGATAAGCATCAAGAATAAGAGTATGAAAAGTTTCTTTATCATTGTTGGTTCAATAGGTTACAGATTTGGGATGCATAGTTCTCGATGTCTCCCGCACCTAAGGTGATTAACACTTCAATGTCTTTTTGATTCAAGACATCAAGGATTTCTTCTTTTTTGCACAGGGTCTTCATGATTCCCGGGCGAAGATTGTCGTATATCAATTGGCTGCTGACTCCTTCTATCGGTAATTCCCGGGCCGGATAGATGTCGGTCAGAATCACTTCATCCAAAAGCGACAAACTGTCTGCAAAATCTTTATAGAAGTCACGGGTACGTGTATAAAGATGCGGTTGGAAAACGGCTGTCAGCTTTTTGTCCTGATACAAGGCTCGCATAGACAAGATGCATTGCCGGATTTCTTCCGGATGGTGGGCATAATCACTGAGATATACCTTCTTGTCTGTCTTTATCTTGAAGTCGAAACGGCGTTCCACCCCTCGGAACGAGGCCATGGCTGCTTTGATTTCATCGGGGGTTACACCACTCAGTTGTGCCAGGGCCATGGCTGCAATGCCATTTTCGATATTAATAGCTACGGGTACCCCGAGCTGTATATCCTGAATATTTCCTAAAGGGGAAACATAGTCAAAATAAATCTCGCCGTTACCGATACGGATGTTTTCGGCATGAAAGTCTCCTTCTTCTTGTGAATAGGTGTACAAGGTGACTCCTTCTTGTAATTGAGGTTTTAGCTTGATGCCTTTCCGGGCTATCAATGCTCCACCCGGTTGAATGAGTGAAGTATAATGGCTGAAACTATCCAAATAGGCTTCTTCTGTTCCATAGATGTCCAAATGGTCGGCATCGGTGGCTGTAATGACCGATGCAAACGGAGACAGCCAGTGGAAAGAACGGTCGAACTCGTCAGCTTCGATAACGATAAAGTCGCTTTCTTTCGAGAGCAAAAGGTTGGTACCGTAATTCTTTGAGATACCTCCCAGGAAGGCGTTGCAACCAATATGTGATTGGTGCAATAGGTGAGCCGTTATGGTAGAAGTAGTGGTTTTCCCATGCGTGCCGGCTACACATAAACCTTTACCCGAGCGAGTCAGCATACCCAAGACTTGGGCACGTTTTTGAATCGTAAATCCGTGGTTGCGGAAATACGCCAGTTCCTGATGTGTATCGGGTATGGCTGGAGTATATACAATCAGTGTGGAAGATGCATCTTGGAATTCGACTGGAATCAAAGATATATCTTCCTTATAATGAATGAGGGCACCTTCTTCAATCAGTTTCTCTGTCAACTCACTTGGCGTACGGTCGTAACCGCCTACATGCTTGCCTTTCGACAAGAAATAGCGGGCGATGGCACTCATTCCTATTCCTCCAACACCTATAAAATAGACTGACTTCAGTTGGTTAACATCCATGTTCTTCTCTATATTTTTCGGCTAGCTTGATTACTTCTTTGGCGATGATGTTCGCAGAGTCTGTAAACGCCAGCCCGGCAATGTTTGTACTTAAGTTTTTCAATAAGCCCGGTTGATTGACGGCCTGAATAGCTTCATCCAACAATTTTTCTTTGGCTTCCGCATCTTTCACGTAAAGAGCTGCTTCTTTGTTGACTAAGGCCAAAGCGTTCTTGGTCTGATGGTCTTCGGCAACATTGGGTGAAGGAACCAAAATGACCGGTTTTTGGAGCAAGCAAAACTCAGAGATGGAACCGGCTCCTGCACGACTGATGATTAAATCGGCTGCACTGTATGCAGTAGCCATATCGCTGATAAAGTCGGTTGTATGCAACATGGGTAATTCTCCGGCTTTGGCTACGGCTTCTCTAGCTTCTTCAATATAGATTTTCCCGGTTTGCCAAATGAATTGGATACCCGAATTCCGGATCTTGTCCAAGTTCTCCATGAGGCATTGGTTGATGGTTCGTGCCCCTAAACTTCCACCTAAAATGAGAATGGTTTGTTTCTTTGGATCCAATCCGAATGAACGGATGGCATCTTCTCGGTTGATATTCGGGTTACGCAAACCTTGTCTTACCGGATTCCCGGTCAATATAATCTTGTCTTTCTCAAAGAAGCGTTCCATTCCTTCGTATGCCACACATATCTTGTGGGCCTTTTTAGCTAATAACTTGTTGGTTACTCCAGCGTATGAATTTTGTTCCTGAAGCAGTGTCGGGATTCCCATATTTCCGGCTACCTTCAGTGTTGGTCCGCTAGCATATCCTCCCACACCAACAGCGGCATGTGGCCTGAACTCCTTGATAATCTTCTTGGCCAATCGTTGGCTTTTGAATAGTTTGACAAGTACAGGAATATTCTTCAATAGATTTTTTCGGTTGAATCCTGCAACGGGTAAACCTTTTATGGGGTAGCCGGCAGCGGGTACACGATGCATTTCCATTCGGCCTTCAGCACCTACAAACAGAATCTCTGTGTCGGGCTTTTGCTCCTTGATGGCATTGGCAATGGATACGGCAGGGAAAATGTGTCCTCCTGTACCGCCTCCGCTAATGATTATTCTTAAATTATCTTTCATGACTTCTTTGGGCTTCTTGCTTGCAAAGTTAGGAATATAAGTTTTAAAATCCTCAGGATGATAGCTGTTTATTTTGGGGAATTTACACAAATTATGCATCTTCCTTTTCGTTCTCATTGTTAGCTATTTCCTGAGCTTGGAGAATGAGAGCTTGTGCTGCAGCCTGTAACTTTTCGTTATTCATTTGTTCTTCCTCTTGCATGCGTTGTTCTTCTTTACTTGCTACATAGCGACTGACACTAAGGATCATGCCGATGTAAGCACAATTAATCAGTGTTGAAGTCCCCCCTTTGCTGATTAAAGGTAGGGGTTGGCCGGTAACGGGAAACAGTCCGACGGCTACCATCATGTTCAGCATGGCTTGTGATACGAGCAACAGGGCAATCCCCATAATCAGGAAGGCGGGGAAGGGTTTGTCGCACCGTTTGGCTATTCTTCCGGCACGTATCAATAGCCAGAGATAAAGCATAACGATGAACGCTCCTCCTAACAAGCCTAGTTCTTCTATGACAATGGCAAAGATGAAATCGGAAAAGGCTTGCGATAAGAAGTCGCGTTGAACACTATTTCCGGGCATCTTGCCGATGATGTTGCTGGTAGCGATAGCAATGTTGGCATGGGCTATTTGTGCATCTTTGTCAATGTCGAATTTGGCTGCCGGTATGGCCCCTTTGTCTTCGGCAAATCCTTTGATACGGCTTTGCCAGGTAGAAAAGCGGTGAGTCCCCGGTATATTTTCATAGACGCTGGGCGGTATGATGACGATAACGCTGACCAATAATGCGAGGCCGAGTCCAACAATGCCGACCAATTTGCCGATTTGTTTCCAAGGTACCCTGCCGATAAGCATCATTAAAAAGACAACTCCGGCAAGTAAGGCTGCGGTGGAGCCATTTTCGGGTGCAATCAGAATGAATACGATTCCCAAAATCCACATAATGTATTTGAAGGCTTTGGGATGAGCACCGTTTTCTTCTTGAAATTTGGATAAGATGAAAGCGGTGACTATGATGACAGCCATTTTAGCTAACTCGGAAGGCTGAAACTGTACGCCAAAGAAATTCATCCAACGGGCTGCTCCATTCACATAATTCCCCATAACCATTACGATTAACAGAAGTATGCACGAAATAGGGAGCAGGAAAAAAGGTAGGACGCTGAAGTATTTGCACGGGATGTTATGTACAAGTACTACAATGAATGCCCCCACCATCAGTATGACACTGTGCTGAGTGATAGGCCCCCAATGATCCCCACTTTTATAGGTGAGAGTACTAGCTGCACTGAACACCTCGACGATGGAAATCAGACAAAGGAAAAGGAAGATAATCCAAATGACTTTGTCTCCTTTGAATAAATCTTTAATCAGGTCCATAGCTTATAAATTTCTAACGCATTGCTTGAATTGTTCGCCACGGTCTTCGTAGCTTTTGAAAAGGTCGAAACTGGCACAACAAGGACTTAACAAAACCGTCTCTCCCTTTTGTGCCATCTTGTAAGCGGCATTTACGGCGTCTTGCATGCTTTGTACATCGGCTACAGGCAACCCGAAACCGTCAAAGAATTGATGTAGCTTCTCGTTGTGTAACCCCATATAAATTAGTCCAGTACATTTCTCCTTTACCAGGTCTGCTATTTCGGTATAATCATTTCCTTTGTCTTTCCCACCTAGAATAAGGATGGTTTTGGTCTTCATGCTTTGCAAGGCATACCAGCAAGAGTTTACGTTGGTAGCTTTGGAGTCGTTGATGTAGTCTACTCCCCGAACCCGGCAGACCTTTTCAAGTCTGTGCTCTACGCCTTTAAAATCGCTGAGTGCTTCTCTGATGCATTCTTTACGTATCCCTGCAATATTGGCAGAAATGCCGGCGGCCATGGAGTTGAATAAATTGTGTGTGCCCGAAAGAGCTAATTCCTCTTGTTCCATGTTGAATGCAATAGGTTCTGCAAAGTGTACCTTGGTGTTTTCAAGGTAGGCTGCACTTCCTTCTGTACCTTTTTCGCCAAAAGGATAATAATGTCCGTGAATCCCATATTTGTGAAGTTCTTTTTGGATAATGGGATCTTCGTTCCAGAAAATGAATGCATCTTCGTTTGTCTGGTTTTGGATGATACGGAACTTGGCATCGACATAGTTCTGCATCTCATGATCATAGCGGTCCAAATGATCCGGTGTGATGTTCATCAAGACAGCAATGTTTGCATGGAATTTATACATGTTGTCAAGTTGGAAGCTACTCAACTCAATGACATAATAATCATAGTTGCATTCAGCTACCTGATAAGCCAGGCTAAGTCCGATATTGCCGGCTAGACCTACGTTTAACCCTGCTTTCTTAAAAATATGGTATATCAAGGAAGTGGTTGTTGTCTTTCCGTTACTGCCGGTGATACAAATCATTTTGGCATGGGTATATCTGCCGGCAAACTCTATTTCCGAGATGATTGGAATTCCTTTTTCCTTTAGCTTGACAATCATGGGTGCTTCGTTGGGAATACCCGGACTTTTGATTACTTCATCGGCATTCAGTATTAATTCTTCTGTATGTTTCCCTTCTTCCCAAGCGATACCTCGTTCGTTCAACATTTGTTTGTATTTATCCTTAATGCCAGACATGTCGGATACAAAAGTGTCAAACCCTTGTTTCTTGGCAAGAACAGCTGCTCCCGCTCCGCTTTCTCCTGCTCCTAATATAACAATTCTTTTAGCCATTGTTGTTATCTGATTTTGAGGGTAATGATTGTAATTGCTGCTAATATGATGGTAATAATCCAGAATCGGACTGTAATCTTAGATTCATGGTACACATTATTAGGTTTGGTAAATAAATAACTGCATTCAGGATCCAATTGTGCTTTGGTAATTCTGAAATGGTCATGTATTGGAGTTCTTTTAAATATGCGTTGTTTGACTCCTTTCTTTTTTCCGGCTTGGAAATACTTTACTTGTAGAATAACCGAAAGATTTTCTACCAGGAAGATGCCGCATAAGATGGGGATTAACAATTCTTTGTGGATAATAATGGCAAAGACTGCAATAATCCCACCGATAGTCAAACTGCCGGTGTCGCCCATAAATACTTGTGCCGGAAAGGCATTATACCACAGAAAACCGATTAATGAACCAATGAAGGCACAGATGAAGATAACAAGTTCCTCACTGCCCGGAATAAACATGATGTTCAGATAACTGGCGTATTCAATGTGGCTGGATACATAGGCTAATATACCCAGGGTTAATCCGATAATTGCAGAATTACCTGCGGCCATCCCGTCCATCCCGTCATTTAAGTTGGCTCCGTTTGAGACGGCTGTTACCACAAAAATGGTCACAAAAACAAAAAGAATCCAACCGGCAGTTTGAGCGTGTTCTCCCATAAAGCCAACCAAATCAGCATAATCCAAGTTGTTGTTCTTGAAAAATGGGATAGTCGTTTTAGTCGATTTTTGGTCCTGACTATTATGTACTACTTCCACAATTTCGCCTCCTTTTTGAATTTCGTTGTTTTCGCGAATAACAACATCCGGACTTAAATAGAGGGTTAAGCCGACTATCAGTCCTAAACCAACTTGACCGATAATTTTAAATTTCCCGTGCAGACCTTCCTTGTCTTTTCTGAAAGTCTTGATATAATCATCAAGAAACCCTAATGTTCCCAGCCAAATGGTGGTTATTAGCATCAGAATCATGTAGATGTTATGCAATTTGCCTAATAAAAGGCAAGGAATCAATGTAGCGAATATGATGATAATTCCCCCCATCGTAGGAACCCCTTTTTTGTTTACATTGAAAGGGTCGATGGATGCATCTCGTTGTACTTCTGTTATTTGCTTCTTTTTCAACAGGGTGATGAAGTATTCACCAAAAATAGTCGAAATGAGCAATGCCAGAATGATTGCCATGAGCGAACGGAAGGATACGTATCCAAACATTCGTGCCCCAGGGAAATCAAATTGTTCTAAGTAGTCAAATAAATAGTATAGCATATGATTGGTTATTCGTTAGCAAAAATTTCCTTAATAATTTCTTTATCATCAAAATGATATTTTACACCTTTTATTTCTTGGTAATTTTCATGTCCTTTACCCGCAATCAAGATTGCGTCATTGGCTTGAGCCAGCATACATGCAGTCTTAATGGCTTCTTTGCGATCTGTAATGCTGATGACTTTTTTCTTGTCTTCTTGAGTTAGACCGGCCAACATATCATTGATGATGTCTTGGGGCTCTTCGAAACGCGGATTGTCAGATGTGATGATGACTTTATCGCTTTGTTTGACAGCCTCTTGTGCCATGAGGGGGCGTTTACCTTTATCTCGGTTTCCGCCGGCTCCAACGACTGTAATGACTTGTCCTCTACCATTTAACACTTCGTGAATGGTGTTCAATACATTCGTTAAAGCATCGGGGGTATGAGCATAGTCTACAATAGCACTATATCCTTTGGGTGACCGTAGGGCATCGAATCGGCCGGAAACCGGACGGAGTGTACTTAATTTCAATAAAACGTCTTCGGGCTTTTTCCCCAATAAACAAGCGGCTCCATATACAGCAAGCAGATTGGATGCATTGAACCGACCGGTAAACTGCACGTTTACTTCGGTTTGGTTAATATCCAAAAGCATTCCTTCAAAACCATCTTCCAAAACTTTACCTTTGAAGTCGCTGATGCTTCTCAATGAATATGTGCAGACTTTGGCTTTCGTGTTTTGAGTCATGACTAAACCATGCTTGTCGTCAAGGTTGGTTAAAGCAAAAGACGATTTAGGTAGATTGTCAAAAAAGGTCTTCTTGGCTTTCAGATAATTATCAACAGTCTTGTGATAATCCAAATGGTCACGAGTCAAGTTGGTAAATATGCCACCAGCGAAATGTAAACCTCCGATTCTTTTTTGGGCAACCGAATGGGAACTGACTTCCATAAATACATATTTGCAACCTTCTTCAGCCATTCTGCCTAATAGACTATTCAATGTGATAGGATCGGGAGTCGTATGCTCTGTGGGGATGGCTTGGTCGTCAATATAGTTGCAGACGGTAGAAACCAATCCTACTTTATATCCGAAAAGGCGGAACATATTATATAATAAGGTGGCAATTGTTGTTTTTCCGTTGGTGCCTGTTACTCCTATTAATTCGAGCTTGGATGTTGGATTTCCGTAAAAGGTTGTAGCTAGCTTGCCTACAGCCTCTTCCGTATCTGCTATTTTTATATATGTAATTCCTTCTTCCAGTTGGTCAGGGTATGTCTCGCAAACGACAGCTGAAGCTCCTTTTTCTATGGCTTTGCCGATATAGGCGTGCCCATCTGTTTGTGTACCTTTGAGTGCCACAAAAAGATGTCCGGATTCGATCTTTCTAGAGTCTATATTGATTCCGGTGATGTTTTTTTCTATCTCTCCTTTGATTTCAATGACGTTGATACCTTTAAGGATTTCTTCTAGCTTCATCATAAATTGTTAATTTAAACGCAAATGTATTGTTTTACCTTTCCCTAAATTACTCTTTGCAGGGATGCTTTGGCTTCTCACTTTTCCCATGCCTGAAATTTTCACCTTCATACCTAGACTTTCCAATAGGAATACGGCATCTTTGGCTCCCATCCCAATGACATTTGGAACATGTTTATGGTCTATATTCAGCGGATTAAGTCCGATGTTTTGGTTAGGCGTATGTGTCACACTGCCCCAAATAGGTTCATCTTCATTGTATTTTTCTACGCCTGTAGTCTGAATGTTTATCTCATCCAATATATAGTGGGCTGCCGCTATATTCCCGTTCTTAACATCGGGAGTCAATATCGAAGTGGAATCCTTCGCCTCTTTGAGGTCTTGTGCCAAATGCTTGGCGTAAACTCTTTCTGCTATTTCGCTGAAGACACTCCCTGCCATTAAACCACCGGAGGCCGGTAAACCGGGCTTTTGGATGGCAACAATGCAACTGTATTGAGGATTCTCTGAGGGGAAATATCCACAGAAACTAACGAGGTATTGCATCGTTCCTGTTTTATAGCCACCAGCTCCTTGGGATACTTGTGCAGTTCCTGTTTTTCCGGATACGCGAAATTGGGTAGACCCGGCTTTTTTCCCCAGTCCTTCGCTCACGACCTTTTCAAGGATAACTTGAATCTGTTCGATGGTTTTGGGAGAAGCAATGGCCGGATTTATGACTTCAGTCGGAACTTCTTCTATAATTTCTCCATCCTTTACAATTGCTTTCACAAATTTGGGCTTAACCATGACTCCATTGTTGGCAATGGCATTATAAAAGGTTAATGTGTTGATGGGAGGAACCTGTGTTTCATATCCAATAGACATCCAGGCCAATGCAGTTTTTGACCAGTTCTGTTTGTTCGGCATACGGATGTTAGGTTTTTTAGCTGCTCCGGGAATGTCTAAGTTTAGCGGAGAAGCTATACCTAATTTATATAATCCTTCTACGTATTTTTCGGGATTACTGTGATAGTTTTCATCGATAACTCTAGATACCCCAATGTTTGATGATACCATCAGCACTTTGGTAACATCGATAACTCCATATCCTCCTCTATGCCAGTTGTGGTCTTTCATCGGGCGTCCATGCATCATGTATACTCCGTTTTTAGTGTCCACTTCCTGGTCAGGAGTGATTTTCCCATCTTCCAAAGCCACCATGATGGAAGCTGTTTTGAAAGTAGAACCCGGTTCCATCATGTCTGATACTGCATTGTTCTTTACTTCCCGATAAACGCCGTCATTCCCTTTAGTCATATTGACGATAGCCTTTACCTCACCGGTCTTTACCTCCATAAGGACGGCTACCCCTACACGTCCGTTGATTTCTTTTAGTTTGTCTACCAAAGCTTTTTCGGCGATGTCCTGCATGCCGACATCTATGGTTGTTATAATGTCACATCCGTCTACAGGAGGGATGTCAACAATGTTTAGGTATTTGTTCATCACCTTTTGGCGGTGAGTAATACCGTCTTTCCCTTTTAAAATAGAGTCGTATTGCAACTCCAAACCATTCTTTGCACCCAGTGTCATGTCCGAATACATGTCTCCTAATGTACGCATGGCCAGAGAACCAAAAGGCTTTTTGCGTTGGTTGAAGGCTTGTTCGTGGAATCCGCCTCGATATTTACTCAAATTGAAAACGGGTAAACTTTTCGCTTCCTTATATTGAATATAGGATATACGCTTAGGGTAGAGCAGATAGTTTCGGCTACCTTGTTTGCGACCTTTAAGGATATGTGATTTGAATTCTGCCTTACTCTTATCCGGAAATATTTGATGCAGGCCTTTGCAAATAGAATCCAGATGTTCCATCAGTAAGGAATCCTTAATTTCTCCACCGGCTTTAAAATCCATGTAAATCTTATATTCAGGCAAGCTACTGGCCATTAATTGTCCATCTGCCGAAATAATGTTTCCTCTAGTGGGTTTTACGGTGACATTCTCTTTAATGAAACGGTCGGCTACATCGTTCCAATATTGTCTTTCGGCAAACATGATAATACCCGCCTTGAAGATAATGGCAATACCAATCAACACCATTACAAGAATGATGAAGGAATAGCGAATCATTATTTTCTTATGCATAGGTGTCATCGTTATTAATCTTTTTGAATGAGGTAGGGACGGCTGGTAGCGGTCTCTAACGGACTTTCTTCTGTTGAAATATATTCTTCAATACGGGATTGGCGGCTTTTCTCCATTAATTCGGAAGAGCGTGTCAATGCATCGTATTTGATATCTGTCAATTCTTTCTTTAATTGATCAATCTGGATTAATTCCTGTTGGCTGGAATATCGGTTGTCGATATAAAGAATCGTCAGAATCATGATTAGAATC
Organism: Bacteroides sp.; assembly: GCA_015060735.1. Classification (GTDB taxonomy): domain Bacteria; phylum Bacteroidota; class Bacteroidia; order Bacteroidales; family Bacteroidaceae; genus Phocaeicola. Next base: position 27,381 of record SUXX01000022.1, read on the forward strand.
AAAAGGGTAGTTTGCCTTTTGAAAAAATCATTGGCAAGGATGTCTCCTCCCAAAATGCTCCGAACGGACATGTGTTTGGAAGATGAACCATCTTTTTTTGTTTTTGCTTTATGTGGTTTTTGTTCTTTCATTTTGGTTATCTTTTTTCTGCGATTCTGAGTTTGGCACTTCTTGAGCGAGGATTACGTTCCACTTCTTCATCGCTGGCTACAATCACTTTGTTGTTGATAAGACGGAATGGAGTTTGGATATTTCCGTAAAAGTCCTGTACGGCTTTCCCTTCAATATTACCTGTTTTCATGATGTTTTTGACCATTCTGTCTTCCAATGAGTGATAGGTGATGACAACGAGTCGTCCTCCTGGCTTTAAGACTTCCATAGCAGTATATAGCATTTCCTTTAATGCCTCCATCTCTTGATTTACTTCGATGCGTAAAGCTTGGAAAACTTTAGCCAATTCTTTTTTCTCTCTTTCTCTGCCGAACAATGGTTTTACAATGTCCAGAAAATCACCAATGGTTTTGATGGTTTTGGTATCTCTGGCTTTTACGATTGCTGTGGCCAGTTTTCTGCTGTTCTTTAATTCGCCATACAGATAGAAGATGTCAGCTAAACGCTCTTCGCTGTATGTGTTGACAACGTCTGCGGCGGTTATCCCGGCTCTCTTATTCATCCGCATGTCTAGATTTCCGTCAAAGCGGAAGGAAAATCCTCTCTCAGAATCATCAAAGTGATGCGAAGAAACCCCTAAGTCGGCAAGTATTCCATCTACACTATCTATGCGGTAGTAACGGAGGAAATTATACAAATAGCGGAAGTTGCTTCTGACGAACGTAAATCTGTCGTCGTTGACGATGTTCTTTTCAGCGTCAGCGTCTTGGTCAAAACTAAACAGCCGTATGGTCGCATCTCCTCGGCGAAGAATCTCCTTGGAATGTCCACCTCCGCCAAAGGTCATGTCAGCATAAACGCCTTGGGGTTTCAGGTTCATCCCGTCGATACTTTCGTCGAGTAATACTGGTACGTGATATGTCAATGGTACTTCGCTCATTCGTGATGGGGAATAGGGGTTTTCATTATTTCTTCTAGTTCTTTTCCGAAAAGCTCAGCGTCCATAAAAGGACCTTCAGCGGCCTTAGCCGACCAAATTTCAATGGTATCGTCAAGGCCGATAAACCGTACTTCTTGGTCGATGTCGGTTAGCTTTAAGTAACGCTTGGGGATTAAAAAGCGACCATTGCTGTCTAACGTAATGATTTCTACATCAGAAACAAATTGCCGGAAAACCATTTGGTGTTTGGAATCCCAACGATTCAAACGGCTACGTAATTCATTCAGTTGCTCATTCCAAGCTCTTTCCGGATAAAGAATCAAACAATTTTGGTAACTGTCTTTTCTAAGGATTAGACATTCTTCGCCTGCCGCTTGCAGTTGCTTGCGGAATGTAGCAGGAAGAAAGACTCTTCCTTTCGCATCCATTTTTGCTTCTGAGTTGCCTAAAAACCTCATTTTATACCTTATTTATTGTTTAGTGCGTAAAGTTACACAATTCCCCACAATTCCCCACCATGTTTAAGCGAAAATATTTTGATAAGTTTTCAACAGCTATTTTTTTAGGGAATAAAAATGCACAAAGTGAGGTGTGTTTGAGCAAAAAGAGTGAGGAGTTTATGCTTTTCTGTCAAAGGAATGCGATTTTTTTTCAAAAGTGCTACATTTTTTTTTCATTATTTGCCTAGATAAAGAAAGATAAGTTTACCTTTGCAAGGAAAAGTTTACGTAAAATGGCAGATGATTCTATTTCTTTAATCGACATCGAAAAAATTCTTCGCCAGAAAGCAGGGAAGAAATTTAAATATATACCTCGGTTTGTGATTTCGTATTTGAAGCGTATCGTTCATCAAGATGAGCTGAATGTTTTCTTGCGTGAATCCAAGGATAAGGTTGGAGTCGAATTCCTGGAAGCATGTATGGGTTTCTTGGATGCGAAGGTCGATATAAAAGGGATGGAGAATCTTCCGGCAGAAGGGCGTTGTACATTTGTCTGCAATCATCCATTGGGAGGACAAGACGGGGTAGCGTTAGGTTATATTTTAGGTAAGCATTATGATGGGAATGTCAGATATCTGGTTAATGATTTGTTGATGAATTTGCATGGATTGGCTCCTTTGTGTATTCCCATCAATAAGACAGGTTCCCAGTCGCGTGATTTTCCAAGAATGGTTGAGGCTGGTTTTGCATCGGAAAATCACATTATCATGTTTCCTGCAGGGTTATGTTCGCGTCGTCAGCAGGGCGTAATCAAAGATTTGGAATGGAAGAAAACTTTTGTGGTAAAAAGTGTTGAAACACAGCGAAATGTGGTTCCTTTGCATTTCGAAGGACGCAATTCGGATTTCTTTTATAATTTGGCTAATGTATGTAAGTTTTTGGGGATTAAATTCAATATCGCCATGCTTTATTTGGCCGATGAGATGTTGAAGAATAGACATAAGACTTTTACGTTGACAATCGGAAAACCAATTCCTTGGCAAACATTCGATAAGACGAAGAGTCCGGCTCAATGGGCTGAGTTTGTGAAAGAAGTCGTGTATAAACTTTAATCAGAGAAAAAAGAGTAACAGATATATGGAAGAAATAATTGCGCCGATTAGTAAGGATATATTAAAGTCGGAATTGACGCAGGAAAGGCGGTTGAGATTTACAAACAAAAGCCACAATGAGATTTATGTGGTGACGGCACACAATGCTCCGAATGTGATGCAGGAAATCGGACGTTTGCGTGAAATCGCTTTTCGGGCTGCCGGGGGTGGCACGGGTAAGTCTGTGGATATTGATGAGTATGATACCATGCCAAATCCGTACAAACAGTTGGTCGTTTGGAATCCGGAGGCCGAAGAAATCTTAGGAGGTTATCGGTATCTTCTGGGGAACGAGGTCGAATTTGATGAGTCGGGGAAACCTGTTTTGGCTACTGCCCATATGTTTGAATTCTCTGATACATTCTTGAAGGAATATCTTCCTTATACAGTTGAATTAGGACGCTCTTTTGTGACATTGGAATACCAGTCAAGCCGTGCCGGTGCAAAAGGACTCTTTGCTTTGGATAATTTATGGGATGGACTGGGTGCATTGACTGTCATCAAACCGAATGTAAAGTATTTCTTTGGAAAGATGACCATGTATCCTAGCTATCATCGTCAAGGAAGAGACATGATTCTATATTTCTTGAATAAGCACTTTGTGGATAAGGATAAATTGATTATTCCGATGAAACCGTTGGAATTGGAAACCGATCCTTCGATACTAGAAGCCTTGTTCTGTTGCGATTCATTTAAAGAAGATTATCGAATCCTTAATACGGAAGTTCGAAAATTGGGATATAATATTCCTCCATTGGTAAATGCATATATGGGGCTTTCTCCGACCATGCGAATGTTTGGTACAGCCATCAATCATGGTTTTGGTGAGGTGGAAGAAACCGGTATTTTGATTGCCGTGGATGAAATCTTGGCGGAAAAGCGACTACGACACATCGAATCTTTCGTTGAACAGAATCCGGAAGTTCTAAAAATCACCTCGGGAGCAAATCCGGTTTTGTCGAAATGTGAATTTTAATATAATAAGAGAGTCGCAATGAATGTTGCGACTCTCTTATTATACGGCTGGTAGGCTGTTTCCTTTTATTTTTCGATAAAGATCCAAAGCATATACATCGGTCATTCCGGAAATATAATCCAATACAGCTTGAATCTTTCCATATAATGACGGTGAATTGATGTCGTATTGACTCGATACCCGGTTGATAAGAAGCTGTGAGTATGCTTTCTGAGGAGATTGGACGGCTTCAATCATCAGTTCTAGTAACGTGCTGATAACATGAAAACCGGCTAGCTCTATATCAAGCACATCTCGTGAGCGATAAATCTTGTGTAAAGCCGTTTGGGAGCATTTTTGATAAGCTTCCTTTAATGGTGAGTCAATCTGTTTAATCAATGCTTCGTTGAATTCACCTTCAAGAATTTTTTCTTCGTTTTGAATAAAGATGCGGGCACATTCTTGAATCAAGATGCCGATAACCGTTGCTCTTAGATAGGCTATTTGCTCGTTTCGGTCTGTTACCAATCTGCAAACTTCGTCCGTTCTCTTTTTTCTGTTCTCGTTCAAAAAGCCTTGATACAATTCTTTGGCTTCTTCAAATGTCAGCAGTTTTAGCTTGAAAGCATCCTCAATGTCCATCATCTGATAACAGATGTCGTCGGCTGCTTCGACAAGAAAAACCAATGGGTGTCTGGCGTACTTTAGCGGTTCTCCTTCGGAGCTTAGTTTTAGTATCCCTAGTTCCTGAGCAATCTTCTGAAAGTCGTTGGCTTCGGATGCGAAAAAACCGAATTTGGACTTTCTACCGGCTAGTTGGGATGAAAAAGGATATTTTACGATAGCAGCCAAGGTGGAGTAAGTCATGACAAAGCCACCTTTTCGCCGCCCCAGAAACTGGTGTGTCAGTAGTCGGAAAGCGTTGGCATTTCCTTCAAAGTGTGTAATATCTTCCCATTCCATCGAGGAAAGTTCGGATTTCAATGAAAGTCCCTTCCCCTCTGAGAAGAAAGTCGAGATGGCTTTCTCGCCAGAGTGTCCAAAAGGAGGATTACCCAAATCATGAGCCAGACAAGCGGCCGAGACAATAGCACCGATTTCTGAGATGTGCGAATCCTGTAAATCCGGATGCTTCTTTAATAATTGGGCTGCGATGGAATCCCCTAGCGAACGCCCTACGCATGAAACTTCCAGACTATGCGTTAAACGGTTATGTACAAAGATGCTTCCCGGTAAGGGAAACACTTGGGTTTTGTTCTGCAAACGTCGGAAGGGGGCCGAGAAGATGAGGCGGTCAAAGTCGCGTTGAAACTCCGTACGGTCGTCTTTTCGTAATTCATGCAAATCTTCCAAACCGAAGCGTTTGTTGGATATTAATTGTCTCCAATTCATGTTTATATCTTGTTTTAGGCACAAAAGTATAAAACTTTTGTTTAAAAAAGGGAAATACTATCGATAAATCAGTTGAAATGTGTAAATTCGCACAATCTTAAAAACAGAAGGATGATGAAAGTACAAGTAATTAATAAATCGAAGCATCCGTTGCCCCAATATGCAACCGAGCAATCCGCGGGAATGGATTTGCGTGCCAACATTGATGAACCGATTATATTGAAGCCTTTGCAACGCTGCTTAGTTCCTACCGGCATATTTATGGCTTTGCCTAAGGGCTTTGAGGCACAAGTTCGTCCTCGTAGCGGTTTGGCTATAAAGAAAGGAATTGGCGTGTTGAATTCTCCGGGAACTATCGATGCGGATTATCGCGGTGAGGTGTGTGTCATTTTGGTTAACCTTTCTTCCGAAGAATTTGTGGTTGAGGACGGAGAAAGAATTGCTCAAATGGTGATTGCCCGTCACGAACAGGCCGAATGGGAAGAAGTGCAGGTCTTGGATGATACCGAACGGGGAGCAGGGGGATTTGGTCATACCGGAAAAAAATAAATCAATGTTCAGCAGATTGAAATTCCAATGGTATATATGCTTGGTGTGTCTGCTTCTGGCAGGGACATTCATTTCTTGTGGAACGGCTCAAAAAAGTGCGGTTTCATCGGATAATATAGCTTCTTCGAACAGGCAGGATGCTTTGTCTCCTGAAGCTCGGCGGAAGTTCGACTATTTCTTTTTAGAAGCCGTCAGACTGAAAGAAAAAGGAGAACTGGATGCTGCATTTGAGATGTATTCCCATTGTTTGGAGATTGATCCCCAAAGTGCTGTAACCTTATATGAATTATCTAAATATTACATGTATTTGGGATTACCCCAAAAAGGAGAAGAGGCTTTGCGAGAGGCTGTAGCATTGGCACCGGGAAATTATTGGTACAAGGAAACATTGGCAGCTTATTATCAGAATAAGGGAGAAAATGAAAAGGCCATTGGTGTTATCGAAGACATGACGGCTCAGTTCCCCTCTCGTTTAGAACCCTTGTTGGCTCTAGTCGATTTGTATTCCCGTACCAAAAATTACGAAGAAGTCGTCAACACGTTGAATCGTTTGGAACAGCTCGATGGAAAGTCGGAACAAATCAGTATGGAGAAGTTCCGCATGTATCTGGCTATGGATAACAACGAGCGTGCCTTCCAGGAAATCGAGAATCTGGCCAAAGAATATCCCTACGACATGCGTTATTTGACCATCTTGGGGGATGTTTATCTGGAAAACGGAAAAGAAGAAGAAGCATACGCAACTTATCAGAAGGTGTTGACAGAAGATTCCAATTATGCACCGGCCATGTTGTCGTTGGCCTCATATTATGAAAAGAAAGGGTTGGATAGCCTATATCATGTCCAGATAGATTCGGTATTGCTGAACTCCAAAGTCGAAAGCGAGACCAAACTGAATGTCATGCGACAACTCATTATGCGTTCGGAAAGAGCCGACCGCGATAGCACGAAGATCATCTCTCTGTTTGATTCGATGTTGGCCAAGGAACAGGAAAATGCCGATATAGCCATGTTGGCAGCCCAATACTATCTTACTAAAAGGATGGACGAGCCGGCCAAAAAGGTATTACGGCAAGTTGTGGACATTGACCCGGGTAATAAACCGGCTCGTTTACAATTGTTAAGCTTTGCAATCTCCCGAAACGATTTGGATGAAGTTATCCGTACCTGTATCCCGGCCGTAGAGTACATGCCCGAAGCTTTGGAATTCCATTATTACCTCGGGATAGCATATTATCAGAAAGATGAAGTGGATAAGGCGTTGGATGCCTTTGTAAAGGGAGTACGACAAATAACCCCCGAAAGCGACAAGACCATGGCATCCGATTTTTATTCCATTATGGGCGATCTTTATCATAAGAAGAAGATGAATGTCGAAGCCTATGCAGCCTACGATTCTGCTTTGGTTTACAAGCCGGACAACATTGCCGCCCTGAATAACTATGCTTATTACTTGTCGGTGGAGCGGAAGGATTTGGATAAAGCCGAAGAAATGAGTTACCGCACAGTTAAGGCCGAACCTACGAATGGTACTTACTTGGATACATATGCCTGGATTTTGTTCGAGAAAGGGAAATATGCCGAGGCACGTATCTACATCGATCAGGCTATGAAGCACGATGGCGATAAGAGTTCGGTGGTCGTAGAACATTGCGGTGATATCTATTATAAGACCGGGGAACCCGAAAAGGCTCTGGAATATTGGAAACAGGCAGAGAAGCTGGCCGGTGAACCGGTGGAGGAAGGAAGTGAACCACGCACCTCTAAAGAGTTGAAGCTATTGAAAAAGAAGATTGACCATAAAAAATATTTTGCGGAATGATGAGATATATTGGTATCATAGGATGGATGGTTTTAGTATTGTTGGCCTCGTCTTGTTCATCAACTAAAACCGTGAAAAAGTCCGTATCCATCGAAGGAATGACGGAAACGGAATATGTAGAAACCGTTATTTCGAATGCTTCTGATTGTTCGGCTTTGACGGCTAAGATGGCCCTGACCTTGAACCTGGATGGGAAAGGCGATACGAAGGTGAACGGAACCCTGCGTATTAAGAGAGGTGAAGTCATCCAATTATCCATCGCTCCTTTTTTGGGAATAGAAGTGGCCCGTGCCGAATTCTCTCCGAACGGTATTTTGGTCATCGACCGCATGAACAAGCGTTATGTACAAGTGTCGTTTGCCGATTTGGGAACCTTGCTGAAGGTCGATTGGAACTTCCATACCCTGCAAGCTCTGTTCTTGAACGAACTCTTTATCCCGGGCAAGCTTCAGTTGACATCGAAGGACGTTTCGGCCTTTGGGCTGGAACAGCTTCCGACCGGCATCTGGTTGGATGTGAAGAAGTCCAAGCGTTTCCGTTATCGTTTCTTGACCGAAGCACCGGGCGGCTTGTTGCTCAAGAGCCGTATCGAGTTGGACGGAACGCCGTATGGACTGAGTTGGGATTATGCCGACTTCCAACCGTTGGATGAAGGGCGTTTCCCTTCTGTAATGAATCTGCTGCTCAATGGTGGGAAAAGACCGGTCAAGGTTGCTTTCAAGCTCTCCCGTCTGTCTACAAATTCAGATTGGGAAGCCCACACCCAAGTGTCGGATAAATATGAAAAAGTAGAATTGGAAGACCTGATGAAAATATTGCTGAAGAAATGAAACACACCTTCTTGCTGATATGGACTTGTTTCTTTGTCATGGGCTTGTCTGCACAGTCAACAAAGAAAATCAAGGAACTGGAAACTCAAAGGAACGAACTGCAACAACAGATTGCAGAGTCGGAAACCTTGTTGCAGTCCACCAAGAAGGATGTAAGCAGTCAGCTGAGTAATCTGGCCTTGATTAATGGCCAAATCGAAGACCGTAAGAAGTACATCCGAGCCATCGAACAGGATGTGCAAACCTTGAACCGTGAAATCACATCCTTACAACGTCAATTGAATGGTCTGCGGAAGGAGCTGAAGGACAAAAAGGAAAAATACGAAGCCTCTGTGCAATATCTCTATCGCAACAAGTCTATCCAGGAAAAGCTAATGTTCATCTTTTCGGCCGAGAATTTAGGACAGACCTACCGTCGTTTGCGTTATGTCCAGGAATATGCTGATTTCCAACGCTTGCAAGCCATGGAGATAGAGCGTAAGCAAAAACAGGTAGAGTCTAAAAAGAAAGAATTGGAAACCACTCGTTCGGCCAAGGAAAACTTGCTGAAGCAAGGAGAAGAAGAACAACGGAAACTCGAGAAACAGGAGAAAGACCGCCAGAAGATACTGAATGGCTTGAAGCGTAAGCAACGAGGCATCCAGAATGAGATTCAAAAGAAACGACGAGCCGCCCAGAAACTGAATGCACAAATCGACCGTCTGATTGAAATTGAAATAGAAAAGGCCCGTAAACGTGCCGAGGCCGAAGCTGCAGCCAAGAAAAAAGCCTCAGAGAAAAAAGGAGAGTCGGCCAAGCCTTCTTCCAAACCGGCTCCTAAGGTTGAAAAGGGAGCACCGGTGGAAAAGTACAACTTGAATTCCGAAGACAGAAAACTTTCCAATGTCTTTGAACGTAACCAAGGCATTCTTCCCATGCCTATTACCGGCCCTTATGTGGTAGTCGGCCGTTATGGACAGTATGCTGTCGATGGTTTGAAGAATGTTCGTTTGGACAACAAGGGTATCGACATCAAGGGTAAGCCGGGGGCCAAGGCTCGTGCCATTTTCGATGGCGAGGTGTCGGCTATCTTCAAGTACAACGGTCTGAACAATGTCTTGATACGCCACGGCAATTACATTTCGGTGTATTGCAACCTTTCCACCGTGTCTGTATCCAAGGGAGCCAAGGTCTCAACGAAAACCGAGATTGGCACAATTCATCAAGATGCGTCCGGCAATGTCATCCTGCATTTCCAACTCCGCAAGGAAACGGCTAAGTTGAACCCCGAAAGGTGGCTGGGACGATAGTTGAATAAAAATCATTTTATTTCTTCACGAATGGCATATCTCTTGATTATCAAGGGGAAAAAGTGCCGTTCCGTGTGCTTCATCGTCTGAAGAAGCACTCTAGCAAAGTACGTTCCCAAATGATGACCTTGGCCGTACCTTTGGTTTCCTTTATTAAGGAAAGTACCGCCTTGCATCGCTCCGTTGTTTCGGCAGAAAGAGCAACCGAAAGCATATAATCCCCCTTTTCATCGGGGAAAGGCGAAACATCCGTAACCTTTCCCTCCATAAAACCATATTCCTGTTCCGAAAAGCCTGTCAGATGAATCACCGCACGCTGTCCCGACCGGATTTTCCCGATGTCTTGCATTCCAACTCGGGCCGTTCCTTGAGGCAACCCATCCGTCCCGACGGACAAAGCAAACTCCGTCACCACCGTTTCGGGATAGCTGAACCACGCACTCCCTGCCAAGAGCAGCAGTACAATGCCCAGCAACACCCCACTGCCGTATCGCAAGATAGCCGGTGGTACCCGGTTCATCACCTCCTGTACCTCCTCACTCCGTAGTTCTATTTCCTTTTCCATTTCTATAATCCATATTAATGTCATTCCCCGTCTCGTGTCATTCTCCTTGCCGTGTCATTCTGAGCATCGCGAAGAATCTGTGTACATCCACTTGATGCAATCAGATTCTTCACTGACGTTCAGAATGACACGAAATAGAGAGCACAATCAATTCCCCAACTCCAACTGGTTCTTCACCAGCCTGTAATACAATCCCCGTTTCGCTGTCAGTTCCTCATGCGTACCCTCTTCCGCTATGCGTCCCTTGTCCAGCACCACAATCTTGTCCGCATGCCGCACCGTGCTCAGTCGGTGAGCCACAACCACCACCGTTTTTCCCTGGTAAAATTTCTCCAACTGCTCCATGATTTCCCGTTCGTTGTTCGCGTCCAGGGCGTTCGTCGCCTCGTCGAAGAACAGAAACTCCGGGTTCTTGTACACCGCCCGGGCTATCAGCAACCGTTGCCGTTGCCCCTGACTGATGCCGTTCCCCTCCATGCCTATCTTCGTGTTGTAACCCAACGGCAGCGAATCGATAAACTCCCCGATGTTCGCCACCGTCACCGCATGCCGCAGCCGTTCCACATCCACCGTGTCCGTGCTTACCGCAATGTTGTTCGCTATCGTGTCGCTGAAGATGAAGCCATCCTGCATCACCGCCCCCGTCTTCGCCCGCCACACATGCGGATTCA
>SUXX01000083.1 GCA_015060735.1 Bacteroides sp.
AATACTCGTATGGTAGAGTTTATATCGAACAAAAGAACGTCACCAAAAACGGTACGCTGAAATCCACCACGAAGCCGTGGAAGATGGAGACGATAACGAACCGTTGGCCGGCACATTGGGTGATGATAGGCAGGGTGGTATCCATGGTCGTGGCACCGCCCGAGGAAATGGGAGCGAGGTTGCCGAACCATCGCACCATCAGCGGAGCACCCAATAACGTCATAATCTCGCGGGCTATGTTCGAGAGCAAGGCAACCGTGCCCAGTTCCGCTCCCTTGTATTCGGTAATGAAGATGCTTGAAAGAGAGTAGTAACCGAAACCTGAACCTACCGCCATACACTCGGGAGTCGTGCGGTGAGGGAGAAGCAGGCTGACGAGGGCTGCTGCTGATAAAGTTCCCAAGATGGTACAGAAGGGAAGCAACATCAATCGGGGATTCAGTGAGCGGAAATTTTGAACGGTTTGTGGGTCATGACCAATACTTAATCCTACGCTGAACATCAATCCGCACAAGGCATAGAAGCTCAAATCGCTCGACAACCATGTCGATGGAATCCAATTAAAATATCCACAGAGCGTGCCTAGGACAAAGAAACTGACAATGATGAGGCTTCCTTTCATTTTATTTCCTCCTTCTTCCTAGTGTTTACATGCTTCCATAAAATCCATGCAGTGATGCAACTTCCCAATACGCAGACAATGGCTATGCCGAATGCCTCCAAACCCAATGTAGGAAGACTACGGATGATTTGTTCGTTGTGTCCCACTTCGATGCCCAACAAAAAAAGCAACAACCATATCAAGGCAGTAATAGCCTTGTTTATCCAAGGTAAGGATTGTCGGCGGAGTAAGTAGCCCAAGCCGATGCCTATAAACATAATTCCGATGACGGTAAACATAATTCGATTCTTTTTGGGGCGTAAAGGTACATCTTTTGACCGAATTCTTTATCTTTGTCGGGAGAAAATTGAAACTATGTTATTACCCTATTTAAATAAAGATGTGATTGAGGCCGGTTGTGATGAAGCCGGAAGAGGCTGTTTGGCGGGTGCGGTCTATGCAGCAGCTGTAATTCTACCGCCCGACTTTCGAAACGAACTATTGAATGATTCCAAACAACTGACTGAACGTCAACGCTACTTGCTGAGGGATGTTATCGAGCAAGAAGCTTTGGCATGGGCTGTGGGAGTAGTAACACCGAAAGAAATCGATCAAATCAATATACTCAATGCTTCTTTCCTAGCTATGCATCGGGCTATCGACCGACTGAAGCTGCGTCCTGAGCATCTTTTAATCGATGGTAATAGATTCAAAAAATACCAGAAATTACCATATACCACTGTGGTGAAGGGTGATGGCAAATATCTTTCTATAGCAGCGGCATCCATCCTAGCCAAAACCTATCGCGACGATTACATGAACGCCTTACATCAGGAGTATCCTTTCTACGACTGGAATCGGAACAAAGGTTATCCTACTAAAAAACATCGTGCGGCGATACGCGAGCATGGAGCTACACCGTATCACCGCATGACATTCAATTTGTTGGGTGAAGACCCCCAACTATCTTTCGATTTTTAACGGGTTATTCCTTTCTTATAGGACCGATAACCGTACACAATGATAATCAGGAAGCAGATAAGTGGCAAAACAAACGAAATGTTTACAGCCGGGAATCCCATAATCACTTTCTGGTCGATAATCATTCCTTGCAATGGAGGCATCAAGGCACCGCCCACAATAGCCATTACTAGGAATGCCGCTCCCAGTTTGGTGTCTTGTATGTCTACATTTTCCAAAGCAATACCGTAGATGGATGGGAACATAATAGACATGAACAGGCTGATTAATACCAGGCAGTACAATCCCATCATACCTTCAATACAGATGGTACCGAACGTACATACCGAAGCTCCAACACCGAACAAGGTCAGCAACTGACGTGTATTCACGAACTTCATGATATATGTGCCAACAAAGCGTCCGGTCAGATTTAGCGACATGGCAATGATGTTATATATCTGTGCGGTAGCTTTGTTAATACCCAAGTGATCGGCATATTGGATGATGAAGGTCCACACCATAATCTGTGCAGCTACGTAACACATCTGCGTAAACACTCCTTCTCTATAGATGGAATTATTCCATAAATTGGATAACGTCTGTCTGACCGTATGCGTTTGCTTATCTTGTCCTTCTTCGCTACTGACCTTTGGCATTTTGGTTAAAGCGATAACGATGAAAATACAGACCACAACTAAGCCGAGCATCACATAAGGGTCGCGTATGATAGCCAAATCGTGCAGACGGATGTTTGCTTTTTCAGCTTCAGATAAGGTGTCGAAAATAATCTTTCCTGCTTCGTCACGTTTGTCTGACCAAAGGTAGGGTAGTACTAGGAAGGAAGCTACGGCCATTCCACTAAGCGAACCTATCGGATTGAAAGCCTGTGCTAAGTTCAACCGGCGTGTCGACGACTCCTTATCGCCCAGCGAAAGAATGAACGGGTTGGCTGTTGTTTCCAAAAATGCTAGTCCGAAGGTCAGAATGTACAGAGAAAGACAGAAAAAGGTAAATTCTTGATATGCTGCTGCCGGAATAAAAAGGAATGCCCCAATAGCATAAAGCCCCAGCCCAAGCAGAATACCACTCTTATAGCTATACTTACGGATGAACAAGGCGGCAGGTATAGCCATGGTGGCATACCCGCCATAAAAGGCAAACTGTATCATCGATGCCTTAGCTGCCGATAGTTCCATCACTGTCTGAAAGGCCGCTACCATGGGGTTCGTAATATCATTGGCGAACCCCCATAGAGCGAACAGCGAGGTAATCAATATAAATGTGAACAGATATTTTTTAGGAACCAAAGGTTTCTTGTTTTCCATGTTCATTTATTTATAGATAGGACCATAGTTTTGACAAGCTCTGAAGTCGGCACCTTCTTTATCCATACCGAATGCATTCCATGCTGCCGGACGGAAGATGTTTTCTTCAGGGACATTGTGCATACATACCGGGATGCGGAGCATCGAAGCCAAAGTAATCAAGTCGGCACCGATGTGGCCATAACTGATAGCACCGTGGTTGGCACCCCAGTAGTTCATTACTGAATAGACATCCTTGAAAGGAGCCTTGTTTTCGTCTAAACGAGGAACGAACCAGGTGGTCGGCCATGTCGGGTCTGTACGCATGTTTAAAACTTCGTGAATTTCAGGGTCAACGTCAGCAGTCCAGCCTTCGGCTATTTGAAGAACCGGGCCGAGTCCCTTGATGAGATTCAAACGACTCATGGTTACAGGCATGCCACCCTTTGATAAGAAGTTAGAAGAGAAACCACCTCCACGGAAATAGTCACGATCAGCCGGCATCCAATTGGTATTCTTCAAGCATGCTTCTGCATCGGCTTCGGTCATTTCCCAGCATGGCTTCATGCAAGGTTCTCCTGCAGCATTAGTGCTGGCACCGGTTGCATCAAGGGTGGTTGCTCCGGAGTTAATTAAATGAATCATACCTCCTGATGCCAATCCTGTCAGTTCTTTGCCAGTAACACGTTTTACAGCTTCCGGACTCCAATATGTACGAACGTCCGAGAACATTTGTCCACATCCGGTCAACAGTTTACCAAAGAGCATCGCTACACCGTTACAAGCATCGTTTTCTGTAGCCAGTACATAGGATTCGCGGATACCGTTCCAATCAAAAGTGCTACAAAGTAATGCTTCAGAGAAATCACCGTTTGGCTTCCAGTCTGTCCATTGGCGTTGTCCTTGGAAACCGGCTGCAATAGCGTTGTGGCCGATAGCTTCTTCTTTGAATCCCATTTCTAATAGCTTAGGGTTGCCCAACATCAAATCGCGGATAATCAAAGTCATCTTGACAACAAATTCCCAGTCGTTGTCCTTGCCGGCACGATCTTTTTGTTTTTCCGGACGATTCTTGTCCCAGCCTTCGTTAGGCTTGCAATATTTTTCAGTCCAGGCCATGGCCTTTTCATATTCTTCGTGGTCGTAAATACCTTCGTCCATGCGGCGGAGAATTTCCACTTCGTCCACACTTTCACTACGCATGCCTAAATATTCTTGGAAGAAATCTTGGTCAACAATACTACCAGCGATACCCATACACTGACTACCTACAGATAAGTAACTTTCACCTCGCATGATGGCAACAGCGAGAGCTGCACGTGCCCAACGAAGAATCTTTTCAGCACAGTCGGCAGGAATTGTATTGTCTGACAAGTCTTGTACATCGTGGCCATAGATTCCAAATGCAGGAAGCCCTTTTTGGGCATGACCGGCTAAAACAGCAGCTAAATATACTGCACCCGGACGTTCGGTACCATTGAATCCCCAGACTGCTTTTGGCCAATGAGGGTGCATGTCCATGGTTTCCGATCCATAGCACCAACAAGAAGTTACAGAGATAGTAGCACCGACATTTTCGCGTTCGAACTTGGCTTGGCATGCAGCCGTTTCAGCTACACGACCAATAGTGCCGTCAGCGATAACGCATTGTACAGGAGAACCATCGGGATATTTTACATTAGCAGAAATTAATTCGGCAACAGCCTTTGCTAAGTTCATTGTTTTGTCTTCTAAACTTTCGCGAACACCGCCTTGGCGTCCGTCGATGGTAGGGCGAATCCCTATTTTCGGAAATTTACTCATAATATGTGATTTTAAGGTTTTAATAACAAGTTCTTTATTACAAAGAAAGAAAATTTTATTGGATGAGACAACGCATGGAATTATGTTGTTGAGCAGAGATGAAGGAAAGAAAATAAAAAAAGTGAAACAGTATGATTACACGTTGCTTTTTACTAACTTTGCATCTTGGATTAATAGAGAATAAATTTTTAATATAACGAATATAATATTATGAGCAAGAAAGCCCTTTTAATGATTCTTGATGGCTGGGGAATCGGCACTCAAGGTAAGGAAGACGTGATTTTCAATACCCCAACTCCGTATTGGGACAGTTTGTTGGCCAACTATCC
>SUXX01000084.1 GCA_015060735.1 Bacteroides sp.
GGGGATATGTTTGTCGGTTATTTCCCGAAGCTTGGGTGTGGCATAAGCGACGTACGGATTTGAAGAAATTCTTCAAGCAAGTGCACAATTCGGGCATTGCTCGAATCAACCTTTACAAGAAATATCCGGAGTCGTTGAAATTGGTGCATATACTTCCGGCCTTATTTACGTTAGGTGTGGCGTTCCTGTTGTTGGCTTCGCTCTTTTGGGGAGGCAGCTTGTCGTTGTTAGTGCTTTTTGCTCTCATAATTTGTGTTGATTCTTCGGTACAGAATAAGAGTCTTAAGATAGGCTTGCTATCTGTAGCGGCATCTTTTATTCAATTAATTGGTTATGGCACGGGATTCCTTCGAGCTTGGTGGGAACGCTGCGTGTTGGGAAAGAATGAATTTGCGGCTTTTGAAAAGAATTTCTATAAATGACATTGGGAGAGGAAAATAAAATGGCTGAGAAATTAACAATAACTCAATGGGCGGAAGAAGACCGTCCTCGTGAAAAGATGATGCTACATGGCGTATCGGCATTGTCGAATGCCGAGTTATTGGCTATCTTGATTGGCTCGGGCAATACGGAAGATTCAGCAGTGGAATTGATGCGTAAAGTGTTGAACGATTATCGTAACAATTTAAATGAACTGGGTAAGGCTTCGATTGATGAACTCTGTCGCTATAAAGGTATAGGACCTGCTAAAGCGATTACCATCTTGGCTGCTTCGGAATTGGGGAAACGTAGAAAAGAAGAAACGGTAGAGGAACGAAAAACGATCCTTTCATCGAGGGATGTATACGAATGTTTTTATCCGCTGATGTGCGATTTGCCTATCGAAGAATGCTGGGTATTGCTTCTTAATCAGGCTTCTAAGTTGATAGATAAGGTGAAAATCAGTGCCGGAGGCCTGAATGCTACGGCGGTAGATGTGCGATGTGTCCTTCGCGAAGCTTTACTAAAGCGGGCATCGGCCATAGCACTTTGTCATAATCATCCTTCGGGAAATATCAGACCGAGTAAGGAAGATGACTTGTTGACTCGCCAGATTGCCCAAGCCACTGAATGCATGAACATCCGCTTCGTTGACCATGTTATTTTGACCGATGGTGCATTTTATAGCTATGCCGATGAGGGACGAATATAGAAATTGTTTATTTTTGCAATCTCAAAATGAAGAAAAGTATGAATGCAGAAGAACGTCTGAAGATAGAAGAAAGAATCATTGCGATGCTGAAGACCGTATATGACCCTGAAATCCCGGTAAACATCTACGATCTCGGCTTGATATATAAGATAGATTTGCAAGATGATGGCGAAGCCATTATCGATATGACCTTGACTGCTCCGAATTGTCCGGCAGCTGATTTTATCATGGAAGATGTCCGTCAGAAAATAGACTCGGTAGAAGGAGTTTCCTCGGCCGTGGTGAACCTCGTCTTTGAGCCTGAATGGGATAAGGACATGATGAGTGAAGAAGCAAAACTCGATTTGGGATTCCTATAAAGATTGAAGTATGAAGAATGTCTATTTCCTTTCCGATGCCCATCTCGGTTCGCGTGCCATCGAACATAGTCGTACACAGGAACGCCGATTAGTGAACTTTCTCGAAAGTATCAAGCATAAGGCTGATGCGGTGTATCTGCTAGGTGATATGTTTGACTTTTGGTATGAGTTCAAGATGGTAGTGCCGAAGGGCTACACCCGTTTCTTAGGTAAAATTTCTGAGTTGACCGACTTAGGCGTGGAGGTACATTTCTTCATCGGTAATCACGACATTTGGTGTGGCGACTATTTGGAAAAAGAATGCGGAGTAATTATCCATCGCGAACCGACTACCTGTGAAATCTATGGCAAGGAATTCTACTTGGCACATGGTGATGGATTGGGAGATAACGATTGGAAGTTCAAGTTTATTCGCACCATGTTTCATAGTAAGACTTTGCAACGTCTGTTCTCCATGCTTCACCCACGTTGGAGTGTGGACTTCGGTTTGGCATGGGCCAAGCATAGTCGCTTGAAGCGTAAGGATGGTCGCGAACCTGAGTACATGGGCGAACACGAAGAGCCGTTGGTGCTTTATACGAAGGATTATCTGAAGACACATCCCGATATCAACTTTTTTATTTATGGACATCGCCATATTATGCTCGACTTGATGCTAAGCCGTACCGCTCGTATCCTCATCCTGGGCGATTGGATTCACGAATTCTCGTATGCTGTCTTCGATGGCGAGAATATGTTCCTCGAGCAGTTCATTGAAGGGGAGAGTCAGTTATAAAAATACGTTGTAAACAAGCCTTCACAAGTTTCACACGCTTGTAAAGGCTTGATTTTCATTGTCTCCAAGTGAAACATGAGCACTTTCACCAAGTTTCACAGGTTTCACACTCTTTTCACGATGTGAAACTTGGTGAATCTTCTTGAAGGCATGAAGTTTCACGCTATGATCTTGCTTATCAATTAGTTGGATGTCGGTGAAATTTGTGAAGGCTATTTTCAAACTTAATTTAAAATATCCATTTGAAAAGCCAAAAGCCACTCTGCCATTAGTATCATAAATTCGCCTTCGCGAAATAAAAAAACGTCTTCATGTTTTTCTTGAAACTTCAGCATGTTTTATGATTTTTTGAAGCATATTTATCTGTTTGCTGTATTCTTAATGTATTTATTTCCTTCTGAATGTTATTAAGAAATCGGGTTGCATGTGCTCCGTCCATCTGTGTGTGATGGAATTGGAAGGAAAGGTTCAAATGATATTTGAAAAAATGTCGTGAATATCGCCCCCATATGATAAATGGATTGTTGAATATGCCACTGTACATGCCTCCTCCAAATTCCAATTCAGTATCAATGACAGCTGATGTGCCGATCACCATATATTCTTCTGATAAATCCCGATCAATGCAGCTTTCGGCTACTTCTGTAGTATACTTCAGATAGTCTTGGCTATAGCTGTCGAAGTCTCCGTTGAAAGCGATGTCACAGGAACTTACCTCGCCAGTAAGGTTCTTTACCATTGTATTGATGGCAATATGGTCAAATTGCATCAGTTTGTCACCTACTGGCAGTAGATAGAACTCCTTTTGGTTGATAGCTGCCTTCCCGATGCAATAGTCCAAGAGCATGTTGAACTTCAGATGCTTTTCCTTACTTATTCTGACAAGGCGGGTCACATCCATTCTTTTGACGAAAGTAAGCATGGGGTTGGGTGCATTCTTCCAAATTTCAAATTGATGTCCTCGGGTTGTTTCTTTAGGATTTACTTCTCTCATATTTCTGTTATTTTGCTTAATGAATGATGAGGCAAAAGTAAGGGAAGCATTTGTTTCCGGATAGAACAAACGGGACATTTATATGGGATTGGTAAACAAGTCCGAATAAGGAGTTGCAATCTTCAACAAGGACATGGGAGTATATCCGCAAAGTCTTTTGAACTCCCGGATGAGATGTGATTGGTCGGCATATCCGCTTGCGTAGGCTATTTGTGCTTGATTGGTTCCGTTCGGTTGATATTGCATTTGTGCCAATGCTTTTTGGAAACGGACGATGCGGGTGTATTCTCTAGGATTTATACCTACATGTGACTGGAACTCGCGTTCGAATTGTTTTTTGCTAAGACAAGCGATGGAGGATAAGTCTGTTACTGATATTTGAGGAGTGACATATATTTGCTTGATGGTTGTGTCTATTCTTTGGGATTTATAGATAGCATGGGATGAGATGCCTTTGATTCGTGACAAGAGCCATTTTTCTATATGATTGATGCAGAAAGCATTGTCTTCACATTCGAATACTTGCATTGCTAATTCTTCCAGACTTTTGTCTTCAATGTCGTATCCGGAAACTTCTTGATTATAGAATAGAGATGTAGGGATATTTAGGAACAGATTCATGGCATGAGGATGGAATACTGCTACTATCATTTCAATATCTCCTTTGGCGTACAAATGCGATGAAAAATTGACTTGTCCGCTGATTGTTAGTTTGTCTTGTGTGGTGTTTAGTTCTGGAATAAAGAGGGGCTTCCGTTTGTGAAAAATGATTTGAGGACAACCAATGGGGAAGGTAAAGGTATTCAATCGTTCTTCACTCTTGAATACCCAATAATATCTGATGTAAGGTTGTAATGACTTACAAGGTTTGTAGAATTGGAATGTGTCTTGAACCATTTTTCAGGAGTTGTTTTGGGAGTTTATAAAACAAGAAAGGTTGCTATACAATGAAGTACGGCAACCTTTATAATATGAGTTTCAGATTACTTTGCACTCAAGATATCCATTGTGTCGCTTGCAATCATCAATTCTTCGTCGGTCGGGATAACGACTACCTTCACCTTCGAATCGTCTGCAGAGATGATAGCTTCTTCGCCACGAGTCTTGTTCTTTTCAGCGTCAACTTTTACACCCATGTATTCCAAACCTTCGCAAGCACCTGAACGGGCATTAGCTTGGTTTTCACCTACACCACCTGTGAAGACGATGACATCTACGCCACCCATAGCAGCTGCGTATGCACCGATGTACTTCTTGATGCGGTAGAAATACATGTTTTCAGCCAATACGGCACGAGGTTCGCCGGCAGCAGCAGCACTTTCAAGGTCACGCATATCGCTTGACTTTTCGAACACACCGAGTACGCCAGACTTCTTGTTCAAGAGGTTAGAGATACCTGTTGCATCGAGACCTTCCTTTTCCATGATGTAAGTCACGGCACCACCGTCGATGTCGCCCGAGCGAGTACCCATCATCAAGCCTTCCAACGGAGTCAAGCCCATGCTGGTATCTACTGACTTACCGTCCTTCACGGCTGTGATAGAACCACCGTTACCTACGTGGCAAGTGATAATCTTGGTACCTTCTACCGGGATGTTCAAGAATTCGCAAACACGCTTTGAAACGTAGCGGTGAGAAGTTCCGTGGAAACCATAACGACGCACGCCATACTTCGTATAGAGTTCGTAAGGAACGGCATACATGTAAGCATAG
>SUXX01000085.1 GCA_015060735.1 Bacteroides sp.
GTGCCACGGTCTCCGCATTCGCTCCCGGATAGATGGCATTCACCTGTACGGTTGGTGGCGTGATGTCTGGATATTGCTCAATGGGAAGCATACGGAGTGTCACCAGCCCTGCCACGATGATGAGCAAGGCCAGCACCGTAGCGAATATCGGTCGTTCGATAAAGAATTTCGAGAACATAAGCGTTTTGGTTTTATTATTCCTCCCGTGTCAGAATGACACCTTATTATTGTCTTTATTTAGGCATTATCGGTTGAATCTTCATCCCCTGCCGTACCTTCATCAAAGCCTTGGTGACATAGCGTTCCTCCGGCGACAAGCCCGAAGTCACGATACGCATATTGTCATCCACCAACTGCCCGATTTCGATGTGGCGGGAACTCACCACATTACTATCGTTCACCACATACAGGAACTTTCCCAACTGGTCGGTACCTATCGAGGCATTGTCCACCAGCACCGCCTTTTCCGCCGTAGCATAGGGCAAGGTGACACTGACATAAAGTCCCGGTTTCAACACCCCCTCGGGATTGTCCAATTCGGCACGAAGACGCATCGTCCCCGTGGTGAGGCTGAAGCTTGGCGAGAGGTAATTCAGTTTCCCTTGCCAAGTCTTTGAACCGTCCGCCCCTACCCGAAGGGTGACCGAATGATCGGCTTCCTTTATTTTGGTACTATCGTTCCTCAACAACTCGAAGGCCAAATACTGGTTGTCCGAAATGTCGAAATACGAATAGAGCTTCTTGTCCTGATAGACGGTGGTCAGCTTCACGGGATTTCCCTCGCCACTGATATAAGCTCCATCGGAGTACTCCGCCAAATCCGCCACCCCGTCCATCGGCGACTTGATGTAACAATAACTTAAATTGGTACGAGCCGTTTTCAGTTCCGCTTCGGCATTGCTTACCGCCGCTTCGCAAGCCTGAACATTGCTTTCCGCCTGCACCAACTGGATGCGGCTCACCGCCTCGCTCTTGATGGCTTCCTTCATCCGTTCGTAACTACTTTGGGCATACACCAAATTGGCTTTTGCGGTCTTCAATGCAGCCTCCGCTTGCTTCACGGCATTTTCATAAAGCGTAGGGTCAACCACAAACAAGGTCTGCCCTTTCTTCACCCTCGCTCCCGAAGGATAGTTCTTGGAGAGCAACGTTCCGTTCACCCTTCCCACGATGTCCACACTATTCTCGGCCGTGAGATAACCGGGATAGTCGCGTGTCAAGGTCACATTCTTCACGACCGGCCTGGCCACTTCCACGGGAAGGGCTTCGGCTCCTACCGATGTTTTCGGTTTCTGTTCGCATCCGGCGATGAGTATGCCGGATAGAGCGATGATTATTCCTTTCTTCATATTTCGATAAATCTTTTTTATTTCTACCATCCCCCTCCCAATGCCTGGTACATCTGCACGAGGCAAACCAGCGAATACCCTTTCGCCTTCACCAACGTATTCTCGTACGTGAGCAACGAGCGTTGTGCATCGAGTACATTCTGGAAGGGCGTCAATCCTTGTTTATAGAGGTCAAGCGAAAGATTGAAGACTTCTTCAGCCTGATTCAGCATCTCGCGACAAGCTACAATCTGCTTGATGGAGTTCTTGTAGGCACTCATCGCATTATCCACCTCCTGCATAGCGGTCAATACGGTTTGATTGAATTGATGGATGGTTTCTTCGAGTTGTGCCCGTTGTAAACGGATGTTATTCAAGCGTTCGCCTCCATTGAAGATTGTCCATGTCATAGAAGGGGCAATGCTCCACATCATACTATTTCTGCGATTTAAATTGTTTAAATCTTGCGAGGCATAACCAAACGAACCGTTCAGGAAAAAACTCGGTAACCAATCGCGTTTAGAGGCTCCTAATAAAGCCGCTTGGGCATTAACCTGTCGTTCTACAGCACGCACATCGGGTCTACGAAGCAATAACTGACCGGGGATACCTACACCTACAGGTTCTACGTAATCGGGCAATTTTTTGGATACCGATAACGCTTGAGTCACATCTTGCGGATATATTCCCAACAATACGGCTAATGCATTCATATATCGACTAATGCTCGCCTCTGTTGAAGGGATGGATGCTAAGGTACTGAAATAAACGGACTTGGCCTGTGCTACATCAAGTTTAGACACCAGACCGGTATTATAACGAACTTCCGTAATCTTCACCACTGCCTCTTGCGATGCCGCATTATGGCGAAGTACCTCCAGTTCTTGTTGCATCTCGCGAAGGTTAAAGTAAGCCGAAGCCACTTCGGCACAAAGACTGACCATCGTGGCATTGTATTCTTCCTTACTTGCGAAGACAAATTCTTTTTGAGCCTTCGCCCGCTGACGAATCGCCCCGAAAACATCCACTTGCCAGTTCATCTGCACAGAGGCATCATAATAACTATACCTGTTTTGAGGTGCTCCACTTCCCGTGTTTCCGCTTGTCTGTTGACGATTCCATCCGACATCCAACGAAAAGGCAGGATAATAACCACTTTGTGCCACCCTAAGATTAGCCTTAGCTTGATCAATGCGGTTGATAGCCATCAGCACCGAAGGATTCTGATTCATCGCCAAGTGGATGAGCGAATCGAGGGTAGCATCTTCGAACACCTTCCACCATTGGTCATCCACTGGTAATACTTGTTGGAAAAGCGTGTCCTTCTCCTGCCATCCGTTGGGCAACGGACGCTCCAGATACTTATCCACTTGTTGAGCTTTCACGACACAAGCACCAAGCAGAAGGCATAAAAAAAACAAACGTACTCTTGTCATTGTCTTTACCTTTTATTATAAGGCTATAACAGACAAGTGTACGTTTGGTTTGATGTGTATTACAAATTTGTGTCATTCTGAGCAACGCGAAGAATCTGATAGCATCAACTTTCGCCTTTCAGATTCTTCACTTCGTTCAGAATGACACGATTAATTCAACTTCTGCAAATCCAAGCCCGTTGGACTTTGGAATACCCGCAACCCGAAGCGAGGGAGCACAGCCAGCAAATGGTCGAACACCTCGGCTTGCAAATGCTCGTAACGAAGCCAAGCCGTATTGGCTGAGAAGAAATAAAGTTCGATAGGCATCCCTTGTGCGGTAGGTTGCAATTGACGGACCGTCATAATCAACTCTTGGTTCACCTTCGGATGATGACGCAAGTAATGCTCCATGTAATGACGGAACACATATAGGTTCACTTCCTCCTTACCAGTTGGTTCAAACCCTTCCATCCAAGGTTGCTTCTTGAAACCAGCCAATTCTTCATCCGTACAGAAACGAACCGAATGCATATCGATATTGATCGAACGTTTCACTCGACGACCACCTATTTCGAACATGCCCCGCCAATTTTGGAAAGAATCATTCACCAAAGCATAGGGAGGAACGGTGGTGATGGTCTTGTCCCAATTACGCACCTTCACGGTGGTGAGCGTCACTTCGATGACATCACCGTCGGCACCATACTTCGGCATCGTAATCCAGTCGCCCGGACGAAGCATATCATTGGCGGTGAGCTGTACCCCTGCAACCAACCCCTTGATGGTATCTTGGAAGACCAACATCAGGATGGCCGTACCGGCACCCAAGCCGGTCAGAATGGCAATGGGATCTTTACTGATTATTTCGCTGATGATAATAATCGAACCGACACAGATGACGACTAACTTCATCATCTGATAGAACCCCTTCATTGAATGGTTTCTCAATTTTTCGTGTTCGGTTGATATGGTATAAAGAGAAGTCAGAAACGAGCAGATAAGCTTCATTACCACCACCGTAATATAAATCGAACA
Organism: Bacteroides sp.; assembly: GCA_015060735.1. Lineage (GTDB taxonomy): Bacteria > Bacteroidota > Bacteroidia > Bacteroidales > Bacteroidaceae > Phocaeicola. The sequence goes on from SUXX01000085.1 coordinate 3,782, forward strand.
AATTTTCAGAATAAGCGTCAATAGATTCGGCTCGTTCGCGAAGGCAAAGGGAACCAAAACATACACCACTACCGGTGGAATGAGATGACAAGCGTTATTCAACACCTCGTCGTTCAGCAGATAATCGTCCCACGTTACTTGGGTCTTAGCAGTAACTTTTCGAATCATCGGTATAACCCCTTTCCGACAAATACGGTCGAAAACCGTAGCCACCAACAATATTGCCAAGATAACAATTATCCGCTGTATCAACGTGACATACCCTTCGGCCACACCGATTTGTTGCAGCCAGTTCATCAGTTCGTTATTCATTGTTTCCATTTCTTCATTTTTTTAACATTCAAAATTACACTAATCTTTTTATTTTTCAAAAGAGAATTGTCTAATAAAACGTCAAAAAGAAGCTCTCATCAGCATAAAAAACAAAATCCAATCACGAGTTGACGAATTCCGGACTGAGTTTTGTTAACTTGTGACTGGAATAAACTTTACCTCCAGCTTGTCAGGAAGAATTCTTCTCCATCCGGAAGATTTCCCTTGCTCAAAAAACTTAAATTTGTGCAATTTTCTTGCAAGATTCTTTTATCCCTCAAATTGTTTAGTTAAATTTGCCCCCTGAAACGGAAAATAACTAAATCAATATATTAATATTATGAGTTTAAAGATTGTAGTATTGGCGAAGCAAGTGCCCGACACTCGCAATGTGGGCAAGGACGCCATGAACGCTGACGGTACTATCAACCGTGCAGCACTTCCGGCTATCTTCAATCCGGAAGACTTGAATGCCCTTGAACAGGCACTCAGACTGAAAGACGCTCATCCAGGCTCGACGGTGACTATCCTCACCATGGGACCGGGACGTGCTGCCGAAATTATTCGTGAAGGACTTTATCGTGGTGCAGACAATGGATATTTGTTGACCGACCGTGCTTTTGCCGGTGCAGACACTTTGGCTACTTCATACGCATTGGCTACCGCCATCAAGAAGATTGGTGATTATGACCTCATCATCGGTGGTCGTCAGGCTATCGACGGTGATACCGCTCAGGTAGGTCCTCAGGTAGCAGAAAAGT
>SUXX01000023.1 GCA_015060735.1 Bacteroides sp.
CGCAGATACTCATTCGATTCCTTTTTAGGTTCTTCTTCTGATTTCTTATTTTTTTTCTTATTAGAATCTTCCTGCATAATCCTTTATTTGATTAAACCATCCGTTACCTCCTTGATGTCGTCCGTCACGTCCTTGACTACGGGCAGACATTGATCTACCAATTCTTTCATGGGTTCATATAACACGGATGCTCTTTTGGTTGTTCTACTAATCATCTCACTTTTCGGGTCAATGTATTCCAACACATAAATACCGATACCAACAAGCAACATCATCTTCACAGCCCCCAACATCGCGCCGGCCAAACGATTCAACCAACCCAAGTTTACTACATCCAGGGCCTTGGTCAGTACCGATGCCACCAACGAACAGCCAATGGGTACTGCCACCCAAATGAGAATGAACGACAATATCTGTGCAATGGTGATCGATGTACCCAAGGCTGGTGCCAATTGCTCTGCCACCGTACCGAACAAGGCACGTGCCAACAGCAAGCCTGCCACAAAGCCGACAATCGATGCCAGTTGCTTGATGGAACCTTTCATCAGCCCCTGGATGACACCAACACCTATCAGTATTAATATGATAATGTCTATTACTTCCATTGTCATTAATAAAAACATATGTGTCATTCTGAACGGAGTGAAGAATCTGTAGTCATAGCGCAGCCTTTGAGGATGCAATCAGATTCTTCGCTACGCTCAGAATGACACTTATAGTTATATCAATTATCTTTCTTTTACAACGTCTGCTTCACTTCGATTTCTTCGAATGTTTCAATGATATCGCCTACCTTAATGTCGTTGCAACCAGCCAAACTGATACCACACTCAAAGTTCGTACCCACTTCCTTCACATCGTCCTTGAAACGCTTCAAGGCATTGATGTTACCAGTGAATACCACGATACCGTCACGAATCAAGCGGGCACGGTCGCTACGCTTCACCTTACCGGTCTTCACCATGGCACCGGCTACCTGCCCCACCTTGCTGATGTTGAATACTTCACGCACTTCGATGGTAGCAGTTACCTGTTCCTTCAATGTCGGAGCCAACATACCTTCCATCGCTGCCTTCACTTCTTCGATAGCATCGTAGATGACTGAGTACTTGCGGATATCCACACCTTCCTGTTCGGCCAACTTGCCTGCCGATGCCGAAGGACGTACCTGGAAGCCGACGATGATGGCATCCGAAGCAGCCGCCAAGGTCACATCCGATTCCGAAATCTGACCTACGCCCTTGTGGATGACGTTCACTTGAATCTGTTCGGTTGACAACTTGATCAACGAGTCGCTCAATGCTTCTACCGAGCCGTCCACGTCACCCTTCACGATGATGTTCAGTTCATGGAAGTCACCCAATGCGAGACGACGACCCACTTCATCCAATGTCAACATCTTCTGTGTTCGTAAGCCCTGTTCGCGTTGCAACTGTTCACGTTTGTTGGCCACTTCACGAGCTTCCTGATCAGTATCGAACACATGGAAAGTATCACCTGCAGCTGGAGCACCGTTCAAACCAAGAATCAATACCGGTTCAGCCGGACCAGCTTCTTTAATACGCTGGTTACGTTCGTTAAACATCGCCTTCACCTTGCCATACGAAGTGCCTGCCAATACGATGTCACCCACACGGAGTGTACCGTTGCTCACCAATACGGTAGCCACATAACCACGACCCTTATCAAGAGACGACTCAATGATAGAACCGGTTGCCTTTCTGTCTGGATTGGCCTTGAGTTCCAACATTTCAGCTTCGAGCAATACCTTTTCCAACAAATCTTCTACACCTAAGCCCTTCTTGGCCGAGATATCTTGTGACTGGTACTTACCGCCCCATTCTTCCACGAGGAAGTTCATAGCAGCCAATTCTTCCTTAATCTTATCCGGATTAGCAGCCGGCTTATCAATCTTGTTGATGGCAAATACGATAGGTACACCAGCAGCCATAGCGTGATTGATGGCTTCCTTAGTCTGCGGCATCACATTGTCATCGGCAGCAACGATGATGATAACGATATCCGTCACCTTCGCACCACGGGCACGCATGGCAGTAAATGCTTCGTGGCCCGGAGTATCTAGGAATGTGATACGACGACCGTCTTCCAACTTCACATTGTATGCACCAATGTGTTGGGTGATACCACCTGCTTCACCAGCAATTACATTTGCCTTACGAATATAGTCAAGCAATGAAGTCTTACCATGGTCAACGTGACCCATTACGGTCACAATTGGAGCACGTGGCACCAAATCTTCCTCGGCATCAACTTCCTCTGTAATAGCCTGCGATACTTCTGCACTCACATATTCTGTCTGATAACCAAATTCTTCAGCCACCAAATTGATTGTTTCTGCATCCAAACGCTGATTGATAGACACCATCATACCGATGCTCATACAAGTACCGATAACTTGTGTCACAGGAATATCCATCATGTTCGCCAATTCGTTGGCTGTTACAAATTCTGTCAGCTTCAGAATTTTGCTTTCTTCTTGCTGCATTTCTTCCTGTTCCATCATACGGTCGCGTACATTCTCACGCTTTTCCTTACGATATTTAGCAGCCTTATTCTTGCTCTTGTTGGTCAGGCGAGCCAATGTTTCCTTTACTTGCTTTGCTACATCTTCATCACTAACCTCTACCTTGGGAGCCGGCTTCTTGAAACGTTCTTTGTTTGGCTTGCCTTGGTTACTACCCTTACTTTGAGGATTATTCCCCTTATTTGAATGACCTTCTTTCCGTTGAACTCCTTGATTGTTTGAGGCATTAAGATCTATCCGTTCCTTTCCAATACGATTCCTCTTCTTCTTCTTGTTATTTTCTTCATCGGTATCCTTCGGAGTATTATCATCATTCTTTCGAATTTCCTTAATGATAGCATCCTTCATCTGTTGGCGTTGTTGCTGACGAAGTTTTTCCTTTTCGTCTCTTTCTTTACGCTTTTCTTCTTTTGTTTTCTTCTTTGGACGAGTAGATTGATTCAATGCATCCAAATCGATTTTACCTAGCACATTTATAGCAGATTTAAATCCTGTTGGACGTATTTTAAATACATCAGGATTTTGATTTTCATCCACCACAACATTTTGAGGCTCTGAAGTTTCTTCTTTTATTTGTACTTCCTGTTTCTCCATTTCGTTCACAGAGGGCATTTCTTTTTCTACCAACTTTTCTTCAGTTGGTACTTGATTTTCAGGCTCTGCCGCAATAGTTTCTTGTTCTACAATTTTTACCGGTTCTTCTAGTGCAACTATTACGGGGCGTTTATCTAAATTATCCAAATCGATTTTACCTATTGGCTTATACTTAGGACGAAGGTCTATTTCTTCTTCCACTTGTTTTAGTTCTTCATAACCTTCAATAAAGACTGAGGCTTTGTTGCGATCCTTACTTTGTCTTTCCTGAATAAACTTTTCTGTTTCTTTCTTTAAATTTTTATCTGTGCTGAACTCTTTCACAAGCACAGCATATTGCTCTTCGGTAATTTTTGTGTTAGGATTTGCTTCTATTTCATACCCTTTCTTCTGCAAGAACTCAACTACCGTCGTTATTCCTACATTTAAATCTCTTGTTACTTTGTTCAGTCTTATCGTCATTTTTCTTTATTCTTCAAATTCTGCACTTAAAATATCCAGCACCTCGTCTACGGTGTCTTCTTCCAAATCGGCCTTTTCAATCAGCATTTCGCGAGGAGCATTCAAGACTGCTTTCGCCGTATCCAAACCAATTGACTTAATGGCATTGATTACCCATTCGTCAATTTCATCCTTGAATTCATCCAAATAGATATCTTCATCATCTGCACTTTCATCCAATTCGCGATAAACGTCAATGGTATATTCTGTTAGCATACTGGCCAATTTGATATTCATACCTCCCTTACCTATGGCTAAAGAGACTTCTTCTGGCTTGAGATATACTTCAGCCTTCTTTTCTTCTTCGTGCAATACGATGGAAGAAACCTTTGCAGGACTCAACGCACGTTGGATAAAAAGTTGGATATTGGATGTGTAGTTAATGACATCGATGTTTTCGTTTCGCAATTCGCGGACAATTCCATGGATACGCGAACCTTTTACACCTACACATGCTCCTACCGGGTCGATACGGTCATCATAACTTTCTACGGCGATTTTTGCTCTTTCACCCGGGATACGTGCAATCTTCTTAATAGTAATCAGGCCATCGTTGATTTCAGGAACTTCCTGTTCGAAAAGACGTTCCAAGAACACCGGTGATGTACGGCTTAAGATAATCTTCGGGTTGTTATTACGATTATCTACACGGGCTACCACAGCACGAACGGTTTCGCCTTTACGATAGAAGTCTGCCGGAATCTGTTCAGTCTTAGGTAAGAGCAATTCATTACCCTCGTCGTCCAACAACAGGATTTCTTTCTTCCAAATCTGATAAACTTCAGCTGCGATTACGGTACCTACCTTATCAATATACTTGTTATATAAGCTATCCTTTTCCAATTCTAGAATCTTGGAGGCCAGTGTCTGACGCAAATTCAAAATCGCTCTACGGCCAAACTTCGCAAAAATAACTTCGTCGGTCACTTCTTCGCCCACTTCGTATGAAGCATCGATTTTCTGTGCTTCTGTCAACGAAATCTGCATGTTTTCGTTCGTCAACTCCTCATCTTTCACCACCACACGATTTCGCCAGATTTCAAAGTCACCCTTATCTGGATTTACAATTACGTCGTAATTTTCATCGGTACCAAACATCTTTGCAATCACACTACGGAACGATTCTTCCAAGACGCTAACCATAGTGGTTCTATCAATGTTTTTGGTTTCCTTAAAATCCGAAAATGTATCAATCAAGCTGATTGTTTCCTCTTTCTTGGCCATAATTATTTAAAACTAATTAAGTATTTCGTATATTTTATTTCTTCGTATCTGAATGTCACATCTTCTTCCACCAGTTTAGGGCGTTTAGCACCTTCCGGCTTCACTTTTTTCAGGATTGTCACCGTCATGTTCTCTTCATTGGCATCCTTCAACACCCCTTCCAGCTTTTTGCCCTCTTTGGTCAGCACTTCCACTTCCTGACCAATATGAATCAAATATTGCTGCAACACCTTAAAAGGTTGTCCGATACCTGCCGACCCAACTTCCAGTTCGTAATCTTCCTGCTCACGATCGAGCTTCGATTCGATGAAACGGCTCAATTCCACACAATCATCAATCCACACCCCTTCGGCATGGTCGATTTCCACTACAATCTTGTTGTCTGGGCTGATGGCTACATCTACCAAAAAGTATTCTTTATCCTCCAGCCATTCATTAACAATCCCGCTTACAATGTTTCTGTCTATCATTTATTCACTTTTAAGAACAAAAAAAGGGCTTAATCAAGCCCCACCATTCATCCATTTCGGTGCAAAAGTACAAATTATCTATCAGAGCCACAACATTTACCCGTTTTTTTTTATAGTTTTGCAAAAACTTCTGAAACCATGACCCGAAAAAGACAAAATCCTCATAAGCCCTTTATGGTGTTCAACACCGTCCTCTTCTTTGCCGTACTGTTCATTACAGGTCTTTTTCTCTACTTGGCCTATACCTTCAAACGCGATGCGGAAAAGAAGACCCATACGTACCAAGAAGCATATCAGATAGAAATCACCCCGGACTTCTCCGGTGAAAGCCTCAGCATTTACCTGAACGATAGTCTGTTATTGAATGGTATCATACCCGATACAACCCTTCGGATGGACATCCACCGTTTTGCCGAGGAACATGCATTGATAGTCGTCGACAATGAGACCGACACGGCCACCCCATTCAACTTGAGTAAGAACGGAGGCAAGATTGTCTTGAAAAAGGCAGAAGGTGAAATCGTCATTGAAGAAACACCTTCACGTTTTTAAAATACACCTTCACGTTTTCACTTAAACGCCTTCACCTATCATGGCCACCAAAAGAGTCATCCTCGACAATGATTTCGGGCAAATCATTATCCGTACCCGACGAACAGCCCGCAACATCACGATGCGTACCAAGCCCGATGGGCTTCATGTCACGACACCACCCCGAAGCCTCACCAGCAAAGTTTTGGAAGTCATCGACAAGTTCCGCCCTTCCCTCTTGGAAAACTGGACAAAGGTCGTTCCTAAGAAATTTGATTTCGATTTTCGAATCGAGGCTCCTTGCTTCCGCCTAAGTCTGGCTTCTAGTAGATTAAAATGCTTCACCCTAAAACATACCGAAGAAAACACCATCCTCTATTGCCCCAAGCAAGTGGATTTCGCCTCTGAAGCTACCCAAAAGTTAATTCGAAACGCTATCATCCGTGCCTTGAAAAAAGCAGCATCTTCCTATCTGCCAACTCTATTGGAAGCCTTATCCGAGCGATACGGCCTGCCTTTCAACCGAGTAAAGATAACAGGTAGCCGAAGCCGTTGGGGAAGTTGTTCGGCCATAAAAAGCATCAACCTCTCCTGCTACTTGATGCTACTTCCGCCCCACTTGATGGATTATGTCTTGTTGCATGAATTGGCACACACCAAAGAAATGAATCACGGCCCGAAGTTTTGGGAGATTCTGGACGAACTGACGGAAGGTAAAGCCAAAACATTACGTGCGGAATTGAAGAACTTCCGCACCGAGTTCTAATAGTCAAACGACTATTATTTTCGAATTACCGTACCACCTTCCTGATGAATGGCCGACGCCAAAGTAATCACCACCTGCGACACACCGGCATCGATGGCGGAGAAAGAGTTTTCCAGCTTTGGAATCATGCCACCTTGAATAATGCCCTTATCAACATATTCCTTAAAGAGTTCCGGGGTAATGATGGGAATGACACTATCGTCATCATTTTCATCCAAGAGCACCCCCTTCTTCTCGAAACAAAACACGAGGGTTACATCGAATAATTGGGCCAATGCCTTGGCGGTCTCACCGGCAATGGTATCGGCATTGGTATTAAGCATCGAACCTTGTCCATCGTGTGTCAATGGTGCCATTACCGGCACAATGCCTTGGCGGATCAAGTTACCCAATAATTCGGCATTCACCTTTTCCACATCGCCCACAAAGCCATAATCAATATCCTTCACCGGACGCTTTATCGAGCGGATAACATTCATATCTGCACCGGTGAATCCCATCGCATTTACGCCTTTGGCTTGAAGACCAGCCACTATGTTCTTGTTTACCAGCCCCCCATATACCATCGTTACCACCTTCAAGGTTTCAGCGTCCGTTATCCGGCGTCCATTCACCATCTTGCTCTCTATACCTAATTGAGAAGCCAGTTTAGTAGCCGAACGGCCACCTCCATGTACCAATACTTTATAACCTTCAATAGCAGAAAAATCGGCCAACAATTGGCTCAATGTATTTTCTTCTTCTACTATTTTACCTCCGACTTTTATTACGGTCAATTTCTCCTTCATACGATGTTGAGTAACTTTTTTAATGATTCAACCGATTTCTGTATTTGATGTCTGTTCTCCAGTTCATCACCACAAAAATTATATTTTGCCTGCCGATAGAAAGGCAAGCGTTTCTCTAGAGCTACATCAATCAACTCTTTCAATTCCTCATCCGTTTTTTTTGCCAACAACGGACGTTGTTGTTTAGCCACACTCAAACGTCTAAACAACACTTTCGTATCGACATCCATAAACACCGTATCCCCACAAGCATTCATGTATTCCATATTGTCGAAAAAGCAAGGCGTCCCACCTCCTGTAGCAATAACCACATCTTCGAATGCAGCTACTTCATGCAACATCTTTTTCTCGATTTCCCGGAAAGCATCTTCACCTCGTTCCTCAAAAAGCTGGCGAACTGTTTTATGGAATCTTTCCTCGATATACCAATCCAAATCGATGAAAGAGATTCCCATCTCACGGGCAAAGGCTCTTCCCAATGTTGTTTTGCCTGCACCCATATATCCGATTAAAAATATACGTATCATTTCTTTGAAGAACTGTAACGTGACTTCCGGTTATCCTTCTTGATTTTCTGAAGTTCAATAACCTTGAAACAAGTGGCCAAGTCCAAATCCTTTGGATTCACATTTTCGGGAATCTTATAATTCTTCTTCTGATAAGCAATGTAAGGACCATAACGTCCATTCAACACTTGGAGTTCCGGCTCTTCTGCAAAAGATTTAATAACCTTGTTTTCTACCGTTTCCCGTTTCTGTTGAACCAATTCAATAGCATCTTCCAAAGAGACTTCCATCGGGTCAGTGCCCTTAGGTATAGATACAAACATCTTGTCGTGACGAATGTAAGGGCCAAAACGACCAACACCTACAACAACGTCCTGTCCCTCAAACTCACCCAATGAACGTGGTAACTTAAAAGAATCCAAAGCCTCTTCCAAGGTAATAGTTTCCATAGACATACCTTTAGCCAATTGTGCAAAACGCGGTTTTTCTTCATCCTCGGCACTGCCTATCTGGATAATCGGTCCGTATCGACCAATCTTGACAGAAACCGGTTTCCCACTAACCGGGTCGGTACCCAACAGACGTTCACCCACCTTCCGTTCACTCTTGCTATTCATGGTTTTATCCACCAACGGATGGAAGTTCTGATAAAAGTTTTCCATCAGGCCTGTCCATTCTTTATTACCTTCTGCCACTTCATCAAATTCTTTTTCCACACTGGCAGTAAAATTGTAATCCATGATTTCAGGGAAATAAGCCATCAGAAAATCATTCACGACAACTCCCACATCGGTAGGAAGCAATTTCGATTTCTCATTTCCTGTAATCTCAGATTTTACACTCTCTGTTATCTTGCTTCCTCTCAACTTCAATATTTCATACGAACGCTTTACACCTTCTTTATTTCCCTTTTCGACATATCCTCTCTGCTGAATAGTTGAAATTGTTGGAGCATAAGTTGACGGACGTCCAATACCCAGTTCCTCCAGCTTACGTACCAAACTGGCTTCCGTATAACGGAGAGGACAAGTAGAGAAGCGTTGTGTAGCCAATATTTCCACTTTTTCCAAAGTCTGCCCTACGGACATTGGCGGAAGCAGACGACTTTCATCTTCCTGCTCGCTATCTTCATCAAACGATTCTTTATATACTCGCAAAAAACCATCAAAAGTCACCACCTCACCTGCTGCGATAAAGGTCTCACCACTATTACTGATAGCAATCGTTGCCGTAGTCTTTTCAAGTTCGGCATCCGCCATCTGAGAAGCAATCGTTCGTTTCCAAATCAATTCATACAATTTTTGCTCCTGTACAGAACCAGCAATCTTCTCATTGCTCATATAGGTCGGTCGAATGGCCTCGTGAGCTTCTTGGGCACCTTTGCTTTTAGTCGCAAATTGACGGGTCTTGATGTATTTTTCTCCCATCAAGGCTGCAATTGTATCCCGGCTTGTACCCAATGCTAAATCCGACAGGTTCACCGAGTCGGTACGCATATAGGTAATCTGACCGTTTTCATACAAATGTTGGGCAACAACCATTGTTTGTGATACCGAGAAACCCAATTTCCGAGCAGCTTCCTGTTGCAACGTAGAAGTAGTAAACGGAGGAGCCGGTGACTTCTTAGAAGGACGAGTAACAATATCCTTAATTTCGAAATCTGCATTCTTACACATTTCAAGAAAAGCATGTGCCTCTTCTTTCGTTTTAAAACGGCGTCCCAATTCAGATCTGACTTCAGCCTTTTCACCGTTAGCGTCAAGGACATTGAAAATTGCAGTTAACCGATAAGAAGACTCACTGACGAATGCATTCACTTCTCGTTCGCGTTCTACAATCAGACGAACCGCAACCGACTGAACACGTCCTGCCGACAGAGCCGGTTTCACTTTCCGCCAAAGTACCGGTGAAAGTTCAAAACCAACAATACGGTCAAGCACACGACGTGCCTGTTGGGCATTCACCAGATTCACATCAATATCACGAGGATTCTGAATTGCCTTCTGAATAGCCGTTTTAGTAATTTCATGAAAAACAATACGTTTTGTCTTTGCCGGATCTAAACCCAACACTTCGAACAAATGCCAGGAAATAGCTTCTCCTTCGCGGTCCTCATCGGATGCGAGCCAAACCATATCCGCTTTCTTGGCCTCAGCTTTCAGCTCCTTTACTAGCTTCTTCTTATCATCAGGTATTTCATAAGTAGGTCGATAGCCATTTGCAACATCAATACTGAATACTTTCTTCTTCAAATCGCGTATATGACCATAACTGGACAAGACTTTGTAATCTGATCCTAAAAACTTCTCAATGGTTTTTGCCTTGGCAGGAGACTCTACAATTACTAGGTTTTTCTGCATAATTTTCAAATTTGGGGGCAAAAGTAGAAAAAAAAGCAGAATCACACCTATATAATAAGGTATGTTTCTGCTTTTTTTCTTAATTTTCTTTAAATACAGGGGAAGACTTACTAGAAACGGAATGAAATTCCACCTAAAATATTCAAGCCTTGTGCCGGATAAGCATCAGCTCTGAAATAGTCTTTATCCAAAAGATTATGAATCCGACCATACACCTGCACATTGTCCAAAACTTCGAAAGCAGCTCCAACATGCAAATCACTAATTGGTTCAAACAGACCTTCATATCGTTTTACATAATCGTATCCGACATTCACCTTCAATCCTTCGAAAACCTTAAAATCCACATTAGCGTTCAACTCAAGTTCAGGTTTCAATGCCAATGCGGCAGATTCATCCACGCCCAAGGCTCGTGCATCTTCCCACGTCCAGCTATAATAGGTTCCTTTCAAGGAAATACCCAACAGGTCTTTATAATCGTATTTCAGTTCTGCACTACCATAGGCAGCTTTTGTCTTGCCTTGATTAAAGGTTGTGTATGACAGAGGACCGTTATATCCCAATCCCCAACATAAATCATCCTCTCTCATCTGATACCCTCCGGTTAAATTGAACCAAAAACCATTGATAGGAGAAGCCATCAAACCTGCCGATGCATCAAACAGTACATATGTAGGAAACAAAGCATAAGACGATGGTGCCCAATAAGGGGTTAAGTCCGTCAGTTCATAAAAGCTACGATTCTCACGTCCGCCAATCGCTTTTGCATAAAGCACATAACTTTCAGAGAACACATATTCCAAATTTACATCCGGCGAAAACTTCACCTTATCCTCGGCACCACTCCACCAATCGACATGAGCACCCAAACGAAGGCGTAAGTTTTCTCCCTTCATGGCATAATATGGATTCAGCTCCAATGAGGTGGCATCTTCCATTCCTTCCATTGAATAAAGATAATTATTGAAATCAAACTTTAAGCCGAAACTTTGTCCTGCGAACGGTTTCCAAACATCCCCCTTCACATAAATTGTTTTTTCATTACCTGCTGTAATCAAGGTCGGATATTTCTGCTTAAAATAGTTCAATCCCAATTCACCTTGATATTGAACGGACAAGTCCTTATCTGTCGAGGCCAACCCTAAATACACATGTCCCAATGTCTGATGTTGTTTGTCATCAGTTTTCAGTTCTGAACTGACAGGATTACCCATGTAGTTGAAAACCTGAGAACGGTAATTACCTCCCAACAGAAAATCCAACTTTTTGAAGGAATGCTTATAATCCAATCCCGCTTTGGTGTGATAAAGTCTGGATTTCCAATCCAAGCCAGCCACATCTTTTAACGTTCCATTCCAACCATCCACCGATACGGCGATATTCAAACGGTCTTTCGGAGTCATATCCCAGAGATAGCCCGCTTTTACATCAACATTTCCATCTGTTCCATAACCTGCTCGAAAATGTCCGCGATATGCCTTGTCCATTTCCCACTCACGAACGACCGGTGACATGGCCTGATAATTCCACGAAGCAACTGGCCTCAACGAGGTTGCATAATCAATATTCCTTTTAGTCGCTTTGGGTTCTTCAACCTTCGGCATTACATTGATTTTCGACGCATCCATCACAGTCGGGTTATATTCATTCTCCACAATGACAGTACGGTTCATTGTCGTGTCTTGCTGAGCATAAACCGTTCCTAACGAAAACAAGCATATACTTGCCACAATCGCAATCTTCTTCATTATTCTTTTTTTTAGTGATTATTCCTTTAATTTTTCCAGACGACTTTCAATCATACCTGAGATATCATCTTCTGCTTGATAATTCTGCTTTAAAGAAAGCAGATATTGACGGGCATCCAACTTTCTGTCCAACTTCACATAAACATCAGACAACAACACGAAACTACGAGCCAACCAATAAGCATGGGGAGTGCTTACATTTATATAATCCAATAATACCGCCTCTGCCTCTGAGGTTTGTCCGGCATCGTAATACCCTTGTGCCAACTGATACTTGGCTTCTGCTCCATAAATATTTCGCGTATCTTTCGACAATACTTGCCAATCATTCATCGCCTCTTTTTGCTGACCTACGGCCAACAATGCTTTCGCACGATGATAGAGTGCTTCATTTACGAGTTCAGGCGACATCTTTGTATCCGCAAGAATGGCGGTCGAGGCAAAAATGGTTTCTTCCGCATTACCCGACATCACGGCACTCCGCAAAATTCCTATTTCGGCCAACTGACGACGTTCGGCAGACGAAGCCTGTTCCTTCAAACGCTTGTAGTTCTCCAACGCCTTTTCATAATTTCCTGCCGTATAAGCAATTTCTGCATTCATCATCCTTGCATCCTCCGAATATTTGTTAGCCGGAAATTCCAAAACTTTGTCCAAATATCTTGCTGCAACTTCCCCATTTTGCTGATTGTATTCTATCAGGCCGAGATAATAATTCGCATTCAATCCGAATGCTCCTTCCGGGAATGTTTGCAGATAACGGGCAAAACTTTCCTTCGCCTGGTTCATATCGCCACGCATATAGACCTTTTCAGCAGCTACATAAGTCAAGGAGTCCCTTTCATTAATATCAAAGCCAACTCCTCCAGATACGGACGAGGCATAATTGGCATATTCATCTACCTGATTCAAATCGATGTATATCGACTTCAAGTCGCGTTGAGCCAACCTCGCTTCTTCACTGCCCGGATAGTTTTTCACTACTTCCTTATAAGCAGCAATGGCCTCCGGATATTTGTCATCCTGATAATATAGCAAACCGATTTCATTGGCAGCCCGACGAGCATGATTACTCTCCGGGAAGTTCTTCACCAGCATCTGATAACGACCAATGGCATTCGTATTGTCTTCCAATTGCACAAAGGCACGCCCTTGTTCATACAAAGCATCATCGATGTATTGCGACTTCGGATAATCTGTTATCAACTTGTTCAACGACTGGATTTTACCTACATAATCACGTTGAAGTCCTTTTACAAAACCTTCTTGATAAAGAGAGTAATCTCCCATGGAAGGCTCTACTTCGGATGCTTTGTGATAATTTTGTCGGGCAGCATCAAACTCGCGTGCATAGAAATGACAATCCCCTATACGATTGTAAGCATCTGCCAAAATCTGCCGATGATCATTTTTCCCTACCTTCACATAACGAGAGAACCAATGTAAGGCTTCTGAATATTTCTTTTGTTTGAATTCTGTATAACCTAAATTATACTGAGCCAACCCGTATTCCTGACTTGAGCGATCAGTGGCTAGATTCAGATATTGACGCAAATCATTGCCTGCCTCCGGATATTTCCCCAAGCGATAATTTGCTTCTCCCCGCCAGTAAAAAGCATTGGCTTGTGTCGTCGGATTATATTGACCCAATTTCAGGGATTCGCTCAGGTATTGATTCGCCTTCGCAAAATCGGCATTCGCGAAGGCCTGTGTACCTAAACGGAAAAGGATATTTTGTTTGGCTTCCCAAATGCGTACCCCGGGTTGACGGATTTTGTCTATCGATGCTAAGGCTGCTTCATAACTTCGTGTATTCATATACACTTCCACCAAATAATCATTAACCTTTTCGGCATATGCAGATGTCGGGAACTCGTTCAAGAAACGTTCAAAGACATGGACGGATTCCGCAAAGGGTGAATAAGAGGTTTCATGTATGCAAAGTGCATAATTGTATAAAGCCTGTTCCTTTACTGCCAAATCATAATCTCCCAAAGAGGCTTGCTCAAAAGCCATGCGGGCCTGGTTTCTTTCCTTTAAGTTCAGATAGGCCAGCCCCATGTGCAGATAAGCGTTTTGCGACAAAACATCTTCAGCAACAGTTACCCTTCCCAAAGCTTCGACCGCTTTTGAAAAAGCTTCCGCATGGTAATGGCTCATCCCCAATTCGTAGAGGGATTTTCTTTGTGGAGAAGGCACAGAAAGGGTGTAAGCTTCCAACGAAGCAGCTGCCCCCACATAATCTTGCAATCCATAACGGGCTTCACCTTGGATTCGAAGCATTTCAGCCTCATCCTTATGTCCTTTATAATTCTTCAGATACTCCGAAGCCACTTTCTCGGCTCCCCGATAATCTTCACGAAGCAAACATATCTCGCCCATGTAATAAGGCACCAACGAAGCATAGGTTTTGTTATTCTTCAACGACTCGAACGCTTCCAAAGCCTGGTCATAGCGTTTTTCTACATAATCGATGTATCCTAAATTAAAGGTTGCATCAGCAGCGTGCGTCTTGCTCACCTCTCCCAACATCGTAAACCAAATCTTGGCTTCCTTCAAATTGCCAATATTCAAATAAGCCGTTGCCATCTTACACACCGATTCATCCCTTTCCTTATCGGCCAAAGCTTCCAAATCGCATGTCTGAAAAACGTCCAAAGCCTCCTGATAACGACCTTCGTTCACATAAGTCGACGCAATCATGGATTGAACACGATTGGCATGCCGCGAATCCGGATATTGCTTCAAATAGTTCTTTAGCAATTCAACACTATTCTTCGATTGCAACTCATACTCCCTACAAACACGAGCATATTCCTTATCGCCGGCTGCATCCGTCGCTCCTATCTGCTGAGCAAATCCCTGTTGCACCAACAAAACCATACATACGGCCAATGCAATGATACTTTTCTTCATCCTATTTACTTTTCGTATTGATAAACCTCCTGACCCCTTCCCGAACCGAATCCAATCCGAAATCGTCAGGACAAATATTCTCTAAAGGCATCCAGAAAGAATCGGCCACATCATCCATGGCTCGCAAGCCAGATTCATCCTTCACCTTACAGACAAAGAACTGATCCAACGTATGCACCAAGAAACCTGCATACAGATACGTATTAGGCAAAGAAAACAGATAAGTAGCCTCCATCACTTCCAGCCCGGTTTCCTCCAGCACCTCACGAGACACACCTTGTTCTCCTGTTTCAAAACGGTCTATAAACCCTCCTGGCAAATCCAGCGTCCCTTTTTGAGGTTCCTTGGCCCGTCTGCAAACCAACAACTCACCTTCTGCATTCAAAATAAAGGCCACAGTAGCTGCACTGACATTAAAATAGTACACAAAACCACAATCCGGACAGCACTTGGATTTCTCATTATGAATCTGAAACGCCGAAGAACCACATTGAGGGCAATAGCGGAATTGTTTCAACGGATGCATGATTATTCTTTCTATATATTAATAAGGTGCAAAGATAGCAATACCATTCGTAACTTCCCGTTAATAAAAGCTAAAGCCTGTATTTCTCAGACAATTCTTTCTATTTTTGCCACCATTACATAAAAAAACACTCTTCATGGAATTAACGATTATCATTGTCCTCATTTTATTGAACGGAATATTTGCTATGTCTGAAATAGCTCTCATCTCTGCTCGGAAAAGCAATCTCACCAATGACTCACGCAAAGGGAGCCAATCTGCACGCATTGCCTTGAAACTGGCCAGCGACCCGGACAAGTTCCTCTCAACCGTACAAATCGGCATCACTTTGATTGGCATTGTTACCGGTATCTACTCCGGTGATGCTTTGGCCGATGATTTCAGTGTTGTACTGACCGAATGGGGAATCCCTGCGACCATTGCCCATCCGGTCGCCCAATCACTTATTGTCATTTTGGTAACTTACTTCAGCATCTTGTTCGGAGAACTTGTACCCAAACGAATAGGCATGACAGCCTCTGCCCGAGTAGCCAAATGGGTTGCCCGTCCCATGTACGGACTTTCCCTGATTGCTTCTCCATTCGTCTGGTTGCTTTCTCAAAGTACTTCCATCATCTTCAACCTATTAAACATCAACACATCCAGCGAAAAAATTACGGAAGAAGAAATCAAATCCATGATTGACGAAGGAGCTGAAAGTGGCGAAGTACAAGAAGTAGAACAAGAAATAGTAGACCGCGTCTTCTCATTGGGCGACCGCAGTTTAAACACCATCATGACTCATCGCAACGACATCATTGCCCTGGACATAGACATGAGCAATCAGGACGTTTCACGAATCGTTTGCGAACATTTGTTTCAAGTCTATCCGATTACTCGTAACAAAAGTCTAGACGACATCGTAGGCGTTGTCTATCTGAAAGACCTTTTCGGAAAATTATCAACCCCCACTTTCGAATTACGCAATATTTTGCGTCCGGCCCAATATTTCCACGAAAACATGGACGTTTACAAAGCTTTGGAACTTATCCGGACAAATCATATCAAATATGGGCTCATTTGTGATGAATTCGGTAGTCTACAAGGAATCATCACCATGAAAGACATCCTGGAAGCTTTGGTCGGTTCACTCCCAAGCGAAAGTGAAGACCCCGACATCATCGCACGCAAAGATGGTGGTTGGCTTATCGACGGACAATGTTCTTTCTACGATTTCCTGAAACACTTTGATTACGAAGAACTATATTCTGAACATAACTACAACACACTCGGAGGTCTCATCCTACATCAATTGGAGCATATTCCCCATGCCGGCGAAACCTTGCAATGGAATGGATTCCAACTAGAAATCATGGATATGGACGGAGCACGCATCGACAAGGTATTGGCCATCCCACCCACCAAAGAAGATGAATCGAATCCCTAGCCATGCATAAAAGGGGAAAAACATACATTTTATCATTATTCATTGATTTTTCTTTCCAAAAAGCATTGTTTTTCAAAACAAACACTTATATTTGCTTACAGAATGATAAACAATAAAAACAATACCATATGGAGAAAATTGACAACCTTGACAAACAAATTCTAGAAATCATTTCTCAGAATGCCCGTATACCATTTAAAGATGTTGCTGCCCAGTGCGGTGTATCGCGTGCTGCTATCCATCAACGCGTACAACGCTTAATCGACATGGGCGTTATCATAGGCTCCGGATACCATGTAAATCCCAAAAGTTTGGGTTATAGAACCTGTACCTATGTAGGAATCAAGTTGGAAAAGGGTTCTATGTACAAAGCCGTGGTTGCAGAATTGAAAAAAATCCCTGAAATTGTGGAATGTCATTTCACTACCGGCAACTATACCATGCTCACCAAGCTATATTCTCGCGACAACGAACACCTGATGGATTTATTGAACTCCAAGATTCAAGAAATACCGGGTGTCACTGCAACCGAGACGTTGATTTCCTTGGAACAAAGCATCAAGAAAGAAATCCCTATCCGTTCTGAATAATGGAATGGTTAGCTGAATATCATTTGGTCGGAATCGTGATTGGTATCAGCACCTTTCTGATTATCGGCCTTTTTCACCCCATTGTCATCAAGGCAGAATATTATTGGGGAACTCGTTGTTGGTGGATATTCCTATTATTGGGCATTGCAGGTATCATCGGCTCACTGCTTATCAGTGATTTACTAATATCCTCTTTGCTTGGGGTTTTTTCTTTTTCTTCCTTTTGGACCATCAAGGAAGTGTTCGACCAACGTAAACGCGTCTTGAAAGGATGGTTTCCGATGAATCCTAAACGAAAGCATGAATATGAATCATAAAATAATGGGGGCTTTTAAGAGCCCCCATTATTTATTCCGGTCGATAAACCTGCAATTCCAATTCGTTTTTCAAAGCCCCCAATGCATTGTAGGCCAAAGACCCCATTTCGTCTTCTCCAGGCATCAATACAATAGGTGCCAAATAATCAATCCAACCTTTCAACACACTCACACAATATTTACTATGTGCGATTCCCCCTGTTAGGATAATGGCATCCACTTGACCACGTAAAGCCACATAGCGTGATCCCGTCTCCTTGGCCACAGTATACATCATGGCATCAAGAACACCTTTGTAAGGCTCTTCACCCGCCTCCGCTTTAGCAGCGATAGCTATCATGTCTGTTTCTCCCAAATGTCCATTCAGTCCTCCGCCACCACTCAACATCTTCTTCACCTGACGCAATGAATATTTACCACTGAAACAAAGTTCAGCCAACTGCCCTGCCGGCACTGTTCCTGCCCGTTCCGGACTGAAAGGGCCATCACCGTCCAACGCATTATTCACATCAACCACCAACCCTTTCCGGTGGGCACTGACAGAAATACCTCCCCCCAGATGAACAACTATCAAGTTCAAGTCTTCATAGCGTTTGTCAACCGATGCAGCATATTTACGCGAAACGGCCTTACTGTTCAGTGCATGAAAGATGGAAATACGCTCCATCCCCGGAATCCCGGTCAATCTGGCTTCCGGCATCCGTTCGTCTACAACCACCGGATCGGCAATATAAGCCGGACAATTACATACACGGCTCAGTTCATCTGCAATCAATGCTCCCAAATTGGACGCATGTTCTTTCTCTGCATAAATCAAATCATGCTTCATCCGTTCATTAACGGCATATACTCCCCCGGGAGTCGGCTTCAACAAACCTCCACGAGCTATTACCGCATCAAACGCCAAAGGAATTCCTGCCTCGCTCAAAGTACGGACAATAAACTCTTTACGGTATTCATATTGTTCACTGACAGATTGAAAAACAGCCAATTCTTCCACCGGGTGATGTACACTCTTGGTCCATATAGGGGTTTCATCTTCATAAACAGCCAACTTGGTCGAAGTTGACCCCGGATTGATTACAAATATCTTCATCTTATTCATTCTTTATTCTCACTACATACACAGGCCAATGCCAGACTATAAAATTTTGAATTACCTGAATCGGCACGCGAAGGTACTACCACCGGTGCTGTTGTTCCTTGCAACATCCCTGCCATGTTGGCATCGCCAAAAAGGGAAAGAGTCTTATAAAAAGTATTACCCGACTCGATATTGGGGAATATCAACATATCGGCATGCCCTACTACCGGCGAACTGATTCCCTTCACTTCTCCACTATGCGAATCACAAGCAGTCTTTGCATCCATCGGACCATCCAAATACATGTCACCATAGATACCGGCCATCGCCCGTTCCTTCAAAGTGACATAATCCAACGTATGAGGGAATTTTTCATTGACTTTCTCTGTGCAGTGAATCAAAGCTACCCGAGGGCTATCAATACCCATTCGTCTGCAAACGGCTACGTTATAGCGAATCATAGCATCAAACTGTTCCAAGGTAGGACGGGGTATCACTGCTGCATCCGAAAAGAACAACAATTTATTATAGGTAGGCACTTGGGCTACGGTCACATGGCTCAACACATTGCCTTTCGGCAACAATCCATACTCCTTATTCAACACTGCACGCAGCAAATTATCCGTATTGATAATCCCTTTCATCAACACGTCCGCATGCCCTTCTCTTACCAACAGCACCCCTTCCTGAGCTGCCTTATCCGGGCTACTTGCTTCGTACACCCGGACATGTTCCGGATATTGCTGACGGATATATTCTGCATTCAACAAGTGAGGTGTATCGGCCACCAACAAAAAATCGGCAAATCCTTCACGTAAGCTTCGAATAACCACGTATTCCGTATGAGCATCGTTCGGACATACCACCACAACTCGTTTTCGTTTTTTCAAACCACGCAAACGACCAACCAAGCTGGAGAAATCTTGTATCGGTTCCATAAATATTAGATTTTCAGCAAATATGCAAAAATTATCTGGATTTATCCCTATCTTTGTTCAAGTTTCTTTGAACGATTAACCTATGAAAAAAAATCCGTCTTTTGATATTGCATCCGACTATCATCGGATTCATCAGCAGAAACCTATTCATGACTCGGCTCCTTTGATTGGTCTGACCGGAAATTTCAGTGACACCAACTGCACCTTGGCCGAAGGATATTACCAATCCGTACTAAAGGCGGGAGGCATTCCGATTATCATTCCTCCTTATGACAACACTGACCTATTGATTCAGACATTAGACCGGTTGGATGGCATTTTACTAACCGGCGGTGGCGACATCAACCCACTGTTCCTAGGTGAAGAACCGATTCGGGAGCTACATGGCATTAATCCCCGACGCGACCGACAGGAGTTGCTCCTAGCCCAACTGGCAGCCAATCGACAAATCCCTATTCTGGGCATTTGCCGAGGGATTCAAGTCCTGAATGCAGCCTTCGGAGGTACTTTGTATCAAGACATCCACTCACAAATGGAAGGAACACGTATCAAGCACAGCCAAGATTTAGATCGCAGTTATGCCTCGCATACCGTATCTATCGAAAAAGATTCCAGGCTCCACCGCTTGTTCGGAACAGATACCCTTGCTGTAAATTCTTTCCATCACCAAGCCGTTCAGGCTCCGGCTCCAGGCTTCCGAGTATGTGCCCGATCTACCGATGGAGTTATTGAGGCCATCGAATCGGCGGAATTCAAGTCAATATTAGGTGTCCAATGGCATCCGGAATGTTTCATCTTACGACAAGACGAATGCATGATGCCCTTGTTTCAATGGCTAACTCGCGAAGCATCCTCCTTCAAAGAAGCCAAACGTCTGCACAACCGAATCCTTACTCTGGATTCGCACTGCGACACCCCCATGTTCTTCGACCACAACATCCATTTCGACACTCGCGACCCACACTTGTTGGTCGACCTTCACAAGATGACAGAGGGCCGTTTGGATGCCACGATTATGGTAGCCTATTTGGAACAGAAAGAACGCACCGACGAAGCCTTATTGGCTGCCACTGCCAAGGCCGACCGCATTCTGAATGAAATCGAATCACTTGCGGCAACCCATTGTACTGCTATCGACATAGCCCGTACACCAGCTGACCTTTACCGATTAAAAGCTGCCGGCAAGAAAGCCATCATGCTAGGCATCGAAAATGGCTATGCCATTGGGAAAGACCTGAGCAATGTGGAACGTTTCCGAAACCGCGGCGTGGTATACATGACACTCTGCCACAACGGCAACAATGACCTCTGCGGTTCTGCCCGTCACAACGAAGAAGGCTTGGGCGTCAGTGACTTCGGAGCAGAAGTCATTCGGGAAATGAACCGAGTTGGTATGATGGTCGACATTTCACATGCCGGCGAACAGAGTTTCTACGATGCTCTGACCATCAGCCGAAAACCGATTGTAGCCTCACATTCCTCGTCCAGAGCATTGTGCAACCATCCTCGCAACCTCACAGACAATCAGCTTCGTACCTTGGCCGCACAGGGTGGCGTAGCCCAAGTTACTTTATACCATGGATTCTTACGCGAAGGGGGTACTGCGACCATACAAGATGCCATCGAACACCTTAACCACATGGTCAATATCATGGGTATCGAGCATGTAGGCATCGGAACCGACTTCGATGGTGACGGTGGTATCCTCGGTTGTGCATCGGCTTCTGAACTGATTAACTTTACCCGATGTTTATTAAAAGAAAGATATAATGAAGAAGACATCCGTCGCATCTGGGGAGGAAACTTCCTACGTGTAATGGAAGAAGTACAAAGAATTTGATTATTTTTGCAAGCGAAATTTACCTTCGGGTCATCATACAACGAATTTATGAAAATAAAAAACCTATTCATTGCTCCCATCCTGTTACTGACATTAACCGGTGTCGTATCTTGCGGAAACAGTCAGAAAAAGGATGAAATCCAAACTACCGAGAAAAAAATTACGGTCAAAGTACCGGCTTTCAATGCCGATAGTGCTTACCATTACATACAAACCCAAGCCGACTTCGGTCCTCGCGTGCCTAATACACAGGCACACCGCGATTGTGGCGAATATCTGGCCAAGCAACTCGAAGCATTCGGAGCTAAAGTGTATAACCAATACGCTGATTTATCAGCCTGGGACGGTACCATCCTGAAAGCAAGAAACATCATCGGTGCCTATAACCCCGATAGCAAAAAACGTGTACTGCTATGTGCCCACTGGGATAGCCGCCCCTATGCAGACAACGATCCGGACCAGAAAAATCATCGCAAACCAATCCTCGGTGTAAACGACGGAGCCAGTGGGGTAGGAGTACTCCTCGAAATTGCTCGTCACCTCCAACAAGAAGCACCCACCATCGGCATCGACATCATCTTCTTTGATGCCGAAGACTATGGTATTCCCGAATTCCACCAAGGAGCCTATAAAGAAGATACCTGGTGTCTTGGTTCCCAATATTGGGCACGCAGTCCGCATGTGCAAGGTTATTTTGCCCGTTATGGCATCCTGCTCGACATGGTAGGCGGTAAGGGAGCAACCTTCTATTACGAACCCTATTCCGCTCGTACCGCTCGCTCGGAAATGAAGAAAATCTGGAAGAAAGCCAATGAACTGGGATACGGCAAATACTTCATACAGCAAGAAGGCTCTGAAGTTATCGATGACCATGTTTATGTTAACCGCATCGCCCGCATTCCATGTGTAGACATCATCAATTACGACCCAACTTGCCAAACATCTTCTTTTGGTTCGTACTGGCACACGTTGAACGATACCATGGAAAATATTGACCGGAACACCCTGAAAGCCGTGGGACAAACAGTGATGGACGTGATTTACAATGAGAAATAATTAAAAACATAACCCCATGAAGACCATAAACGAACTGCAAGACGAAATCATCGAAGAATTCAGTGACTTTGACGATTGGATGGACAAATACCAACTCCTCATCGACCTGGGTAACGAACAAGAACCGCTTGCCCCCGAATATAAGAATGATCAGAACCTGATTGACGGTTGCCAAAGCCGAGTATGGCTACAAGCCGACCTTGTAGACGGAAAAATAGAATTCCAGGCCGAAAGCGACGCCTTAATTGTTAAAGGTATCATCGCCCTACTCATCAAGGTCGTATCAGAGCATACCCCTGACGAGATCCTTGAAAACGACCTCTATTTCATCGAAGCTATCGGTTTAAAGGATCACCTCTCCCCTACCCGAAGCAACGGACTTTTGGCCATGGTAAAACAAATGCGGATGTACGCTTTGGCCTTCAAAGCCAAAATGGCTTAAAAATAACGAGGATGTGTCAGTAATCTTATTTAAATGCGGATTTTGGCACATCTTTTTTAATTGCATATACAACTAAAACAAATACAACTATAAGGATATTTCTCTTTTACTTTCCCTTAACATGCCGGCTCGAAATAAATATTCCTAACAACACGCAAGCCTTCAACATCTCCTTGTCTAAATAATAACAATACAGTAAATAAACGATATATCTTAAATAAAAATACTTGTCACATATGCCTCTAAGGCCGATTTTACACGTTATTATTCTTTCCAAAATTTGTTGCGAATATACAATAAAAGGCTAACTTTGTGTTACTCGTTTGTTACTCATCTTTTTTCTTTCAAAAGATGAAATAACGATAGAAAAATAACTTTTATAGACAAACCATTAAAGTTTCCCGACAAATGACCGGAGCTAAAGAACCTATCAAGATTCGGACAAAAAAATTGGCCAACCAAAATCTGTCTCTTTACCTCGATATTTATTATCAAGGCAAACGGACATACGAATTTTTGAAACTTTACTTAATTCCGGAAAAGACAAAGGCCGACCGGCAAAAGAATCAACAAACCATGCAGCTAGCCAACACCATCAAGGCTCAACGAATTGTCGAACTACAAGGTAAAGCCTATGGTTTAAAAATACCGGTTAAAGCCGAAATTAGTTTCTTCGACTACTATCAAGCCATGTGCGAGAAAAGAGAAGATTCGGCCAGCAAGGGAAACTGGGAGAATTGGGTTGCCTGCTTGAAACACTTACGAAAATACGAACCCAACTCACGCATCTCTTTCTCACAAATCACTCCCAAATGGATCAACGGATTCAGAGACTATCTGGAGCATCGTGCTACTGCTTGGGGATGCGATAGTCGGAATCGTACTAAAAGTACTCCATTGGCTCCCAATTCACGCCACAGCTACTTTAATAAGCTCAAGGCATGTCTGAAACAGGCTTATGAAGACGGTATCATCGAAACCAACCCCATGCTACGGGTCGACAAGCCCCGTCCGGAGGAAGTCAAACGGATGTATCTCACCATGGACGAGATTCGGATACTTGCTGAAACAGAATGCGAACACCCCGGTACCAAACGGGCTTTCCTGTTTGCCTGCCTCACCGGATTAAGACGTTCCGACATCAGCCGCCTCACCTGGAAGGATGTGCAATCACAAGGAGACTTTACCCGTATTATTTTCAAGCAGAAGAAAACCAGCGGTCAGGAATATCTCGACATAACCCCGCAAGCAGCCCTATTGATGGGTGAAAAGGGGCGTTTGGAAGAACGCATCTTTCAGGACATGTACACGCCAAGCAATACCAATCAAATCATCAAACGCTGGATTGTCAAGGCCGGTATACACAAGAATATCACCTTCCATTGCTCCCGACACACATTCGCAGTAATGATGCTCGACCTCGGTACCGACATCTACACGGTAAGTAAACTATTAGGTCATCGCGACCTATCTACAACCCAAATTTACGCCAAGATTTTAGACAAGAACAAGCAGGCTGCGGTAGCTCGCATCCCCGAGCTACTGACATAACCAACTTGTTCGGTTCTGTTACCTTTTTGTTACCCGAATCCTTCTTGTATATCTTTCATCTTATTCATTAATGGATATTTAAGCAAATAATACTTACATCCTGCATCGGAAAGTGCTAGTATTGTCTGCATTCTTCCTGATGTGTACGATGGCCTTTGCTCAGCAAGGTACCGTAACCGGGAAAGTTATCGACGACTTGGGTGAACCAGTCATTGGTGCCAACGTAATCGTAAAGGGTACCACAACAGGTGTCATTACCGACGTTGACGGTAACTTCTCATTAGCAGTAAAAGATCTCAAGAAGAACATCTTGGTGGTTTCTTTCGTAGGTTATAACACCGTAGAAGAACCATTGCGTGGCCGTGCCAAGGTGGGTATCAAGCTTGAATCTTCAGTAATTAACTTGGGCGAAGTCGTAGCCATCGGTTATGGTACCCAAACTCGTCGCCAGATTACAGGTTCTGTTGCTAACGTATCTGAAAAGGACTTCAACACTGGTGTTACTCGTGAAGCAACTGACTTGTTGCAAGGTCGTGTAGCCGGTTTGAACATTACTTCAGGTTCAGGTGACGTTTCTTCAGCTCCTCAAATCCGCTTGCGTGGTACTTCTACTTTGCAGAACGACCAGGGTCCGATGATCGTAATCGACGGTATCCCGGGTGGTGACATGTCAACAGTAGCTCCATCGGATATTGAATCTATCTCTGTATTGAAGGATGCTTCTTCTGCAGCTATCTACGGTTCTCGTTCTGCAGGTGGTGTTATCTTGATTACTACCAAGAGAGGTCAGGGTGGCAAGACTCAAGTAAACTATGATGGTTATGTAGCGATGTCTACATTGGCTAACAAGCCTGACTTGTTGACTGCTGACGAATGGCGTGACTATGCAAAGAACAACGGTTATGCAGAAACTATGGGTCAGTACGATATGTACGGTGCTAACACAGACTGGTTCGATGTAATCTCTCGTACAGGTATTTCTCAAAACCACTCGTTGTCTTTGTCAGGCGGTACTTCAAAGAGTAATTACCGTGCATCTGTAACTTACCAGAAGGGTGAAGGTGTCATCCGCGACAACAGCCAGGAACGCTTCAACTTCCGTTTCCAATTCCAGCAACGTGCCATCAATGACCGTTTGCGTATTGGTTTGACCGGTGCGGGTACAATGATGAACTATAGCCCAACTTACGGTTATAACTTCGTATTGGCTTACAACATGTTGCCGGTATTCCCAGTTTACAACTCAGACGGTACATGGCACGAAGAAGTTGGTTACGACCAAGGTAACCCGCTTCACAACATCGAAGCCAACACTCGTGAAAACAAGGGCGTACGTTTCTATGGTAGCGGTGACTTGCAGTTCACCATCGTGGATGGTTTGAACATCAAGGCTATGCTTTACAAGAGCCGTAACCAGAACGAATATTCTCAATACTACGATTCTACAACTGACGCCGGTCGCGACGACGGTGGTTATGCTTACAGAAGCAGTAACACTCGCGACAAGGAATTGATGGAATGGACTTTGGACTTCGACAAGACTTTCAACGATGTTCATAAGGTGAACGCTTTGTTGGGTTACTCTTGGGAAGAAAATACTTATCAATCTATGTCAGCAGCTAACCGTAGCTTTACAACTGACAACTTGGGTGCCAACAACTTGGGTGCTGGTCAGGATGTACGTCCAGACGACGTTGCTTCTTCAAAGAACGAATACCGTTTGATCTCTATGTTTGCTCGTGCTAACTATAGCTATGGCGAACGTTACATGGTAACAGCTACTGTACGTCGAGACGGTTCTTCTAAGTTCGGTGCTAACCACAAGTGGGGTATTTTCCCGTCAGTATCTGCAGCATGGGGTATCTCTCAGGAAGCTTTCATGGAAAACGTTGACTGGGTAAGCGACTTGAAGTTGCGTGCCGGTTGGGGTGTTACAGGTAACCAGGACGGTTTGTCTCCTTACAAGACTCTCGAACTTTACGGTGCTTCCAGCAAGTACTATGACAATGGTAAGTGGTTGACAGGTTATAAGATTAACCAGAATGCTAACCCTGACTTGAAGTGGGAAGAAACTTCGATGTTGAACATCGGTTTGGACTTCCAGTTGTTCAAGGGTCGCTTGGGTGGTACCATCGAATGGTATAGCAAGCAGACTAAGGATATGCTTTACACTTATACAGTGCCTTCTCCTCCATACTTGTATCGTAGCATGATGGCCAACGTAGGTGACATGAGCAACAAGGGTATTGAAGTATTGTTGAACTTCGATGCTATCAAGACTAAGGACTTCTCTTGGAACACTAGCTTGAACTTGGCTCACAATAAGAACGAAATCACTAAGCTTTCTAACGACCAATTCTCTACTACTCGCGTTTACGCAGGTGACGCTTGGATCCGCGGTAGTTCCGGTGGTACAACTCACGTAGTTGAAGAAGGTTACCCTGTAGGTCAGTTCTACGGTTGGTTATGCGAAGGTATCAAGGACGGTAAGTATATCTTGAAGGATATGAACGGTGACGGTCAGATTTCTGAAGACGACCGTACATACATCGGTTCTGCTCAACCTGACTTGACATTCGGTTGGAACAACAGCTTCCGTTTCAAGAACATCGACTTCTCATTCTTCTTCCGCGGTAGCATTGGCCAAGACGTAATGAACCACGTAAGAATGGCTTACGCTCAGCCGGGTTACTTGATTGGTGCCAACGCTTTGGACGATCCTTTGACTTACGAATTGAAGGAAGTTCCTAAGTACTGTTCATACTACATTGAAGATGCTTCATTCGTTCGTTTGGACAACGTAACTTTGGGTTATACATTCAATACTAAGGGTATCGACTGGTTGCAGAAGGCACGTGTTTACGTTACAGGTCAGAACTTGTTCGTGATTACAGGTTATAAGGGTCTTGACCCGGAAACTAACGTAGGACGTAACGACGGTTTGGCTCCGGGCGTTGAAGACCGTGAATTCTATCCAAAAGCTAGAACATTTACTTTGGGTGTTAACTTGACATTCTAATCTTAAAAACAGTACAATTATGAAAAAATCAATTATAACAAAATGGTTGTTGGGTGCGGCTATCCTTGCTGCTCCTGCATGTACCGATTTGGACGAGAATGTGTACGACTCTATTCCGTCTAGCGAGTTTGGTACAACTCAGGCACAGATCAACTCCATCATTGCCCCGATTTACAGTGAATTGAAGGGTGTATGGCAGGGTGACTTCTTCTGTGCTATCGAAGAAGCATCAGATATGGCTATCACTCCGACTCGTATCGGTGGTGACTGGTGGGACGGTGGTTACCACATGGAAATGAAGCGTCGTAACTGGACTTCTATGAACAGCTTGATCAACAATGGCTGGAACGAATGTATGGACGGTATCGCTACTTGTAACATGGTATATCACATGGTAGCCCAAAACGAATCTATGGATGAAGCTTTGAAGACTCAGACTTTCGCTGAAATCCGTGGTGTACGTGCTTACTGGGTATATATGCTGGTAGACAACTGGGGTAATGCTCCTTTGGCAACTGACTTCGGTTCTACAGAATTGCCTACTATGTCAAACCGTTCTGAATTGTTCAACTTTGTAGTAACTGAATTGAACGAAATCAAGGATCAACTTCCAACTAATTCGGATGCTACATATGGTAAGTTCACTCAAGGTGCTGCTTACACTTTGTTGGCTAAGATGTATTTGAATGCTGAAGAATGGGTAGGTACTCCGATGTACGACAAGGTAGTTCCTGCTTGTGATGCTGTATTGGCTATGGACTATGTATTGGAAGGCGAGTGGAAGGTAAACTTCCAAGTGAAGAACGAAGTTTCAGATGAAGCTATCCTTTCTGTACCTTATAGTGCTTCTGCTGGTGGTAACAATATCCACAACCGTACTCTCCACTACAAGGACCCTATCGCATTGGGCTTCTCTCGTGGTACTTGGAACGGTATCTCAGCTAACCCTGACTACGTAAAGGAATTCGATCCGGAAGACCCACGTTTCGAAGGTTCATTCTTGTTGGGTGAAATGATCGACCCATCGACAGGTGAGGTAATCGTAACTGACCACGGTCGTGACTTGATCCATACTATCGACTTCAACATGATGTCTACTGACAAGTACGACGGCATTTGGGGTGAAGTACAACAGGAAGAAGGTGCACGTGTTAACAAGTGGGAATACGAAGCTGGTATGAATAACACTGCCATGGAAAATGACTACCACATCTTCCGTTTGGCTGACGTTTACTTGATGAAGGCTGAAGCTTTGGTACGCCAAGGTAAGGACAATGCAGAAGCTACTAAGTTGGTGAACGCAATCCGTCAACGTGCTTATCAAAATGCAGACCATAACTATGCAAGCGTAGACTTGGATAAGATTTATAAGGAACGTCGTTTCGAATTTGCATGGGAAATGTTCAGCCGTCAGGATATGATCCGCTTCGGTAAGTTCAACGAACCGGGTTACTTGTTGCCTGAAACAACTCCAGATTACAAGAAGTTGTTCCCAATCCCATACAAGGCATGGCAAGCTAACGACAAGTTAGTTCAGAACCCAGGTTATCCTGCATTCTAATCTTAGAGTTTAAGTCGTTTTAAACCTAATAGAGAAAGGCTACTCCTTCGGGGTAGCCTTTTATTATTATCTTGTAGCAGCCTCCAAACACCAAGGCATTTAACTCCAAACACCAAGGCATTTAACCCAAAACACCTTGGCATTTTTTTGAAACGCCTTGTTGTTTGGGAGAAATACCTTAATTAAACGAATCTGCCACATCTGCCACAAAAAGAGTTAACAAACTGAGAGCCAAAGAAATGTTGGTGGCAGAAGGCTCCAAAATCTGCCACAATTCTGCCACAACCATACTTCTTGTCTCATGGACTTGCGAAGCTAGTCTCATGTACCTATCTGACTACAAGCACATGGCAATGAGACTGCAAGCGTATATCTGTGGCAGAAATACAACGGTGTGACAATATTTCTGCCACAGATATGCATTGATTATCAAGCTATTAAGAATCCGTTGCAGATTTTGCAGAAATTTGAAAGTCTTCTAGCATGACGGGGTGTAGTCATCTAGCATGACCAAGCCCGGTCTTCTAGCATGACCGACCGTGGTCTTCTAGCATAACAAGCATTGCAACAATGTATCTATACTAGTCCGCTTAAATCAACTTTGTAGAAAGTAGGTGTATCATTTTTTCTTTCCAGGAACATAACCATATAAACAGGAGCATACACTAACTTTCCTTCCACCCGGAGATTGTCGTTGTTTAAGATGACAGCTTCCGGCAAATTGTATTCGCTACAATCCATGATATTTGATAAAGCCCGATGGATTTCGTAATCTTTGCCCGATTTAACTTCAATCGGAAGGATTTTTCCACCAAGTTCTATGACAAAATCCAATTCACCTCGTTTCTTGTTATTGTAATAATAAGGTTCCACTCCATGTGCCACCAACTCTTGGGCAATTGCATTTTCGTATATGGAACCATGGTTGATGTCTTTATCTCCCTGTATGATTCGAAGTTGGATACCCTCTGCATATTGGGCAGCCAATAGACCTATGTCGCTTTGAAAAAGTTTAAACAGATTGCGTGAACGTGCATGCAATAAAGGAGTTTTCGGCTCTTCCACATTGTAGACAGGAAGAGCCACCCCTGCGTTCTTCAGCCAAAGGAAACTATTCTGATAACGCTCGAATTTAGCGTTCTCGTTCAAGCGTTTCAGAATGAATCGTTTGTTTTTTGCGTCAAGTTCGGGCGGAATCAGGTTAAAAATTTCTTCTATGTATAGCTTGTTTGCCGGGTCGTATTGGGCGATGTCACGTTTATACAATTGAATAATCTGCTGTTGTATCGCTATTACTTCTTGCAGATTATTACTCTCCAGATATTTGCTGACAACGGCAGGCATTCCCCCTACAACTAAGTAGAGGCGGAAAAGTTCCATCAGTTTGGAATGTACAAAATCATCGACCGGGATTCGTCGCTCCCAGGCATCACGAAGTGATATTACCACATTTTCGTTGACCCCTATACATGTGATGAATTCTTCAAAGTCTAACGGATACATATCCTTCACTCCCATATATCCTACGGGCTCTGAACGCAAGTCTTTCAGCTCTACTCCCAACAGCGAACCGCTCAGGATATATCTATACGAACCTTCGTCTACCAAGAACTTAATGGCCGTAACTATTTCCGGACATTTTTGTACTTCATCGAAGAATATTAATGTCTCGCCTTTTATGAGTGGAACAGAAGTCATTGCCGATAGGCGAAACAGTATATCAGAAGCATTCTTTGCTCCTTTAAAGATGCCCGTAGCCTCGGGGTTGTCTACGAAATTTATCTCAATAAAGCTTTTGAATGACTTGCCGAACTCGCGAATAGAGAATGTTTTTCCTATCTGTCGAGCACCGGTTACTAAAAGAGCATTGGTTGTTATCTCGTAGAAATTACGTATATAGCTGTCTATCTTTCTTTTAATCATATTTCTTCCACTTTTCCAAGGAATATCATTGCTTTTTTGCCGTTTTTCCAAGAATAGTATTTTTTCAGAACCTGTTCACATGAATAAAAGGCTACCCCGAAGGAGTAGCCTTTCTCTATTAGGTTTAAAACGACTTAAACTCTTTTTTAGTTGAATGATGGGTAACCCGGATTTTGAACCAAGTTCGGGTTAGTCTGCCATGCTGTGAATGATACAGGGTACAACTTCAAGTGTTCACCAGTCTTTCTTGGACAGTTGGAAGCTGACCACATACCAGTTTCGAAGCAACCGAAGCGGATGTCATCCTGACGAGACTTCAACTCCCAAGCAAATTCCAAACGACGTTCCAATTGGATTTCGTCCAAACCTACTGTAGCATAATTGTGATCAGTGTCGCCGAATGCACGTGAACGAACAGCGTTTACTAATGCAGCAGCTTCTGCACCACTACCACCGCTACGGATGATAGCTTCTGCCTTCATCAAGTAGATTTCAGCCAAACGGAAGATGTGGAAGTCATGTCCCATCGCACTAGTCATACTAGAAGTGTAAGGCCATTTCAAAGTACGTACACCGTCATGCTGGTTTACGTCACCCCAAGGTGTACCGTCGCGTTCTGTACCCGGAAGGATAGTTACATCGATGGTGTGATCCAATACAAAGTTGTGAGCGGTGATGATAGGTTCGCCTGTTGCCGGGTCGTAAGAGATGCCGTGCATGAATGACCAGTCGAAACGTGGGTCGTCATCTGAATACAACTTAGCGTAGTCAGGTTGTGCACACATACCGTTCCAAGCAGAGAAGCTAGCACCAAATACGATATTATCCTTATAGTGCAATGTATTGAAGTGCAACTGGTTAGTATTAGAAGTATCAGCTTCATCATAAACAGCAGCCAAGATAGCTTCTTGAGAATTTTCATTATCAATTGAGAAGTTGTCCGGCCAATGTGGCTCGAGGATATAACCCATACCCAATACCTTGTCGCAAGCACTGATTACTTGTTGGTAAGCATTGCCATCGCAAGTTACACCCCAAGCTTCAGCGTTCAAATAAAGAACAGCGAGCAAAGAGTAAGCAGCACCCTGAGTGAACTTACCATAATTACCTTCGCGAGCAGGCAATTTATCAGCGATGTCCTTCACTTCAGACAACAACCAACTGTAAACTTCCTGACGTGGCTTGTTAGTAGGCAATTCCTTGTCGCTATAGTCAGTTACCAAAGGTACATTTCCCCAATAATCCATCATCTTGTAAATCCAGAATGCACGTACACCACGGATTTCGGCTAACTTCATAGCCTTATCGGCTTCACTCAACAATTCTGAAGCTTCAATTACCTGATAAGTAGCATTACATTTACCAATGTTAGAAGAAGCAGTTGACCATGCACCACGGATACAAGAAGTCTGTGCTGTATAGTCGTGCATATACATTTCACGATACTGACCACCGTCGTACCAGTCACCACCCTTACGAGTCGGCTTCATAGACATGGAACCACCCATGTCGTCCAATGCTGTATAATTAGCATTGAAATAATTCTTCAAGGTGTTGTATACCGTACCCAATAGGGCATTGATTTCGATTTCGGTATTACCGAAGCTCTGTGCCGGAAGCTTGTCATAAATATCTTCATCCAAGTTGGTACAAGCCGGAGTAAAGAGTAACGAAGCACCAAGCAAAAAGGCTATAAATGATTTCTTTTTCATAATGCAATCGATTTTAAGATTAGAATGTTAAGTTAACACCGAAGGTGAACGAACGTGCCTTAGGCATGTAGTTACGTGGTTCGATACCTGGGTCCAAACCTGCGTTGCTGTCGCTGGCTTCACCGCGGAATATTTCCACTTCAGGGTCAAGACCCTTATAGCCTGTAATCACGAACAAGTTCTGAGCAGCTACGTAAACGCGAGCCTTGGTCAACCAACCGATGTTCTTGGTGTTGAATGTATAACCGAGAGACATGTTATCCAAACGAGCGAATGAAGCGTCTTCTACATAGTAAGAACATACACGTGAAGATTCAGACATCTTCAGCAACATGTCGTTCTTCATAGCATTGGTACCGCTGATGTAAGTGTTGTTACCGTAAGCAGCAACCGGGTTGTTCAATACCTTGTTACCGATAGTACCACGGATGAAGAAGCTGGCATCCCAATTCTTCCAAGAGAAGGTGTTGTTCCAACCGAATGTCAAGTCAGGTTGAGCATCACCGCAGTATGTACGGTCGTCGTCTGTAATCTGACCATCACCATTAACATCTTCGATGATGTACTTACCGTTAGCATCGATACCATTACACTTCAACATGAAGAACTGACCTACCGGACAACCTTCTTCTACTACGTGAGAAGTAACGCCTGATGCACCACGGATCCATGGGTCACCTACGTAAACACGGTCGGTAGAATACAATTCGTTAGACAACTTGGTGATTTCATTCTTGTTGTGAGCCAAGTTCAAAGAAGTAGTCCAACGGAAGTTCTTTGTACGGATAGCATCGAAGTTCAAAGCCAATTCAATACCCTTGTTGCTCATGTCACCTACGTTGGCAGCGATAGTACCATATACGTATGTCGGAGTCGGTACAGAGTAGTTGTAAAGCATATCCTTAGTCTGCTTGCTATACCATTCGACGGTACCGTTCAAGCGACCCTTGAACAACTGGAAGTCCAAACCAATGTTGAACATGGAAGTTTCTTCCCACTTCAAGTTCGGGTTAGCATTCTGAGATATGGCAAATGCTGTCAAGAAAGCACCATTGCTGAAATAAGTACCACTAGATTGGTACAATTCCAAAGACTTGTACGGAGTCAAACCGTCCTGGTTACCTGTAACACCCCAACCGGCACGCAACTTCAAGTCGCTTACCCAGTCTACATTTTCCATGAAGGCTTCCTGAGAGATACCCCAAGCTGCAGATACTGACGGGAAGATACCCCATTTGTGTTCAGCACCGAACTTAGAAGAACCGTCTCGACGTACAGTAGCTGTCACCATATAGCGTTCACCGTAGCTATAGTTTGCACGAGCAAACATAGAGATGAGCTTGTATGCATTACGTCCGGAAGTAACATTACCAATCTTCAAAGTGTTACCAGTTTGCAAGTTGTCAGCACCCATGGAAGTTACGGCAAAGTTAGTAACTTGTGCATATTGAGAAGCAAATTCATTATTTTCCCAAGAATAACCAATCAAACCATTGATCTTGTGCATTTCGTCAGCACCGAATGACTTGTTGTAGTCCAAAGTCCATTCCATCAATTCACGGTTAGAAGTATTGCTTGAGCGTTGAGCCAAACCATTGTTGCCCAAACCGATAGAAGTGGTTGGGTCATCCCAACGGCTGTAGTCACTTGAAGAGCGGCTCTTGTACAAGCTCACCTTAGCTACCAAACCGTCGATGATTTCGAATTGAACATCACCTTGACCATAGAAGTAGTTATTGCTACGACGACGGTAATTCAATTCTTGGTTCTGAATCGGGTTACCTTGGTCATATTCTGCATTGAAAGCAGTCATCCAAGTTCCATCAGGATTCTTCACCGGAAGAATCGGAGCCATGTTATAAGCCAAGATATAGTTAGTACCGTTAGGCATGTCCATATCTGTCAAAGAAGCAGAACCGGTCAAGCTGATACGCAAGCGGTCATTGATAGCACGTTGTTGGAATTGGAAACGGAAGTTGTGACGAGTCATAGAGTTGTCACGAGCGATACCGTTACGATCCAGGAAAGTATAAGAGGCACGATAGTTACTCTTTGAAGAACCACCGCTCAAAGACAATGAATGGCTCTGAGAGATACCGGTACGCATCATTTCACCGAACCAGTCTGTGTCAGCATTGTATTGGTCGAATACACTTACATCGTTGCCCAACTGTCTATTAGCATCACGCCATTCTTCAGCATTCAGCATATCAGGTTTGTTAGCAACCACGTCTGCAGTCACATAACCGTTATAGCTAACCTGAGTCTTAGAGCCAGAACCTCTTTTGGTAGTAATCAAGATAACACCACCGGCAGCACGAGAACCGTAGATAGCTGCAGAAGAAGCATCCTTCAATACAGAAATAGCTTCGATATCATCCGGAGCAACTGTTGACATATCACCACCCGGAACACCGTCGATAACGATCATCGGACCCTGGTCGTTCTGCAAGGTAGAAGTACCACGCAAACGAATCTGAGAACCACGAGTTACGTCACCTGAACCGGAAGTAATGGTCAAACCGGCCACCTTACCTTGCAACAAGTCAGAAGCGTCGCGAGTCAAACCTTTGTTGAACTCTTCTTCTGATACGTTAGCAACAGAACCGGTAATCTGACGACGAGTCTGGGTACCGTAACCGATGGCTACGACTTCGCCCAAGTTGATAACTGAAGATTCAAGCTTGATGCCTACTTTAGTACGGCCACGCAACGGTTCATCTACCGTATTGTAACCTACGAAAGATACAGTAATCACATCTTTCTTGAGATCTTTTACTGTTAATGAGAAGTTACCGTCAACGTCGGTAATGACACCTGTTGTGGTACCCTTTACGATTACGTTGGCACCAATGACTGGTTCACCCAAGTCGTCGATAACTTTCCCGGTTACGGTACCTTGCTGAGCAAAGGCCATCGTACACATCAGGAAGAATGCAGACAATACTAGCACTTTCCGATGCAGAAAGGAATTAAATAAATCCTTTGTTTTCATAATACATAGATTTAAAGGTTGATATTTAAATAAAGTTAGTTTCTCGGGGTCGAAGATATTCTAAATATTCTAAAAAACCAAAAAAAGTGAAAACAAATTATTGTCTTTTTTTCATCAAAAAAAAAGCGAATCGACTTCAACGTAAAATTTAATGGATAATTATGCTATATACCTTTAAATTGGACGTTTGGCCTTTTTTTATCGACAACGGTTGAAAATCAAGGGAAAAAGTGAAGGAAAATCAGCCTAAAAAGGAGAAAAGGAACAACAAAAGAGTCTAAACACAGACGCAAATATAATTATTTTTCATCTAAATAAGCGTAGGCTTATTGTATTATAAACAATTTTTAGTTTTCACAAGACAACTCCAATAAAAGCCTATTTTAACATTTCAAAGTGTTACTTCAGGCAATGTACTAACACCTTCTCACCGCTTGCCAACGTGGTTGCAAACAGATAATCATCACCTCCTTCTTTCAATTTCAAACGCTTTCGAAGTTCGGCAACGGTAGCCGGGAAGTTACGGACAGTCAGATTAGCCTTTTCCAAGCTTCCCAAAAGGGTCTTCAGTTCTTTCTTCCCGAATCCGCAGACTGCTTTCACTTTGAAACAACGCCCCGGGAAATCGGGTATGAAGTATTCCGAAGTATAAAGGTGACTGCTTGTGTGAAGCTTCTGCACAGAGTAAGCTTGTGTCAACGACCGATAAGCACCCGCCTTGAGGATGGAAGGATGAGGCTCGTACAACCAAGCTCCAACCTCTGCGGCCAAAGGACAATCGGCTTGCCGTTCTTGTTCTTGGGTAAATACATCGTGACGGCTCTCGCCAGAAGACAACAACTGGACGCAATGGATGGGGATATCCAATGAGGAGCCTTCTTTTTGCAATACCAAAAGTAAC
>SUXX01000002.1 GCA_015060735.1 Bacteroides sp.
CATCAACAAGGCGGATTACGAGATGATTCTCCGTGTACCGGGCATCGGGGTGAAGTCGGCTCGCCTTATCGTGGCTTCCCGACGATTCTCCAAGCTCGGCTTCTATGAACTGAAGAAAATCGGGGTGATAATGAAGAAGGCACAATACTTCATTACTTGTAGCGAATTGCCCGTTCGCACGGTGAATGAATTGACACCATTGGGTGTACGGAAATTGCTTCTTCCTGCTCCCAAGAAGCGGAAGACGGACGAGCGGCAATTGGTTTTGAATTTTGAGGAAAGCTAATCGTGTCATCCTGAGCAACGCGAAGGATCTGAACACACCAACTAACGCTTTTCAGATTTTCGGACAGAGTCTTCAACAACCCGTCTTCACTACGTTCAGAATGACACAAAATAACCGAATGACAATAAATACAAGGCATCACATGATAGTTTTCATCTACGACCATACCTTCGACGGCTTGCTGACCTGCCTCTTCGAGGTCTATAGCCGCAAGATTTTCCCCAATTTGCTCTTGCAAGAGGGGGAACCTCTTCCTTTGTTCGTGGACGAGGTGATAAACGTCAGCACGTTTGAAGAAAAACACCAACGCGTTTGGCAAGGTTTGCGAAGGCGTTTATCCGCAAGTGCCTTGTCGAACCTTACTTACGGTTGGCTATCCGAACTTCCTGGCATCGACCTTCTGCTTCTCCGATACATGAAGAAAGTCTTCGATTCGCCCGTTTCCATCGAAACCAACTTTGCCGACTCCGACATACTCGAGCTATCGAAGATTTGGAAGAAAGTGAACAACGAGCGTCATCGCCTCCTGCAATTTGTCCGCTTCCAAAAGGCAAGCGACGGGACCTTCTTCGCCCCCGTAGAACCGCTTTATAATGTTTTGCCTCTCACCATCCGTCACTTTCGCGACCGGTTCGCCGACCAATCATGGCTCATCTACGACATCAAGCGGAAGTATGGTTTCTATTATGACTTGAAGTCGGTGGAAGAAGTCACCTTCGAGGACGAAACACAAGCACATCTCATCACCGGCATCTTGCAAGACCATCAGATAGCCAAAGACGAAAAACTTTTTCAAGACCTTTGGAAGACATACTTCAAAGCCATCTGCATCAAAGAACGACTCAACCCACGAAAGCACAAACAGGACATGCCCGTCCGCTATTGGAAACTGCTAACAGAGAAACAAGAATGACACGAAACCGTTTCTTTTTATAAAAAAGTGACAACTTTTTGCCTTTATATAAAATATAAGTGTTACTTTTGGCACAATTTTGAAATTAAGAATAAAAAGATTGTACCTATGAGTAATGTAAAATTCTACAAAGGTGGCGAACAGCCACTCGAATTGCACAAGGTTCGTGTTGTGCAGAAACTTCACTTAGTACCTATTGAACGTCGTATGGAAGCCTTGAAGGAAGGCGGTTTCAATACCTTCCGTTTGAGCACTCTCGATGTTTATCTTGATATGTTGACCGATAGTGGTGTGAACGCCATGAGCGACAACCAGGTTTCGGCTATGCTCCGTGCCGACGATGCTTATGCAGGTTCTCAGTCTTTCATCCGTTTGCAAAAGGCGGTAGAAGATGTATTGGGCAAGAAGTATTTGTTGCCGGCTCACCAGGGTCGTGCTTGCGAAAACATCTTGGCCAAGGCATTCATCAAGAAAGGCCAGATTGTCCCGATGAACTACCACTTCACAACTACCCTTGCCCACATCCAGGAAATGGGTGCCCGTGTAGCCGAACTCTACTACGACCGTGCAATGGAGTTGAAAAGCGATTACCCGTTCAAGGGTAACATGAACATCGAAAAGTTGGAAGAACTTATCTTGACTGAAGGTAAGGAAAACATCCCTTACATCCGTATGGAAGCCTCAACCAACCTCATCGGTGGTCAGCCATTCTCTATGCGTAACTTGATGGACGTACGTCGTATTGCTGACAAGTACGGCATCATGCTCGTGCTTGACGCATCGCTCTTGGGTGAAAACGCTTACCTCATCAAGCAACGCGAAGACAAGTGGAAAGAAAACTCGTTGGGTGAAATCTTGAAGATGATGACCGGTTTGGCTGACATCGTTTACTTCTCTGCCCGTAAGTTGACTTCTTCACGTGGTGGTGGTATCTGTACTAACCAACGTGAACTTTATGGCAAGATGGAAGCCCTCATTCCTTTGTTCGAAGGTTTCTTGACTTACGGTGGTATCTCTGTTCGCGAAATCGAAGCGATGACCGTAGGTATGTACGAAACATTGGACGAAACTGCTATCAGCCAAAGCCCTGAGTTCATCAAGTATTTGGTGACTGAACTCGAAAAGCGTGGTGTACCTATGGTCACTCCTCCGGGTGTGCTTGGTGCTCACGTCAATGCCATGGAATTCTGTAGCCACATTCCTCAGCACGAATATCCTGCCGGTGCATTGGCAGCTGCCTTCTACCTCATCTCGGGTGTACGTGGTATGGAACGTGGTACCGTATCAAGCGTTCGTGACGAAAACGGTAACGAAATCCCAGCCGACGTTGAATTGCTCCGTTTGGCTGTTCCTCGCCGTGTGTTCACCTTGTCACAAATCAACTACGTCATCGACCGTATGCACTGGTTGTACGACAACCGTCACCTCATCGGTGGCTTGAAGTTCGTTTACGAACCGAAGGTGCTCCGCTTCTTCATGGGTGGTCTCGAGCCGACCAGCAACTGGCCTAACCGCTTGATGGAAAAGTTCCGCGAAGATTTCGGCGACAGCTTGTAATCCAGAGCCATACATAGAAATAGATAAAGGGGTAAACATTTGGTTTATCCCTTTATTATTATTTCTCCGTAAAGTCACGCATTTCGACATAAAAGACGACGTTTCTACAAATTTGTATAACCATACATCCCATCAACTCAAGTTTTTCTTTACCTTTGCAATCATCAAAAACGTAACATCATGACGAAAGCATTGTTTTTTGACATCGACGGTACATTGGTCAGTTTCCAAACACATACCATTCCCGCTTCGACCATCGAGGCACTGACCCTTGCACATCAAAAGGGTATTCAAATCTTCATCGCCACTGGCCGGCCGACTCTCATTATCAATAATTTATACGAGTTACAAAGTCGGGGGCTGATAGACGGTTATATCACCATGAATGGAGGCTATTGTTATGTCGGGGATAAAATAGTTTACAAAAGTACGATACCCCAAAACGATGTACTGACCATTGCCCATTTCTGCAAGGCTAATCATTTTCCTTGTATCTTTGTTGGCGAGCACGACGCTTCGGTTTGTCATCCTGACGATATGCTTCGCTACATTTTCTATACTCATTTAGGTGTAGAGGAATTCCCCGAGGAAGACTTTGAAAAAGCCATTCAGCGAGATGTCTATCAAATCACCCCTTTCTTCAATTCTGAACAAGAGAAAGAATTGCTCAAACAAGTAGAGAATTGCGAGTTCGGCCGATGGCATCCTGCTTTTGTGGATATTACTGCCAAGGGGAATACTAAACAGAATGGCATCGACAAATTTATGGAACGCTTTGGATTCAAGCTCGAAGAGACCATGGCTTTTGGCGATGGTGGCAACGACATCGGCATGCTTCGCCATGCAGGCATCGGAGTAGCCATGGGTAATGCTAGCGAGGAGGTAAAAAATGCAGCCAACTTTGTTACACGTAGCGTGGACAATGACGGTATCTTTCACGCCTTGAAATATTTTAACGTGATTTAAAAACCATATGAAGAGTAAACTAACTATCCTTCTCAGAGTATTGCTTTTAACAAGCATAACCTTTATTATCATATGTCGCTATATACCTAGCATAGCCGAATGGTATGCCCGCAAAATTTACTCTTCTCTATCGGCTGCCTTATCGTCTTTTTCTTCCCTCTTTCCCTTCCCTTTGGAAGAAATCCTGGTAGTAAGCCTTATCCTATGTCTCGTTCTTTATCCTATTAGAAAACGAAAACAAGGAATGCCTTGGCGAAAAATTTTTCTTAGAGAAGCCGAAATATTGGCTTGGGTATATGTGTGGTTTTATTGGGGATGGGGATTAAACTATTTCCGCTATAACATCTATACTCGCTTACAAACATCTCCTATACCCTACGAAGAACAACATTTCAAAAACTTTTTAAAAGATTATACAGAGCTTTTGAATACCACTTATCAGCCTTATATAGAGCTTGATGCAGATTTATTGAAGCAACACATCGGTGCCTTTTATACCAACTTGCCTTCTGTATATGGATTGACAAAGCCTAAGGAATGGCAAGTGCCTAAAGAATTTATTTTTACCCCTTTATACTCCAAGGTCGGTGTTTTGGGCTCTATGGGTCCTTTCTTTGCTGAGGCTCAACTGAATGCTGACTTGCCCAATGTACAATATCCCTTTACCTATGCCCACGAGTGGTCACATCTGTTGGGTGTAAGCAACGAGGCCGAGGCCAACTATTGGGCCTATCGAGCATGTACAGAATCCGATTGCCCTTCCTTGCAATATTGCGGCTACTTCGGATTGCTTCCCTATGTACTATCCAATGCCTCCAATCTGTTATCGAAAGAAGATTTCCAGACATGGCTAAAAACCATCCGTATCGAGGTCAAGGAGCAATACAATGCCAAGAACCGCTATTGGGAAGAGCAATATTCTCCCTTAATAGGAAATATCCAAGATTATATCTACAATCTCTTTCTGAAAAGTAAC
This sequence comes from Bacteroides sp., assembly GCA_015060735.1. Lineage (GTDB taxonomy): Bacteria > Bacteroidota > Bacteroidia > Bacteroidales > Bacteroidaceae > Phocaeicola. The sequence continues at coordinate 4,699 of SUXX01000002.1, forward strand.
CAGATACCTTCTGGCAAGAAAAATTATGCTGAAGTGATAGGATTGTTACTTTCGTTGCCGAGAAACAAATAAGTAAAAGAAAAATAGTTGATGATTATTTCAATTAACTAGAAACAATTCCTCCGGATACCCCACATCTACCAAGAAGAGTGCATGTCCCGGCACGGAATTACCAGCCGAGCATCTATCCTTCTTTTCAATAACTTGCCGAAAACCTTCGAGGGTCATCTTGCCACGACCAACCTCTACCAATGTACCAACTACGGCACGAACCATGTTTCGAAGGAATCGGTCGGCTTGGATGGTGAATACCCATTCGTGCTCGCTGAGTTGTGTCCACTCGGCATGCATGATGCGGCAATTGTTGGTCTTCACATCGGTATGGAGCTTGCTGAAGCTGGTGAAGTCAATGTATTCAAAGAGTATCTTCGCTGCCTCGTTCATCTTGGCAAAGTCAAGGTCGTTGAACAATCGCCAAGCATAATGACGGTTGAACGGGTCCTTGCGGGTAGTGACGTAATATTTATAGGTACGATAGGTGGCATCGAAACGAGCATGGGCATCAGGTTTAACCTTTTTCACCTCAAAAACCGAAATATCCGGCGGAAGTAAGCGATTGAGTTTATCCGTCACCATCTGCACATCCAATTCTTTCTCGAAATCGAAATGGGCAATCATCAAACGAGCATGGACACCAGCATCGGTACGACCTGCCCCAACTAGTTCAATATCGCGACGCAAAAAGGTGGAAAGAGCTTTCATCAGCGTTTCCTGCACACTGGCACCATTGGGTTGGATTTGCCAACCATGATAATTAGTGCCATCGTAGGCCAAATAAACGAAATATCTCATCGGGCGGTAATGTGGAAGCAACCTTGCTTCAGTTCATATTTAATGTAGCACAGCTCCTTTTTCTTCAAGTCGCGAAGCACTTCGGAGAGAACAAGCTTCAATGTATCCGAACGAACATCCTGCATCGGACGTCCATCGGGATCTTCTACTTTAAAGAATCGTTTATAACTGATATCGAAGGTAGTGCCAAACATGTGAACGGAATTGGCCGAAGCATTGCCATTTACTCGACGGAGACGTTTCACATCGTCCTGAGTACGGAGAACGGAAGTCACGATAACTTGATTGGGATTCAAACCTTTACTTTCCAAGGAATCGAGAAAATTAGCTCCGATGCTATCAAGCAATGCATATGCCTTTGGCACGAGGAATGGAATGGAATGTGTCAAAGAATCCACCTGATACAAGTTTCCATCTTTGATTTCCATTACTTTATCGCCCAACCTTTCGGCGGCCTCACGATTCTTCAACGGTTTGATTCCGATACGCTTGGCTGCAGCCATGTGCGTATCATTCAAATCGCCAAAACTTCGTTTATAACTAATAACTCCCTTTATGTTTCGAGGTTCGTTCATCTTCATTGACATATCCTTTTCCTTACAAGCCATAGCCAACGTAGATAATATTAAAAGTGTGCCGATTGCACCAAAAAATTGTTTCATATCCTTACTTAAATTTAGACCGGACAAAGATACAAGTTTTATATCAACGTACAAAATTATGATTTATAGAAACATGCATAATCGTTCTAAATTCAATCCGATGACTTTACTCCTCGATATCTATTTTAAATCTTAACACTAAATTAACTTTTTTAGAAATAGCATCTTTGTTAATTGTATAGCTTTGCATATTTTTATTAAAAATGATAATATTATGGAACTTTCAATGATTTTAATTTTTGTGATGGGTTACATGGCCATAGCTTTTGAACACATTACAAACATCAACAAAGCAGCCATATCTTTACTCATGGCTACAATCTTATGGGTAATTTACTCATTCATTTCGCCTGAAGCAGCTTCTATACAAGTATTACACCAATTAGGAGAGGTCTCTTCTATCGTATGTTTCATCTTTGGTGCAATGGTTGTAGTGGAATTAGTGGATAGTTACGGTGGATTCTCATTAATAGCACATATCATTAAAGCCAAAAACAGAAAATTACTATTATTAATTTTGTCTGCCCTCACATTCTTCATGTCTGCGACATTAGACAATATGACTACTACAATCATCATGATAGCTATCATGTACAAACTCATCCATGAGCCAACTGTACGGCTATGGTTTGCATCCATCATTGTACTTGCAGCAAATGCCGGAGGAGCATGGTCTCCGATTGGTGACGTCACTACCATTATGCTTTGGGTAAAAGGCAATATTACTACAGAATCTATTATTCCTCATTTAATTCTCCCAAGCATCGTTTCTCTTCTCGTTCCTCTATTTCTGTTACTCGGCAAAATCAAGGGGAACGCATTGGATGACCCGAATGCCAATGCCTTTGAAGAAGGCGAAAAACTATACCCACAAGTTACAAGAGTGGAAAAGGGAATCATTTCATTAGTAGGAGTGCTAGGGCTTGTATCTGTACCTGTATTCAAATCTGTCACAGGTCTTCCTCCTTTTATGGGTGTTCTATTCGTCATGGGATTACTTTGGTTCATAACAGAAGTTATCTATACCAAGCACGATGAGATTAAAGAAAGTAAGAAACTCCGTATCCCCAAAGTGATAAAAGTGGTGGATTTACCTACCGTATTATTCTTCTTCGGTATATTGATGGCTGTAGGAGCTTTACAAGAACAAGGTATTTTGAAACAATTTGCCAATACATTAGACTCCATGACTCAAAATGTTTATTTGATTACAGGTATCATTGGCGTTCTTTCATCCATCATTGATAATGTTCCATTGGTAGCTGCCGCAATGGGTATGTATCCATTAGCAGACCCATCATTAACCCAAGCTGGAACATACGCAGCAGCCTTTGTGCAGGATGGAATTTTCTGGGAATTATTAGCCTATTGTGCAGGAATAGGTGGTAGTCTCCTTATTATTGGATCAGCAGCCGGTATAGTAGCGATGGGAATGGCCAAAATATCATTTGGGTGGTATTTAAAACATATCACCTGGAGAGCATTTTTAGGTTACATAGCAGGAATGCTGGTCTATATATTGACTATTTAACCCGTAATTTACCATTTACAGACAAATAAAATATCGTTTAAACAACGGACAATAAAAACCTTTCATTAAATTTGCACTCTAATACAAATTAAATGATAGAAAAACATATAGTTTTAGAGGACATTGATCCGGTGATATTTTATGGTGTGAACAACGCCAACATACAGATGATTAAGGCTTTGTATCCGAAGCTTCGCATTGTGGCACGCGGAAACGTCATCAAGGTGATGGGCGACGAAGAAGAAATGTGTGCCTTCGAGGAGAGCATCATCGCCCTCGAAAAACATTGCGTGAAGTATAATTCGCTGAAGGAAGAGGTCATCATAGACATCATCAAAGGCAAGACTCCACGAATAGAGAAAACAGGTGACACCATCGTATTCAGCGTAACAGGCAAGCCGATTGTGCCCCGTAGCGAAAACCAACTGAAGTTGGTGAAAGAGTACGAACAAAACGATATGCTCTTTGCCATCGGCCCAGCCGGTTCGGGAAAAACTTATACGGCCATTGCCCTAGCGGTCCGCTCGCTCAAGAACAAGGAAATCAAGAAGATTATCCTGAGCCGTCCGGCGGTGGAAGCAGGCGAAAAACTCGGATTCCTACCGGGTGACATGAAGGACAAGATTGACCCGTATCTGCAACCTTTGTACGATGCACTTCAAGACATGATACCGGCAGCAAAGTTGAAGGAATACATGGAGCTGAACATCATCCAGATCGCTCCCCTCGCCTTCATGCGTGGCCGAACACTAAACGATGCCGTGGTAATTCTAGACGAAGCACAAAACACCACCACCCAACAAATCAAGATGTTCCTCACTCGTATGGGGATGAACACAAAGATGATTGTAACGGGCGATATGACCCAGATTGACCTCCCATCGTCGCAAAAGTCGGGTCTCGTACAGGCGATGCATATATTGAAAGGTGTCAAGGGCATCAGCTTCATCGAGCTGAACAAGAAAGACATCGTCCGCCACAAGCTCGTGACACGGATTGTGGAGGCTTATGAAAAATTTGAAGAGAAACAAAAGGGAGAACGTGAAGGCGTTTTCAAGAAACGCGAAGACGTTTTACCTAAGGCATAAAGACATTTGACATAAAACAAATATACATTATGAGCAAAGCATTAACAGCTACTGAATTTAACTTTCCGGGACAGAAAAGCGTGTACCACGGTAAAGTGCGTGATGTTTATAACATCAATGATGAAAAGTTAGTGATGGTCGCAACCGACCGTATCTCGGCATTCGACGTAGTGCTCCCGAAGGGCATCCCTTACAAGGGACAGATGTTGAACCAAATTGCCGCCAAGTTCCTTGATGCCACTACCGACATCTGCCCGAACTGGAAGCTCGCTACTCCCGACCCGATGGTAACTGTAGGCGTGATGTGCCAAGGTTTCCCGGTAGAGATGATTGTACGTGGCTATCTTTGTGGTTCTGCTTGGCGTGCCTACAAGAGCGGTGTACGCGAAATCTGTGGCGTGAAGCTCCCCGAAGGAATGCGTGAAAACGAAAAGTTCCCGACCCCTATCATCACTCCGACCACCAAGGCCGAAATGGGTCTCCACGACGAAGACATCTCGAAGGAAGAAATCTTGAAGCAAGGCTTGGCTACTCCGGAAGAATACGAAACGCTGGAAAAATATACCTTGGCCTTGTTCGAAAGAGGTACTCAGATTGCTGCTGAACGTGGCTTGATTCTCGTGGATACTAAATACGAATTCGGTAAGCACAACGGCACCATCTACTTGATGGACGAAATCCACACTCCGGACTCCAGCCGTTACTTCTATGCAGAAGGTTATCAAGAACGTTTCGAAAAGGGCGAAGCACAAAAGCAGCTCTCTAAGGAATTCGTGCGTGAATGGTTGATGGACAATGGTTTCCAAGGCAAGGAAGGTCAGCAAGTGCCTGAAATGACTGACGAAATCGTGAACTCTATCAGCGAACGCTACATGGAGTTGTTCGAAAGCATCACCGGCGAAAAGTTCGTGAAGGCCGATGTGGATAGCATCGCTGAACGCATTGAAAAGAATGTTACTGAATATTTGAAATAAGATGACGAATTACCCACAAGAAAGCATCAAGCCTTACAACGAGGAGGAAAAGAAAAGCGTGCAGGTGGAGCGAATGTTCGACAACATCGCCCCGGCTTATGACCAACTGAACCATACCCTTTCGTGGGGCATCGACAAGAGTTGGCGAAAGAAAGCCATCAACTGGCTCAAGCCTTTCCAGCCTCAACGGATGATGGACGTGGCCACCGGCACGGGTGACTTCGCCATCCAAGCCTGCCGTGTGCTCAACCCTCAGGAACTAATAGGCACCGACATCAGCGAGGGCATGATGAATGTGGGACGTCAGAAAGTGAAAGATGCAGGATTGGAGGGCCGTATCTCCTTCGCCAAGGAGGACTGTACTGCCCTCACCTTTCCTGACAAACGCTTCGATGCCATCACCGTGGCATTCGGAGTACGCAACTTCGAAGACCTAGACAAGGGATTGAGAGAAATGCATCGAGTGCTCGACACAAATGGAAAACTCGTTATCCTCGAACTTTCCGAGCCCGATTGGTTCCCCATGAAGCAACTCTATGCCCTCTATTCCAAGGTGGTCATCCCAACACTGGGCAAGCTCCTCTCGAAAGACCGGAGTGCCTATACTTATTTGCCTCAGTCCATCAAGGCCTTTCCGCAAGGCAAGGTGATGCAAGGAATCATTCAGAAGGCCGGCTTCAGCGAAGTACAATTCAAGCGACTGACCTTGGGTATCTGTACCCTTTACACCGCAACTAAATAATTAAAAGACATAACCCTATGAATAAATTCGGTTTGATAGGCTATCCGCTCGGACATTCCTTCTCAAAGAACTTCTTCAATCAGAAGTTCCAATCCGAGGGCATTGATGCCGAGTATGTCAACTTTGAAATCCCGACCATCGGCGAAGTGACAAACATCCTTTTGAATAATCCCGACTTATGTGGATTGAACGTAACCATTCCTTATAAGGAACAAGTCATCCCCTATTTGGACGAACTGGATGCCGATGCTAAAGCCATTGGTGCCGTGAACGTCATCAAGATTCGCCGACAGAAAGGAAAACTTAAACTGATTGGTTACAACTCGGACATCATCGGATTCACAGACTCCATCGAGCCGTTATTGGAACCTCAGCACAAGAAAGCCCTGATACTGGGAACTGGTGGTGCCTCGAAAGCCATCTACCACGGTTTGAAGAAACTTGGCGTAGAAGCCAAGTTCGTGACACGCACTCCCAAGGAAGGTATGTTCACTTACGAAGACCTGACAAAGGAGGTGATGGATGAATACAAAGTCATCGTGAATTGCACCCCCGTGGGTATGTACCCCCGTGCCAACGAATATCCCAACATCCCTTACGAATATCTCACCCCTAAGCACCTGTTGTACGATTTGTTGTATAATCCGGATACCACCCTCTTCATGAAGAAGGGAGCCGACAAGGGTGCCGTAGTAAAGAACGGACTTGAGATGTTGTTGTTGCAGGCTTTTGCGGCTTGGGACATTTGGAATGAATGATTAAAATACGTTTCTCACACCGTGTCATCTTGAGCAGCACAAAGGGTCTGAAGACATAAACGTATATGTTCACAGATGCTTCACTTCGTTCAGAATAACACCTAATTAGAAGCGTACGAAGAAAGGACAAATAGCGTGAGGAAAAAGATACTTTTAAGCATAAGCATCACCTTAGTGGTTTTGGTCGCCCTCCTATGGTCGGCCAGTTCCTTTATGCTCGATTTTTCCCTCAGTCCTGCCAATCGGGGGAAGGACTTGCAAGGTTCGTGGGAGTATATGTTCCAGAACTATCCCGAGCTTGAAGCCTGGCGAGACAGCCTCGTGCAAGCCGGTGCCCTGAAAGATACCTTTATCTATGCTCCCGACGAAAAACGTCTGCACGCCTTTTACATAGCCGCACCATCCTCTACTCCAAAGACCGCCGTCATTGTCCACGGATATACCGACAATGCCATCCGCATGATGATGATTGGCTACCTTTATAATAAGAGTTTAGGTTACAACATCCTCCTTCCCGACTTGCAATATAGCGGATTGAGCGATGGTGAGGCTTTCCAAATGGGCTGGCTCGACAGAAAGGATGTGATGCGATGGATGGACGTAGCGAATGAAATCTTCGGCGACAGCACCCGGATGGTAGTACACGGTATATCGATGGGAGGTGCTACCACCATGATGGTTTCCGGTGAACCTCAACCCGACTATGTAAAATGTTTCGTGGACGATTGTGGCTATACCTCCGTTTGGGACCAGTTCGGCAAGGAACTGAAAGAACAATTCGGTTTGCCTGAGTTTCCGCTGATGCATACCGCCAGTTGGTTGTGCGACTGGAAATATGGATGGAACTTTGCCGAGGCATCAGCCTTGGAGCAAGTAAAAAGATGTAAACTCCCCATGCTTTTCATCCACGGAGACAAGGACGATTACGTGCCCACTTGGATGGTGTACGACCTCTACGAGGCCAAACCCGCCCCCAAGGAACTTTGGGTAGTGCCCGATGCCGACCACGCTACTTCGTATCGCCTCAATAAGGAAGAATACACCGAAAAAGTGAAACAATTTACCGACAAGTACATTCAATGAAGAAACTAACATATATCATTTCGTGTCATCCTAAGCAACGCGAAGGATCTGTTTGCACAAATATTCATGCGAACAGATTCTTCGTTACTCCGTTCCTCAGAATGACACGAGGGATGCTATTTTTGCTTATTCTGATATTAGGATGCCTCCCCCTCCAAGCCAAGGAATACACCGTCAAAGAGATCCCGATGGTGCATCTGCAAGACCGCACTCGCTATGTAAGCAATCCTGACGGCATTCTTTCCCCCTCGGCCGTAGCCGAGATGGACAAAATTCTATACGAATTGGAGCAGAAGACAGGCATACAGACCTTGGTGGTAGCCGTGACAGGCATCGAAGGCGGAGACTGCTTTGACTTTGCCTACCGATTGGGTAAGGAAATGGGTGTAGGACAGAAGGAGCGTGACAATGGTTTGGTGATTCTCCTTTCCACCGATGAGCGATGCATTCAGTTCGCTACGGGTTATGGATTAGAAGGCGTGTTACCCGATGCCATCTGCAAACGCATCCAAAACCGATACATGGTTGAACATCTTGGCAAGGACGATTGGGATGCCGGTATGATAGCGGGCATCCGTGCCGTAAATGGTTATCTGGACGGTTCGATGGAAAATATCGGAGGAGAAGAAGAGGGTGACGACACGGCCTTAATCATCTTCTTGGTCTTGTTCCTCGGAGGTATCGTTGGTATCATTGCCCTCGTTGTTATTTTCGGCAACCGATGTCCGAAGTGCAAAAAACGCCACGCTCTACACCGTATTTCCTCGCAAGTGATTTCACGTAAGTTCGGTGTAATTACATCGGAGGTGACCTATATTTGTAAATATTGTGGGCATCGGGTAACGATGAAGGAACAATCTTCCGACCCCAATTTCCGTGGTCCTCGTAATGGTGGTCCTACCATCTTCATGGGTGGCGGAGGCTTTGGCCGAGGTGGTGGAGGTTTCAGCGGAGGAAGCTTCGGAGGCGGTAGTTTCGGAGGCGGAGGAGCAGGAAGCCGTTTTTAGGCTCTGCTCCGTGTCATCTTGAGCAACGCGAAGGAACTGAATACACCAAGTAGATGCACACAGATTCTTCGGACCAGTCTTCAGAATGACACATCATAGAGAACAAATAAAAGAAAACAATAATTAGTACAGAAATATGAAGAAATCAACAATTATCCTGATTGCAGTAATCGCAATCGCAGCCATTTGGGGCATCAGTGCTTACAATGGTTTGGTGAAGATGGACGAGTCGGTGAATACCGCTTGGAGTAACGTGGAAAACCAGTACCAACGTCGTGCAGACTTGATTCCTAATCTAGTGAATACCGTAAAGGGCTATGCCGCTCACGAAAAGGAAACTTTGGAAGCAGTATTGGCAGCCCGCTCAAAGGCCACCCAAATGACTATCGACCCTGAAAACCTAACTCCTGAAAAACTTCAAGAATATCAAAAGGCACAGGGTGAAATCGGTGCAGCATTGGGTCGCTTGCTCGCCATCACCGAAGCTTATCCTGACTTAAAGGCCAACCAGAACTTTATGGAACTACAGGCTCAACTGGAAGGTACCGAAAATCGCATCAGTGTAGAACGCCGCAACTTCAACGAAGTGGCACGTACTTATAATACTTCTATCCGTACATTCCCGAAGGCCATCATTGCTGGCATGTGCGGTTTCGAAAAGCGTCCGTACTTCGAAGCTGAAGAAGGTGCCAACAAGGCTCCGGAAGTGAAGTTCTAAGGATTTAAAGACCATTCTTGCCGTGTCATCCTTCGTCACTACGTTCCTCAGAATGACACGGACGAGTAAAAACAAAACAAAACTATGTTCAACTCATTTGGAAATATCTTCCGCCTCACCAGTTTTGGCGAATCACACGGACCGGGCGTGGGCGGAGTCATCGATGGATTTCCTGCTGGCATCATCATCGATATGGACTTCGTGCAACAGGAACTGAACCGTCGCCGACCGGGACAATCCCTGCTCACCACCAGCCGACAGGAACCGGACAAGGTGGAATTCCTTTCAGGCATCTTCGAGGGGAAATCGACTGGATGCCCCATCGGATTCATCGTATGGAACAAAAACCAACATTCCAACGACTATGAAAACATCCGTAACCTCTACCGCCCCTCGCACGCCGACTATACCTATCAGCAAAAATACGGTATCCGCGACCATCGGGGAGGCGGACGTTCATCGGCCCGCGAAACCATCAGCCGTGTCGTGGCAGGAGCCTTGGCCAAGTTAGCCTTGAAACAACTCGGAATCAATGTTACGGCCTATACCTCGCAGGTAGGTAGTATCCAACTTGACAATAATTATAAAGAGTATGACCTCAATCTGATTGAGACGAACGACGTACGTTGCCCCGACCCGGTGAAAGCCGAGGAAATGGCAACCCTCATCAAGCAAGTAAAGGCAGATGGCGATACCATCGGCGGTGTGATAACCTGTGTCATCCAGGGATGCCCCGTGGGATTGGGACAACCGGCCTTTGGCAAACTTCATGCTGCCCTTGGCCATGCGATGCTTAGCATCAATGCCGTTAAAGGTTTTGCCTATGGAGAAGGTTTTGATTCCATGAATCTACGCGGAAGCCAGCAAAACGATGTGTTCTATAATGACCACGGACGCATAGCCACGCACACCAACCACTCAGGCGGCATCCAGGGTGGAATCAGCAACGGACAGGATATTTACTTCCGAGTGGCATTTAAGCCCGTAGCCACGCTCTTGATGGAACAACATACGGTAAACATTGACGGCATAGATACCACCATGAAAGCCAAAGGGCGTCACGACCCATGCGTCTTGCCCCGTGCAGTGCCCATCGTGGAAGCTATGACAGCGATGACAATACTCGACTATTATTTGATTAACCGCACCACACTGTTGTAAATTCATTCCCTTTGCGGAATCCAGAGTACTCCATCGTGTCATCCTGAGCAATGCTCAGAATGACACGATGTGTTATTAATATAACACTTTTATCTATTTTTATTTTCCCAACTCCCACAAAAGCATTACCTTTATCCATCAATAAAACTTAATTCTATGGAAGTAAAACAATACATTCAAGAAAACGAGGCACGGTTTATGGACGAACTGTTCAGCCTCATCCGCATCCCTAGTATCAGTGCTTTACCGCAACATAAGGACGATATGTTGGCTTGTGCCGAACGTTGGAAAGAACTTCTCCTCGAAGCCGGTGCTGACGAAGCCATGGTAATGCCTTCGCAAGGCAATCCATTAGTCTTCGCACAAAAACATATCAGCGATGACGCACCTACCGTACTCATCTATGCCCACTATGACGTAATGCCTGCCGAGCCTTTGGAACTTTGGAAGAGCGAACCATTCGAACCTGAAATCCGTGACGGACGTATCTGGGCACGTGGTGCCGATGATGACAAGGGTCAGGGCATGATTCAAGCCAAGGCTTTTGAATACGTAGTGAAAAAAGGCTTGCTGAAACATAATGTAAAATTCATCTTCGAAGGCGAAGAAGAAATCGGTTCACCAAGTTTGAATGCCTTCATCAAGGAACATAAGGAACTTTTAAAAGCCGATGTTATTTTGGTTTCCGACACCTCAATGCTCGGTGCCGAATTGCCATCATTGACTACCGGCCTCCGCGGTTTGGCTTATTGGGAAATTGAAGTAACCGGTCCTAACCGCGACTTGCATTCAGGTCATTTCGGTGGTGCCGTAGCCAATCCTATCAACACGCTCTGTGACCTCATCTCGAAGGTGGTGGACGAAGACGGACGCATCACCATTCCTCACTTCTACGACAAAGTGGAAGAAGTGCCGGCTGCTGAACGTGAAATGATTGCCCAGATTCCATTCGATGAACAAAAGTATATGGATGCCATCGGTGTGAAGCAGTTAAAGGGCGAAAAGGGCTACTCTACTCTTGAACGTAACAGCTGTCGCCCATCGTTCGACGTGTGTGGTATTTGGGGCGGTTATACCGGTGAAGGCTCGAAGACCGTTCTCCCATCGAAAGCGTACGCCAAGGTATCTTGTCGTTTAGTTCCTCACCAGGATCATGAAACAATTTCGAAGTTATTTGTTAATTATATAAACGATATTGCCCCCGACTATGTACAAGTAAAAGTCACTCCGATGCACGGTGGCGAAGGCTACGTTTGTCCGATAACCCTCCCGGCTTATCAAGCAGCCGAAAAGGGATTCACCAAAGCATTCGGCAAGAAACCGTTGGCAGTGCGTAGAGGTGGTAGTATTCCTATCATCAGCGACTTTGAACGCATTCTCGGAATCAAGACCGTACTGATGGGCTTCGGGCTCGAAGCGGATGCCATTCACTCGCCTAACGAAAGCTTCTCGCTAGATATGTTCCGCAAAGGCATTGAGGCAGTAGTGGAATTCCATTTGAATTATAGCAAATAATATATTAATATGACAAAAACCATTGTAAGTGTAATCTTTCTGACCGCTTGTTTGCTACTAGGAAGTTGTACACCTATCCCCAAAGGTACCATGAAGAATATTTCAAATCAAACGGTTCACACCATCATGAACCGTAAGAGCGTACGTTCGTATGCCAAGCAACCCATTGAAAAAGAGAAGATAGATACTCTCTTAAGAGCAGCCATGGCTGCTCCTACGGCTGTGAACAAACAACCCTGGGCCTTTGTAGTAATTGACGACCCACAAATCCTTGACAGTCTGGCAACGCAGCTTCCATACGCAAAGATGGCTGCCGAAGCCCCGCTTGCCATCGTCGTTTGTGGCGACCTCACCCAAACCCTTCGAGGAAATGATGACCCGTACTGGCCGCTCGATTGTTCGGCCGCCAGTGAAAACCTGCTACTGGCTGCCGAATCCATGGGATTGGGAGCCGTATGGACTGCCGTTTATCCGGAGAAGGACCGCATGGAAATTGTCAGCGAAATCTTGTCGCTACCCGAATACATCGTGCCCTTCAACTTGATTCCGGTTGGATATCCTAAACACCCGGAAGAGCCTAAAGACAAATTCAAGGAAGAGAACATTCACTACAACCAATGGTAAACCATAATCCTCCATACTACATGAAAAAGAAAATACATTTTCCTTACAGACAGGCGTTGTACTGCGGAATTGCCGCTTCCCTCCTGCTTTGCGGATGTGGACAAAACGGCAACACTCCGGAATCATTCGAACGCTCTGATTATTACACCCGCGGAATCGGACAATATCCCGGTTCTCCGGCCGAAGATTTCTCGCCCAATCTGAAGCCCGATTACGACAACTATCGGAACATTGCGAAATTGCGTTCGGCTTACCACTCGTCGAGTTACGACTACAACCTGACCGCTCAGTTGGTTACCGATGGAATCATCGCCAACCAAGAGCCTCAGTACATTACCCTCAGTACGCCCGAAGGCAAAGTAGCCAAGCGTGAAAGCGAATGGAGTCTAGACAACGGCCCGTACTCTCGCAACACCATTATGGGAGAAAATACACACGTACTATTCTCTTTATCCAATTGGAGTGAAAAGGCCGACGGGCTCCGCTTGGCCGGCACCGTAGCCTATCACGAAGACCAAGCCAAGCAAGGTTACGAAATCATTTGCCAAGGCTCGAACGATGGTAGCAACTGGACAGAACTGGGTAAAATCAGCGACAAGGAACTTCCGGGCCGTCAAACCCGCTATCGGGCCCATTCCGACCCGAACAAGGTAACGGAACAAGCTACACTACCGGTCAGAATGTTGCGGGAAACCATTCCATTCACCGCAACCGGTGACTATGCACAATACCGGGTAGTGCTGAACATGAAAGGAGCAGCTTATTGGACCTTTACAGCCATCGATTTCTATCACCAAGGCCAACAGCTGGACTTCCTCCCGTCCAAGTTCTTCAACAGCACCTGGATGAGTGCCGGCAACGAAGAAGAATGGATTTATGTAGATTTGGGAAGCCGATCGGAATTCGATCAAATCAAATTGCACTGGATTCAGAAAGCCAGCCAAGGAAAGATCCAAATTTCCGACGATGCCCAAACTTGGAAAGACCTAGCCAACTTACCGGGTGACGATGCGACCACCGATGAGATAGCCTGCAACGGCAAGGCCCGCTATGTACGTGTGCTGATGCAGCAACCCGCCAACGGTCAACGCTACATGCTGAGCGAAATCGAAGTGATGGGTAAAGGTGGTTTGGTAGCCCAACCGCTCCCCCAACCCCAAGCCGAAGGAAAGACCTATCCGCTATCGGGAGGTAACTGGATGTTGCAACGTGCTTCTGCGGTTTCGGCCAATGGCGAAAGCATCTCCAAGCCAGATTTCAGCACCAGCGACTGGATTGTGGCAACCGTACCGGGCACCGTCCTGACCAGCTACAAGAACATCGGTGCCGTGCCTAATCCGAACTACGCCGACAACATCTTCCAAATCTCCGAATCGTTCTTCAACTCCAACTTCTGGTATCGCAATGAATTCGAAGTGCCCGAAGGCTTCAAGCAAGAACGCCTGTTCCTGAACTTCGACGGTATCAACTGGAAAGCCAACATCTACCTGAACGGTACCAAGCTTGGTCTGATGGAAGGTGCCTTTGTCCGCGGCATGTACGATGTAACCGAGCACATCGTTGCCGGCAAGAACGTATTGGCCGTAGAGATTGTAAAGAACGCACACATCGGTTCGGTGAAGGAAAAATATGAAAAGAACACCGACTTCAACGGAGGTATCCTGGGAGCCGACAATCCGACATTCCATGCCTCCATCGGCTGGGACTGGATTTCGACCATCCGCGGACGCAACATCGGTATCTACGATGATGTCTATTTGACCACCGCCGGCAAGGTCACCATTCAAGACCCGTTCGTGCAAACCGCCTTGGCTTTGCCCGATACGACCGCAACCTTGACTCCAGAAATCATCGTCAAGAACCACGAAGACCAACCGGTTAAAGGTATCTTGAGCGGTCAGGTAGGCGACATCCGTTTCGAGCAACCGGTAGAGCTGGCGGCTCATGAAGAAAAGGTCGTATCCTTCAGCCCCGATAAGTTTACCCAACTGAAGAACCAAACCTTGAACCTCTGGTGGCCGAAAGGCTATGGTTCACCTTATTTATACGATGCCAACTTTACCTTCAGCATCGACGGACAAGTGTCCGATGCCGAAGACTTCCAAGTTGGTATCCGCCAAATGGACTTCAACGAAGACAACGGTATCTTGAGCCTCTTTGTGAACGGACGCCGTTTCATCGGTCGTGGAGGTAACTGGGGCTTCGGTGAAAACAACCTCAACTACCGCGGACGTGAATACGACATCGCCGTGGCTCACCACGCCAACATGAACTTCACCATGATGCGTAACTGGGTAGGCCAAATAGGCGACGAAGAACTGTACGAAGCTTGCGATCGCCACGGCATCATGGTATGGCAAGACTTCTGGTTGGCCAACCCGGCCGACGGTCCGGATCCTTATTATCCCGACATGTTCATCACCAACGCCGAGGACTATGTGAAGCGAATCCGTAGCCACGCTTCCATCGGTATCTATTGCGGCCGTAACGAAGGCTTCCCGCCCAAGTACATCGACGATGCCCTCCGCTGCATTGTGAAGGCCGAACATCCGGGCATCCACTATATCTCCAGCTCGGCCGACGAAGTGGTGAGCGGTCATGGCCCTTACCGTGCCCTTCCGGTAAAAGAATACTTCACCTTGAAGAACGGAAGCGACAAGTTCCATAGCGAACGAGGCATGCCTAACGTAATGAACTACGAAAGCTTGGCCCGCACCCTCAAGCCGGAAGACCTTTGGCCACAAAGCGGTAAGTGGGGGCAGCACGACTATACCATGGAAGGTGCCCAAGGCGGTGCTTCCTTCAACGCCATCATCGAAAAAGGCTTCGGCCAACCACAAAGTGCCAAGGAATTCACCGACCTGGCCCAGTGGGTAAACTACAACGGCTATCGAGGCATGTTCGAATCGCGTAGCCTCAACCGCAAGGGCTTGTTGTTGTGGATGACTCACCCGGCATGGCCGTCAATGGTATGGCAAACCTACGACTACTACTTCGAACCGACCGCCGCTTACTTCGGTTGTATGAAGGCCAACGAGCCGCTTCACATCCAATGGAATCCGGCTACCGACGAGGTAGAAGTGGTGAACTACAGTGCAGGTGCTCACCCTTCACTCATCGCCAAGGCACAAGTCATCAACATGGATGGCTCCGTAGCATGGGAAAAGGAAGCCACCGTGAACAGCAATGAAGACACCACCGAAAAGTGCATCAAGTTGGAATTCCCAAGTAATCTTTCATCGGCCCACTTCGTCAAGCTTTACTTGACCGAAAACGGCAAGGTGGTATCCGACAACTTCTACATCCGTGGTACCGAAGAAGGCAACTACCAAGCCATCAAGCAAATGCCAAAGGTAAGCTTGCAACAAGAAGTGAACACGCAGAAGGTGGACGATGCTTGCTGGAACGGAATCATCACGCTGAAGAACACCAGCCAGACTCCTGCCTTGATGATTCGCATCAACGTATTGGGAGCAACAGACGGCGACCAGATACTGCCGATGTTCTATAGCGACAACTACTTCTCATTGCTTCCGGGCGAAGAAAAGACCGTCACCTTCCACTGGAAGGATGAAGACACTCGCGGCAATGCTCCGAAGGTAGTCGTAAGTGGCTATAATGTAAAGTAAAAAAGTCATCTTCACTTTTTCACCATCGTCATTCCAACTGATTCTCAACCGGTTGGAGTGACGATGCCTGTTCCTGAAGTGAACTTCAGTTTTTTAGATTGAAGAAAGCAGACTTACTTTAACTTCAAGATAAAAAGAACCGGATTATCGTCCACCTTCATCGTTTGAGCTAATTGAAGCAATTGTTCATTCTTATCATCTCGCAATACCTTTTGTTGTTTGATTTGCCCTATGCTCTCTATAATTTCTTCCGGTGTATAAAAATCTATCCATTCATGTTCGTTGTGAAAAAAAGGAAAGAAAGTAGGACCACCGCAAAAATCATTGGTAAATTCAGGTACAGAAACAACTCTATAATGTGCATTCATCAAATTGGAATGTTTCAATTCTCCTTTATTTCGAATGCTTTCAATGTGCCCTGTTTCCTTATCAAATTGTAACAAATAGGCATATTCTTCATTCTCAACAACTAAATAGAGATAACTTCTCGCTTCAAGAAAATCCTTCACTATCAGGCATTGGTTGAAGTATTGCGATGTTTTATCTAGTCGATGGATTTCTTTATCCGATAATTTATTTCCACTATTCATCAGAAAACGCATACTTAATTCCCCTTTACAGGTTAATTGATAAATCGTGTCATTACCTTCAAATACCACAGAGTAATTTCCGTTATAACGATTCAAAATTGGAGCTTCGCTTCCCCAAAAAGTACCTGCCTGAATGATGCTGGCACCGGACATTCCTTTTATTGCCTCGAGATTCTTTAAGGAAACGGGGTCGTATATACATGCCACGGTTTGGTTTTGAGCATCCTTTATCATAATTTGCCACGGTTCTTCCATGGGATTGGAGAGCGGAAGTTTTCGACGAACAATATGATTCCCATCGATAAAGCAATATTCTCTAGCCTCACCGGCATTTTTGTTGGCTATTAAAGATACTCCATCTTCTGCCATCTTTCTTTTACCTAAAAATATTCCATTATCTAGGTGATAAGTTTTGAGTTCGTTGGTTGTGCCAAAATTTGAAGGAACATAAACTTCTTTAGTTATTTCATTATATCCCAGTCCTCTAGTATAGTAGAAATCTTGTGGTCCATTCCCGAATTTTCCGATGTCACCGATGTATTTCCCTTGCTTATCGAAATGAAGAATACGTTTTCCGACTCCAACCAACACCCCCGAAGGGGTGGATATAATGTTGGTTATATCTTCGTAGTTAAAGAGGCTATTGTCTGATGTTTCCAACGGAATAATTTCAATATCAGCAGCTACATTACTCAACAATAAATGTTCTTCCAAATTCTTAATACCACTAACCATGTCAATGGTAGACAAATCAATATTTGTCGCTTGTTTTTCTTTCTTCCCACAAGAGAAGAACAATGTCACCGTAAGGGTTATCAGGCTCAAAATCTTTGTTACATGTATGATTTTCATAAATCAGTTAAATGTTATAATTTAATGTATATATCTTTAAAGGATTATTGCAAAACTATAAAATAAAGTTCAACTTAACAAAAGAGGGAATCCTAATTTTACTTAACAAATAGAATTGAATGCAGAATCAAAGAGTATTTAAGGATTTCCGCCCCAAGCAGTATTTGCTTCCAATAAGAAAACTAAACACAGGATTATATTTGGGAGCAACAGGACAGAAGTGCGTTTTCGCACGCAAATCGTGCGAAAACGCACAAGAAGCAAAAAAAGAAATTAACATAACAGTTTAATAATTAACGATTTAACTATTTGGCATACTTTTTGTAGGTAAATAGAATCATATCAAAGAATAAATTACATCTTCAATTACATAAAATTTACTTATATGAAAACAGTCACATTATTATCTACTTTTTTATTGATCTTATTCAGTGCTTGTACTAAGAATAATTCAAAAGATACGACCAGACCTGTCGTTAATTTAAGAGACTATCTCAAGCAAACAGAAGTTACCACCCTCGCTGATGAGATAAAAGATGTAAGCTATATACCATTGGAAATAACAGAAGATGACGCTTCCATTATTGACGGTGTTGCCAACTTTGCCGTATCCGACAAATACATTTACGTACTCCCTGCCAAAGAAATGAGAATCGTTTTATTTGGAAGAGACGGGAAGTTTATACGTAATTTAATCCAATCAGGTCAAGGACCAGGAGAATTTATCGGAAGCATCTGTAGCATGCAATTCGATAGAAAAACCAACCGCTTGTATCTTTTTGATGTGCAAGACGTTTGGATATATACAGATGAAGGCGAATTCATTGAAAAACGTCATTATGATTTTATGTCTCTCTTAACATATAACCTTTCAGACAAAGAGATTGGTGCCATTTCATTTCCTTTTACTCCATTCGAGCAAGGAAGTTTCGGGATGGGAATCTTTACTAATCAGGGTGATACCATCACCATTGAAAACAACATGTTCTATTCGCCTTTAGTACCCAAAGAAAAGTCCGGATTTACCATGGATATTGCTGCAAATTATTCTCAATATCCTCCTTCCATGCTATTCAAAAGCGGAAGTAACGATACCATCTATCGGATGAAAAGCAATGGAATAGAACCGTCCTTCGTGGTAAAACTAGATAATTCAGACAAACAAATTACCCGTTCACTTGATATAACCGACTTTGCAGGTATGCGTAATTTGGAAGATGAAAATGACATTGCCATGACCGATATAATGGAAACAGAAAAGACCTTGTATTTGCGTTTCCGTTACCAACATATTAATCATGTAGCTTCTATCAATAAAGAAACCGGAAATGTGAAAGTCGAGAAATGCGAACAGCCAAAGGATTACATGACAATGGCCAGAGCTAATCTATTACAAGGAATGTCAGGTACAAGAAGCTACAAGAATTTTCCGGTTTGGGGACGTGTCGAAAACAAAGAATTAATTCAAGTCATTACTCCTTATGAATTGGGATTATATGTAAACGAACCTATAACAATCCCTACTGAGCTGAAGAATATAAAAGAAGACGAAAATCCAATATTCGTTTTTTATAAACTTTAAATATTAAAATGATGATGACTATCGATTGTTTTTTCATCTGAAACATGTAGCGATGCAAATCGGTTTTTTCGTTTAAAAAGGGAACTGAAGGCACGGCTAAAATCATTGTCAAGGAACGTACTTTTATTGGAGCATTTCTTCATAAAAAAGCTATAGTGAATAGATACAGATCCTTCGCGGTGCTCAGGATGACACGAGAAGAAAGTTCACTTCATTTTTTAATTGTGCCTTCAGTTTTTTATCAGTATGCTAACCATATCTCATTATCTTGATACTTCAGCAAGCGAGTGGGTATGAGACGCTTGTCACCTTCTTCCCTTTTTTCAAAAGTTCCTTGCTAGCAAAGCTCTTCCGATGCTGTCAACAAAGATATTTCCTCTTGAAGAATACATTATACGTAATACTTCGTACATTCATCTGTAATGTTTTGGATATTTGTACTCAATATTATGGATATTCATTCAACAAGTTACGGATAAATTATTTTTCAGTAAGAAAATGTATATTCAAAAGCATACTTCGCATTATTAAAATGCTCTACAATGTTTTTGATAAAAAAAACGTCTCGGATGCAAGATTTTCACTATACTTGCATTTATAAGATAAAGAAACACTGAGTTTCGATGCAAACAGATTTACCTTAACGGATACACGTTGAGATTACACGACCGAAAAGGAATATACCGTCCAAGCAACCGGCAACAACGAATACAAACATCCGAAATTAAATTTAATCTTTGACGATGGAACGGTATTGGAAGCTGCCATTTCAGCCAGAAACACCAATTATTATAGTGACGAAAAAAAATGGGACACAACGAGTTTGAACGCCAATAATCATTGAAACAAGTTTGGGGCACTCCAGATGCCTGATACACAATAATTCTGCCGTTCGTGAAGAAGTGAAAGTAACTTCATCACGAACGGCAGAATTCGAATTTTCATCCTTATTTTCCCTTGTAATCGGCAATGATAGCCTCTGTAATCCAGTTGGCTAAAGCCTGACGGTTGTTCTCCAATACCAGGCGTTGCTGGTCGCGAGAATTGCGGATATTGCCCAATTCCAGATAGACGCCTGCCGGTTGGGTATTGCGAAGCACATACAGGTTTCGTTCGCTCACGGTACCTCGAAAACCACGTCCGGGTTGATGTTTTTTGTACTTCTGCTGCATGGTGTTGCGAATACGGTTGGCCAACCGCTTGCCCAACTTGCTACCCGGAGCATGATAGAAATACACATCTGTCTGCTTGCCTTGACTACGGCTATCGATGTGTACAAAAATGGCACGCTTATAATTACTCTTGTCCTTGCGATAGAGTTGGTCAATCTTTTGGGAACGCTGTTTTAAGCGAGCCACCTGATCCAAAGGAATCGCCTTCCCCATACAGGTTTCACGCTTGCTGTTCTTCAGGATGGTTCCATTCCGAATACCATCTTTCTTATCCTGGATGATGAAATGCACCTTGGCTCCCCGCATCATCAGCTCTCGTCCCAGACGAAGGACAATGTCGTAAGCATATTCGTCTTCGTGCAACTTATGGCCTTGATAGTTGCCAATGGCACCCGGATCGGGACCTCCATGACCGCCCACCAAGTAGAAAGTTGCTCCCGAAAGTTCGCCGGACGTAATGGGATACGAAGCCAAGGCCTTACCAAACAAGGGTTCCTTGCCGGTCTTCCGTTTTTTCTTCTGTGCCGAGACGGGGAGCAGAAGGACGAGGAGCGAGAGGAGGAATGCGATGATTCTTTTCATATTTTGACTGTCAATCTTTAACCGTGTCATCCTAAGCAAAACGAAGAATGACACGTCATTATGTTACTCAGCCAACATCTCATCAATCTTCTTGCATAACGATGCAAATTCTTCTTCGTTGTACAAGCGGGTAAGCATCACAATCTTACCGGTCTTGTCTACCAACACATTGCGAGTGATACCGGCCTTGCGGTCAGCATACTTGGCAAAAATGTCGGCACCCGGGTCGAGTCCCAATGGATAAGTTACACCGGTCTTTTCGGCAAAAGCTTTCACTGTGGCTAACGGTTCATCGCGGTCTACCCCATAAAGGGCGAAGTTAGGGTTACTTTTGTGTTTCAGCCAGATGTCTTTTTCAATAAAAGGCATTTCCTTGCGACATACGCCACACCAACTGGCGGTAAACTGAAGCATAACTACCTTTCCACGAAGGGCGGAAAGTTTTACCTTTTGCCCGTCGGTCAGTTCCATTTCAAACTCAGGGGCCATATCGCCCACTCTCACTATATAACCCACTGAATCGGGTTCGTGTGTACCGGCTTCGACCACCACCGGCTTGCTTTCTACTACCGTATCTTCACTCTTCTTGCCGTTTGACTGACAAGAAGCCAAAGCCGCTACAAACACGGCCACTGTCATAATCTTTTTCATATTGTTTTTTAATTATTAATTCTTCCACTTGCAAATATAGAGAAAATCCGCTTTAAATGAGGTACTTTGAAAAAACTTTCGTACTTTTGTTCCCAAATTGAGTTAAAGTTTTAACAAATGAACGTATTAGAACTAAGTGAACAGGAAATTATCAGACGCAACAGTCTGAACGAACTGCGTGCAATGGGTATCGACCCCTATCCGGCAGCAGAGTATGTAACGAATGCATTTTCAACAGATATAAAAGCTGAGTTCAAGGACGAAGACGAACCACGTCCCGTATCGGTAGCCGGACGTATCATGAGCCGCCGTGTGATGGGTAAGGCATCGTTCGTGGAATTGCAGGACTCCAAAGGACGCATCCAGGTGTACATTACCCGCGATGATATCTGTCCGGACGAAAACAAGGATATGTATAACGTGGTGTTCAAGCGTTTACTCGACTTGGGCGACATCATCGGTATCGAAGGTTTCGTGTTCCGTACCCAAATGGGCGAAATCTCTATCCATGCCAAGAAGTTGACTGTACTTTCGAAGTCATTGAAGCCACTGCCTATCGTGAAGTACAAGGACGGTGTGGCTTACGATAAGTTCGATGACCCTGAGTTGCGTTATCGCCAACGCTACGTGGACTTGATTGTTAACGATGGCGTGAAAGAAACTTTCTTGAAGCGTAGTATCATCGTAAAGACCATGCGTGCCGTGATGGACGAAGCCGGTTATACTGAAGTGGAAACTCCGATTCTCCAGTCTATCGCCGGTGGTGCAAGTGCTCGCCCGTTCATCACTCACCATAACTCGCTCGACATCGACCTCTACATGCGTATCGCTACTGAACTTTATTTGAAGCGACTCATCGTGGGTGGTTTCGAAGGTGTGTACGAAATCGGCAAGAACTTCCGTAACGAGGGAATGGACAAGAACCACAATCCGGAATTCACTTGTATGGAACTCTACGTTCAGTATAAGGACTACAACTGGATGATGGACTTCACCGAAAAGATGCTCGAACGTATCTGTATCGCCGTAAACGGTTGCTCGGAAACCGTTATCGATGGCAAGACCATCAGCTTCAAGGCTCCATTCCGCCGCTTGCCTATCTTGGAAGCTATCAAGGAAAAGACCGGTTACGACCTCGAAGGAAAGAGTGAAGAAGAAATCCGCGAGGTATGCAAGGCTCTCAACATGGAAATCGATGAAACCATGGGTAAGGGTAAGCTCATCGACGAAATCTTCGGCGAATTCTGCGAAGGTACTTTCATCCAACCGACTTTCATCACCGATTATCCGGTAGAAATGTCTCCGCTTACCAAGATGCACCGTAGCAAGCCAGGCTTGACTGAACGCTTCGAATTGATGGTGAACGGTAAGGAATTGGCTAATGCTTATTCAGAGTTGAACGACCCAATCGATCAAGAAGAACGATTCAAGGAACAGATGCGTCTCGCCGACAAGGGTGATGACGAAGCGATGATTATCGACCAAGATTTCCTTCGTGCTTTGCAATATGGTATGCCTCCTACATCGGGTATCGGTATCGGTATCGACCGTCTCGTAATGTTGATGACCGGCAATGCCTTCATTCAGGAAGTTTTGTTCTTCCCGCAGATGCGTCCGGAAAAGGTAGCTCCAAAGGACAATGCTGCTAAGTACATGGAATTGGGTATCGCTGAAGAATGGGTACCTGTCGTACAGAAAGCCGGTTACAACTTGGTAGCCGACATGAAAGAAGTGAATCCACAGAAGCTCCACATGGACATCTGCGGTATCAATAAAAAATATAAATTAGGATTGACAAATCCATCTGTTGACCAAGTAGCAGAGTGGATTAGCAAAATCTAAAGCCTTATGAATCTGCCCGGTAAAATAGCAATTATGGGTGGTGGTAGCTGGGCTACAGCTATTGCAAAAATGGTGATGGGCAAAGCCGAATCCATTAACTGGTATATGCGTCGAGACGACCGAATTGAAGAATTCAAGCGTCTCGGCCATAACCCGGCTTACCTGACCAGTGTACGTTTTGACACCAAGCGTATCAATTTTTCTTCGGATATCAATCAAGTGGTACGCGAATCGGATACCTTGATTTTTGTCACCCCTTCACCTTATTTGAAAAGCCACCTGAAGAAGTTGAAAGTGAAGTTGAAAGACAAGTTTATCGTCACCGCCATCAAAGGTATCGTGCCCGACGAAAACTTAATTGTCTCCGACTACTTCCATAAGATATACGGTGTGCCCGAAGAGAACATTGCTGTTATCGCCGGACCTTGTCATGCAGAAGAAGTAGCCTTAGAACGCTTGTCATACCTGACCATCGGCTGCAAGGATATCGAAAAGGCCAAAATGTTTGCCAAACAGCTCTCCGGTCATTATATCAAGACTTCGGTCAATCCTGATATTGTGGGTATCGAATATGCTTCGGTTCTGAAGAATATCTATGCTATTGCAGCCGGTATTTGCAACGGTTTGAAGTATGGAGACAACTTCCAGGCGGTACTTATATCAAACGCCATTCAGGAAATGAACCGCTTACTGAACACCGTTCATCCGGTGGAACGCTCCATCGACGATTCTGCTTATCTAGGCGACTTGCTTGTAACCGCTTACTCCAACTTCAGCCGTAACCGTGTATTCGGTACAATGATTGGCAAAGGGTATTCGGTCAAGAGTGCACAGATAGAGATGGAAATGATTGCAGAAGGCTACTATGGCACTAAATGTATCAAGGAACTTAATCGACATCTGCACGTGAACATGCCGATTGTGGACGCCATCTACAATATCCTGTATGAACGCATCAGCCCGATGATTGAAATCAAGCTTTTGACGGATTCGTTGAGGTAAAACCCCGTTGTGTCATCCTGAGCAACGCGAAGGATCTGCAAACACTCATGTTGATGCAATCAGATTCTTCACTCCGTTCAGAACGACACAAACCATAAAGAATAATAATCTTATAAATAAAGATACAATGAAAAATATTTGTTTGAACATCGACAAGGCAGCTGTATGCAAGGAAACAGTAGCTGCTTATGAAGCACAGGTAAAAGCGTGCATGGAAACTTTGGAAAACGGTTCTGGTTTGGGTAACGACTTCTTGGGTTGGTTGCACTTGCCATCTTCTATCACTGCTGAACACTTGGCAGACTTGAAGGGTGCCGCTCAGGTATTGCGTGAAAACTGCGAAGTAGTGGTGGTTGCCGGTATCGGTGGTAGCTACTTGGGTGCTCGTGCCGTAATCGAAGCATTGTCAAACAGCTTCCAATGGTTGAAGAAGGAACAAAACGGTCCTATCATCGTATTTGCCGGTCACAACATTGGTGAAGACTATTTGTATGAACTCACTGACTACTTGAAGGACAAGAAGTTCGGTGTTATCAATATCTCTAAATCGGGTACTACAACCGAAACAGCTTTGGCATTCCGCCTTTTGAAGAAGCAATGTGAAGACCAAATGGGTAAGGAAATGGCCAAGAAGTGTATCGTAGCCGTAACTGATGCCAAGAAGGGTGCTGCCCGTGTAACTGCTGACAAGGAAGGTTACAAGACTTTCATTATTCCTGACAACGTAGGTGGTCGTTTCTCTGTATTGACTCCGGTAGGTTTGTTGCCAATCGCAGTTGCCGGTTTCGACATCGAACAACTTGTTGCAGGTGCTTGCGACATGGAAAAGGTTTGCGGTTCTGAAACTCCGTTCTGCGAAAACCCGGCCGCTATCTATGCTGCTGTTCGTAACGAGCTCTACAAGCAAGGCAAGAAGATTGAAATCCTCGTAAACTACAACCCGAAACTCCACTACATGAACGAATGGTGGAAGCAGTTGTACGGTGAATCGGAAGGTAAGGACGGCAAGGGTATCTACCCATCTGCAGTTGACTTCTCTACCGACCTCCACTCCATGGGTCAATGGATTCAGGAAGGCGAACGTACCATCTTCGAAACCGTTATCTCTGTAGAAAATCCGGATAACGAACTCCGCGTTCCGTCTGACGAAGAAAACCTCGACGGTTTGAACTTCTTGGCTGGCAAGCGTGTAGACGAAGTGAACAAGATGGCCGAACTCGGTACTCAGTTGGCTCACGTAGACGGTGGCGTACCTAACATGCGTCTCATCGTTCCTCAGTTGAGCGAATACTACTTGGGTCAAGTGATTTATTTCTTCGAAAAGGCTTGCGGTATCAGCGGCTACTTGCTCGAAGTGAATCCGTTCAACCAACCGGGTGTAGAAGCTTACAAGAAGAACATGTTTGCTCTCTTGAACAAGCCTGGTTACGAAGAAGAATCAAAGGCTATCCAAGCTCGTTTGTAATACTAAAATAAAAAAGGAGTTCGAATGAACTCCTTTTTTATTTTACTAACAACTTCAACGTAAAGCAACTACCCTTCCCTATCTCACTCGTCACCCGGAGACTTCCTCCATGCAGGGTCATAATCTGCTTGCAAAGGCTCAATCCGATACCGGAACCGGTAGGTTTGGTTGTATAGAAAGGAATAAAAATCTTGTCAAGCACTTCGGGAAGGATACCACTTCCATTGTCCGTTACAGAGAGTTGGAAAATACACTTCTCGGCTTGATAGGACGTTTCGATAATGACTTCGGGATGCGTTTGCCCATCACAAGCTTCGCCGGCATTCTTCAACAAGTTTATCAGCACTTGCTCCATCTGCGAACGGTCTATCATCAATTTTAGGTTTTCATCCTCTACCTTATATATATAATGAATAGCAGAAGATGTAAAAAGCTTCTTGATGTCTCCCAACCAATCACCCACACGCACCGGTGCCAAAACAGGTGCAGACAAGCGGGATAATCTACGGTAATTTTCAACAAATGCCAGCAACCCTTTACTACGACGGTGAATGGTTTTCATCCCTTGCCATACCAAGCTATCCTCATCCAAGCCTTGTTGCAAAGCCCGATCACAAAGAGTATCACTTAAAGAGATAATGGGCGTGATGGAATTCATAATCTCGTGTGTCAGCACACGCACCAATTTCTGCCAGGCTTCCATCTCGTTTTCCTCAAGCACCGAACGAATGTTGCGTAAGTTCACCAAGCGAAGATTGGCATCCGAGGTAGCATAATCCGTAACCGCTACGGCCATATCTTGCATCATGTCTTCCTTATAGATACGAACAACCTTTACCTCACCCGGTTGAAGTGACTGAATCATCAAAGAAAAATCCTTATTTAGCGAATCAAGTTCCTCTAAACGATGAATCCGGTGTCCACACAATTCTTGTTCGGCAGCACGATTCATCCACCCTATTTGTCCTTGTCTGTCCACTACCAACAAACAACTATCAACAATCTGAAGCAATGTTTCATAATACTGATGTCGCTCTTCCTTTTCTGTCAGCTCAACACGAAATTTTGCCATGACCTCATTGATATTCTCCATCAGTTGAGCCTCCCAACGACTTCGGTTCTTTGTCGCAAAGTTTAAAGAGAAATCACCGTAACGAATGGAATCCACCATGCGGTTCATCTTTTGGGCTACCCGATTACTTGAATAAACCACATAAGCCACAATACCCACTATCAGTCCCAACGAGAAAAGCAAACAAAAATAAAGCTGCCGGTCATAAAACAGATATGCCGCCACCGAAGTGATACAAAGCAACAACATCAGCATCACCATCCGTCCATTTTGCCAACTACTCATAATCCCCATTTTTCTATTTTACGATAAAGAGCATAACGGGTAATCCCCAGCAACTCTGCTGCTTGTGTCTGATTTCCGGCACAATGCTTCAAGGCACGCTCAATGGCCTTGCGTTCCAGTTCTTCCAAATTAAAGATTTCACTCAAAGGAGATTTCTTTTCTGGCTGAGGCTGCAACATGAAACAATCCGCTTTCAACATTGACGATTCTGACAAGATAACTGCCCGTTCGATAGCATGTTGCAATTCACGCACATTTCCCGGCCAATGATAACGCATCAATTTCTGCTTGGCTTCCCGATTCAACCCATTGATTTGTTTTTTATATTTATGATTAAAGCGTTGCAGAAAATAATCAGCTAATAAAAGTATATCTTCTCCTCGTTCACGCAAAGGTGGAATATGAATCTCGATGGTATTGATACGATACAACAAATCCTGACGAAAAGTTCCTTCTTCCACCATCTGACGGATGTCGGCATTCGTCGCACAAACAAAACGTACATCAATCGGAATTACCGAAGTAGAACCCAAACGGGAAATTTGACGTTTCTCGATTGCCGTCAATAGTTTGCTCTGCATCGGTAAAGAAAGGTTTCCAATTTCATCCAAGAACAAGGTTCCTCCCGAAGCCACTTCCATGCGTCCGGCCTTTGACTTCCGGGCATCCGTGAAAGCTCCTTTCTCATAACCGAAGAGTTCACTTTCGAACAGGGTTTCCGGAATACTGCCCAAGTCGATTGTTACAAAAGATTTCTCCCGCCGAGGCGAAAAGAAACGAAGCGAACGTGCCACCAAATCTTTCCCCGTTCCATTTTCTCCTAAAATCAGAATATTGGCATCGGTTTCTGAAAGTTTCCGAATCGTTCGAAACACTCCTTGCATGGCTTCCGATTGCCCAATCATTTCGGGCAATTCATCATTCTGTCCACTCAAAGCCTCTACCCGTTCTTTCAACTGCTTCACCTCGCATCGTGACTGACGCAATTTTACTGCAGACGAAAGTGTAGCCAACATTTTTTCTTTTTCCCACGGTTTGGGAATGAAGTCAATGGCACCAGCCTTAATGGCACGAACCGCCTTCTCCGTATCGGCATATGCCGTCATGAACAACACAACCGCCTGAGGGTCTAGCTTCAATATTTGCTCCAAGCAATCAAAACCTTCCTGACCGCTGATGGCATCCCGACGAAAGTTCATATCCAACAAGATGACATCGGGTTCAAACGTCTTCATGAAATGTTCGATACGCGAAGGCTGAGTAGTTACCTTCACTTTCTCTACATACGGTTCCAACAACAAATTCAATGCAAACAGTACATCTTCATTGTCATCTACAATCAATATTTTTCCTTTTGCTTCCATACTTTTGCAAAGATAAGTATTCTTTGCTTGTGTTGTATGTGCGATTCCGCACTATTTTTGTGCGAAATCGCACAGATAATCGTTCCTCTAATTTTACCTATTCCACTATGAAACAATCACTTATACATTTGGCACGATTTTTGCTCTATCTTTTTCAAATAATTAAATAAAATGAAGCAACTACTATTTATAGCCATCCTTCTTGGAAGCATCACAGCCTCAGCACAAGAAGAAGTCATGCACTTGACATTGCCCCAAGCCATCGAAATGGCTCAAGCTCACTCGCCCGAAGCAGAAGCTGCCCGACATACTTACCGAGCCGCCTATTGGAATCATCGGTTTTATCGGGCTAACTACCTGCCGTCCGTTACGCTGACTTCCTCACCGTATTTCAACAAACAAATCAGCAAGGTAACACAGCCCGACGGTACCAACTTGTTCATCAAGCAAAACCAGCTGAGCGTTGACATGGATTTAAAAATCAATCAAAACATTTGGTTTACAGGTGGAAGCTTGTTTGTCAAAAGCAATGTACAACGGCTTGACGAATTGGAAACAGATGTTACAGCCTACAATTCACAACCCATTGTGATAGGTTACGAACAAGCCCTGTTCGGTTACAATTCACTGAAGTGGGATCGTCGCATCGAGCCTGTTCGCTTCCGCGAGGCCCGAAAAGCCTACAATGAAGCCCTCGAACTGGTAGCTTCGCAAACCAGTAACCTTTTCTTCAACCTGGCCACCGCACAAACCAATCTGGATATTGCCTCGTCCAACTATGCATCAGCCGATACCCTATATCGGTATGCCGAAGGACGGTATAACATCGGCACCATTACCGAAAACGAGATGCTTCAACTGGAAATCAACAAATTGACCGAAGAAACCAACATGATGAATGCTCGCATCGAGGTAGAAGACCAAATGCAGGTACTCCGTTCCTTTCTTGGTTTCCAACGGGATGTCACTCTGAAGGTCATCCCCGAAGGAGAAGTTCCCCAATTCGAGATACCACTCGGCGAGGCATTGAAAATGGCTTTCGAAAACAGCCCAGAACCGGACATGTACAAACGGGTGCAATTACAAAGCCAAAGCAACCTGGCCTATGCCAAGGCCAATGCCGGCTTGAAAGCCGACCTCTATGTGCAATTCGGCCTCTCTCAAACCGGCGATAAATTCACAGATTCCTACCGCAATCCTATGAACCAACAATACGCCAGCATCGGCATTTCACTTCCCATCCTGGATTGGGGACGAGGAAAGGGACAGATACGAGTAGCCAAAAGTAACGTCGACTTAGTGAACACCCAAGCCGAACAAGGTATGAAGGACTTCGAACTGAACGTAGCTCGCATGGTGCGACAATTCAACCTTCAAAGCCAATATGTAAAAGTAGCCTCCAAAACCGACCGCACGGCCGACCGCCGATACGAAGTGGCCAAACGCCTATATATTCTAGGTAAAAGCACCATTCTCGACCTCAACGCTGCCATTACTGAAAAGGATGCGGCCCGACGCAGCTATATCTCGGCCCTGAAAAGCTATTGGAGCCTTTATTACGGTTTACGGAGCATGACCGGATATGATTTTGAGAAGAACCAGAAGATTGAAGAAAATTATCCTGAAATATAAAAAACAAACAATATGGACATCAAATTAGCAAAGAAACCTTGGTACATCCGTTACCGTTATCACCTTATGACAGGAGGAGCCTTCCTCCTCTTCCTGATTTACGTCATCTCCCTTTCGTTAGGACCGCAAAAACTCCGTATCAATAGCGACAACATCCAAATAGCCGAAGTGAAAAACAATAAGTTCATGGAGTATGTCGATGTAGAAGGACTGGTACAACCCATTCTGACCATCCAGATAAACACCAGAGAAGCCGGAAGTGTAGAACGCATCATAGCCGAAGAAGGTACTTCTTTAAAGAAAGGCGATACCATTCTGGTGTTGGCCAATCCCGACTTACTTCGCGAAATAGAGGACCAACGCGATGAGTGGGAGAACCAACGATATACTTATCAGGAACGCAAAATCGAAATGGAGCAAAAAAGCCTCACCTTGAAGCAACAGGCCCTGCAAACTCAATATGAAATGAGCCGACTACAGAAAAGCTTCGAACTGGAAAAGGAAGAATATAAAATGGGTATCAAAAGCAAAGCTCAACTGGAGGTCTCAGAAGATGAGTATCACTATAATGTAAAAAAGACCGCCTTGCAAATGGAAAGTCTTCAGCACGATTCGGCCATGACTATTGTCCGCAAGGAACTTTTACAGAACGAATTGGAACGGGGACAGAAAAAATATCTCCGAAGCATGGGACGATTGGAAGGATTGGTGGTACGTGCTCCCATCGACGGACAACTCAGCTATGTGAATGCCACCCCGGGGCAGCAAGTAGCCTCCAACTCAAACATTGCCCAAATCAAAGTTCTCGACCAATTCAAAATTCATACCCAGCTAAGCGAATACTACATCGACCGCATTATCACCGGCTTGCCCGCTACGATAAACTATCAAGGCAAACGCTATCCGTTACGCATCACGAAGGTAGTGCCCGAAGTAAAGGATCGCATGTTTGATGTAGACCTGGTCTTCACCGGCGAAATGCCGGAGAATGTCCGTGTAGGCAAAAGCTTCCGCGTACAGATTGAATTGGGACAGCCCGAAGATGCACTGGTCATGCCTCGCGGTAATTTCTACTCCGCTACCGGCGGACAATGGGTTTACAAAGTAAACGCCTCAAAAGACAAGGCCGTGAAAGTGCCGCTCACCATCGGACGTCAAAACCCGCAACAATACGAAATTGCCGAAGGATTGCAACCGGGAGATTTGGTCATTATCACCGGATATGATACCTTTGGCGAAGCTGAAGAATTAATTTTGAAATAAAGGAAACATGAAAACATTGAAATATGCCCTCCGCTTCTTGGTACGAAGCAAATCATACACCCTCATCAACTTGTTGGGGTTAGCCTTCAGCCTGGCTTGCTCCATCATTCTGATGCGATACATCCATCGCGAACTGACCGTAGACACACATTGTGTGGATAGAGAAAACATTTATGGAGTAATATATTCGATGGAAGGGAATATATCTTTAGCTTCTGTCAACAACGAAAGACACGACAGCATCTGCATTGATGAAAGCACCGTTGAAGCTCGTACCCGAATCATTCTGGTAGAAAACGAGTATGTCGTTTATCAAGGACATCGCTACATCGGTCATGTCATAGCTGCCGACAGTACCTATTTCGACCTGTTCCCTTTCCAAGCCATTCAAGGAAACTTCTCACTATCCAATCCTGAGTCGGCCTTACTGATGGAAGGTTTTGCCAAAAGGATTTTCGGAAAAGAAAACCCTATCGGAAAAGTGTTGCGTTACTCGAATGGAAAGGACATTGTAGTAGCCGGTGTATTGAAAGAGCCAACCAACAAACGTAGCCTTCAGTTCGACATGATTCTTCCAACGGGACTATGCCAGTCTTGGGGCAGAATTCCTACAGACTTTCTCCGTTTTACATCGGACGAAGCTATTCAACAGGCCAACCTAAACGGGCAATACCCACGCTACATCAATCCACATGCTACCCAATGGGACACCCGCAAGTTTACTTTCTCGCTCATACCTTTGAAAGAAGCCTATTGGAATCAATCTCTCATGTATCAAACCGCCCCTATCATGGGTGTTAGCGGAAACAGTTCGCATCTATATATATTGGGTGCCATCTGTCTTTTGATTCTTTTGGCCGGTGTCATTAACTTTGTCAATCTTTATTTGGCCATTATGCAGAAGCGTAGTAAAATCTACATGCTTCG
Organism: Bacteroides sp.; assembly: GCA_015060735.1. Lineage (GTDB taxonomy): Bacteria > Bacteroidota > Bacteroidia > Bacteroidales > Bacteroidaceae > Phocaeicola. The sequence continues at coordinate 37,324 of SUXX01000002.1, forward strand.
CAGGGTATTCGGGGCCGACGGAAAGGCACTATTCAAACACATTTATACCGAAAACTTCCTGCTTATTGCCTCTGCCCTGCTTGTAGCATGGCTACTAATTGAGATTAGTCAAGTTCCTATAGGACAAATGCTGGATACGACATTCACTTATACTCCGTTCGATGCATGGATTTCTATGGGCATATTAGGCCTCCTTCCCGGCATGGTATCCGTCTATGCTTTCTGGCAATGTCGGCGTAAACTTCCCATCGCTTCCATTCGGGGTATCGAAATCACATCACATCGCATCGGTTCACGCATGTTGCTACTTTTTACTCAATATGTCATGACTTTTTTATTGGTTATCGTAGCTTTTTATTTCAACAACCACCTAAGACACTTATTGAACACCCCTCCCGGATTCCGTACCGAGGGTATCATCGAAGCCAAACTGATTTACGAGTCACTCGATGAAGTAAGCTATACGCCTGAAGGTAGAAAAGCACGCATGGAAAGATTAGAGAAAACCAATCATCTATTGAATCAATGCCCAGACATTGAACAATGGACTACTTCTGCCTGGTCTATTTTAGGTTTCGACTATAAATTAAACTTTTCCAAAGAGGATGGCGAAACTTATCAGCTGAACCAGATGATTGTTACTCCGGAGTTCCTTGAGATATTCGACATACCGGTGTTGGAAGGAAATATCCCTAAAATAGGGAACAATGACTACGCACAATATCTGATAGCCAATCGTTCGGCCATGAAAACTTTGGGGTACACCTCTTGCGAAAACGCCACACTAATCAACGAAAATATGCGTCGGCGTAGGCCACAAAGTGTACCATCTAAAATCGAAGCTGTTGTAGAGGATTATTTCGATCAACACATCAGTATGGGAATCCGGCCCACTATTTTTAACATCACCAGAAATTATCCCAGTGATGTATACCATATAGCTTGTCGCCCGGGAAAGGTAGAAGCCGTTATCGACTATCTGAAGAACGTGGAAAAGGAAGTCTACGGTGCTAGCGACTTCGAATATTCTTTGATAGCCGACAAAGTCAGCAAACTATACCAGGAAGACAAACGGATAGCCGGTATCTATACACTCTTTTCCGGCATCGCTATTTTGATAATCTGCCTCGGTCTCTTTGGCATCTCGCTTTTCGACATCCGTCAACGATATCGCGAAATTGCTATCCGCAAGGTGAACGGAGCAGGATTGAAAGACTTGTACCGGCTGCTTTTCCGCAAGTATCTGACGGTGTTGGGAGCCTCGTTTGTGGTAGCTGCTCCGTTGGCCTACTACCTCATCTACCGATACACGGCCGACTTTGCCGTAAAGGCTCCCATCAGCATCGGCATCTTTGCACTGGCTTTGCTCCTGATTAGCCTCATCTCGATGGGTACGCTTTGGTGGCAGATACGCAAAGCTGCAAATATCGACCCGGCAACGGTGATGAAAACTGAATAATACATTTTGTCATCCTGAGCGAAGCGAAGGATCTGAACACATCACATGATGCATACAGATTCTTCACTACGTTCAGAATGACACGACAAAAAATCATAAATCAAGAAACATGAAAACATTGAAATACGCCCTCCGCTTCCTGGTACGAAGCAAATCATACACCCTCATCAACTTGTTGGGGTTGGCCTTCAGCTTGGCATGCTCCATCATTCTGATGCGATACATCCATCGCGAACTGACCGTAGACACCCATTGTGTGGATAGAGACCGAGTGATAGCCTGCATTCGGGACATAAGTGGTAATGTATACACCAGTAGTCCCATGTATATGGATACTGTTTACATCAAAGACGAACAGATTCTACAACGATGCCAGATGGTTATCGAACGCAAAATCAACGTGGTGTATAATCGCCAAAGCTATGCCATGAATACCCTTGCCGCTGACAGTACTTTTTTCCATTTATTTGACTATCCGTTATATCAAGGAGAACGAAAGCTGGAAGCTCCCACCGATGCCCTTATCATGCGTGACTATGCCGAGCGAATATTCGGCAAAGAGAGTGCCCTAGGAAAGACCGTCAACCTTAACGGCGACGATGTTACAATCTGCGGCATCATCGACAAGCCGGCATGTAAAACGATTTTATGTCCCGACCTCATCGTTTCCCGCCAACTGAAAAAACAATGGAAACATATGATAACCGAGGTTTTACATGTACTACCATCGACCGACCTCAATGCCATCAATGCCGTCAGCAACGTCTACTCCGATGGTCCTAATCCCATACGATGGGAATTCAAAAGTTGGAAAGACCTTTATTTTGACACCCGTATGAAAAGTGATGATGACCTTCAGGGCATTCTCCAATTCGGCAACCGCACTTATCTTCATATTCTAATCTTGGTCGTTGGCTTACTTCTTCTAGTCGGCATCTTGAACTTTGTCAACCTCTACATGGTGTTCATGATGAAACGCTCCAAAGAATATGGTATCAAGAAGGTATTCGGTTTGCAAAAAATGCCGTTCTTTCTACAAATCTGGATGGAGAACCTGCTGTTGGCCATTGCCGCATTATTGGTAGCCTGGCTATTGGTCGAAATTACCCAAGTTCCGGTAAGCCGACTGATGCAGGACGAAATCGGTTACTCTACATTCGACTGGCAATTGTCAGCCGGTTTCATCCTGGTTTTACCTTTACTCACTTCCATCTATCCATTTGTGCGATACAATTATCTCTCTCCGATAGTTTCCATCCGTTCCATTGCCGGAAACCGTCAATCCGTTGTAGTCCGTATGGGATTCTTGTTTGTGCAATACATCATTACTACGTTACTGATAGTAGCTTCGCTCTATTTCAACAAGCATCTGCAACACTTACTGAATACCCCTCCCGGCTATCAAACAGAAAACATTCTGATAGCCGAGCTGCTACATGAGAATTATTTTATTGACCCTCAAAAAGTTGATTTTGAAGGTGCAAAACAACGCGTCAAACGTATTCAACAAAGATTGGATGAGTGTCCTTACATCGAGAGTTGGGGCAGCGAAAGAGCCACGATATTGGGTGACGGTACTACCTTTGAACTCATTAATGACAAAGACCAAAAAGTAACCGTAAAGTGCATGTTCGTTTCGGCCAATTTCTTCCACATGCATGGAATTAAAGCAGTAGAAGGCGAATTAATTGAATCCGAAGCATTCTCTGAAAACAAATTGTTCTTAAACCAATCGGCTTTGAAAGCATTCGGATATACTCACTATAAAGACGCTTTTCTAAGAAGCGAGCGTCCTCTCTGGATTATGTATGTCAATGGAAAAATCATAGAAGGCGGAGTTAAACCGATGCCCGTCACTGCCGTCATTGAAGATTATTATCCCGGACATCTGACAGAAGGCATCTCTCCAATTGCATTTTTGGTATCCAAGGACAATGGCTTTCAAAAAGTCTACCTGAGAGTAAAGGAAGGAAAAAAGAAAGCAGTCATCGACTATCTAAAAACGATAGAGCAAGAAATTTATCATACCGATGATTTCCACCATACCTGGTTAGAAGATGAAGTGAAAGCTCTTTACAAAGAAGACCGCCAGATAGCCACCATTTATTCCGTCTTTGCCTTGATAGCCATTGCCGTATCGTGCCTCGGCCTGTTCGGAATCTCGCTTTTCGACATCCGTCAGCGTTATCGTGAGATTGCCATCCGCAAGATGAACGGAGCAGGATTGAAAGACTTGTACCGGTTGCTTTTCCGCAAGTATCTCACTGTGTTGGGAACCTCGTTTGTGGTAGCTGCTCCGTTGGCCTACTACCTCATCTACCGATACACGGCCGACTTTGCCGTAAAGGCTCCCATCAGCATCGACATCTTTGCACTGGCTTTGCTCCTAATTAGCCTCATCTCGATGGGTACGCTTTGGTGGCAGATACGCAAAGCTGCAAATATCGACCCGGCAACGGTGATGAAAACTGAATAATACATTTTGTCATCCTGAGCAACGCGAAGAATCTGAACACATCACATGATGCATACAGATTCTTCACTACGTTCAGAATGACACGACAAAAAATCATAAATCAAGAAACATGAAAACATTGAAATATGCCCTCCGCTTCTTGGTACGAAGCAAATCATACACCCTCATCAACTTGTTGGGGTTAGCCTTCAGCCTGGCATGCAGCATCATCCTGATGCGATACATCCATCGCGAATGGACGGTAGAATCACATTGCATTCGTCCGGATGAAGTAATAACAATCCTCAACAAGGATTATGAATACCAGTACCCTATATCCCAACAGGAAATGCTCAGTTTTCATCCTGATTTGAAAGAAATAGCTATACCCGAAGAAAAAATCATCGAATCTTGTCAATTTGTAATTGCAACGGATATAGATTTTCAGATTGATAAGATAGCCTACAACTTGGATTTACTGGCAGTAGACAGCACTTATTTCCACTTTTTCGATTATCCTTTAGTAGAAGGAGAACTATGCCTAAACCATCCAGAAGATGCTATTCTAACCAAAGCTTGTGCCCAACGGCTTTTCGGCAAGGAAAGTGCTGTGGGTAAAGTGTTGAATGCATTCGGTAAAGACATCACGGTTCGTGGCGTAATCGACCAACCAGTTTATAAGACAATTCTGAATTTTGAACTCCTAGTCTCTCAACAACTAATTGAATGGAGTTCAATCAAGGGTGGTTGGTTACGTATTCTTCCCGGAGAAGTGGATTTAAAAAGTGTCAATGCCAAAACAGATGTATTCGGAAGTGTCAAATCTAACGACATCTATGAAAATACAGATATACGCCATGAGTATATTCCTTGGAAAGACATTTTCTACAAGCGTTGGACGGCCAAGGAAGAGACCGTAAAATTAGGGAACCATACTTACGAATTAATGCTTATAGGGGTTATCATTATCCTGTTGTTGGTAGGTATGATAAACTTCGTCAACCTCTATATGATTTATACGATGAAACGCCAAAAAGAATATGGAATTAAGAAAGTATTTGGCTTACAAGGTTTCCCTTTCTTCTTCCAAATTTGGTTGGAGAACGTAATGCTATCTCTCTGTGCCCTACTGATAGCATGGCTATTAGTGGAAATCACGATACCACTTTGTGAAAGGCTAATGAATGAATCAATGACTGGATATAATCTGTTCGACCTACAACTATCTTTTACCTTTCTGTTGGTTTTTCCAATCATTGCTTCGCTTTATCCGTTCATCAAACATAATTATTTCCGCCCCATCACTTCCATTCGAAGTGTAACTGGAAGTAAGGAAAACATTGTCGTACGTATGAGCTTCCTATTCCTACAATATACCATCACCTTAACTTTGTTAATCGTAGCGATGTATTTCAATCGACAGTTACACTTCCAACAAAATACCCCAATGGGATTCCGAAGCGAAGGTGTACTATATGCAGAATTGGTAAACCAAAGCCAGTTTAACTATAGTTATGGAGACCTCAAAGAATTTATGGAAGTATGGAAAGTAAAAAACAGCTTCTACGAACAGAAGCTGAACGAATGTCCTTTCATCGACAAATGGGTACCTACCCGATCAGAAAACATTCTCAATAATGAAATGCAAAATGAAATCATCAATGACAAAAATGAGACACACAACCTCATTACTAAATTTGTAGAAAGTGATTTTTTCGATATTCACGATGTGAAAATAACAAATGGCGTGATACCCGAACCTGAAGAAAATGGTTTCAATGTGGAAGTTGTTCTAAACGAATCAGCCATGAAACAACTTGGGTACAAAGACATTCAGGAAGCTTTTATCCGAAGTAAGGATCCACTATGGGTAGGATACGATCCCAAGACAAAAGAAACGTTTAAAGGAGGAGTCGAACCAATGCCTGTCAGAGCGGTTATATCTGATTTTTATGCAGGGCATGTAAGCGAGGGTATCAAACCGATGATGTTCTTAGTGGATAATGACCGAATGCGAGGACATGTAATCATAAGTACGCATAAAGGAAAGGAAAAAGAGACTATCGAATACTTAAAAGCAATGGTCAAAGAAATGACAGGTAGTGAGGATTTTGTATATTCTTGGTTGCAAGATGAAGTGAACAAGCTCTATGATGACGACCGTCGTCTGACAATTATCTATTCCGTCTTTGCCCTGATAGCCATTGCCGTATCGTGCCTCGGTCTGTTCGGCATCTCGCTTTTCGACATCCGTCAGCGTTATCGCGAAATTGCTATCCGCAAAGTGAACGGAGCCGGATTGAAAGACTTGTACCGGTTGCTTTTCCGCAAGTATCTGACCGTGTTGGGAGCATCGTTTGTGGTAGCTGCTCCGTTGGCCTACTACCTCATCTACCGATACACGGCCGACTTTGCCGTAAAGGCTCCCATCAGCATCGGTATCTTTGCACTGGCTTTGCTCCTGATTAGCCTCATCTCGATGGGTACGCTTTGGTGGCAGATACGCAAAGCTGCAAATATCGACCCAGCAACGGTGATGAAAACTGAATAAAGGTTGAAAATAGGTTTCACAAGTTTCACAGGATTATAACTAACTGATTTACAAGCGACAGGCGTGAAACTTCAAGCATTCACAATAGTTTCACAGGTTTCACACCTCCATAACATCAGGTGAAACTTGTGAAGCTTGGTGAAACCGTCCTAGTTTCACATGTAAGCATTGAATATCAACAAGTTGCACATCGGTGAAACTTGTGAAACCTATTTTCGAAAGTTATTAATGGGAATCAAAACATGAAGGCGAATTTAAAAAACGTCAAGGCATTTTTTAAAAACGTCAAGGCGTTTGAAGTAAAACGTCAAGGCGTTTGTATGAAGTGTGCGATTCCGCACGCAAAAAGTTCGAAAACGCACACCTTTTCACAAGCATCCAAAAGCATTACATCCTCACAACCAACAACTTAACACTTTGGCACGATTTTTGCTCTAGAATTTATATAGAAGAACGGAATAAAAACTATCTTTAGCATCATGATTACACACTATCTGAAAGTTGCCATACGCAATTTATTAAAATACAAGACACAGACCTTTATCAGTATTCTAGGGCTGGCAGTAGGGTTTGTTTGCTTTATCCTTTCTGCCTTTTGGATTCATTATGAAATGACATACGATGCCTTTCATAGAGATGCCGAACGCATCTATTGGGTAACAACCAATGACGTGATGCGTCTTCCTTATCCTATAGGGAAACATTGGCAAGATAATTATGCCGAAATAGAAGATTATGCCATCTTTGAAGCTTACGACCAAAGACTCTACTACAACGAGAAAAAGGGAGAGACCTATTTCTCATTCGCCGATAGTTCTTTCATGAACATGATGGATATCCGAATACTGGAAGGAAATGCCAATTTCATGACATCGGAAAAGGGAGAAATTGCCATTACAGAAGATAAAGCCAAAGAACTATTTGGCCATGAGAGTCCACTTGGTAAAGAGGTACAATTAGGAAATCAAAAGCAAACTATCTGTGCCGTAGTAAACGGATGGGGCAAACACACCAACATCCCCTACGAATTCATGGGGAACTTGCGTTATTCCAAAGAATGGTTTGCCCGTATTTTTCATGTATTGATAAAGGTGCATCCTGGAAGTAACATAAAGGAATTGGAAAGAAAGATGAACGAAAACATCCCCGAGGAGATGAAAAAGAACAATTACGGTTCAATCCCTACATTCAAACTGATTCCATTAACCCAAATACGATATGCTGAAGGCTCGCCTACGAAAAAAGAAACCGATATTACATTCAATTACATCGTATACATCTCCATAGCCGGACTTCTTATCATCATCTGTGCCTTGACCAATTATGCTTCAGTTTTCATTAACCGCATCCGTATTCGACGGAAAGAATTGATGCTTCGCCGGGTAAACGGTTCGTCCATTTATGCTATAACCACTTTACTAACCGTAGAATTCGTGTGCTTGCTCATAACAGCCCTATTCATCGGGTTTGCATTGATTGAAATCGTTTTCCCTTGGTTCTGCCAATATGCCCAAATTACTACACCACGAATAGAGGTTTACCAAGAGAGTGCCTTATATGCTTTGGTGATAACTCTTTTTACCGTTTTGTGCTTCGGAAGCATCAACTTCTATCTACAACGATCCTCCATTTCTCATGATGCAAACAACTATCATAGCAGGGGAAAAGAAGTGTTTGCTCGGAAAGGCAGTATTGTTCTACAACTGATAATCAGCATATCGTTCATATTCTGCACAATTATCATAAACAAGCAACTTCATTATCTGAAGAATACCGATTTAGGTATGACACACCACAATATCGGAAGCCTTGCCATTTGGTCGAACGAAGATATGAATGTATGGAAAGAAAAAATCGAAGCTTTACCCATGGTGACCGAAGTGCTTCCACCTAAATATTTTCCGTTGACAACAATACATAGCATGATGTCGACCGACATAAATCAATGGGACGGATTGGGAACAACTCCCGACAAAGCCATCAACCTTGAACTGATTCCTAGCAGTAAAGAATTCTTTGAGTTATATGGCATAGAACTATTGGCCGGTGATTGGATAACCGAGAAATCATCCATTGCAGACATATGCATCACCGAAAGTACTGCTCATCGCCTTGGTTGGACAGTGGACGAAGCTATCGGTAAACGCATTTCTGCCGGTGATAAAGTGTCAATGGTGGTAACCGGTGTTGTAAATGACTGTGCTTATTACAGCCCCTCAGTACAGCCTCCAGCATCCGCTTTTTATAACACCGAGAAACAAAAACACATGTGGTTAAGATGTTTTGTGCTTTTCAAATTCCAAGAAGGCACCTGGGACAAGTGTAAACAAATGATTGAAGAAATGTACGAAAAAGAATGTCCGGACAAATGGCTCCGACTATACAACGAAGAAGAGGAATACTCAAAATACTTACACTCCGAAAGCATGCTTACCAAGTTATTGGAAGCAGCCTCGATAGTTTGCATCCTCATTTCGATCTTCGGCATCTATTCTTTGGTGACTCTCACCTGCGAACAACGTCGGAAAGAAATAGCCATCCGCAAGGTAAATGGTGCCAAGACAAAAGATATTCTGAAAATATTTGGCAAAGAATACATGCAACTCTTGTTGATTGCTTCCGCTCTAGCATTCCCCGTCAGTTATGTGGTAATGAAAGAATGGTTGGAAGCCTATAACCGACAGATTACTATCGGCATCACTCCGTTTGCAATCATCTTCGCCGGTATAGCTGCTTTTATCGTCCTTTGTATCGGCCATCGGATATGGAGAGCCATCAACGAGAATCCGTCCGAAGTAATTAAAAGTGAATGAAAAACAAGTACCACTTTATTTTGTTATCAAAAAGGAATAACTATCTTTGTAATATGAAAACGACATCTGAAATATTAACCTTGCTAAAACAATACAAGACAAAAGCTTGTACATTATATGGTTTTACTCGTCTTGGCTTGTTCGGTTCAGTAGCTAGAGGCGAACAAGCGGAATATAGTGATGTTGATATTTGCTACGAAGGAAAAGCTCCCAGCTTCCTTACCCTTGACCGCATTCAACAAGAATTGGAAGAATTACTGGAATGCCCAGTAGACCTTGTCAGAATACGAGACAACATGAATCTCACATTGAAAAAAAGAATCCAAGAAGAAGGTATATATGTTTGATAAAGAATTAGTCATAGACAATCTGCGAACAATAAAGAAGGTATTGGAGACAATTATCGAGCGAAAGAATGTGGTTGCTTCATCCGATGATTTTTTACATAGTTCTGAAGGAATGATGCGTTTGGATGCTATTTGTATGAATCTCATTGCACTAGGTGAAGTAACGAAAGGACTTGATAAAATAACAAAAGGTCAATTCTTACCCAAATATCCAGAAATTTATTGGAGTGGAGTAATGCGTATGCGTGATAAAATAGCACACCATTATTTTGAGATTGATACTGATGTGGTATTTCAAACCATAGAAGAAGATATACCTAGAATGCTACAAGTTATCACCCGAATGCTTAATGACATCGAATAACCCCTAACGATTTACCATAATCTTACCCGAAAAGGCTTCCTTAAAGGATGCCTTTTTTGTATAGTACTAGGTGTGAATGTGCGAAATCGCACGCAAAAAGTTCGAAAACGCACACCTTTTTACAAGCAGCCAAAAGCATTGCATCCTCACAACCAGCAGCTTAACACTTTGGCACGATTTTTGCTCTAGAATTTATAAAGAAGAACGGAATAAGAACTATCTTTAGCATCATGAATATAGCATTGAATCTCAAATTAATTGTCCGTAGTTGGTGGAGAAATAAAATCCATTTCTTCATTTCCTTGTTCAGCCTCACCATCGGGCTGACTTGCACCAACTTGCTCATTACTTTCTTTATCCATGAATACAATGTAGAAAGCAGCAACCCCAACCGGGAGAATATTTATATCCTACGACAAGACTCTCCCATGGAAGTAGGCGAAAAGGTTACGTTCACCAATGGGCGAGTAGTTTCGCAGATTAAAAACAGCTATGCCGAAATAGCAAGCATGTTGAGAATTGGAGTTAACCGCGTAAGCAAGTATGAGTACCAAGGAAACGAACTGCCTCGCCCCATTGCATTGGAAGTAGATTCAACCCTGACCGAATTCTTCCCTTACGAAGTGGCAGAAGGAAGTTTGCATGAAGTGCTGACCACTCCCGGCAAGGTGGCCTTATCGGCCGATTATGCCCGACAAATATTCGGTGCTCAAAGTGGGATGGGTGAAATCATAGAAACACTGGATGACCAAAAGAACCGAAAATCGTACCAAGTTGCCGCTATTTTGAAAGAACGGGCACAGTCCTTCCTCAAGTTCGACCTATTGATGGGTACCCAAGACAACTTCGTTGGAGGAGCGGCCTTGCTGAAGTTGCCTACAGGAACAAACATCCAGGCTTTGCAACAAAAAATCAGAGACAACAAAGTGCCCACCCTAATGCCGGGGAAGACACAATATTACATCCAGCCCATCAAAGACATTTATTTCGGACATGAGCCAAACAGCAAGCAGGAGCCATTGCCCTATCTGCATCAAACCAACGTGCAACTATTGTACATTGCACTTGCATCAGCATTGCTAGTGTTGGTTATTGCTTGCTTCAACTACAGCAATTTGAACCTGAGCCGCACCTTGCAACAGGTGAAGATGATTCACATTGAAAAGTTGATGGGAGCCAAACTAAAAGAAATCCAGATGCAATTATTTCTGGATGCTACGCTGACGGTGATACTCAGTTTCTTCCTGGCTTTACTATTGCTGAACGACATTCTTCCTTGGTTCAACGAACTGCTCGCTGTTCAATTGACATATCGCTTTTTCTTCAGTGGGCAAGTATTACCGTTGTTACTCAGTTTCATTTTTGTGCTGGCGATAGTACCCGGCCTATACATCAGCCATCGCTTGTCACGCCAATCGCTCAGTGATTTCCGTATCCAATATACCGGTCGCAACAAACAACATCTGATAGGTGTATTGGTTACCTTGCAATTCATTCTGTCGATTGCTTTGATATATGCCACTACCCATGCACAAAGTCAGCTGAACTTGATGAGACAATATGCCAACCGATACGAAAACATGATCGAAATAGGTGACATGTTCAGCGGCCCAGCCCAGCAACCTTTCCAACAAAAATTGGCAAATATCCAAGGGATAGAATCCACTACCCTGTCCAGTAATTCCATACTGAGTGGATTCATCATGCAGTTCTCCATCCCTCAGGAAGATGGCACGGAAGCTATGCGTGCCTTAACGTTTATCCATTCAGACAGTACGTTCTTTCCGGCCATGAAAGTCCGGGTACTAAAAGGCATGACTCCCCAAGAGGCTTTGAGTAAATACGACTCTCCTTTCTACATCAACGAGAATTATGCCCGATGGACAAACATCCGGCCGGAAGACATTGGCGTCAAAAAGAAAAAGGACATTAACCCTCAAAACTTCCCTCAGGCAGAAAATGTGTTGGCAGGCATCATTGAAAACATCCCGACTAACTCGTTGCAAGAGGAAATCATGGCACAAGAGATAACACTCCATGAAACCGGTGATCCTTACCTCTCAAAAAACGGGATGTTCATACAAATCCGAATCAAGCCCGATAAACGGGAAGAAACCATTGCTTCCATCAAACAAATGTACGAGGAAACCTTCGAGGGACGAGACTACATTTTCATGGATATGCACCAGATGTTTTTGGACAGGAACAAGGAACTGGTACAGATGTCCCAAATACTAAATGCCTATTCACTGATAGCCCTACTACTCACTTGCTTCGGAGTGTTTGGCATATCCTGGCATGCTGTCCGTCAGCGTACTCGCGAAATAGCTATCCGCCAGATACACGGTGCATCCTTGAAAAACATCCTTTGGCTGTTAAACCGACCATTCGTGATGCAAATCCTCATCGCTTATGTCATTGCCATTCCACTGGGAGGGTGGATGATGCAACCTTGGTTGGAACAGTTCACCATCCGGACAGGACACAGCCTCGGACAGTTTCTTTGGCCATTGGCTACCATCAGTATCGTGTCATGTATCACGGTGAGTATACACACCTTTCTAACGGCACGAAACAACCCTACTCAAAGTTTGAAAACAGAATAAACAAACAAATTAATACTATTATGATCAAGACAGAAAATTTACAGAAAATCTTCCAAACCGAGGAAGTGGAAACATGGGCGTTGAACAACGTCAGTTTGGAAATCAACGAAGGCGAATTCGTCGCTATCATGGGGCCTTCGGGTTGCGGTAAGTCGACTTTACTGAACATCCTTGGCCTACTGGACAATCCGACCAAAGGTACTTACCTGTTGAACGGCACCGACGTTTCCAAGTTCACCGAAGCTCAACGCACCGACCTTCGCAAGGGAGTCATCGGCTTCGTTTTCCAAAGCTTTAACCTCATCGATGAGCTAAACGTGTATGAGAATATCGAACTCCCACTCCTCTACATGGGGGTTCCTGCAGCCGAACGCAAAAAACGGGTGGAAGAAGCCATGGAGCGAATGGCCATCGCCCATCGGGTAAAACACTTCCCGCAACAACTCTCAGGAGGTCAGCAGCAACGCGTAGCCATTGCCCGTGCCGTAGTAGCCAACCCGAAAATTATCCTGGCCGACGAACCTACCGGTAACCTGGACTCCAAGAACGGCAAAGAGGTAATGGAACTTCTCACCCAGCTGAATCGTGAAGGAACAACCGTAGTAATGGTAACCCACTCGCAACACGATGCCGGATATGCCGGACGCACCATCAACCTCTTCGACGGACAAGTCGTGAATGAGGTGAAGATGTAATACATATTTTTCTTATCTTTGCATCTGCAACAGAATAAGAGAAACATGTATCAAGAAGCTATTAAAAAATATGTAGAACAACACGGCCATCAACGCATCCGGCTGAAGGCTGTGTTGTTCGATATGGATGGAGTGCTTTTCAACTCCATGCCTTATCATGCAAAAGCATGGAACAAGACCATGAGCCAATTCGGCTTTAACCTGAGTGAAGAAGAAGCTTATCTGCACGAAGGAAGAACCGGAGCCGGCACCATCAACATTGTGAGCCAACGCGAACGCGGACACGATGCCACCGAAGAAGAAATCCAACGAATCTATCAAGCCAAAAGCGAGGAGTTCAACCGTTACCCCGAAGCCGAACGAATGCCGGGTGCTCTGGAAGTACTTCTAAAAATCAAGGCGACAGGTCTGACGGCCATGGTCGTAACTGGCTCCGGCCAACGCTCGCTGCTGGACAGACTGAACCATCACTTCCCTAACATCTTCCAAAAAGAACTGATGGTGACTGCCTTCGATGTGAAATACGGAAAACCTAACCCGGAACCTTACTTGATGGCCCTTCAAAAGGGTGACTTCCTACCCCATGAAGCCATTGTGATTGAAAATGCTCCGCTGGGAGTAGAAGCCGGAGCCGCTGCCGGCATCTTTACCATTGCCGTCAACACCGGCCCTATGCCCGACCATGTATTGACGGATGCCGGAGCCAATCTGCTGTTTCCGTCCATGCCCGCCTTTAACGAAGCATGGGAAAACCTGTATGCAATCCTTCAGCAAAGTTAATCATTGCCTTTTAATTCGGTTTTCTTTCTTGTTTTTCCAAAACTTGATTATCTTTGTAGGATAGATAACAGATATTCAGTTAATCATTAAAAATATAAGACTATGAGAGTAATTATCGTAAACGATTATCAAGCAATTTCTCAGTGGGCCGCTAACTACGTAGCAGGCAAAATCAACGCAGCCAATCCGACTCCGGAAAAGCCGTTTATCTTGGGATGCCCCACCGGTTCTTCTCCGCTCGGCATGTACAAGGCTTTAATCGAATTGTACAAGGCAGGTAAAGTGTCTTTCGAAAATGTAGTGACTTTCAATATGGACGAATATGTAGGTCTTCCGGAAGAACATCCTGAAAGCTACCATTCATTCATGTGGAACAACTTCTTCAGCCACATCAACATCAAGAAAGAAAATGTACATATTTTGAACGGTAATGCAGCCGATTTGAACGCTGAATGTGCTGCTTACGAAGCTGCAATCGAAGCAGCCGGCGGTATCGATTTGTTCATGGGAGGTATCGGTCCTGATGGCCACATCGCTTTCAACGAACCATTCTCAAGCCTTTCAAGCCGCACTCGTATCAAGACTTTGACAACCGATACTATCATTGCCAACTCTCGTTTCTTCGACAACGACGTGAACAAAGTTCCTAAGACTGCGTTGACAGTAGGTGTAGGCACCGTATTGGCTGCCAAGGAAGTGTTGATTCTTTGCAACGGTCACAACAAGGCCCGTGCATTGCAAGCAGCCGTTGAAGGCCCGGTTTGCCAAGAATGGACCATCTCTGCACTTCAGCAACACCAACACGGCATCATCGTATGTGATGAAGCTGCTACCGCAGAATTGAAGGTGGGTACTTACAAGTACTTCAAGGACATCGAAAAAGATAATATCTAATTCATATTTTATGAGAACAAACCTAAGTTCACAGATTTCTCTGAACAGAGTTTCTACCAAATATTACAAACCCGAAAACGCAGTAGAACGCTCCGTACTCACACGGTTTGAAAAGGTGCCGACAGACATCTACGAAACTGTGGACGAAGGAGTGTGTCATATTGCCAATGAATTGGCCGGAAGAATCCGAGACCGCCAACGCGAAGGCAAGTTCTTCGTGATTGGTGCCGGCACGGGAGCTTCTTTGCGTCCGTTGTATGCCGAACTGGTACGCAAGCACAAGGACGAAGGATTAAGCTTCCGCAATGTGGTTCTTTTCAACTTGTACGAATACTATCCCTTGTCGGCCGAAAGTGCAGGCAGCAGCTTTGCCCAACTGACCGAACTCTTTGTAGGACAAGTTGACATCGACAAGCAAAACGTATTCACCATCGACGGAAGCATTCCGCAAGAAGCCGTATTTGAGTATTGCCGCTTGTACGAACAACGCATCCAGACTTTCGGTGGATTGGACGTTGTCCTGATGGGTATCGGTCGCGAAGGGAATGTAGCCATGAACGTACCGGGTTCTAACCTGAACTCACTCACCCGCCTTATCTTGATTGATGCCACCTCGAGGGCAGAAGCCGCCCACAATCTGGGTGTGGACAATTTACCTCCCTGCTCCATCACATTGGGTATCTCCACCATCCTGTCGGCTCGCAAGATTTACTTGCTGGCTTGGGGTGACGACAAGGCAGACATCATCCAAAAGGCCGTGGAAGAGAAGGTCAGCGACACACTTCCTGCCTCTTATTTACAGACGCATACCAATGCCAATGTCTGCATCGACCTGGCTGCCGCTTCGCACCTCACTCGCATCCAGCGTCCTTGGTTGGTGACCAACTGTGAATGGAACGACAAACTGATTCGCAGTGCCATCGTATGGCTTTGTCTCCGCCTGAAAAAGCCAATCCTGAAACTGACCAACAAGGATTACAACGAAAATGGTTTGAGTGAGTTGTTGGCTTTGTATGGCTCGGCCTATAACGTGAACATCAAAATCTTCAACGACCTACAACACACCATCACCGGCTGGCCGGGAGGTAAACCGAATGCCGACGACACTTATCGCCCCGAACGTGCCAAGCCGTTCCCCAAGCGAGTTGTCGTATTCTCTCCTCATCCGGACGACGATGTCATCTCGATGGGTGGCACCATCCGCCGACTGGTTGAGCAAGGCCACGATGTACACGTAGCTTATCAGACTTCGGGCAACATCGCCGTAGGCGACGAAGAAGTGGTTCGCTTCATGCACTTCATCAATGGTTTCAACCAATTGTTCGAAGGTAATTCCAACGAAATCGTCAAGAACAAATACGCTGAAATCAAGCAATTCTTGAAAGGAAAGAAGGAAGGCGACATGGATAGTCGCGACATCCTGACCATCAAAGGATTGATTCGCCGTGGCGAAGCACGTACTTCTTGCACTTACAACCAGATTCCGTTGTCGCATTGCCACTTCCTGGACTTGCCTTTCTATGAAACCGGCAAGATTGAAAAGAACCCCATCAGCGAAGCCGATGTAAACATTGTCTTGGACTTGTTGCGTGAAGTACAGCCGCATCAGATATATGTAGCCGGTGACTTGGCCGACCCACATGGCACTCACCGCGTTTGTACCGATGCCGTTCTGGCCGCTATCGACGTAGAAAAAGAAAACGGTGCCGAATGGTTGAAGGAATGTCGCATCTGGATGTATCGCGGAGCTTGGGCAGAATGGGAAATCGAAAACATCGAAATGGCCGTGCCTTTCAGTCCGGAAGAATTACGTGCCAAGCGTAATTCCATTCTGAAGCATCAGTCGCAGATGGAAAGTGCTCCATTCCTGGGTAACGACGAACGCCTGTTCTGGCAACGAAGCGAAGATCGTAATCGCGGCACCGCTTCCTTGTACGACCAGCTTGGCCTTGCCTGCTACGAAGCCATGGAAGCTTTTGTGGAATACAAGCCATTGTAAATCAAAAAGGCGTACCCAAAGGTACGCCTTTTTATTTTGTGGAAAAATCTGCCACATCTGCCACAAACATCCTTTAAACACAGAGTATCAACAACATAACGGTGGCAGATTCAGTCGAGAAGTGCCACATATCTGCCACCAATCGAGGAAGTTTAAAACACCTTGCCATCTGGATGAAAATGCTAAGGCGTTTTGATTAAAACATCAAGGCGTTTTTTTAAAAATGGACTCTCACTTATAAAACTTTTAAATAAGTTCGCGATATAATATATGTAATTTGAATTTGATAACATATATGAAAAGAGGAATTGCTTATTTAAGAGTTAGTACTGAGTTACAAGACATTGAAAGACAGAAAAAGTTAATAGACGACTATTCCAAGAAAAATGGGATTGAAGTAGTTAAATGGATTCAGGAAAAAGAATCTGGATACAAGTCTAACAGAATAGGTTTATTGGAATTGATGCAATGTAATAATGATATGGCCGATATTGTTATTGTTGCTGATATGAGTCGTTTTTCAAGACAAGATGACCTTATACAAGTTGTATTCAACATTGCCACTGTACTACAAAATGGCCTTGATTTGGTGTTTATCAATAAACCTGACAAGGTTTATAAAGCAGACCAACAACTATCAATGACCGATACTATCATGCTCATAGTCGAGGCTTATAGTAGTGCTGTGGAACGTACAAGAATTGTGGAAAGATTGACTACACAAAAAGTTATCATGTTACAGAAAAATCCATATTCTTATTTTTACGGACATGTACATTTCGGGTATAGAGTTGTCGATAATCCTGACTTTGACAAGAAAAAGGTAGATGGCAGAGTAGCCAAAAAGATATTAGTAGAAAATGAGGATGAAGTACAACTTATCAAAGAAATATACAAGATGTACATAGACGGAAAAACCATGTACGAAATAACAAGGTGGTTAAATGCCTCCAACTACACTTTTAGTTATGACTGGGTTAGGGAATTGTTGGGCAACAAGATTTATAAAGGTGAAAGATATTATGGAAAAGAAACATTTCATATCAAGCCCATTGTAGATTCAGAAACCTTCAATAAAGTTCAGGCTCTAAAAAAGAAGAACAGGGATCAGGCACACAATCATCAAACAGCCTTCAATCCATTTAAAGGATTATTGCGTTGCGGCCATTGTGGAGGTACTTTTATGCAACAATTAAAGGATGAAAGATTGAAGGATACAAGAAGTGTCTATATATGTAGAGGCAAAAGTTTAGTCAAGCACAAATTTGTAAAGGCTGATAAATGTATGTCGAGAAACATTCCAAAACAATGTGTATGGGATGCTATGTTTTTGACATTTATTGATGAAATAGGTTTAGATTTCAGCAAACATGTAAAGCCCGCAGTCAAACATTTAAAGACTGAAATCGAAGACAAGGAAATGGCATTGACGGCTATCCATAAACGTATAATAAAGAATGAAAAGGATATGGAAAAGATAGCAAGAACCTTGCTTGATTGTGATATTGAATCACTGAAAAAAAGATACAAACAACAATATTTAGAGACAGAAAAGTCAAACAAAGAATTACAGGGACAGGTCATAAAACTCGAATCGGAAATCGCTGAACTTGGCTTGAAAATGGACAAATTGAACCAAACTTCCAACACAACCTGTTTAACCGAAATGGAAATTGCAGAACAATACAAGGCATATATTGACAAGGTTACAATATATACGGTGGACAAGAAAAAGTTTTATCTCCTCATCCATTTCATATCAGGTCAGGAATTTGTAACTCTCTCTACTTTTACCAAGTATGATTCATGGACGGCCAAACTAACCAACGATTATAAATTGAATCCTGAAACATTGACTTGTACACGTATTAGCGATAACAAAGAATTCACTTTCATAGAATTGGAAGATATGGCCAAGAACAAGAAAATGTTTGTCATGTCAGGAACAGAGAAGCCTGTAAAGGGAGAGGGAAATTCTTAAAAATTATTTAGGGTGTATATTGAAATTGATATACACCCTAAATAAAATGTAACTGAATTAAACTGCTTATTATTGTTGTATTTAGTAGGATTTTAAATTTTTAAAATACAATACTGGGACATAAACAACAATTACACTATATTTAATCGTAAATTTAGGTTCATTGAACATTGAAATATCATTTAACAAATCATAGAAACGAGATAAAAACATTAAAATTTTTATGAAAATCCAGTCCTTTTTATTGCTTTTTTAAGAAATATAGAAGAATCAACACACTAAAAACGTAACTGAATTAAACTGCTTATTATTGTTGTAGTTGTAGGGATTTTAAATATAAAACTTTCCAAAACCACAGTTAATATCTACATTCAAATAATATCTTATCATTTAAATTTCATTATCCACTCTATTTATACTTTATATGAGAACAAACCTTAAATAGTCTGGATTTATCCGAATAAAAAAACTATTATAAACAACCACTTAAAAATCGTAAAACACTATTAATCATTCATTTATTAAAATAGTTTAAAGGTTTTGCAAGGAATTTTCAGGCAAAACAGGATTTGGTATAATTGCAGCAAACAAACTTATTAAATATCAGCAATTATGAAAGAAAAGGAAGAAAAGTGGTTGGAATTCATCAATGCCAACAAAGAAAGTTACTTTGAAAGTGTAGGACAGAATGAAAAGAGAGTAAAGACCTTTAATAGTTGGAGTGTTCAGAAACAATATCTGCACTTAAAAAGATTTCTAAAAATTAAAACACCTCAATTCAGAAAAACAGAGTTTGTAAAACAGACACTGAGAAACCTTGAAAGGATAAAATCTGCACTGATAGTAAAAGATGAGTTCGGATTGTTGAACTATGATGAATATACCAGTTTGACAAACAAGGTGGATGAAGTTCTTGAAATCATTTCAGGTTATAAGAACAAGCTGAAAGAAATCAAAAAGACGACTCTTCAAAAACAGCTTGAAGTGTTACAGACAGAAATGAAATCTCTTTAATGTATAGATTATGTGTTTGAGAAATAGCTATAATGTTTCTGATTATGTGAATTGGGATTCTCTTATCAATCTAATCAGAAAATTGTACGATGACAGAAATTACAGGATTAGTCTTCTTGTTGGGTGTGGTTGTTTTTTCGGATTAAGAATATCAGATATTCTAACATTGTGTTGGAATGATATTCTTGACAAAGAAAAGTTGGTGGTTGTTGAAAAGAAGACCAAGAAAAGACGTGAAATATTGATTAATCCTCAATTAAAGAAACATATCAAACTTTGCTATGATGGACTTAGTTGTCCTGAAAAGGATGAGAAATGTTTCCTTTCACAGAAAAAATGTGTGTATTCAGTTCAACGAATTAATGTAATTCTGAAAGAAATCAAAGAAAAGTACAACTTGAAAGTACAGCATTTTTCGACACATAGTCTAAGAAAGAGTTTTGGTAGAGAAATAGTAGAGAATGCCGGTCAAGATGCAGAGTTTGCACTCATCAAACTAAGTGAATTGTTCAACCATTCAAATACGGCTGTAACAAGAAGATATTTAGGACTAAGGAAAGAAGAACTGCTTGAAACTTACAATCTGTTAAGATTTTGAAGTAATAAAGAAACAAAAATCCATTAAATTTGTAGCTTTGTAAAAAATAGCAGCTCACAGAGAATGTTTTTAGCTGAATATTTCCTATATTTGCATCGTTACATTATCGTAGCAGACATATTAGGAAAGCGTTTAGCTTTATTCCTTAAAGATGAATCTCGACAATTCATAGCATAATAGGAATAGTTCAAAACGTTCTCCTTTGGTTGTCATATATGTACTCCAACATATACAGCCAAAGGTGTGAGCTGTTTTTTCTATCCATTATGCAGGCAGTCGAGAGCCTATCTTTAGGAAAGAATTTACAGGCTCACACTTTCTTTTTATGTTATTCATTATTGAATTAACCTTAAAAAGAAAAGTATATGGATTTTTGTAACGGTTTCCCTGTTAATGGCAATTCTTTCAAACAGCAAATTATTGATTTGTTGTATAGAGACCTTTTCAACATTCAAAGTAACGGTTGTTTAGAGGAATGGTATGATTTAATGACAAATAATGTCAACAGCTCCAATAATGGATGGAATAACATTGTACCTAAACCTATAAACGGTATAATAAATGTTGACCCCAAAAAGAAAGATGCATTATTTGAATGTAACAAAAATCTATTCCAATCCTCATCCATTGCACCTTTATTTTCTTATACTTGTTTAGGTCATGATGTACCTGTTTGGATGAGTAACGGAAATATCGAAAACATGATTAGAATCATGATTGTTTCGCAAGACCCGTTAAGGAACAGAGGTATAAACGGAAAAATTCTTTTTTCTTCTCCTTTTGGCATACATTGTCATGATTATCGAAATAAGAAGAATGAAAGTTTGATGAAGATTTTACAAGGTCTGTGGAAAGACAATAAGATTGTTTTCTACCTTACAGACTTCAACAAACTTTACATACAAAGTGGTGGTAATGAAACCTCAATCCAAACATTGAACAGGCAACATCCTACAATAGTACAAAATTTCAAGTCTATATTGGATAAAGAAATTGATTTGTTCAAGCCTAATTTAATTGTTACTTTGGCAGACTATACCTCAAATAATCTTTTAGGTAGAGCAATCAACACAGAAAACCGATTCAAGAAGCATACTTATAATGGAATTGATGTCTTGCCAATGTATCATATTGCTGAAGGTCGTGTTGCCATATACAGAAAAAAGAAATATATTGAGGTGAATACGATGGGGAAATATGCCGATTGGATAGATTGGTATATTGATGAAATTTCACAATGTCTTTAAATTAGGAGGTTAATTATGGCTTTTGACTTTGAAGACGAAAAAGTAGGTGTTGGTGAATACATTGCATCACTTAAACGCATACATGAAAATTGTATAAAACTGGAGGATAATTTTAGTGAATTAAAAAGGTATAAAACTGATGGTATATGGGATAGAAAGTTCCAAGAAGTGGTTTATGGGGAAGTTCTATTTTATATTCTGAAAGATAAATCCTTGTATGAAAAAAATGAGGCAGTCCAAGAAAAACTATTAGTTCTTTCTACCAATATTGAGGATATGAACAATGATGAATTAATGTCTGCTTTAAAAGATTTGGATGATGTTGTTACTGCTCTTGGTTTAGGGCAAATAAAAAACTCAAGTTGGACTTATCATGATTTGTTGGGATTGGCTATTTCTAAAAGATTGGATTTATTATTTTAGGTAAATATACATACAGAATAACTATTAAAAATTATTACCATGGAAATAAATGATGAAAAATTGTTCAATGAGGAACAGAATGAAAATCTTGTTAGTTTTACCGTAAAAAATACAGGTTTGGAAAACTACGATGGTTGTGATGAAGAAGTCAATGAACTTGACTATGAAGAAGAAGAATATGATTTTGATAGTTGGGAAGATGAAGAGGACTTCATTATCAGATTGAACAAATTGGGAAAAAACACCATTTTGTCATTTCAAGTATGCGAATATCATAGTGCCGACAAGTGGCAAATATTCGATTCCGCGGATATTTCATTGAAAGACAATAAAGCTTTGCTTCGTTTGAACGGCTCAATTAAAGTTGAAATGTGGGATGGACCTGAAAACATCCAACATTTATTTAAGTATTTGAGTGAAACAGTAATTGAATCAGGAATTTTCATTCATTCAGAAGATGATGATTTAGAATTAGATAAATGGTGTACAATTACTTTAGGAGTTTTGATAGATAAGGATTTTATGTTCTTTGAAACCGTAAATCGGTATATGAAATTAATAGGAGACTTGGAAACGAAAGCAAGACAAAAATTACATAACAAGATTAAGTGTTGTTGATTCTATTAAAAAACAAATTAAAAAGGATACATTTAAAAGAGAATACCGAAACGCTTGAAAGGAAGTAGGTCTACCAATAAAAAGATTAATATGAAGAAGATAATTATTTCCCTAATTGCTTTATGTTTTGTATTGCATATAAAAGCTCAATACAATGAGGAATATATTAAGGATTTTTTAAATGTTGCTAACAAAATAGAAAACTCAGAATGTCGTTATATCAGAAATAACGGTGTTCTGAAAAGAGGATGGGTTGATAGAAATACCAACGAATTGAACGGACCATGTTATGTTGATTGTGGTTATTACAAGTCTAAAGATGGTTTTTTCTACAAAAATAAACTAAGTGGATATGGGACCTATGTTGACACGAATGTTAATATAAAAGGATTTTGGCATAATGATGAAATAGACGGATATGTTTATATTAAATATTTTATTGAAAATTTCAAACATAGACAAGCATACTATTATGGATATTGGAAGAATGGTGAACCAATAGGATTAGCGACTTTTGGGGTGATAGGTTCGTTTGAATCTAACTATATAACAATACCTGAATCAGGGTTTATAAAAAGTGATGGTTCGTTTGTTGCTTTCAAGGATTCTCTTGTCATGGCTTACGCGAAACAAAAACAGCCAAATTTTGTAAAAGAAGTAATAGCAAGACCTATGCATGGTAGAGATTATTATGGTGGATATAGTAATGGAAAGTTGAACGGATATGGCTTGTTTGTTTTTGAAACGAAAGACATGTTAGAAAGTGGAATAGAGAGCAATTATGAAACAGGATTTTCCGTGAATGATTCCATTCGCTTTTTACAAGCAGTACGAACTGAAATGAATGATCCTTACA
The DNA here is from genome assembly GCA_015060735.1 of Bacteroides sp. Classification (GTDB taxonomy): domain Bacteria; phylum Bacteroidota; class Bacteroidia; order Bacteroidales; family Bacteroidaceae; genus Phocaeicola. The sequence goes on from SUXX01000002.1 coordinate 61,024, forward strand.
ACCGATATGGCGAGAGCAAATATTTGGTAAATAGAAAGTATCATTATGAAAAATTTGAAACAAACTCTCAAAACATTTACATTAATGAATTCATAGAAATCCATCCAGAATTTAAAAAATATGAACATACTCTTATTGATGAGAAAACAGGTGGGGCAGATGTATTTTATGGTAAAGAGAATAGATTCCATCAATATAAGACGAGCCGTTTTAATGTAAAAGATGGATATGAACTATTACATTATGTAAGCAATGTAAGTTTAGTTTTATGGAAAAACGGAGAAATGAAAGAATTTTGGTGTATGGATGGTAGTGGTGGATATGTACATGTAATTGTTGATAATAAAAGAATAAATGGGAAAACTACTTTTTATCATGGCACAGGTATCTATGTAACCGACAATAAATTGTATAATGGTGTTAAATGTCGTGTAAATATGAGTAGTGATAATACCCAATATGAAGTATTTGCAGATGTTTTAAATTCGACATCATATAAGAATTTAACAAACGGCGAGTTGATTAATGCAGAAAAGATTGCCAATGTAACAAATAAAGCCAAAGGTATAATTGATAAGTTCTATAAGTTTGATTACAATCATGAAGCCCCTAATTATCCAGATTGGGAATATTGGGGTATGAATTATTCAACACAATTAAATAGAGGATTTGACATGTCGGTTCCTATCAAAGAAGCTGAAAGTCGATTTAATCAAAATAAATGATTTGATTAAATTAATAAAGAATGTTTGTAAAAATAACACCCCTAATAGAAATTCATTATCCTGAAAATGAGGAAGAAGTGAAAAGGTTTGGCTTCGGCAATCTTTCCACTTTTTCCCTTTTCGGAAATACTTTACTTGTCATTAATACCCAATCAGATTGGGGCTATTTCTTGAAATCAGAATATGACATTGAAGCCTCTAAATGGGAATATTTCTGTCATAAAAGGGATAAATCTGAAAACTCATTGATAGATTTTGTGGATGCTTGTAAAGAAATCAACCACATTATAAATTCTGATATTCTTTCTTTTCTCAACAATCCATTACCCATTTTACTTGAATTGTTGAATAATGGTTGTAAGGATGTAAGTCTTTACAGAAAATTAGGTGAAGTGTACAGAAAGAAATCCCAATTTAAGGATGCCTACCATTATTATTTGATTGCTGCAAATATGGACGATATGCTTGCACAATTTGAACTTGCTGAATTATATTCCAATCCAAAATCCAGCTTCTACAACTTGAATGAAGCCGTTAAATGGCACCAAAAAGCGGCAATTTCAGGCTGTCAGGAATCTATGTTTTGGTTGGGAAAGTTCTACTATGAGCCTGAAAATGCTTGTAGGGATGTGTTTAAATCCATTCAATATTTGGAGAGTTTAGATAATGGATATGACTTCTTGGACGGTCCATATATGGCCGAGCATTGTATGATGCAGACTTCCATAATGTTGGAATATCTTTACAGAGAAATTGGAAATCTTGAAAAGTCAGACTATTATCAGAAAATCAATGAAGCAATATTTGATTGACAAAATAACCATTCTATACCCTACATGTTATGAAGATATCAAACATTTAGGATTAGGGGATATAGTAAAGGAGTTCATTTTAGATGATGAACAAATAGACTATTTTGAATATGCGAATACCCTGTTTGTATGTAATGGAAATTTGCCACCCAATAACGAACATTCTATTTTGTGTATCTACAAAGCCTGTTTTGGCGGTATATATTGCTTTACAAAAAATAGAAATTTGATAGGATTGGAACATGCTTGCAATGAAATCGAATATTACGGACACTTTAACCTTTATCCATATATAGAAGAAATATCTAACCCCTTAAATGCTTGGGTTGATGAATGACGTTCTATGTCCATTTTTATTTACTTATAAAACTATTATAAATGAAAAATCCTGAAAATGAATTAGATGAGGATATTTTGTTCCCACAACCATTCAAAAAAAACTTGCTGTTTGTTCGCGATAATTATGTCAATTTGTGGCAAGACTTATTGGATGGGGAAAACAATCCTAAATCCCAAAAATCTGAATTGATAAAGGTTACTTATATGGATTTGGAAAGCGGCCAAGAAAAGAAGAAATCTATGAGCCGTCAAGAACTGAAAGAATCAGGCTTTGATTGGGTAGATGATAGACAAGATATTGATTCCTGTATTGTATTTGAATAATGGGAGAGTTTTTGTAGGCTCTCCCATTATAAATGTTAAAATAATTCCGTTGGTAGTGATTCTGCATATTCGTTGTCAATAATGCTTCTTACCTCACCTTTAATGCGTGCAATTATTCTGTTAATCAAGGTATCAGTCGTGTCGTTTTTATTAAACTTAAATCCAATATTAGCCATTCTTTTTTCACCATTAACAAACAACAATTCCAACTTTAAATTGCCTCTTTTTAAAAGACCTTTTCCCTTATACCCATTTTTAAATTTATAATGATGTAAAATTTCAGGCTTTTGTTCCTGATTTCTCTTCCCTGCTTTTTTAACGTGTTCTTTTTGCTTGTCTTGAATTGTACAACGTTTTTTTTGTATTATACATTCAATATCGGAGTCTGGATGTTTTTGTTTTGCAACATCCATAAAACTGTACAAATCCAAAACATCTTCAAATTCTACTATCGTTTTTTTCATTTTATCAAATACTTGCCTATACAGTATCAGGTTCTAATTAAAGACATATTTGACCTCTAAGTTATGAAAAATAATCAGTATAATAAATGTTCACTTTTATAATTTGTGAATATTTTAGTCTTTCTTAGTACATAACAAATTGATATTGAATCGCTTATACATCCCCTTTAATACTTCCTTATTTTAATGCCAAAAAGAAATATTCATATTTGTTCTTCTCTGATTATAAATGAATAAATAACGTGGCTCTCTGACAATAAAAAAATCATAAAAAATCTCTGATTTTAAGGTGTACAGCAGTACACCTTTTTTAGTCATTTCATTTTAGGAAGAATATAATATTAAATAATTTAATCAGAGAAAATTATGAATATTTTATTAAGCCGAGAAAGAATAGGAAATATTTTAGTATGTCACACTAAAAAAGGGTTTTCATCTAAACCTAAACAGAATGGATTTTACGGGAAAGTTTTAGTCGAAGAAGTTTCCTTTCCCAAATTCATTCAACTTATAAAGAACGGTCATTCTTTTAAGCAAGTTCCCGACATAGACTCCTTACAAAATAATGTAAGAGAAATAACAGAGAATGGGAAGAATCCAAGAATCAACGCAAACAATATCAGAAAAGGAAACATTACCATGAACATTCTTCAAAGAAGATTGGTCATGCAATATTGTCAATTCCAAACCATCTTCTTTGATATTGATGAATGCAAAATTAACCACGAAGAATTAATCAAGAAACTTTCACTAAAGCCTAACCTCATATATGAGACTTTTTCATATACAGAAACAAATCGTAGATACAGACTTGTCTATATTTTGGATGCACCAATCAATACAGGTTTCTACAAATCGGTTTATTTGGCATTCAAAGAACAAATAAAAGATATTGTAGAAGATGATAAATGTGCAGAAAATCCAACACAGACTATTTTCGGAACTAACAACAATGTTTATGAGATTAATGATTTCTATTATCACATCAACACTTCCAACCTCAATTCCATTTATTATGGGGATGTTGTTTTGAAGCAATACACGCCAAGTATAGTTGAAGAAAACTTCTACAATTATTGCATGACACATCCAATTCCCGAAATTGTAGAAAAATATTCGACCAATAACAGAATTTACCATGAATGTATTGTTGACTGGAATTTCAACCAACACGATGTTATCAAACAAGACTTTGAATATAAGTGTATAGATGTAGAGTTTGAAACTCCCAACAATATAAACGACAAGTTTTGTATAAGCAATAAAGGTCTTTTAGCCTTACCTCATTTTGTCGGTAACAGAAAAAAACTTGTCGTCAATGACGGACGTAAAAGATATATTGAAAGGATTGCTCATTTATTGTTGTTGATGAATAAGGATCTTGTCATTGAAGACCTGATATATAATGTCCTTAAATGGTGCCAACAACATATATCATTCAATAAAAACAGGAATGAACACCTTTTAAACAACAAGATTATTGTAGAGAAATGCATATCCTGTTTCGACAATTTCAAGAACAATACAAGTAAGGATTATCTGAATTATTTGAAGATGTTAAGTGAGGAATATGTTTCGACAAAAAAGAAAGCAGTAAATCCTTACTATCAAGGACTCCATTACAAGGACAACACTTTCTTTTATTGGAGACATTTCCAACATATTGATTTTGAAAAGTCTATTTCTTTATCTGAACTTGAAACAGAACTTTCCACTATTAAAGTTCAAAGAAGAAAGTCTGAAAAATATAGAAGAGATAAAGGAAAAAAGAGAAATATATATAGTGGTTCTCGAAAAAATGAAATTATAGAAATGGTTTTGAAAGGTCATTCCAACAAAGAAATTTCATTGAAATTTAATGTCAGTTCACAATATGTTTCCAAAATAAAGAATGAACTACATATCACCAAACAGAATTGAAGTAATAGTTTTAAAAATTTATAATTCAACTAACTACAACAATAATAAGCAACTTAATTCAGTTACATTTTATTGTAATAACACCTCTTTTCTTGACAATTAAAAAAAGGAACTTTTTAAAGTTCCTTTTTGTTTAGAGTTAAAGTCAAATCTTGATAAAGATGTAGTTTTTTGTCTTCGTTAAAAAAGGAATACTTTTCGACTTTTTTAATGAATTTGAGGGCCTCGTTTTTAGTGTTTACAGAATAAAGATGTTTGTATTTTATATTGAATGGTTGATTTAATGTGATTGGATAATTACGTCTTTTAGTGTTGAGACGAATTTTTTCGACAATAATAATGGTTAAATTATTGTTGATGTAAGTGTGAAAGACTTTATTTGGCTTTTTTTCAGGCAAGTCTTCAAGTTGTTCGCGAGTTGGGATGAATTTGTAGTAATCTACGATAAATTTTTCGTCAACATGTTGGTAAAGATTTTTCTTGTCTTCCATATTTTTTTTGTATTAAAATTGAATAATTGTGAGTTTGGAAAACCAACCATGTTTTCCCTAACTCTACTCCCTATATTGGGGAGTAGAGTCTTTGATTATAAATCTATACTTAAAGAATGTTAAATGTGGGCTTTGAAATTTAATGGTGTTTATTTTAGTTTTATGTTATTGATGTTGTATATGTGAAGTTGTTTTTTTGAGTCGAAAAAAGAAATTTTGTTTTCTTTTTTAAGATAAATGAGATTATTGTTTTTAGTGTTTTGTGATATGAGTCTTTGGTATTTAAATTTGAATATAGGATTAGGTGTAGTTGGTAAATGTTTTTTGTTTGGTTTGATTTTAGTAATAATGTAAATAGTAAAATTTTTAGTGAAAATATTAGGTCGTTTTTGGGATTGAAGTTTAAAGTAAAAGTCGTAGTAAGTATAAGTAAATGTTTTTAATGGAGTTAAAATTGAATAATTGATAATGAAATGGTTGGTTACTTCTTCAACTTTCTGAATGTCAAAATACTTTTTCATATAAAACAATTTTTAAAATTAATGATGTGAGGGATTTTCCCCCACCAAGCAAAGCGTTGTAGCAAAATGGATATGGTTTGATTAGATTTTGTATCTTAAAGAATGTTAATTCGCGGTAGTAATGAGAAGTTTTGAGAGAATGAATCATTTTAAGCCTTTCTAAGCAAGGCTAATTCTGCCATTGTAATTTATGGATTGAGGTGAAAATAGTTGAATAGAGAGCATAATAATATGCTTAGAAACGATAAAAGGTGGTACTTTTTACAGAAAGTACCACCTTATTATTAGGGATGTTAAAACCTGTTTATAGGTTTGGGGTAGGGTTTAAAAATTTATAAGTGAGAGTCTAATTTTTTAAAACGCCTTGATGCGTGAGCTCGATTTATTTATTGTTGTGTCGTGGCAGATTTTGATGATGGTAACAAATAAGGCACTATACATAATCTTGTGTAAATGTAGAATACGGGATTCAGAAATGAGTCTGGTATGGCGAATTCAACATGTTATTGCTATATTAAATTTAAAAAATCATCCAAAGTAGTATCTTCTCCAATACCCATTTTTTCTTTCAGACGAAGTTTCCGACGACTGACAGAGTTCTTGCTAATGCAATAAATATCCGACAAGCTCTGCAAAGAAACATGAATCCGAACCAAACAACAGAAATTGATTTCTTTGTCCGTTAAATCAGGAAAGGCTTTCTTCAGTTTACGGGTAAAATCAGCATATCCACTATCCAACATCAACCGTATCTCTGCCCAATCCGATTCGGATAAACGAATGGGTTGCTCTTTTTCCGAAGTAGAAAGCTTCTCAAACACATGCATCCGCTTGAATAGTTCCTCACGCATCCGGGCATCCTTCTCCCTCATCAATGCTTCCCTTTCACGAAGTAAGCTCAATTCCTCTTGTTGTTTCAGAACAACATTTTCCTGTATCAAACGTTTACGTTCATTCACCCTTCTCTGGTGAATGTAATAGAACACAAAGCCACTTATCAGCACCAATACAAATAATGTCAATCCCAAAATAAGAATGATATGATTCTGACGCTCTACCTTCAGTTCATTCAGTTGGTTTCTAATCTTCAAGGCCTCGAAATCGTGAGTTTTTTTCTCGTTATTCAAAGAGAAAAAGATATCATTCCACACTCGTTGAGCATTGTGATACATACGGAAAGTCTCCCCATCGGAATGACGAGTCTTGGTTATTCCCCCCATCCGTTCGTAAGCCAGTGATGCGATGTAGTCATTGCCAGTTTCCGTGGCTATCCGATAGGACTTCATCGCCGAATCAGGTTCATGCATCGCCGACCAATAATCGCCCTTTACCAAATGGTAATAAGGTACATCCGAACGGTTCATCCGCTGTCTAACTTCCATCAAATATTCCGTTGCCTTGCGAACATCCTTTACATCGACAAGCATATTCAAGACCAAGCGATTCAAATAAAAGAGATTCTGAGTCGTATCCAGTTCCATTGATTGGAGATAACAAACGATAGCCGAATCTGCCTGCCCATTCATATGATGGAGGATAGCCTGCTGCTCATAAGCATATCGGAGTTCCCATAGGTGAAGTTGCATCGCCGCCTCAATATAATGGAAAGCAGAATCAATTTCTCCCATCATCTTCTTGGCATGAAGTTTGTAGTTATACCATTTTGAAGAATCGCTCCGAGTCAACAGATAATGTTTCAAGTCATGAGCCAAAGAATCAACCTTCTGCCATTCGCTCAACTTATTGTAGTAATAATGTAACTCTATTTGCCGGCACCGAAAAGCCCGTTCATGTCCTATCGGATAACGTCGCTTCATGATACTGACAAAGGAATCTACTTGCTGCTTCCCGAGCGACATCAGATAGTTGTTCGATGCCATCATGCGAAAATACTGATAGTCGATGCTTTCATCCGAAGTGAGCGATGCCGAATCTACCGACAACAGATAGTATTGCATACTGTCATAATCCACTCCCCACAAGGCCTCCACCTTGTCGAGATAGTATCGGTTGCCTCGACATCCCATCAAAAGCATACATACCAAGAATAAATACAACAGTTTTCGCATATGGCTACAAACTTACGATGTTTCTGTTGTATTTACAAACCTCTTTTCAACTTTCCTATAAGAATATAATTGTTATCGTTCTCGCCAATGGTCCCTAAAAGAGATTTCATCTGCTCTTGCCTGTCGGCATCCAATTTATTCAATCCTTTTTCCAATCGTTCCATTAAAATAGCCGGTTCGATGTTAAGCGTATAATACCCGTTACTAAACTGAAAAGGCATGTATTGTATCGGAGCATTATCCAGATAGTCATTATTCACACGAAAGAAAGTTCCTTTTCGGGTTTCTTTATCCACCATAAAGAATGATTCTCCTTCCGTTTGATACGTATTGTCACCCACTTGTACAGGATTAGTCAATCCGACGACATAATGCCCAGGGAATTCATGATAATCATGTAGGGTAATATCCCTTTGTCCGAAATCTAACGTAAACTTCGGAAGAAGCTTACCACTTTCCATATTCAGATGATATAACGTATCTTTCCGCAATTCAAAAAACGTAAAAAGAGAAGCATCCAACGCATCCGAAGGAGTTTTAGAAGAATAAATTTCATTGCTGAAATCTGGCTTCACTCCCAAGTGGTTCATTGGTACTTCGTGAAGAAAGTTTCCTTCCATATCCTGTACCCATGCCACCACTGGCAGATAATTGAATGGAAGCAATATCACTGCCATCCGATTCTTTGCGGCATCTACTTTGAACTTTCCTTTGGGTACAATCAACTTCTCGTACTTCTTGTTCAACGGAATGTCCGAGAGATATTCTCCCCTCAAATTATATACAAGAATAGACTTGGCATTCCAAGGTAGAAGATAAATACGTTCCGCCTGTTCGTCTATCTGCATGTCATATACCATGGTATATTCACCCGGGCCTTGACCGATGCTTCCCACATTACCCACATACGAACCGTCGCGTCGGAAAAGTTTACACGGCACATTCCCCGACCTGCCCACAAGGATATAATTATCGGATACAAGTACCGAACCTTGTCCTACCAAAGCCTCATCCCTTGTGTCCAGCTTCACAACCTCGAAATCTTCCACCCAATAGCTCAACGGAAGATCAAGAGTGTCTTTAAGTAATCCCAGTTCGCATACAGTTACTTCCTGACCGTCCACTTCCACCGAATGTGCTACTACCGGCAATTCATCCACCATTGAATAGGTTATGAACTTGGCTTCTTTCTGCTTACGTTCATCGCCATGTGATTGCTTTCCTCCCGAACAGGCAGCCAATGCTATCGCCATCACTACCCAACCTGCTTGCTTCATGTTCATTTTTTGTTTCTTTCTATATATATTCTCTTGTTCTTCAGCATCCATAAGTTAATCATAAGTTATAATTAACTTTCCATTGCTTATGTTTACATGTTTTCTTCAGTATTCAACACACTTTTATTCCTGGATTCTTATTTTTTCGGTTTTACAATCATCAGCATAGAATGCTTCTTTTCATCGAAGTCCCGAAAGAAATCCATCAATCGTTGCCGATGTGAAGAACTCTTACAAACACCACTCCGCACCTGATAAGACTTTCCACCGTTCATTCTGCCTTCTTCATACAATGTTTTTGGACGAGTATTGTATTTACCTTGTTGTCCGCTCGCATTCACCATGACAAGGTAATCCCCCGATTGGGAGCTAGGTGCAAAAGCAAGACCACCATCATAATCATTAAAGATACCGAAGTGCAATAGGCTTGCCTCTTTAAGTGCGGAGGTCAATTGGGAGTTTGTCCGATACAATTTCTTGTTGTTCTTATCATAAACCAAATAATTGGACAACATTTGACTATAACCGCCTATCTTGTACTCAACCAAATGAAAACGGGAAGTCTCGAAATGACGCACTGAATTCCACCCCTTGTCAATCATTTCTTGGACAAATTGATTGAAATCCTGTCCCGAATACTCTAACCGATACTTCAAAGGGATTTTAGAAATCTTGTTTTCTACCATAACGGGATGAATGGTAGCATCTTTACGAACCTCATACAAAGTATCACTATATGAAGGGTAATATCGACATCCATCTTCATTTCTGAACAAGCGATGATGCCAAATAGTATGGTGTACACGAACATCGATGGGTGGTTGATAAGGTTCCCGATTCTTCACTCGATGGATTATCTTTCCTTCACCATTAACAAAATAAAGTTCGTAGGGATTATAACCTACATTCATCATACTAATGGCAAACAATGTATCACTCAATGCTACAAAATTCCGTCCATAAGTATCTATTTCAGACCCCAATCGGATGGTGGCTCGTTCCTTGCCATCAAAACCATATTTCTTAATAATTCTATCCCTGAAATTGTACAAATAGAAACTCGCCCCTTCGGGTAACACATCTAGGCATCCTAGTTTTTCCGGTAACTGATACAATAGTTTACCATCCACATCGAAAGCCATCACCGCCTGATTATCATACACCAAAATTAAACTATCCAAATAATTCACTTGGCAATCATCTGTCAATCCGGGATGTTCCAAACGGACATAAAACAGGGTATCTACCAATTCACTCAGTCTCAGGGTATCTTTTTCTTCAGGATAATCAGTAGGCAAAGTTATGGCTCCATATCCTAAAGTATTTTGCCCCGCTTCTTCAAATGCCTGTATGGATGAATTAGAGCAAGATAATAGAACGTACATCAAGAAGAAGAATAGGATGGACTTTTTCATTTTGCAAGTTGTTACGAATTATATTTGGTGCAAAGTTACGTACTTCCCAATAAAGTGCAAGCGAAAACCAATGGACAAAACAAAGATGCCTAACGGCTTTAAACCGCTAGGCACCAACATGTTACTATTTTTATCCGATGGACATTTTAATTTGCCATACTTTATTACAAGGTATAAGTACCTTCAACCAGCTTACCCATTGCCCAAACGCCACGGATATTCAAGTTGTCATCGAGAATCATCAAGTCGGCATCCTTGCCACGTTGCAAAGAACCCTTGCGATCGTAAACATTCATAATCTTGGCTGGAGTTTCAGAAGCCATACGTACGGCATCGTCCAAAGGAATTTCTGCCTTCTGAACCAATGTACGAATCAAGCGGTCCATGGTAGCCACACTACCGGCCAAGGCTGAGCGGTCGGACAACTTACATACACCGTCCTCGATGATGACACGAGGATCGAATGCCACTTGGCTATCGCTGGCTGCACAAGCCAAAGCATCGGTGATGACACAAGCACGTTCCACACCCTTGATCTTATACACCATACGAAGAATGGTTGGAGGCACGTGAATACCATCGGCCACCACTTCGACAGTCATATCATCAATCAAGTAAACACTTTCGACCGTACCTTCGTACTTATACTCACGACGCTTGTGGAAACCCGGCATCGCATTGTAGAAGTGAGTAGCATGGGTATAACCCGATTCGTAAGCCACACGGATATCTTCGTATTCGGCCTGTGTATGAGCTACCGAAGCAACGATGCCCTTGCCGGTGATATACTTGGCAAATTGCATAGCTCCAGGCAATTCAGGAGCAGCATCCCAACGCTTGATGCAATCCCACTTTTCAATGATAGGGATGTATTCCTTGGGATCCGGGTCCTTGATGTTTTCCGGAATCTGACCACCGGCCATCGCCATGTTCAAATAATGGCCTTCGAGGTGAAGACCCAGAATCGGGCTATTGGGTTCGGCCATCAACTTGGTACAGGTTTCGGCAGCCGCTTCAATCATGGGTACGGTTGAAGAAGAAAGCGTTGGGAAAATACTGGTTGTACCGTGCTTCATGTGAGCAGCAATCGCCGTACGGAAAGCTTCTTCCGTACCTTCCATAAAGTCGCCACCACCGCCACCGTGAACGTGGATTTCCACACCACCGGGAACAACGAACATTCCCTTGGCGTCAATCAGTTCGGCACCGACTACCGCCAAGTCACAATTAGTTACTTCAAGAATTTTATTATCTCTAATGATAACAGAGCCATCCTTCAACCATCCCTGAGGGGTGAGAATACGGGCATTAATAATTTGCGTTAACATAGTATAGGTTTTTAGTTTTCTTCATTATCTGTTTCCGGTTACGAAAGTAATCTCACCGGCCTTAATCAAATCTTCGTGAGTAATCAAATATTTACCATATTTCTTATCACCCAACTTGATTTCCTTGATATAGTCACCATTACCTTCTTTCTTGATGACGAGTTTATCCTTACCCCAGTATTTAGGATCCAACTTGATTTCCACTTCATCGAAAGTAGGAGTAGTCAAAGTGTATTCAGGAACACCCGGACAATCTGGATAGAAACCTAACATGCTGAAGATAGCCCAAGTAGACATGGTACCGGTATCATCATTACCCGGAATACCGTTCGGCTTGGTTGTGAAATGCTTGGCCAGGAGTTCCTTTATCAACTTCTGAGTACGCCATTCTTCACCCTTGAAACGGCTGAACAGATACGGATATGCAATGTTAGGTTCGTTGGTCGGGTCGTAATTGCCACGGTCGAACACACTCTGCAACTTATCGACAAACTTCTTGTTTCCACCCATCAACTTAGTCAAACCCTTGATATCGTGCGGAATGAAGAAGGTATAGTTCCAAGCATTACCTTCGTGGAAGCCCGGACTTGGTTCAAAGTTTTCACCCTGCTTCGGGTCGAACGGTTCATAGAACTTTCCTTCTTTAGTAATCGGGCGGAGTGTACCGAAATCCTTGCAATAATAGTTCTTATATCCCATCGAACGCTTATAGAACAACTTGGCATCTTCCTTCTTGCCTAAAGCTTCGGCCAAAGTAGACAAGGCATAGTCGGCTACATAATATTCCAAGGCGTGAGAAACCGAGTTATCGAACTGGCTTTCCATCGGCACATATCCCTTAGCCATGTAATCATCATTGTCCGGACGCATCAAGTTGTCCTTACCCGGAGTAGTGGCACTCTTGTACATAGCTTTGTATGCCAGATTGATGTCGAAATCCTTCAAGCCCTTCATCCAAGTATCTACGATAACAGGAATGGCAGGGTCACCTTCCATAGTAAGGGTTTCACGACCAAACAATTCCCACTTCGGGAACCAACCGTGTTCCTTGTACATATTCATCATGGAATGGATCATGTCCATCTGACGTTCCGGATAAACCAATGTCATCAACTGGTGTACGTTACGATAGGTATCCCACAAAGAGAATACGGTGTAACGGTTGCGGTTGGTAGTCAAAATCTTATCACCTTCCATTTGCGGATATTGTCCGCTAACATCCTGCAAGATATTCGGGTGAATCAAGGTGTGATACATAGCAGTATAGAATACGCCCTTTTGTTCTTCGGTGCCACCCTTTACGGTCATGCGAGACAAATCATCGTTCCATCTCTTGCGAGCATCTGCACGGAGCTTGTCAAATGTAGTACCAAATGGTTGTTCCTTTTCCAGGTTCAGACGAGCATTTTCAACGCTGACGAAAGAAACGCCGACACTTACTTCGATAACTTCATTTTCTGTGGTATTGAAGGTAAACCAAGCACCTACATCATCACCACTCATCTCCTTGGTGTACGACTTATACAATTTATACTTACCGGCTGTATTGTCCCAAGCGGCTTCAGCAGTCATCGGACGCATCTTTTTCCAATAGCCACGTTCTGCCGGTACCTTATTTATACGCATCACAAAATAGATAGGGAAAACAGCATCGGGAACATAACAGAAAGTACCCAACAATTTAGAACCTTCTATTTCGCGTTCGTTGACAAAACGAACGGTAGCACCACTTTCGTTAGTCAAGCCTTCGCCTAAGTTCATCAATAAGTTACCTTTACCGGCCGGGAAAGTAAAACGGGCCAAACTGGTACGCGGAGTAGCAGTCAATTCACATTTAATGCCATACTTGTCCAACTTATTGGAATAGTAACCCGGTGTAGCAGTTTCCTGGCTATAAACACTACCGTAGTTTTCATAGTTCACATTCAACTCACCAGCCGTAGGCATCAGCAATAAAGAGCCTAATTCCGGACAACCGACACCACTCAAATTGACATGAGCAAAACCTGTCAGATACTTGTTGTTGAACTCATACGGAGTAGACCACCATTGTTTGTCCTTATTAATTCTGTTTTCAGGAACATTCCCCATCACATTGAACGGAGTAACCGACATCATACCTTGCGGACAAACAGCCCCCGGATTAGTCGTACCATAATTCGTGGTTCCCACAAAAGGATTTACATAGTCTACCGGTTCTTTCTGAGCCGAAGCCGAAAGCAATGAGAAACATGCAATCCCTGTTAAAAGAAAGATTTTTTTCATCATAGTATTATTAATTATTTAGTTATACCTTTCAAATGTCTGATTTTAATTTCAAGTGGTTCCGCCTTTTTGATTTGGTCGGAAGTAATGACAATTTTCTTGGTTTGTCCCGGCAACAAATCGAAGAAGTTATCCGTATATCTAGCTCCTTGTACCGGAATTTCAATGAAGATATCGCGTGCCAATTGTTTGGCCGACAATGTTATCTCGCATCGGCCATCTAACTGCTTAATCTTGGTTCGGATTTGAGTTTCCGGCAAATTCTGATCCTTCGGATAATTGAAATAATAAATTTCTTCAGAAAGTATCTGGCCTTGTGAGCTCTTCAATGTCATCAACAAGAACGTATTGCTTGGGTCAGCAGCCAATGTAGCATAATCTTCCTTACAATAGACTACAGAAGAATTCGCGGGAACTTCGCCCTTCACCGTCTTTTGGTTTAAGACCTTTCCCTCAAAATTCATGACCTTTAACTGTAAAGTGGTATTCTTCACTGCATCCAGTTCATCAGAAAGAGTATAGATGCAAAGCTCGTTACCTTCTTTAAATGCATTCAAGAGAATAGGAGCAAATGCACGCTTCCCCTGATAATGCATAGCTTTCCAGTTGCCATAATAATCGATGCTGGACCAAGACACTACCGGCCAACTATCGTTTAACTGCCAATACAAGCTACCCATGCAATAAGGACGGTTACGACGATGAGCCTCAATGCCATGGCGAATTCCGAAGCCTTGTAAAACCAATCCTTTGTAAACCAATTCTTCGAAGTCTTCCGGCACATCATAATACAAAGCCATGGTCTTCTTTATCAATGCATTGCCGATAGATGCCTTTTGATGGGCATTCATTACATCCGATTCTAAGGCATAGTCTTTCGGTTCGGCAAAAGTAGCAATAGTCTTCATTTCCGGGAATGCCTGAAAACCATATTCACTCATGAAACGAGGCAGTTCTGTGTCGAAACTTTCAAAAGGCTTTTGACCATACCAAGTTCCCCAATTGTGGCTATCCGCAATCTTCCAACTATGAGGACGTCCCCAGTTTGCTTCATACGGAGAACCGTGCATATAGAAGCGATCGGCATCATATTCTTTCACCATGGACGGAAGCAACTGATGGAATAGCTTATTATAACCTTCTTTCATCTCTTCCCAAATGGCCGGATTGGCATATTTCTTATCCCAGCCCCAATAACGCATGCCTTCATAAATTTCGTTATTACCACACCACATAGCCAAACAAGCATGATTACGCAAACGCTTGATATTATACTTGGCTTCCTCACTAACCCGACGCAAGAAGTTAGGGTCGGAAGGATAGGTAGTACAAGCAAAAATAAAGTCTTGCCATACCAAGATACCCATTTCATCGGCAGCATCATAAAAACGGTTGTCTTCATAAATACCACCTCCCCATACACGAATCATATTATGATTGGCATCCTTTACGTCCTTCATTAACTGATAATAACGCTCAGTTGTAACATTAGGAAGCAGAGCATCATCTGGAATAAAGTTGGCCCCTTTCGCAAACATCGGCTGACCGTTCACAACAAAATAGAATGACTTACCATCCTTATCGTCTTCCATCACAACCTTTATCGTACGAAGTCCGACACGTTTTTTCTCTGTAGCAACAACCTTATCATCTACTTTCACCGCAATTTCAAAATCGTACAAGGCGGCTTCTCCCCAACCATTTGGCATCCACAGATGAGGATTAGTTATCTCGATAGGCCAATTCAATTTATTCATACCTGGCTGCAAAGTCATGGAGGTACGTTCCGTCACCTTGTTACCTTTATATGAATAGGTCAATTCCACTTCTGCCTGTCGAGACGTTTCTGCAAGACTATTTACTTCCAAAAGATTGTTTACTTTCGCCAAGTCCTTGCTTATAGCCACCTGCTGAACGAAATAATCTTGAATACGGGCCTCATCATATAGCGTCAATGTCACCGGACGCCAAATACCACTGGTTGCCAAACGAATTCCCCAGTCCCAACCATAGCTATACGGAGCCTTTCGGCTATAAATGCTTACTCGTGTCTTGCTATGGTCATTGTCAGCCGGATATTCAAATCCATCGGTTTCCCATTGTGGAAGAGCTTGCTTAATCGGGGAATGAAAATAAACTTGCAAACGGTTTTCTCCTTCACGCAACACATCTTGAACGGGTAATTCATAACCAACAAACATATTGTCTGTACGTTCCAATAACGAACCATTCAGATAAATATCGGCATAAGTATCCAAACCCTCAAAGTTCAGAACCGCAGCCTGGTGGTTCAACTGTTCTTTCGACAACACAAATGTTGTCCGATACTGCCAGTCTTCCTTTTCCACCCATTGAACTTTCTCTTCGTTCATCCCGTAAAACGGATTAATCAACTTATCATTGTCAATCAAATCCTGATGTACGGTGCCTGGAACTGTGGCCGGCATCCATTCTCCCTTTCCTACTTGCGAGAACTTCCAGCCTTGGTGCAACTTTATTGTTTCCGGAGCAGTCTGTGCTCCTAAACAGATGGGGAAACATCCCAACATCATCAACCATTTTAATCCTTTCATGTATCTTATTTTTATTTATCCTTATTATGTAAATTCCGAACAATATCCTTTAATGCAATTGCTTGAAACGTCATATGTGCCACACTCCCTTCATACAGAATACCTACCGTTTCCTTATCAATCATCGTCAAACAAGAATATCCCCAACTATATCCTGAATCAATCAACAATTGATTGTCAGAGAGCCAGGTATATCCTCCATCCAAGCTTGCTTTGATAGTCATACTATGACGACCTTCTGTTGTATTCGGGTTAGAGAATAATAAAATATCCTTTCCCAACACATTATCTTCAGCCTTCACATGAATCAAACTAGCCATACAGATTGACTCTTGCAAAGCTGTTCGAGAAGACTCATGTTCTTTCCAGGTTTCACCCATATCTGTTGTAATGGAGACAGCCCTACTTCCTCCGCGATTGTCACGCATGTTCAACATCAATACTCCGGGAGCTATTTCTGCTACTTGCGATTCAGTGGTATTGGTGCGGGCATGCTTACTAACCTTCCAAGTCTTGCCATGATCTTTACTATACATAATGCCTGCATTGGGAATTTTATTCTTTCCTATATATTGGCTTGCAAAAACCAATGTCCCATCTTCCATTGAAATTCCCCTTCCCGGTCCTTGAAAAAAGAAATACCAAGAAGGATCCTTCATTTGCTTGGTTACATTAATGGGAGCTGACCAAGTTCGGCCATCATCCTCACTCTTTACCATCATTAATTGTGCGGTCTGCTCTTTCTCCATTCCCGGCATCGAGTTCGTCCAAGCTCTGTTCCAACCCATTCCGTGCGTCCACGCAGCCACAATCCAAACCGTTCCCGTTTGCTTATCCACCAAGATAGCAGGGTCTCCGCATCCATTTTGAGCCTTAGGTAAACCACCATATTCACCAAACGACATCGGAATACGCATTTTCTCCCAGGTTTGACCACCGTCTGTACTTCTGCTCAGACCTATTTCCACATACTCTTGCAAATCGGCACTATTGTTATAACGGGCATCGTAAACACCCAATAATGTACCTTTATTTGTCGTCACTAAACCAGGAATACGATAAGATTCCACTCCATCGTCACCTGAATGTCTGACTCCAATGCCCAGATAGCGAGCTTGTTGTTTGTTCACATTTTGTATCGGAGCATACACTTCATCCAGCTTAACACTGACGATGCTGGCAGATACCTTAGAACGGACAGATGCATTGGGACGCATCTGCAAGCTAATCCAAAAATAATTAATCCCTGGGAATAAATGCTGATTGGCCTGAAGAATAAATTCACGCTGAGGAGAATCTATTCGGGATTTCAAAACAGAATAAGAAGGATTAGCCACAAGTGTATTCCCAGGCAAACGATTGGCTATATAATCCACATTCGGAGAATAATAGATACCCGGACGACCGGCTCCTTCTGTTCCGCTATAATAGAGTTTTACTGCCGCAATTTCTTCTAAATTAACCGATGCATCAAAACAAAGCTTCACTTCCTTCAAGGATTTATTCTGCTTGGCATCCACCCTTACATTGAAAAGCACATTATCTTGCCTTTCAATTAAAATGGGGATTTGAGGCTCGTATACAGCAACTGTATCTTGAGCATAAACATGCTGAACAAAAAGCCAGCATAGGACGGAAATCCATATCGAAGATTGTGTTTTCATGGCATACTCTTTAACTCGGTAAAATTAAAAAAATGTATAGACATGCCCAAATAAATACACAAAAAAGGACTATAAAAAGAATATTTCCTTATTATAGTCCTTAAAACAATGTTGTACACCCGATGAGAATCGAACTCATATCGTCGGAACCGGAATCCGGTATTCTATCCATTGAACTACGGGTGCCTATTTCATAAGCGGTGCAAATGTACAAATAATCTCATTCAATGCCTAACAAAACCGCAAAAAAGTCACAAAATCAAACGAACGTACAGCAAACTAAGCTTTTCACAAACATATTGATTATTAATTACCCCTTTCTTCTACCAACAATACAAAAAATCACTATATTTGCGAACGATTAATACTAAAAGAAAAGAACAACCATGAGCTATCTTATCAAACCCAATAACTATAAGCCATTACTTGATTTAAAGCAAACAGAACTGGGAATCAAACAAATAAAGGATTTCTTCCAACAGAACTTATCCTCCGAATTACGTTTGCGAAGAGTAACTGCTCCCCTATTCGTCTTAAAAGGGATGGGTATCAACGATGACTTAAGTGGCACAGAGCGAGCCGTATCCTTTCCCATCAAGGATTTGAACGATTCGCAGGCAGAAGTCGTACATTCATTGGCCAAATGGAAACGATTGACTTTGGCCGAATACAAGATTGGTCCGGGCTACGGCATCTACACCGATATGAATGCTATCCGTGCTGACGAAGAACTGGGAAATCTTCACTCCCTGTATGTAGACCAATGGGATTGGGAACGCACCATCACCCCGGAACAACGAACCGTTTCGTTCTTGAAACAAATCGTAACACGAATCTATTCTGCCATGCGAAGAACCGAATACATGATTTGTGAAGCATATCCCCAAATCCGGCCGTTCCTTCCTCATGACATACACTTTATCCATGCAGAAGAATTGCTACAAAAATTCCCCGACCTGAGTCCCAAAGAAAGAGAACATGCTATCACCCAAGAATATGGGGCCGTATTCATTATTGGCATCGGAGGGAAATTAAGCGATGGAAAAGAACACGACCTTCGTGCTCCCGACTACGATGATTATAGCACCATCGACCCGGCAACCCAACTCCCCGGCTTGAATGGTGACTTACTCATTTGGAATAAGGTACTGAACCGTTCCATCGAACTTTCATCCATGGGTATCCGTGTAGATAAAGAAGCTTTACTCAGACAATTGCAAATCAGCGGACAAGAACATCGCAAGGAACTTTATTTTCACAAACGATTATTGGAAGGAAGCTTACCACTCTGTATTGGTGGAGGGATAGGTCAATCACGCCTATGTATGCTTTATCTTCAAAAAGCACACATAGGTGAAATACAAGCCAGTATTTGGCCCGAAGAGATGAGAAAACAATGCACCGAATGGGGCATGCCATTAATTTAATTACTCACCAAGCCATCATATGAACGTACAAATAGAAGAAAGTTGGAAACAACATTTGTCCTCGGAATTTGAAAAAGATTATTTCATCCGTTTGACTGAATTCGTACGAGCCGAATATCACTCTACGACAATCTACCCCCCGGGAAGATTTATTTTCAACGCATTCAATCTTTGTCCTTTCCACAAGACGAAAGTGGTTATCATAGGACAGGACCCATACCATGGCCCCGGACAAGCTCACGGACTTTGCTTTTCGGTTAATGACGGTGTACCTTTCCCTCCGTCCTTACAAAATATCTTCAAGGAGATTTTATCTGATTTAGGAACTCCGATTCCTACAAGTGGCAATCTAACTCGTTGGGCTAACCAAGGAGTATTGCTACTGAACGCAACCTTAACCGTCCGTGCTCACCAAGCCGGTTCACATCAACGAAAAGGTTGGGAAGAGTTTACCGATGCCGCGATTCGCATCCTTGCCGAGCAACAAGAAAACCTGGTTTTCATCTTATGGGGAGCCTATGCCCAAAAGAAAGGTGCTTTCATTGACCGAAATAAACATTTAGTGTTAGCCTCCGCCCATCCATCACCGCTTTCAGCTTATAATGGTTTTTTCGGGAACAGACATTTCAGTCGGGCGAATGAATATTTGATTGCTCATGGTAAAGAACCTATTGATTGGTAAAAAAGGTCTGCTTGAGAAGCAGACCTTTTTTATTAATACCATGTAACCGCACTACCCGTATTACTACGCTGATCCCATTTCAAAGCATCAGTAAGCATCGTTGATAATGCACGGATGCTGAAATTATACGATGTAAACGGACCAAACACCAAACCGCAACTCATGGTAAAACAGTGCAAGTCACGAGTGATATTAACCGTTGTCATAGACATCTTTTTTTGAGTAAAATCATAGCCCGACGAATAGTTCACATTCCAACGACTACCCAATCTGACATTACCACTGGCATTCAATGAATGGGTTAATGAATAAGGATAACGCATCGTCTTTTTATTGAATTTTTCCTTATCCCTATTTTCACGAATGCTATAACTATAACTTAAACTCAAAGACCAAGGCATCTTGAACGCCAAATATCCATCCTCATCAATTCGAGCCTGCTCCTTCTTTCGAGGTTGGGATTGCTTCTTTTTCAATTCGGCCTGTTCCTCCTCAGTCATGTAATCATCATACACTTCTTCCTCATCTTCTTTCTTGTCCTTTTCATCCTTTTCTCCAAACCATTTCTTCCAGGTATCATTATTAAATGTATAGGAGAACGAACCACTATATCCTTGGAAACGCCCGAAACGTCCATACGACCATTCCGTACGGTCGCCCACCACGATATTACCGTTCTTATCAAACTGATAAGCATAAGTGGCAAACGATGCATTCATATTAAAGGTATAGCTCTTAGAAAGCTTCAAACGAAGATTCATACTCAAGTCACTCCATGGACGTACTTTGGCCGCGGCATTGTAGGACATACTTGCCGAAAGCTGGTCAATCAAGCTGATTTTCTTCACCCCGGTAGAGTCTTTATCCGACTTGACTTTCATCTCCACATTATTATCTATGGCAAAGTTGAACGATTTCTGCATGCCTTGTCCCGGTACACCAAATGCCATACCTTGATAAGGAGAATATTCCACCGTACGCACTTCACCCTTTTCGTCGGTATAAGTATAGGTATCGTAATAACCATATCGAGCAGCACCAAAGTCCGGAGCATAACTGAAACCAACCGAAGGAGTGAAGACATGACGAATCATCTGCACTTTGTCACCAAACATCTTCCAAGGTTTGAAGAAACCATACAATTTGGTATTCATCTGCAAGCTCATGTTGTAATTATACACACGATTGAACCCGCTGATGGTATCTCTCCGCACACTACCAACCGCATTAGGGTCATAACTCTGCATGACTTTGCGGGTGTACCAACGCTCGGTATAGTTAAAGGTCGGCACAATATTGAAATACTTGAACAGAGTGAATGTAGCGGTTACGGGAATATTATGTTGGAAACCGTTGTTCCATTCACTTAGGCTCTGTTTCAATATCAAATTATCTTTCGTATTGATAGAGTTTGTAATACGTCCGGTATATTGAAGTGAAATTTTCTCATACCATCGTTCTTCACCGGCTGCTTTCTTTCGCTTGAACGGATAAATACGATTCAAAGAGATGTTCATATCCGGCAAGGTTACACTCAATGATGAGTCGCGTGTGTTTTGAGTGACATTGAACGTGCTCGAGATATTCAACCCAATGGACGGGAATGTGCGTGAATAGCTGACACTAGACGTCTTGGTATTGTTTGAATATTGTGCAGGGTTATACAAACTACTCAAATTTCGTTGGTCATAACTACTTGTAGCAAAGTTCACATTGGCCGAGAAGGTACTGTTAGGGTTTGCCTTCGGATCCTGACGATGCGACCAGGCTATACGGAAGTCCTTGGTTACCATATAGTCGGGCATGTTTTTCTCGCCGGTTTTCGTCACCAAATAGCTGGCATTGAACGAGCCGCTGTACTTGTATCGCTTGTTATAATTAGATTGTGCCGAAAGCCCCCACGAACCTTTCGTGAAGATTTCGCCCAACACTTTCAAGTCTATATTGTCGCTGATAGCAAAGTAATATCCCCCATCACGCAAGTAAAAACCACGGTTGGTTTCATCCCCGAAAGTAGGCATGATAAAACCTGAGGAATAGCTGCTATTGAACGGGAAGAACCCGAAAGGAATTGCTATTGGCAAAGGTACGTCTTCCACCACCAACTGAGCCGGCCCAAAGACGGCATTTTTCTTCGGACGAACTTTAGCCATGGAGAGCTTCAAATAGAAATGCGGATGTTCGTGATTGTCGCAAGTGGTATAGATACCCGAACGCATGTAGATTTCATCATTCGGTCCTTTTTTGGCTTCTTCACTGACCACATAACCTTCGCCTTGTTGGGTAACGATGTTGTTGATGAACCCCTTCTTGGTCTTGAAGTTATAACGCATAACTTTCGATTCGTAAGGAGTTTCCCCATCCTTGAATACGGGGCTTCCGCTTTCTACACCAGTACTATCGACAAGGCCTCGGGCATATACCGTGCTGCTATCCATATTCATGGTAATCACGGCTGAGGTCAGTTCTATCTTTTCATAATTCACCTTACCGTCTCCATACAAGTGTGCGAATCCTCCTTCGGTGAAGACAATGGAGTCGTTGGCCTCGTACACAACCGGAGCATCCAAAGCTTGCGAACGCTTCTTCTGTCCCAACGTATCAAGAGCCACCGTATCCTTACCCAATGTGTCCACCCTTACGGCATCAACCTGGAGGCTGTCGGCAAGACGACCTTCGCGTTGTCTGCGTGCCCGTTGGGCACCCGACTCCACGCAAAGCATCAAGCAGGCTACCAATATTATATAAGGTATGAATCTATGTAGTTTGTTTTGCGTCATTACTCTATTTTAAGCTTTAAGGGAGCAAAAATAAGCATTATCCGCCAAATACGAAGAATTTACCTGAAATTTAATTTATTTTTAAGGCTTACAAGAAACTTTCGCACCAGTGATTAAAGCGTTCGACACCTTCTTCGCCATGCTTGGCGATGCTTTTCAGGGCTTTCTCGATGCTTTTTTCACGATCCAAATGAGTTTTGGAAAAAAACTTATCCGCAAAACATATGACTTGTTCTTCCAAAGACACCGGAAGCATGTCGCGATGTGGGACGGGCAAGTCGCGTTGAAGAATACTTGCCAAGGAAAGACCGGCACCGGTATGTCGTTCGCACACCAAAGCATGACGGGGATAACCTTCGTTACGCACCAACTCAGCTCCCAGGTATCCATGACAAATGTAGGGATGCTTGCCATGGCAATGAATGCCCGGGGCATCCGTGAGAAAGACACCGATGTCGTGCAACAAGGCTGCTTCTTCCAAAAATTGTTTATCAAGGTTCAACTCGGGGTGACGGTTGGCTATCCAGAGAGCCTTATCAGCCACCGAACGACTATGTGTCAGCAATATATGCTTCAATTCGTTGTCTTCGGGATAATATTTATCAATGATTCCTAATGCATCCATCAATTATTTCTTTATTTTTGTGCAATATTACAAAATTATCAGCACATAGACGTATGAAAAGCATTTATATTTTACCGTTATTGTTTACCCTATGGCTCATGCCGATGCAAGCTCAGACACTCCGCATGGGGGCCGAACGAATGGAAAAACTTCTTCCTTTACTGGAAGGCAAGCGGGTGGCACTGACCGTCAATCAGACTTCCGTCATCGGGCCTCAACGGGTTCACCTACTGGATACGTTGCTTTCCTTGAAGGTCGATGTACGAAAAATCTTCACCCCCGAACATGGTTTCCGTGGTAAGGCAGATGCCGGAGAAACCGTGAAAAACGGAAAAGACACCAAGAGCGGGCTACCCATCCTTTCGCTTTATGGCAAGAACAAAAAGCCCACCACGGCTCAGTTGGCGGACATCGATGTTGTGGTGTTCGACATTCAGGACGTAGGGGCACGCTTTTATACCTACATCAGCACCATGCATTACCTCATGGAAGCTTGTGCTGAAAACCAGAAGACATTGATTGTCACCGATCGTCCCAACCCTTGCGACTACGTGGACGGCCCCATCCGTGAGGCTTCGAAAAAAAGCTTTGTAGGGATGCACCCCATCCCCGTGTTGCATGGATGCACCGTAGGCGAGCTGGCTAGAATGATTAATGGCGAAGGATGGTTGGAAAGCAGACGCAAATGCCCGTTGACCGTAGTCCCGATACAAGGTTGGAAGCATGGGCAAGCATATTCCTTGCCCGTCAAGCCATCCCCCAACTTGCCCAACGACCAGGCCATTGCCCTTTACGCCTCCCTATGCCCCTTTGAGGGAACTTCCGTCAGTGTAGGTCGAGGCACTTACATGCCCTTCCAAATCTACGGTTCCCCCCACATGAAGGGCGAGACCTTCCATTTCAAGCCACAAGCTTTGGAAGGATTCGACAAGAACCCCATGTATAAGAATCAAGATTGTTATGGGCAAGATCTTAGAGAAGTTGAAGCCCCACAAGGCATCTCCCTGAAGTATGTTATCGAAAGCTATCAACGCTATCGGCAAGCCGGAAAAGCTGACTTATTCTTTAGCCGTGCCTCGTGGTTCGACCTGCTGATGGGCACCTCCAGCGTACGCCAACAAATCATTGCCGGAGAGGATGAAGCCACCATCCGTGCCGGGTGGCAAGACAAGCTGGACGCATACCGAAAAATGCGTACCCAATACCTATTATATTAAGGTCTCCGTATCTTTTCTTCGATACACGCCTTCGCAAATGAATAAAACGCGAAGGCATACCGGCTCAAACGTGAAGGCGTATTTCCTCAAACACCTTCACGTTTGACTAACCCATTTTTCGGGTTTTATAGCCACTTTCGTCCAATAAAAGAGAAAACTTGACCATATATAGAGGTGTTCTCATGAAAAATCGCTACTTTTGCACCATTATACGTATGATATTCAATAGACTTTACATAATATCCTTTTTGTGTACGCTATGGTTGGCCCTCCCCATCTCATACTTACGGGCAGAAAACGGGCATTTTACCGTAGTCATCGACCCCGGACACGGCGGACGTGACCCCGGTGCCATCGGACGACGAGGTAAGGAAAAGACCATCAACCTGAACGTAGCCTTGAAGTTGGGCAAACTCATCCAAGACAATTGCAAGGACGTGAAAGTGGTTTACACCCGTCAGAAGGATGTCTTTGTCCCTCTGGACAGACGTGCCCAAATAGCCAACAACGCTAAAGCCGACCTCTTCATTTCCATCCACACCAATTCGGTAGCCAGAGGACGCACCGTTCGGGGTACAGAAACCTATACATTGGGGCTTCACCGTACCGATGATAATCTGGAAGTGGCGAAAAAAGAAAATGGCGTAATCCTCATCGAAAGCGATTACGAACAACGATATGCAGGCTTCAACCCCAACTCGGCTGAGAGCTACATCATCTTCGAATTCTTACAGGACAAGAATATGGAAAGCAGTGTTCAACTGGCTACCCTCATCCAAAAGCAATTCAAGACCACGGCCAAACGCATCGACAAAGGGGTACACCAAGCCGGCTTCCTCGTACTCAGAGAAACCAGCATGCCCGGAGTAT
The DNA here is from genome assembly GCA_015060735.1 of Bacteroides sp. Lineage (GTDB taxonomy): Bacteria > Bacteroidota > Bacteroidia > Bacteroidales > Bacteroidaceae > Phocaeicola. The sequence goes on from SUXX01000002.1 coordinate 86,812, forward strand.
TGGTGGAGTTGGGCTATATCTCCACCCCCGATGAAGAACGCTATCTGCTGACCGAAAGCGGTACTGATGCCCTGGCTCTAAGCATCTATCGGGCTTTCCTCGGTTATCGACAACAAAACTCCGCCATCACAGGAAAAGCCACGGCCAAGGCATCATCGGCTCAAGACAAGCCCATAGCCCGCCCTGCAAAGCCTCAAGCGAAGACTCCGGCCAAAGAGTCCCCAAAGAAAGCTGAAGAAAAAAGCTCGTCAGCCATACCGGTCTTCAAAATACAGATATTGACCTCCGACCGTAAATTGGCCTCAGGCAACAAGCTGTTCAAAGGACTTAAGCCTGTTGGCTATTACCAGGAAAACGGCATCTACAAATACACTTACGGCGAAAGTACAGATTATAATAAGGTGTTACGCACCAAAAAACAAATAGCCTCCAAATTCAAGGGAGCTTTCATCATTGCATTCAAGAACGGAAAGAAAATGAATGTCAATGAAGCCATCAAAGAATTCAAGAACAATAGATAAAACGAACTAAAAAGCATCAACAAAAAAAATGAAAAAAGAAGTAAAAATAGGCATTATAGGGATTCTCGCAATCACCCTGCTTATCTTTGGTATCAACTACCTGAAAGGCGTAAGCATGTTCAAGGCCTCCAGCTATTATTATGTAGAATACACTGACATCAATGGCCTGGCCACCTCAAGCCCCGTCTTTGCCAGCGGATACAAAGTCGGCCTTGTCCGTAACATCCAGTACAACCACGCCAACCCCGGCCATGTAGTCGTAGCCGTTGAGTTGGACAAAGGCATGCGTATCCCCAAAGGAAGTACCGGAGAACTGGTCACCGAAATGCTCGGTACCGTAAAGATGAACCTGAAGCTCAACTTAGCCAACAAGGAATATTGCCAGCCTGGCGACACATTGCCTGGCCTCGTCAACAACGGCCTTATGGGAGTTGCCGAAGGCGTCATGCCCCAAGTAGAACGTCTGATGCCTAAAATGGACTCCATCCTTCACTCTTTGAATCTCTTGTTAGCCAATCCAGCATTAGCCGCAACATTGGAAAACACAGAGAAGCTGACCGGCAATTTGGAAGTCACTACTCGACAACTGAACAAGATGATGCAAAACGAATTGCCTCAAATCACCAATCGTCTGGTAACCATTGCCGACAATTTCTCCACCATCAGCGAAAACCTGAAAGGAATTGACTACGCAGAAACATTCCGTAAAATCGATTCTACCTTATATAATGTACAATTGCTAAGCGACAAGCTGACAAGCAAAGACAACACCGTAGGCTTGTTGTTCAACGACCCCACATTATATAACAACTTAAGTGCAACAACCGCCAATGCAGCCTCTCTGCTCGAAGACTTGAAGGCCCATCCAAAGCGTTATGTTCACTTCTCTCTTTTCGGTAGAAAAGAAAAAACAAAATAACCGAAGATTAGAAAAAATCTAAATAACAAGAATAAAGCCTTTTTTCTTTCCTGAGCATAAAAAACCCGTCCCAGAACAAGAGAAAAGGCTTTTTCCTTACTTCAGCCATTCAAGGCTCAACACCCCTACCGGCAGTATACGTCATTGATTATCAAACACTTGCAAATACACAAGCACACCTTTTATACCCCGTTTTCAAGTCATTCATAAAAGGCTGAAATAAAGAACTTTAGCTTTTCATTTAAAAAAGCAAGAAAAAAACGATTTGTTTTTCTAAAAATAGATTTAGAAATTTGCAATCGTAGAAGTTTCGCTTATTAATAAATGTCTTATATGATTGAGAAAGAACACATCGTTCTGTGGCATCGTTGTCTGGCTGTGATTCGTGACAACGTCCCGGAAACGATTTTTAAAACTTGGTTCGAGCCTATCGTACCCTTGGTATTCCAAAACAAGGCTCTGACAATTGGTGTCCCCAGCCAATTCTTCTATGAATACTTGGAAGAAAAGTTTGCGGATTTGTTACGTGTAGCCCTCAACAAGGAAATTGGAGAAGGCACACAATTGATGTATCGTGTTTTAATCGATAAGACTAACGGAAAGACAATCGACTTGGTAGGCACCAACCGTTCAAGTGCCTTGCCCGCTTCTACCCCCATTCGCGAAGGGAACACAGCTCCCAACCCGATGCAGGCTCCGGCTCCACAAGACTTGGATCCTCACTTGAATCCCAACTACAACTTCGAGAACTTCATCAAAGGAAACAGCAACGAATTTTCGCGTACCGTCGGAGAAACAGTGGCTAAGAATCCGGCCAAGACTTTCAATCCGCTATTCCTTTATGGCCCATCCGGTGTAGGCAAGACACACCTGACCAATGCCATTGGTACACGTATCAAGGAGCTATATCCGGAAAAACGGGTATTGTATGTCTCTGCCCATCTGTTGCAAGTGCAATACACTGATTCGGTAAGAACAAATAACTACAATAGTTTCATGAAGTTCTACCAGAACATCGACGTACTGATTGTGGATGACATTCAAGAATTTGCAGGACTTTCCAAGACTCAAAATACATTTTTCCATATCTTCAACCACCTCCACCAAAACGGAAAGCAACTGATTTTGACTTCCGACCGGGCTCCCATCATGCTTCAAGGTATGGAAGACCGCATGCTTACCCGTTTCAAATGGGGATTGGTAGCCGAAATGGAAAAGCCCGATGCCGAATTAAGAAAGAACATCCTTCGCAACAAAATTTGTCGCGATGGTTTAAACATTCCCGAAAGCGTCATCAATTACATCGCCGAAAATGTGAATGAAAGCGTACGCGAACTTGAAGGTATCATCAACTCCCTATTGGCACAATCGATCCTTTTCAAACGGGAAATTGACATGGATTTGGCTGAGCGTATCGTACGAAAGGCTGTTCGCAATGTAAACAAGCCTATCAGCATCGACCAAATCATTACCAAAGTATGCGAGCATTACAAGTTCGATGAGTCTGTTCTCCATTCCAAGTCACGCAAACGCGACGTGGTACAAATCCGACAAATAGCCATGTATTTGGCCAAGAAGCATACAGAGATTTCTACAGCCAAAATAGGCTTGCTAATCGGCAACCGCGACCACGCAACCGTTTTACACGCTTGCAAAAGCATCAAAGACTTACTCGAGGTGGATAAGTCGTTCAAGGCTGAAATCGAGAAAATAGAATTAAGTTTCCGAAATAGATAAATTTAAAAAAGGTGGACTTGCATTGGCAAGTCCACCTTTTTTAGTTATCAAAACCTTGCAGGCGAAGCGTCCGCCTCAAGACCTCTGACATATATTCATTATCAGCTTTCTTGTAACGCACATCCGTAAACACCTGTGCCAGGGTTTCCTTACCATTTTCTTCTATAAATTTCCGGTTCTCCGGCAAGGATTCTTTAGCTGCATATATGCGGTCAATATCCTGCTCCGTATAATCAACATAAACCTCTTCATGCAAAATACCATCCAACGGAAGACGGTCGGTCTGCATAGGCATTTCATCCGGATAGCCCACCGTAATAGTCGCTACTGGCATTACCAATTTAGGCAATCGCAAGATTTCGATGATTTGATCCGGATTGTAAATGGTCGTACCTAAATAGCAAATACCTAACCCATGTGCTTCGGCCAAGGTACAGAAGTTTTGAGTAACCAACAAAGCATCTGAAGCTGCATTCAGGAAAGAAATCGGATTATCATACCCCGGCTCTGCCTGACGGAAACGACACCATTTAGAGAAACGATTAAAATCGGCACAAAAGGTTAAGACAACAGGTGCTCCTTTGACCATCGGCTGATTGAAATGAGCTGGAGCCAGTTTTGCCTTCATTTCTGAAGAACGTGTTACAACAACACTATACAATTGCATATTACCCATCGTAGAGGCTCGGAAAGCCTCTTCCAACAACTCATTTAACAACTCGGATGAAACATCCTTTTGCTTATATTTACGGATAGTCCGTCTGTTCTTTATAAAATCCATAATCTTTTTTTTGCAAAGATACTAAAAGAGAACACAATAGCAATTACTATGCCTAACAAAAAACATAACCAACTTTACATAAAAATATTTTTTAGTCAAACCATTAACCAACATCAATTCTCCAAAACGGAAAACTTTCCGACTTACACAAATACATAACTAATTAATAATCAATATATTAAAAAGTTAAAGTGGAAAACTTTTCAAATTGTTGATAACTTTTTTATGATTTATTTTGTATATTAGAAAAACATCCCTAGATTTGCAGTCGCATTTATTAAGACAGCGAAACACAACTACAATCAAACGGAATATTTACTTTTAAATCTATAACAAGTGGAAAAACAAACGTACACCTACGACGAAGCCTTTGCCAAATCCTTGGAATATTTCAAAGGCGATGAACTTGCTGCAAGAGTTTGGGTTAACAAATATGCAGTAAAGGATTCTTTCGGCAACATCTATGAACAGTCGCCGGAAGATATGCATTGGCGTCTTGCCAACGAAGTGGCCCGCGTGGAAGCTAAGTATGCCAACGGGTTGAGTGCACAGGAATTGTTCGAACTGTTCGATCATTTCAAGTACATCGTTCCCCAAGGAAGCCCTATGACCGGTATCGGTAATGATTTTCAAGTGGCTTCTCTGTCCAATTGTTTCGTCATCGGTATGGAAGGTGCAGCCGACTCCTACGGTGCCATCATCCGCATCGACGAAGAACAAGTGCAATTAATGAAGCGTCGTGGTGGCGTAGGTCATGACTTGTCACACATTCGTCCGAAAGGTTCTCCGGTCAAGAATTCCGCATTGACTTCTACCGGTTTGGTTCCTTTTATGGAACGCTACTCCAACTCTACTCGCGAAGTGGCTCAAGATGGTCGTCGTGGAGCATTGATGTTGAGTGTGTCCATCAAACATCCGGATTCAGAATCGTTCATCGACGCCAAGATGACCGAAGGAAAGGTTACAGGTGCCAACGTATCCGTTAAGCTTGACGATGCTTTCATGCAAGCAGCTGTAGATGGAACTCCATATGTTCAACAATACCCGATTGATGCCACCAATCCACAAGTAACCAAAGAAATCGATGCAACTGCTTTGTGGAAGAAGATTGTTCACAATGCATGGAAGTCGGCCGAACCCGGTGTATTGTTCTGGGATACCATCATTCGCGAATCCGTACCCGACTGTTATGCCGACCTGGGATATCGTACCGTTTCTACTAACCCATGTGGCGAAATTCCACTTTGTCCGTATGACTCTTGCCGTTTGTTGGCCATCAACCTTTACTCGTATGTAGTCAATCCGTTTACCAAGGATGCTTATTTCGACTTCGAGTTATTCAAGAAGCATGTCGGTCTTGCCCAACGCATCATGGACGACATCATCGACCTTGAACTGGAAAAGATTGAACGCATCATGGAAAAGATTGAATCTGACCCTGAAGGCGAAGAAGTAAAAGGTGCTGAAAGACACTTGTGGAAGAAAATCTATAAAAAGAGTGGACAAGGACGCCGTACCGGTGTAGGTATCACCGCCGAAGGCGACATGATTGCCGCAATGGGTCTCCGCTATGGAACCGAAGAAGCGACCGCCTTCTCCGAAGAAGTACACAAGACCGTTGCATTGGAAGCTTACCGCTCATCTGTAAATATGGCCAAGGAACGTGGAGCATTCGCTATCTACGATTGGGAGAGAGAAAAGGACAATCCGTTCGTAAACCGCATCAAGGAAGCTGACCCAGCTCTTTACGAAGAAATGAAGCAATACGGTCGTCGTAACATCGCTTGTTTGACCATCGCTCCTACCGGCACTACCAGCTTGATGACTCAAACCACTTCGGGTATCGAACCGGTCTTCATGCCTGTTTACAAGCGTAGAAGAAAAGTAAACCCCAACGATCCACAAGTACACGTTGACTTCGTAGACGAAACCGGTGATGCTTTCGAAGAATACATCGTTTACCACCACAAGTTCCTCACTTGGATGGAAGCAAACGGATTCGACACCCAAAAGCGTTACACTCAGGCCGAAATTGATGAACTCGTCGCCAAGTCTCCATACAACAAAGCCACTTCGAACGATGTAGACTGGTTAATGAAGGTGAAGATGCAGGGACGCATTCAAAAATGGGTAGACCATTCTATCAGTGTTACCATCAACTTGCCGAACGACGTGGATGAAGAATTGGTAAACCGCCTCTATGTAGAAGCATGGCGTTCGGGTTGTAAGGGATGTACCGTTTATCGCGATGGTTCCCGTTCGGGTGTATTGCTATCGACCAAGGATAACAAGAAACAAGAAATTCCTATCTGTAAGCAACCGGATGTAGTAGAAGTACGTCCGAAAGTCTTGGAAGCCGACGTCATCCGTTTCCAGAACAACAAGGAAAAATGGGTAGCATTCGTAGGCTTACTAGACGGACATCCATACGAAATCTTCACCGGTCTTCAAGATGACGAAGAAGGTATCTTGTTGCCTAAGTCAGTAACTACCGGACGCATCATCAAGAATGTGGACGAAGACGGTTACAAGCACTACGACTTCCAGTTCGAAAACAAGCGTGGCTACAAGACCACCATCGAAGGTTTGTCCGAAAAGTTCAACAAAGAATATTGGAACTATGCCAAGTTGATTTCAGGCGTGCTTCGTTGGCGTATGCCAATCGACCGTGTGATCAAGCTCGTCGACTCGCTCCAGTTAGACAGCGAAAGCATCAACACTTGGAAGAACGGTGTGGAACGTGCCTTGAAAAAATATGTGATTGACGGAACCAAGGCTGAAGGCCAGAAGTGTCCGAACTGCGGTCAGGAAACATTGGTATACCAGGAAGGCTGCTTGATTTGTAAGAACTGCGGTACTTCCCGTTGCGGATAATTCCGGAATTACTCAATCATTTATCATATATTTTTCTCATGTCATTCTGAGCATCGCGAAGAATCTGATTACACCAAGCAGATGCTATCAGGTACTTCACTTTGCCCAGAATGACATTTTATTTGTATCATGAAAGCAACCGCCATGTATATCCGGATGGAAGGAATGAAGTTTTATGCCTTCCATGGTGTTATGCCGCAAGAAAATGTGGTAGGCTCCTATTTCTATATCGACCTAAAATTAAAGACAGACTTCACCCGAGCTGCCGAAACCGACGAACTGGACGATACGGTAAGCTATGCCGACATCTACACTACCGTCAAGGAAGAAATGGATATCCCCTCCAAGCTTTTGGAGCATGTCTGCCAACGCATTGCCCAACGAATCTTCACCGATTTTCCTACCATCGAAGCTATCGACATCCGCCTCAACAAGGGAAACCCACCCATGGGAGCTTGTGCTGAACATATTGGAGTGGAAGTGCATTATATGAGATGATGCACCATTATTCTTAAAATTCATTGTCAGACAGTGTAGATTCAATATCTTCTATAGTAGGCAACTGACTCTTCATTTTTTCAGGCATAAGCTTGGATAATTGATATTCTGAAATTCCAATTGGTTGATTTGTTGCTTCAAGTGCATATTGAGCCATAACATTATTCTTTGTTTTACAAATCAGCAACCCTATAGTTGGATTATCGGTCGGTTTCTTCTTGATATGGTTTACAGCACTCACATATACACCCAATTGCCCCAAATGTTCTCCCTTGAATTTACTAACCTTTAGCTCTACCACCACATAGCAACGAAGCTCCAGATGATAGAAAAGCAAATCTGGATATACCGTTTCATCCCCAACTTCCAATGGAATCTGACGACCTACAAATGCAAATCCAGTACCCAGTTCAAGCAAAAAGCGAGTAATATTCTGCGTCAACGCACTTTCCAGTTCTCGCTCACGGTATTCGCCATCCAACGTTAAAAAATCAAAGTTATAGGGATCCTTCAATGTTTGAACAGCCAAGTCACTTTGAGGATCTGGCAACAGCTTGTCAAAATTAGTTACAGCATTACCTTGACGTTCATAGAGGTCTGTATCAAGAAAATTCAGCAATACTGCACGGCTCCAACCGTGCTCTATTGTTTTATTAAGATAAAAAATGGCCTTATCAATATCCTTACATTGTGCAATGATGTAAAGATGGTGTCCCCATGGCACAGAAAAGAAGATTTCTTCGCTTATTTGGGCAACAGGTTGTTGCCCAAATGTAATTCTCTTACTATAGAACCGAAACCACTGTCTGATGTATTTCAAGTTTCTATACGAAAATCCTTTCATTTCAGGAAATTCATTCATAAGTTCACGGCTCAAATCTTTCAACCAACCATCTCCCCAAGATGCCATTTTTTGCTTTTCACAAATATCAGCCCCCATACGCCAATATAGACGAAGCATCTCCGTATTCACCTTTACTGCTGCCTTAATCTGTGCACTACGAATCTTATTCTTCAATTCAGACACCCAGCTTCTAAAATCATGATCATTAGCTAGAACCATTTTGTTACATATTTTATATTTACAGACAAAAATACAACAAGCTAAATGGATATGCAAGTTTATTTGTGAATATTGAAATGGACATGAATTATATCCGATAAACATAAAAGAGAGTGCATCAACTATGATAGTTCAGAAAAGTACCATCATAGTTAACACATTAAAGAGGAAAAATGAACGTATCATTCTTCTGTATAATTTTTTACCTCCCAACCTTCTGGTATTCCATCAAAACCAATAGGCAATAATTCCATTGTCGCAGCTTTAGAGAATATACCTCTCTTACTAACTCCTTCTACCCAACCATTTAAACAATCCGTTGCCGATATATTTGTAGCTAGCATAGTAATTGAATTTATTTGAGAGCAACCAAAAAACATACATTTATAGCAAGAGTCAGTCAAAATCGTTGCAAGTAAATCAGGAGCTTTAATTAAACTTGTACAATTTAAAAACATAGATTGATAACAATGTTCTGCTAATGTAATTGCGGGTAATTCAGGAGGCGTTACTAAACTGGTGCATCCCCAAAACATACTTGAATAACAACCATATTCTAAACTTGTAGCAGGTAAATTGGGTGCTTCAGCTAAATTTATACATCTTTCAAACATTCCTTGATAACAAGTATACCCTAAAGTTGTAGCTGGAAGCTTAGGAGCTTTTGTTAAATTTACACATTCACTAAACATACCTTGATAACAAGATGCATCCATGATTATAGCTGGCAATTCAGAAGCACTCGTTAGAGAAGTACATTTTTCAAACATTCGAGTATAACATTTATTGGCCAGTTTAGTAGCCGGAAGTTTCGGAGTTGTAGTTAAACTAATGCATCCACTAAACATTCTTTGATAACAATATTCAAACAGAATCATCGCTGGTAAATCGGGAGCCTTGATTAATTTGCTACATTCATTAAACATATTCATATAACAAGCTGGAGATAATTGTGTCGCTGGTAAATCTGGAGCTATTGTCAGACTTGAGCACCTACTAAACATTGCATTATAACAAAATACGGATAATTTTGTTGCCGGTAGTTCGGGTGCTTTTACCAAATTTGAACATCTACTAAACATTCCTGCATAACAATAATCAGATAATACCTTTGCAGGCAACTTGGAAGCGGTGAGTAAAACAGTACAACCAGAGAACATACCAAAATAACAAGAATCAGCCAATTCCGTAGCATTTAAACTTGGTGTAGTTGTTAAATTTTTACAATCAACAAACATGTTATTATAACAAGATACAGCTAATTGAGTAGCTGGAAGTTCAGGGGCAGCTTTTAATGAAGAGCAACCGTCAAACATATTAACATAACAATTATCAGCCAATACTATTGCTGGTAATTCTGGGGGTGTAGTCAAATCTTTACAGCCTTTAAACATACTTGCATAACATAATTTGGCCAATTTTGTAGCAGGTAATTTATATACTGTAACTAAAGAGCTACATCCTTCAAACATATGTGCATAACATGATTCTGTCAATGTCGTTGCCGGTAATTTAGGAATAGATGTTAAATTAGTACACATTTCAAACATTCTAAAGTAGCATGCTTTAGATAAATCAGTTAGAGGTAATTCTGGAGCCTGTTTTAATGCTGTACATCCATAAAATAAATATTGAAATTTTGCATTATTTGTATCAACTGTATCATATTTTTTGAAATCCAACAATGTTCTAATATCGCCAGAACAATATATAGGTATATCATTACCAATAATAAAAGTACTACCATTAGTACCAATATTACTTTTTCCTCTTAATCTTAAATTTCCCAATTCTCCTCCAAATTCAATCTTATTCGTGCCAAGCACTTTCCATTCCTCACTTTCACCTACAGAATATTCCAAAGTTTCAACAGCTTTAGTCATTGTTAATGTTTGTTTGGCATCGGCAGTAAAAGTGATATATGGAATATCTTTTAGTAACATCTCTTGCTTAATAATAACAGCCTCTGTTGTCTGCTCTTCAGTATCTGTAAAAATGATTTTAGTTTTTCTTTCTTCTTCTGATTCATTTTTAACTACTTCGAAATAAAGTTTATGAGAAACCAAACCACGAGAATCAGAAGCTTCCACTTGTTTTACCCAATCGTTTTCAATAGAAAAGTCAAAATCAACATTACTACTTAATTCAACTTCGATGGTTTCGCCCTCAGCCTTAACATTGAATTCCTTCTTTGAAAGTACAATGGCGTCTTTCTGTAATTGTGTAACTTTCAATGTATTTTTCAATTCACTATTCTTATCGTAGAAAATGATTTCAGTTTCTCGGCTATCGTATGTATCATTCGCTTTTACAATATACTTCAATGTATGACTAGACATAGCACGGCTGGCTTCTGCTTGAATCCAATCTACATTCGGCATTTGTACGCCGTATTCCACGTTGCTTTGTAGGTCTACCGAAATGGTTTCACCAGCATCGCTTACGGTGAGTTCATTCTTGGAAAGCAGAATAGCTGGTTCTCCTGCTTGGTAAACCTTAACGGTTTCAACCATATCGCCACTCTTGAACGTGATTTCACCTTCACGCTTCACGGCTTCTTCACTAGCAGCTATATTCAAAACATGCTTATGAGAGGTCAAGGCTCGACCAGAAACTTCGGTTATCCATTCTTTTGCTGATTCAGATATTTCCATCTGATAGTCCACATTCGCTTTCACCTCAATTTCTATTTCACCACCTTCTTTCGATAACTCATATTTCTTCGTAGTAACCAGCAATGCATCTCTGCCTTTTTGGGTTATAGTAAAAGTCTTCCTGCCTTAATGGTTACGGCCACACTTCGGTCTTCAGGTTCAGTATTTTCTGAAGTGGTAAACTTCACATTAGCCGTACCCTTACCACCACTTGTTGGGGAAGCTTTGCACCAGTCAATCCCGCTCCGGGTTTCAGCTATAGACAAAGACCAATCGGAAGTAGTAGAAAATGTTATTGATTTTTCTCCTTGAACTGTTTCAAACATAACACCACCGGAAAGAATTGTCGGGTCAATCGTAATCTCAGAAGAACTTGTTCCAGGTTTCTGATTCGGTGTCACCGGTGATTCATTTTCACCTTCACTACAACTTGCAAAGACACCTATCAACATTGCAAGCACAAACCATAGTTTTTCCATCGTTGAATTAAGTTAAACTTCAATGGAGCTTCAGCATCGAAGTGACAATAAACAAGATTCAGGACACACATAAATAAAAACGTGAAGCCCACTCATCGCTCGCTTCACTGCCCAAGGCGTCCTGGAAATTGCCCATGTTGTCGAAACGAGCAACTCCGAACTTCACGCCGATATGTATATATCAATCCTCGATATACCCATCTCACCTATCGTGCAGTACACCATAGGACAACAAGCACACTTCGGACTGTATAGATACAACATACCCAACGCCATTCTTCGTTGCTTTGTTCTTGACAACATTAAAGTTTTTCCAGGACTTCGAGCAGTCAAAACCAAAGCGTAAGAATACGCCATTACTTATATGTCTGTCCCCACCACCTCTACTTCAAGACGAAGCCTCGGCATGAAGACACTACAAATGTAAACAATAAGAATGAATTTAACAATCTGTTCACCAATAATATTCCCAAGCAAAATTGCAGGTTATAAATAAACAACCTACATATATTATAACTCAAACATTGCTTGACGTTTTTTCTACAAAGGTGAAGGCGTTTTTTAAAAACGTGAAGGCGTTTAAAAAAAATGCCTTGGTGTTTGGAGGCAAATGCCAAGGGGTTTTGATGCAAATGCCTTGACGTTTGACCTTGTTCTTGAAATACGTTAAAAAATCCGCCAAATCTGCAACGAGCGTATAAGTGTTTGGTTATCACGGCGTTGACGTGGCAGATTTTGTGCAACGTGGCAGATTATCTGCCACCGTATCTTGTTGAGCGTTTGGATGTTACAGGTCGGTTGCAGATGTTGCAGATGTGTTGCAAAATCATGCTAGAAGACGGAGCGTGGTCTTCTATAATGACGAAGCCCCGTCATGCTAGATGGCGAGGCTTTATCTTTTAGTGTCTTCAAGAAAGTCGTGAGAATGTCTTCTTTCGGACGATATGATACTTCCAAAGGATGCTATATCCTACTTTTTCAGGGATGAGATTTCCCTTGGACAGACGCATGTTCTCAGCACGCGAAGCGTCAAAGTCGGCACGAATCCGTTTGAACTCTTTCCGTGCCCGAAGCACCGCACATGCTCCCTCCTTCTGGCCTTTCAACAAGAAGACAAAGGCAGCCAGCCAGTCCAACAATCCGCGTACAAACAACACTTTCTTCAACTCCCGTTCGGGAAGATTCTTGTAGAGCATCAACAGATTGTTACGGAAATTCAAGAAGGTCTTGCGAGGGTTTTCCTTTTTCAGAGTACCGGCTCCCACGTGATACACCACACTCTGAGGCACACACACCAGTTTCCTATCGCGACTACGCAAACGCCAACACAAATCAATTTCTTCCATGTGGGCAAAGAAACGGCCATCCAAGCCACCGGCCGAACGGTAATCCGTCAGACGAATAAAGAGAGCCGCACCGGTAGCCCAGAAGATGGGCTGAACCGTATCATATTGACCTTTGTCTTTCTCCACCACATCGAAGATGCGTCCCCGACAAAACGGATAACCGTAGTAATCGAGGTATCCACCGGAAGCACCGGCGTATTCAAAGTAATCTTTATTACGTTCGCTCAACAACTTGGGTTGGCAAGCAGCTACCTCGGGATGTGCATCCATATACGTCACCAAGGGTTCCAACCAATGGGGAGTGACCTCTACATCGTTATTCAGCAACACGACATACTCCGCTTCCACCTGACGGAGAGCCTGATTGTAGCCTTCGGCAAAACCATAATTCTTATCCAACAGAATCAAACGGACTTCCGGACAGACCTCATGAACCCATTCCAACGAATTGTCCGTCGAAGCATTATCGGCTACACACACCTCTACCCCTTCCCCTTGGGAGTATTCCACCACTTGGGGAAGGAAATGCTGAAGCATCTCTACTCCGTTCCAATTCAGTATGACAACAGATACTTTTTTCATTGATGTTAATGTTTTCAGATTTTTTGCTTCGCTCTGAATAACAATGCTGACAAGATTCATCATGGGATAATAACTCCCATCAAAGCGGTTCCGTCTTCATTAAATTCCCCCATGCGAACCCGAAGCAACCGATTATCCAACGAATTGTCATGCGGAAGTTCTACCCGAACATAATTGTCCGTAAATCCATGCATCGGTGTGCCTGCCTTGGATTTCTCCATCAACACAACAGCTTCCTTCCCGATATGAGAAGCATAGAACGCCCGCGTTTTCTCATCAGATAAGGTCAAGAGCAATTGGCTCCGACGATGCTTTTCTTCGGGCGAAACCACATGGTCAATCTTCAACGCTTGTGTCCCCGGACGTTCCGAGTAGCTGAACACATGAAGTTGAGTCACATCCAAGCCTTTCAAAAACTCATAGGCTTGATTGAAATATTCCTCCGTCTCGCCACGAGTACCCACAATCACATCCACGCCAATGAAAGCATGTGGCATCACTTCTTTTATCTTCCTAATTTTATGAGCAAACAGTTCTGTATCGTAACGACGACGCATCAGTTTCAACACCTCATTGCATCCACTTTGCAAGGGGATATGAAAATGAGGCATGAAAGCACGCGATTGAGCCACATAGTCAATGATTTCATCCGTCAGCAAGTTAGGTTCGATGGATGAAATGCGATAGCGTTCAATTCCTTCTACCTCGTCAAGTGCCTTCACTAAATCGAAGAATGACTCTCCGGTACTTTTACCAAAATCACCGATGTTCACCCCGGTAATGACTATTTCCTTTCCTCCTTCGGCTGCTGCCTGACGTGCCTGAGCAACCAAATCTTCAATCTTTCCGTTACGACTCCGACCACGGGCAAAAGGAATGGTGCAATACGAACAGAAATAATCACATCCATCCTGCACTTTCAAGAAATAGCGGGTACGGTCTCCCCGTGAACACGAAGGAGCAAAACTGCGAATGTCTTTAAAAGCACTGGTAATAGCCTCTCCCTGAGGATGTTTTTCCAAGTTACCCAGATATTTCATCAACTCACCCTTTTGTTCGGCACCCAGCACCACGTCCACACCTTCGATGGCTGCTACTTGTTCGGGCTTCAACTGAGCATAACATCCCGTCACCACCACAAAGGCCCCCGGATGCTGCTTCACCAACCGATGAATCGCCTGCCGGCATTTCTTATCCGCCACCTCCGTCACCGAACAAGTGTTCACGACACAAATATCGGCTTTCTCTCCTTTTCGGACGGTACGAACACCTGCTTCTTTTAAAAGCTTGCCAATAGTGGATGTTTCTGAGAAATTCAGTTTACAACCTAATGTATAATAAACAGCCGTTTTATTTTGAAATACAGTAGTATCTATCATATAAATATTCTCTTTACCGCACAAAGTTAATTATAATTCTCCTTGTATAACATGCCCATCATACAAAAAAGGGATACTTTCATAAGAAAATATCCCTTTCCGTAGTTTTATAAGTTACTTATCGTGCTTCCTGATAGAGGAATCGCTTGATACTCTTCTTCGGCGTTTTCTCGAACTCTTCGTGATAAATCTTCACACGGGCAATCTGTTCGTAGGCTGGAAGTTCAGCATTGAGTGCCACACGGTTAGCTTCCATCTGTTTGGCTACCGCTTCTTCGGTCAAACCATTGGCGAATGCAAGGTCGTAATCCGGATAAATCAAAGCTACCAACTTACCGTCGACCGCCTGAATGATAATACTTTCGTTCACATAAAGCATGTTATTGAGCTTGTCTTCGATTTCTTCTGGGTAAATATTTTGTCCGGAAGGGCCGAGGAGCATATTCTTCGAACGTCCCTTGATTGTGATATTGCCTTCAGCGTCCATCACACCGAGGTCTCCTGTATGCAACCAGCCATCCGCATCGATGACTTCCTTGGTCGCGTCTTCGTTCTTATAATAACCCAACATCACATTGTCGCCACGCGTTACAATCTCACCCGGTATATTCTGTGGATCGCGGCTCAAAATCTGCACCTCCATACGCGGAGCAGGCTTTCCGCAAGAACCCATCTTGAAGTTAGCCCAATCTTCGTAGCTGACGATAGGGGCACATTCCGTCATACCATAACCCACGGTATACGGGAAATGGATGCTACGCAAGAAGGCTTCAATTTCTTGATTGAATGCAGCACCACCTACAATGATTTGGTAGAATTCGCCACCGAAAGCATTCATCAGTTGTTCGCGTACTTTTGCCTTGATTTTGTCGTTTACCAAAGGTACACGCATCAGGAATCTCATGGTTGGAGTCTCCAACTTAGGCAAAACATTCTTCTTGATAATCTTTTCGATAATCAGAGGAACAGCGATGACAAGCTTCGGCTTCACATCGGCAAACGCCTGAAGGATAATCTTCGGGCTCGGCATGCGAGTAAGGAAGTAGATGTGGCAACCATAGCAGAATTCGTAAAGGAATTCGAAAGCCAAGCCATACATGTGTGCCATAGGGAGCATAGATACAATGCAATCGCCGGCCTTCAAGCACTTGCCAAGCTTTTCATAACCGAACTGGACATTCGACCATAGAGCCTTAGCCGGAAGCATTACACCTTTCGAGAAGCTGGTTGTACCCGATGTATAGTTCAGCACAAGCAGTTCGTCGGCACCATCCTTATAATAGGAAACATGTTCCTTGCGGAAGTTTTTCGGGAATTTCTTGCCAAACAACGCATTGAGGTTCTCACGGGCATAAGTGAGCTTTTCACTACGCGACACAAGGAGACTCAAATCGTTCACAAGGATGACCCCATCAAGGTTCGGCATGGCACTTTCGTCCAGGTTTTCCCAAACAACATCGCCCACAAACAAGAGTTTCGCCTCCGAATGATTCACGATGTTATGAACCTGATCGGCCTTAAACTCATGAAGAATAGGCACAATAACTGCCCCGTATGTTACGGTTGCAAGGAAAGTTACCCCCCAATTCGACATATTACGACCACACACGGCAATCTTGTCGCCTGGTTTTACACCACTTTCTTCAAAAATGATATGCAGTTTCTCTATTTTACGTGCTACATCCTTGTATTGCAAGGTTACTCCTTTGTAGTCGGTCAAAGCATCTAAATCCCAATTCTTCTTGATGCTTTTTTCAATTAAAGCAATGAAACTCTTTTCGTTGTCCATAAATTATCTGATACTGACAGTTGCACAATTCTTAAAATTTTGTGCAAAGATAAGGTTTATTTATCACACAACAAAACAAAACGCACACAAACATTGATTTTGTGCATTATTCGTTTCAGCAACTTGACTATTTTCCGTCTGGTAACGACATAAAAAAAGTCCGATTCATTGAATCGGACTTCCATTTATTTTCAGCTAATATTATTCAGCTTCAGCAACTACTTCGAACGGAATTTCTACAGAAACTTCCTTGTGAAGCTTCACTGTTGCAGTATAGTTACCAACTTCCTTCACGCCCTTAACAACGATAATCTTACGATCGATGTTGTGACCCAACTTAGCCAATTCTTCAGCGATTTGGATGTTGCTTACTGAACCGAAGATAGTACCAGTAGCACTTACCTTAGTAGCAATAGTCAAAGAAACTTCCTTCAACTGTTCTGCAATAGCTTCAGCATCCTTCTTAATCTTTTCCAATTTGTGAGCACGTTGCTTCAATTCTTCAGCCAACATTTTCTTTGCAGCCGGAGAAGCGATAACAGCTTTACCAGTCGGAATAAGATAGTTACGGCCGTAACCAGACTTTACAGTTACAATATCATTCTTGTAGCCCAAGTTAACTACGTCTTCTTTCAAAATAATTTCCATACTTATTCCTCCTTATTATTTCATCATGTCAGTTACAAATGGAAGCAATGCCAAATGACGAGCTCTCTTTACAGCTTGTGCAATACGGCGTTGGAACTTCAAAGAAGTACCAGTAATACGGCGAGGAAGGATCTTACCTTGTTCGTTCAAGAACTTCTTCAAGAATTCAGGATCCTTATAGTCGATATACTTGATACCGCTCTTCTTGAAACGGCAGTATTTCTTCTTCTTAACATCTACTGATGGAGGTGTTAAATATCTGATTTCTGATTGTTGCTGTGCCATAATTAGTCCTCCTTCTTTGTTGATTTAACATTTCTTCTCTTAGCAGCGTATTCTGCAGCATACTTGTCCAACTTAGTTGTCAAATAGCGAAGAATGCGTTCGTCACGACGATAGTTAAGCTCCAATTTCTGGATTACTGTCGGTTCTGCCTTAAACTCAATCAGCTGATAAAAACCAGTTGACTTCTTTTCGATAGGGTAAGCCAATTTCTTCAAACCCCAGTTTTCTTCATTGATAATCTCAGCACCTTCAGCAGCGAGAATACCTTTGAATTTTTCTACCGCTTCCTTCATCTGAACATCAGACAAAACGGGAGTCAAAATGAAAACGGTTTCGTATTGATTCATACTTTTGTTAATTAAATGATTAAATAATTTTTCAAATGCGACTGCAAAAGTACTACTTTTTCTTTAAACCACAAAGTTTTGGCATCTTTTATTCATAAAAATACGTTCAAAAACAAGTTTGACGTTTTTTTTAGCTTTTTTTTGATTACTCAATTTGCATTTATTCGAAGAGGAATCGTAACTTTGCGAAGTTGTTTAAACAATAATTATATGACAGAACAATTCAAACTTGACATACAGCTAATTTTTGCTATATTAAACGGTAAGGTTTCTACAGCCATCAACCGAAAATTAACACGTAACTTCCGCCAAAACGGAATTGAAATTTCTCCTGAGCAATGGACAATCCTTCTTTCGCTATGGGAAAAAGATGGCGTAACGCAACAGGATTTATGCAATGCGACTTTCAAGGACAAACCCAGCATGACCCGTTTAATAGACAATATGGAACGGCAACACCTCGTAGTCCGAATTTCGGACAAACGAGATAGACGTATCAACCTTATCCACCTGACCAAGACCGGCCGGGAACTAGAAGACAAAGCTTTCATCATTGCCAATAAAACAATGAAAGAAGCACTGGAAGGAGTCCCCTTGGAAGATTTAAAAATAGGCCAAGAAGTACTGAGGAAAATATTCACGAACACAAAAGACTAAAGTTTTTCCAAAATTTCATGTTTTTTTCCTCAAATAATTTCCTTGATAACAGAATTATGCTTTAATTTGTACACTAGAATATAATAATCAATTAAATAAAACATACACATGAAAAGCTTATTGAAAAATTTAGGTCTGCTCCTGATTATTATCGCAGCAGTCATTTTAATTGCTATCTTCTTTACAGGTAGTGCAGCTATCAATGACAACTCTGTTTTGGGTGGAACAATTCTCCTCATGGTTGTAGGTCTTATTCTCCACATTGTATTGAATAAGAAGTTCGACGAATAATCAAAACTTGTTGAATAAGCATAAAAAAGCCCGAATTAAATATTCGGGCTTTTTTATGCTTATTCAACTTCTGGAGTTATCAACTTATATCCCTTTCCATGGATATTGATGATTTCGATAGAATCATCTTCTTTCAAATGTTTACGCAGTTTGGTAATATACACATCCATACTACGGGCATTGAAATAGTTATCGTCAATCCAAATTGTCTTCAATGCAAAATCACGCTGAAGAATTTCATTGGCATGAGCACACAACAAACCTAACAGCTCCGACTCTTTCGTAGTCAATTTAGTCTGCTTGTCGTCAATAGACAAAATCTGCTTCTGTGTATCAAATGTAAAACGACCGATTTTATACAAGCTTGTATCCTTATTACGCTTTCCACGAACACGACGTAAAATCGCTTCGATACGGAAAGTAAGTTCTTCCATACTGAATGGCTTGGTAATATAGTCGTCCGCACCAATCTTAAATCCTTCCAAAATATCTTCCTTCAGCGTCTTTGCCGTCAAGAAAATAATCGGAATTTGAGCATTGGCTTGACGAATTTCCTGTGCCAAAGTGAAACCATCCTTTTTAGGCATCATCACATCCAGCACACATAAATCATATTTGTTCTTCAAGAAAGCCTTATAACCAGCTTCCCCGTCCGGGCAAAGTTCAGCAGAATAACCCTTTGCCTGCAAATATTCTCTCAAAAGCATGCCAAGATTCTCATCATCTTCGCACAACAGAATACGCAATTTTTCGTCCATATTATTCATTTTTTAATATTGGTAATACTATTATAAATTTTGTTCCCACATTCAGTTCACTCTCAGCACGAATTACGCCCTTGTGATCCTGAATGATTTTCTTCACATACGCCAACCCTAAGCCAAAGCCTTTTACATCATGCAGATTGCCTGTATGAACCCGATAGAACTTATCAAAAATCTTCTTCAGGTTTTCTTTCTTTATCCCTATCCCATTATCTTGTATAGAGATATGCAACTTACCTGATTCATTCCATGTCCGAACATTCAACCGTAATTCTCCATCCGGTTTCTTATACTTCACCGCATTGTCCAACAAATTAAATATCACATTGGTAAAATGCATCTCATCGACGAAAATCCACGGACATTCTGCATCCAATTCAGATGTTATCAGTCCATTATATTTTTCAACCTTCAACGCAAATGTATTCACTACTCCCGTAATCAGCTCGTTGGCATTAACATCCTTCATCTTAAGCGTTGCTTTCTGACGTTCAAACATCGACATCTGCAAGACTTTTTCCACTTGGAAACGCAAACGCTTCGTTTCATCATTGATGACTCCCGAAATATGCTGGAACATAGCCGGGGATTTTCCCACTGCAGGGTCTTGCAACATCTGTGCGGCCAATGAAATCGTGGATATCGGCGTCTTAAACTCATGCGTCATATTATTAATGAAGTCATTCTTTATCTCCGTCAGTTTCTTTTGACGGAAAATGATGTAAATCGTAAAGATAAACGTCACCAACAACACAAAAGTGAAGATTACCGACGGAATCATAAAACGAACCGAGCTGAAGATATAGCTATCCATCGTAGGGAAATGAACATTCACAATCCCCATACGAGAAGGCGGGTCGTTCTTAAACAGAATACGTGAATACAGATTCTCGCTACCATCCGGAGTATAATCCGGGCAGTGATATACCTGCACCCCCTCACGGTCGGTCACTGTAAAATGATAAGGTATATCAATTCCGTTATTCAACAATTCTGCTTTCAGAAAAGCGTCCAACTGCTTAAAGTTCACACGCTTATTCAACGGCTTATCGCTAGCTGTATACAAAATGTTATAGATCACTTCATCCAACAATGCACGCTGGTATATATATCTATCTTTTAAGATTTCCTGCAATGCCTTCGATGTCTGCGGAATATTCTTACCCGTCGAAATAATCGTTCTTGGGAAATTGCTCCGCACTTCCATCTTCCACTCAAAGCCATTCAATCCATTGGAAGAAGACACATAATAATGTTCCGTATGTTCTACAATCTCTTCTTCCGTAACATGTGCTACCGAAGACTTTTCTTGCTCTTTTGAAAGACGTGCTGCTTTCTCCGTTGCTGCCGCATCTTCTTCCAGATACTTTCTTGTTTCAGCAAGTTCGATGTTTCGACATGCCTGTTCAAGACTTCTGCGTGCCGATTCTTCAAACTGCTCCCGACGCATCTTTACCATTTCTTCAATGTAACTTACCTGTAAATAGATAAGACTAAGAAATGACAATCCCATTACAACTCCCAATATCCAAATAGTAGACTTTTTCATGCCGACAAATTTAATGGCGATTTACTTTTCTACATAGTCCATTAACCTTATTTAAAAGGGAATTTCTTATTATTAACCCAAATTTCCTTTTTAAGTATCATTTTCATAACTATAACAAAAGAAAAGCCTTTTGGTTTTACAAAAATAATAAAAAATTAAAAAGCAATCTCTTTAAAAGAATAAAATAATTAAGATTTAATAAATAAAAAACGCCCGTTTTTAACTAAACGGACGTTTTTTATTTATTATTTTAAAAAGTTATCAATCTTCAGCTTGAGAAGCTTCGAATTCCTTAATCAACTTATCCTGTACATCACCAGGAACGAGTTCGTAGCTAGCAAACTTCATAATGAACGAAGCACGGCCACCGGTCAATGAACTGAGGGATGTAGAATAGTTGGACATTTCCTTCAAAGGAACCTTAGCTACCAACTTTTCGTAACCACTTTCACTACTCATACCCATAATCATACCACGACGACCTTGAAGGTCACTCATCACGTCACCCATCTTGTCGCTCGGCACGAACACTTCCACGTCATAAATCGGTTCCAGGATCTTCGGACCTGCATTCTTGAACGCTTCGCTGAATGCATTACGACCTGCCAACATGAACGAGATTTCATTAGAATCTACGGGGTGCATCTTACCATCGTAAACAATCACACGAACATCACGAGCATACGAACCTGTCAACGGACCTTGTTCCATACGGCTCATAATACCCTTCAAGATAGCCGGCATGAAACGAGTATCGATAGCACCACCAACCACACTGTTGATGAATACCAACTTACCGCCCCATTCCAATGGAATTTCTTCCTGGCCCTTTACATTCATCTTGAATTCCTGACCATTGAACTTATAAGTATCCGGCATCGGCATACCTTCATAATATGGTTCCACAATCAAATGAACTTCACCGAACTGACCGGCACCACCCGATTGCTTCTTGTGACGATAGTCTGCACGAGCAGCCTTAGTGATTGTTTCGCGATAAGGAATCTTCGGTTCACCGTAAGTAATTTGAAGCTTTTCATTGTTTTCCAATCTCCACTTCAATGTACGAAGGTGGAATTCACCCTGACCATAAACGATTGTTTGCTTCAATTCCTTGCTTTGTTCTACCACCCATGTCGGATCTTCTTCACGCATACGGTTAAGAATAGCCATCATCTTTTCTACATCGGCTTCGTTCACCGGCTTGATAGCACGTGAATACTTCGGATTAGGATACTTAATGAAGTTGAAACGGTTTTCAGAATCCTTACCATTCAATGTATTACCCGTCTTAACGTCTTTCAATTTCACGGTACAACCAATATCACCTGCACGGAGTTCTTCTACCGGAATACGGTTAGCACCTGCACAAACGAACAACTGAGCCATACGTTCCTTTGAACCACGGTCTGCATTAGTCAAATCATCACCTTCGTGTACCTTACCACTCATCACCTTGAAGTACTGGACGCCACCAATATGCGGTTCAACTGCAGTCTTGAAGAAGAACAAAGAAGTAGGACCGTCTGCATTCGGAACAACCACTTCACCACGAGTATTGTGTACTGGAGGCATTTCATCAACGAAAGGAACTACGTTACCCAAGAATTCCATCAAACGACGAACACCCATATCCTTACCTGCACAAACACAGAATACCGGGAACATACCACGTGCAGCCAAGCCCTTGCGGATACCTTCACGCATTTCGTCTTCAGTCAACGATTCTGTTTCGAAGAACTTTTCCATCAAAGTTTCATCGTGTTCAGCAGCAGCTTCCACCAATGCTTTGTGCATTTCCATTGCCTTGTCCATTTCAGAAGCCGGGATTTCTTCGATAGTCGGAGCACCACCTTCAGGACCCCAAGAATACTTCTTCATCAACAATACGTCAATAATTTCATGGAAATTCGGACCTGTTTCAAGCGGATATTGCACAGGAACTACTTTTGAGCCATAAATAGTCTGGAGTTGTTCCAATACATTGTCATAGTCACATTTTTCATGGTCAAGTTGGTTTACCAAGAAGATAACCGGCTTACCCAACTTTTCAGTGTAGCGGAAGTGGTTCTGTGTACCTACTTCGGGACCATACTGACCATTCAACAAGAGGATAGCTGTATCGGTTACGTTCAAAGCAGTCATGGCTGCACCTACGAAGTCGTCACTACCCGGACAGTCAATGATATTCAACTTCTTGTTATTCCATTCTACATGATAAACGGTAGAAAAAACAGAATAACCATATTCTTGTTCTACTGGGAAATAGTCACTCACTGTGTTCTTGGCAGTAATTCTACCACGACGTTTTATGATACCACTCTCAAAGAGCAACGCTTCAGTGAGGGTGGTCTTACCTGATCCATCATTGCCTAAAAGTGCAATGTTCTTGATTTCGTTTGTTTGATATACTTTCATGATATCTAAGATTTAAAGATTATACAATAAAAAGGTGTGTTTCTCATACCTTCTAAAAAACAGGCCGCAAAATAGAAAATAAAGACTGAAAAAGCAACTTCATGCGATGTGTTACTAAACTATGTTTTGCAACACAAAGCCTAAATTAGGCTACATTAATTGGTAAGGAACTGATAAACATAAGGTATTTTAAAGAAATTCATGTATCTTCGCAATCTAAACATAACAATTATGGCAGACAATTACTTGGAGAATCAATATGAAAGCTATTTGGCACGCAAGGCGGCTATGGGCAAAAAATCGTTGAAGAAGAAACCCATCATCAAAATTCAACGATTGCAATCTGAAGCCATTGAAGCCTTGAAGGAAATCATCGCACAACCTTCTTTTCAAATGCCTTTCGACATTTTCCGTGAACACTTGTATTCGGCAGAGAGCTTATATAAAGGTTATCAACTCGGGAAAGCCGAAACTTTCAAGGATTGCTACGACCAGCAAGTATATAACCACTATCTGAAGATGGGTAAGGCTGCTATAGACATCAAAGAGACTTTGGGTCGCACCCTTCACGACCATTCCATGACTAACGCCATGAACGACTTTCTTGCTCACTTTGACGAACGACAAGTGGTAGGAATTATGGGCGGACACGGCCTACTACGCACCGAAGAAGCTTACCGGCAAGTAGTGGTGGTGAGCAAAACATTGGCTGAAAACGGATGTCTGATGGTTAGTGGTGGAGGACCGGGAGCTATGGAAGCCACTCACTTAGGAGCTTGGATGGCCGGACGAACAGAGGCTGAAACAAACGATGCCCTTGACATCTTAAAAGCTGCTCCTTCGTTCAAGGACAAACATTGGTTGGACACCGCCTTGCAAGTCATGTCCAAGTATCCGCAAGAACATACCGTAAGTCTTGGAGTACCGACCTGGTTGTATGGACACGAACCCGCCACTCCATTTGCTACTCATATAGCCAAGTATTTCGACAACAGCATCCGCGAAGATAGTATTCTAACTATTGCCAAAGGAGGTATCATCTATTCACCGGGCAGTGCAGGCACTATGCAGGAAATCTTCCAAGAAGCCGTACAGAACCATTATCTCAGTTTCGGATATGCCAGCCCAATGATATTCATGAACAAAAGATATTGGACGGAAGAAATGCCCGTCTATCGGTTGATGCAACATCTTGTCGACAAAGGTAAATACAAGAATCTACTGATGAGTCTTACCGACTCGACGGACGAGATTGTAAAAACGATTTTAGATTTCAGAAACAAGGAATAGCATACATGGCAGGCATCTACATCCACATCCCCTTCTGCAAACGGAGATGCATCTATTGTGATTTCTTCTCCACAACCCAAAGCGAAAAGAAACCCAACTATATCCATGCACTCTGCCAAGAGCTGAAGATACGGAAAAACTATTTGGAAGACGAAGAAATAGAAACCATCTACTTGGGAGGAGGCACACCTTCACAACTCAGTGAAAGCGAACTGAAAGAAATCTTCACCTATATATATAAGGTATATAACGTCAATCCCAATGCCGAAATTACCCTCGAAGCCAATCCCGACGACCTGACTCCGGAATATGTCACCATGCTTCGACAATTGCCTATCAACCGAATCAGCATGGGTATCCAAACCTTCCAAGAAGAAACCTTGAAATTACTTCATCGCCGGCATACAGCCCGACAAGCCATTGAGGCTTTCCAACGATGCCGAGAAGCAGGCATCCGAAACATCAGCATTGATTTGATGTACGGACTTCCCGGCGAAACCTTGCAGACATGGAAAGAAGACTTGCAACAGGCCATAGCCTTACATCCCGAACATATTTCAGCCTACCATTTGATTTACGAAGAAGGCACTGCCCTCTGGACACTAAAAGAAGAACAGAAAGTAAAAGAGACAAATGAAGAACTGAGCGTCGAAATGTTCAGCATTTTGATAAATGAGCTCACTCAAGCCGGCTATCAACATTACGAGATATCCAACTTCTGCCTACCCAACCTACATTCCCGTCATAATTCCAGTTATTGGACAGGCAAGAAATACTTAGGTTGTGGACCTTCTGCCCATTCCTTCAATGGCACTTCCCGACAATGGAATGTAGCCTCACTCGACAAGTATATAAATGGCATCACTTCAGGAAATCCTGATTTCGAGATCGAAGAATTGGACTTGTACACCCGATACAACGATTATGTAATCACTAGCATCCGTACCTGTTGGGGTATGTCTCTCTCCCAACTCCGCTTAACCTTCGGGAAAGAATTATATGATTATTGCCTCCGAATGGCAAAACCTTATATAAGCGAAGGCGTATTGGAAATTTGCGAAGGCGTATTGAAACTTACGCGAAGAGGAATCTTCATTTCGGACGGAATCATGAGCGATTTGTTATGGGTATAAAAAAGGCGATGCTTTCGCATCGCCCTTTCTCGCTTATTTCGCCAAACTATAAACTACATCCATAATCTTTTGACCAATTTCATCGGCTTCCTCCATGGTTGAAGCTTCAGAATATACACGAATAATTGGCTCGGTATTACTCTTGCGAAGGTGAACCCACTTGTCGGGGAAGTCTATCTTCACACCATCAATATCATTCACTTCTTCGTCCTTGTACATTTCCTTCACCTTGGCAAGAATGGCATCCACATCTGTTTCCGGAGTCAAGTCTATGCGATTCTTCGCAATATAATAAGGAGGATAAGTCGCACGAAGCTCGCTGACCTTCTTTCCTTCGTGTGCCAAATGACTTAGAAACAAAGCGATACCTACCAAAGCATCACGACCATAATGACTTTCCGGATAAATCACCCCACCATTTCCTTCACCACCAATTACGGCATTCGTTTCTTTCATCTTGGTCGTTACGTTCACCTCGCCTACGGCCGAAGCGTTGTAATCGCATCCATACTTACGGGTTACGTCACGAAGTGCACGGGTAGAGCTAAGATTAGAAACAGTATTTCCCGGTGTATGCTTCAACACATAATCGGCCACAGTGACCAATGTATATTCTTCACCATACATCTTTCCATCTTCACAAATCATGGCCAATCGATCTACATCTGGGTCTACCACAAAAGCCACATCATAATCACCTTTCGCCATCAAGTTCATGATGTCACCGAGGTTCTTTTCAAGTGGCTCGGGGTTATGTTGAAAATCACCTGTCGGTTCGCAATAAAGACCTTCGACTTTTTCAACTCCCAAGCGTTCCAACAACTTCGGAAGAATCACGCCTCCTACCGAATTCACACAATCAATAGCTACCTTGAACTTGGCATTGCGAATAGCTTCTACATCCACCAATTTCAAAGCTAACACACTATCAATGTGTTTGTCATCGTATGTATTATCTTCGCGATAACTTCCCAAATGGTCGATGTCTGCATATTCGAAAGCTTCGGCCTCGGCTATACGAAGCACTTCATTTCCTTCTTCTGCATTCAAGAACTCACCATGTTCGTTCAGCAACTTCAAGGCATTCCATTGACGAGGGTTGTGACTCGCGGTCAGAATGATACCCCCACAAGCACCTTCCATGGTCACGGCCAATTCGGTGGTTGGTGTAGAAGCCAAACCGATGTTTACCACATCGAACCCCATTCCCATTAGGGTACCGCATACTACATTCTTCACCATCTCACCCGAGAGGCGAGCATCACGGCCCACTACGATTTTATTGCTCTTAATAGTAGTTGTCTTACGAATCAGCGTTGCATAAGCTGATGTAAACTTCACAATATCCAATGGATTCAGTCCTTCACCGGCACCTCCACCAATTGTTCCACGGATACCCGAAATAGATTTAATAAGTGTCATCGCGATAATTGATAAGTTATTTCATAATAACAAGGCATCACCTGAGAAGATGCCGTCGATGTTCCTTCACTATGAGGAACAATCAATCTGATTTTTGAACGTCCGGAGATTTCGCGTCCCACCTTTATATAATTAAAGGGAATCATCCAACCTGAAGGAACATAAGTTGTATTATGTGCCGAATACATAGCTCCACCATAAGTGAATGTGGCAGAAAAATTATTTCCACTCTTTGTCAGAATGAAAGCATCCGGATGTGCATACAGATTGGACATTGTATTAAAGGAGAGCGTATCCGTCTTTCCGTCATCCAAAATTTCTTCTTCGATGTAACGAGCCAGGATTTCATGGCGTCCATCAGCCAGCAATTCTCCATTTCCACGCGACACTACCTGCATATAAACCCCGCTTTCCGAGAACAGGACAAACTCATTGTCGGCCACATTGGTTAAAGAATCCTGTGCTTCGAATTCCTTTTCACTGATAACCTTGATTCCTTCCAACTCGATAAAACGCTTGATAGCATCACGCTCCTCTTCTTTCATCTCCGCATACGTCTTATCGTTATTACATGCCTGGAACATCCAGCCCAGTCCCAACACCAACAAAAAGAATATACTTAACTTCTTCATTTTACTTGCTTTAAATTCGAGGACAAAAGTAATAAATCGTCGGCAAACTTTTTCTATCTTTTCAAGCTATTATACTAAAATAACTATTTTTTTGCTAAAAGTAGGCTTTCGTATTTCACCAATGCTTGTTTAAACAAGTTTATAGCCTCTTCCATCGTGCCATAAAACTCTCCACCCGAAGCATTCAAATGTCCGCCACCATTAAAAAATTCTGCCGCAACCTTGTTACATGGGAAATCACCCACCGAACGTAACGAAACCTTTATCATATCCTTTTCAGTATCTTCTCGCAAAAACACCGAAAAACAAATATCCTTAATAGACAAAGGCATGTTTACAAAACCTTCCGTATCCCCTTTCGAGTATTGGAAACGACCTTGTTCTTCACGAGATAAAGTAATCAATGCCGAAGCATACTGAGGGCATACCTGCATCTTATCATAAAGCACATATCCCATCAATCTCAAGCGTCCTTCCGAATGAGTATTGAAAACCTTCCGATAAATTTCATCCTTGTCAATGCCTTTCGACAACAATTCACCTATAATCAGGTAAATTTCCCGGTTATTCGAGTTATAAGTAAATCCACCCGTATCGGTCATCATCCCGGTATAAATACATTCTGCCCCTTCTTGAGTAATATCCTCAAAGCATCCCAAATAACAAATCAGTCGGAAAACCAATTCCGAGGTAGAAGATATTTCCGGGTGCGAAATCGTAATTCCACAAAAATCGCCGGGATATAAATGATGGTCTATCATCAACTTCCGTGCCGGAGAATTCTTCACTGCTTCTTCCATTGTATCAATACGCGACAATACGTTAAAGTCCAGGCAACAGATAACATCCGCTTCCTGAATCAACTTGTCGGCAAACTCCTTGTATTTATTATAAATTATCACATCCTTAGCTCCCGGCATCCAACGAAAAAAAGCCGGGAACGTATTTGGCACAATAACAGATACATTCTTATCCATCGATACCAGGAAATGATACAATCCCAACGAAGAACCCATTGCATCACCATCGGGTGATACATGACTTACTATTACTATTTTTTCAGCCTTTTCAAACCACTTTTCCACATGGTCTATATCGGCTTGCGACATGATTCTTGATAACATACGATTATTTTTTGATGTGCAAAAATACACAAAATTCTCCATTTACAGAAATATACGGTGAGAACCTTCCGCTTCCAAATCTACAAAATCAAGACCTAACTCCATACATTCCTTTTTCCTTTGCTCTGCTCTGGTTCTTCCTAACGAAGCATCAAGTACAACTGTTTTCACTTTGAACAATTTCTGCAAACTTTTCAAATCCTGATTAAATCCATGACACAAATACAGATAATCCATATCCAGCAACAGTTCCGAACTTTTATCTTTCCAACGATTATCCGACAGAATTCCAATCTTCAGTCCATGCCAAACAACAATTTTATCTTGATAAATTCCATTCGGCATGCTCTGCTCCTTGGATACTATAACCGGATATTCAACTCCTTCTCTTTTCCAAAAAACATCTGCAACTTTTACCAAAGAAGCGATAGCACTATCGTTCTGCTCCGTTATCAAATAAGAACTTCCGTCAGATTCAATCAAATGAATAGCCGGACAATTCCGAAAATTATAAAAAACAATCTCAGCTTGTTTCTGCTCAGGAAAAACAATTATCAAACGAAATGCTAACAGACAAGTAAACAAGGCCAATCCTTTCAAGAATAAAGCTCGTCTAGGTTTCATGCCATACAATAGAATTATCCCTAAAATCCCATAAAGTAACACAATCTCCACCCCCGACAAATAAGCTACGGAGAATGTAGCTCCAGGCAATCCACCTATCCATTCTGCAACAACGGTCAATCCTTTTGTCGAAGCATTTACAACCGAGACGAGCACTCCCAGCAACCAAGAACAGGGAGAGACAAGTACCATAACCACAGCCCCATATAGGATAAGAGGTATCCATACTGCAGCTAGAAGATTCGTCACCAGAAAATAGACAGAAAAATTAGAGAAATAATACATTACCAAAGGAGCTGTACCTATTTGAGCTGCCACAGATACCGCCATCACCCCTCCGACATATCGTAAAACAGGATTTCGCCACGCAAAAGCTTTAAGAATCAAAGGACGGAACAACACGATGGAAGCTACGGCTACAAAAGAAAGTTGAAAACCTACATCATATATATAGAAAGGATGATAAAACAACATCAAGAGAGCAGCAATCGCTAACGTATTCATGGATAACGCCCGACCACCGGCCAACTTGGCCAGCTCCATCAACATGCACATCCATACCGCTCTTACTACCGAAGCCTCCAAACCCACTACAAAAGCAGCACTCCATAACAACCCTGTGGAAACAAACCATTTGACATAACTGCCTCCCCTTATCAATCCGAGAGGACTTAACAAGAAATTTAGCAAAAGCCAAATAATACCAATGTGCATTCCCGACAAAGCCAACACATGCGAAATCCCCGCATCGGCATAAACCTCTCGAAGTTCATCGTCCAACTCCCGCTTACAGCCCAAAGTCAAAGCAGAAAGTACCGGGAGTTGTTCTTCTTCCACTCCCCATTCACGATACTTCTGTATAGCCCTTTCCCTAACCAACAAAGCCTGTTGTTTCAAATACAGCTCGGATATTCTTTCTTTCCGAAACCAGTATCCAGAAGGAACATAAGCTGTACCACTTATCCCTTGATGAAACCAATAGTGTGCATAATCAAATTCATAAGGATTTCTTCTACCTTGGGGAATCTGTATATCGGTATATGCCCATAACTCATCACCGATTTCCAATGTTGAGGCCAAGCTGTCTTTCGCCAGATACAACAACACGTTCTTGCCATTCACCTCGACCTTGCATTGAATACTTCTGGTCTTTTCAACGGGTACATCTTGCAAAACTGTCCGATATATCTGTTCTTTCACAGGCCAATCAACCCAAACTTCATCTCTTTCATGTTCTGCCAAAATCCAACCAACAAGGAACATAAACACAGAAACTCCCGTCCCGAATACCCATCTTTTAGCATACGATGCCTTCCTTATACCTAGTCCCAACAGCAGAGCAAGCCCACACAAAACCACATGAAGGTTCTGAGGTGAAACGTAATCAGGGAAAATACCTGCAAAAAAAATTCCGGCTACCATGAATATAGTAAGCCGGAGTATGGGATAAGCTTTCAAGCGTTCTGTATCTTTTAGAGATTCTTTAATTGATGAATCATGTCCATCATGTCCGGAGCCTTGAATATGGCATTACCAGCCACCAATACATCAGCACCTGCTTCTACGAGTTGTTTTCCTGTTTCCAAATTTACACCGCCATCAATCTGAATCAACGCCTTCGAGCCTGTATTATCAATCAACTCACGCAATTCCTTCAGCTTATTAACGGTTTGAGGGATAAACTTTTGTCCGGCAAAACCCGGATTTACACTCATCAAAAGCACCATATCCAAATCAGCCACAATATCCTTAAGCATAACTACTGGAGTAGAAGGATTCAATGTTACCCCTGCCTTCATTCCTGCATCCTTTATTTGTTGCACGACTCGATGAAGATGGGTACAAGTTTCGTAATGAATGTTCATCATCATTGTTCCCATATCCTTAAGCTCCTTGATAAACTTTTCCGGCTGAACAATCATTAAATGCACATCCATTGGCTTTTCCGAGATTTCGGCCACTTGCTTCAGCACCGGAAAACCAATAGAAATATTCGGAACAAATACACCGTCCATCACATCGACATGCACCCAATCTGCTTCACTCCGATTCAACGTTTCAATATCGGCTTGAAGATTCAGGAAATTGGCAGACAATATAGATGGAGAAATGATAGGTTTACTCATAATTTATATTTTAACTTCGATTGATGCTGCAAAGATAGCTATAATTTAGATACGAACCTTGAAAAGTCGCATATTTTTATTCCACGCTGCTTCCTTCAACAAAACGATACCCCCTCAAGAAATCTTGTATAAGCATTCGTTTCTTACCGGCGATTTGCAAAGACAACAGATTAATATAACCATCTTCTACGGCCACCCGAAGATAAGTCTTACCATCCGTTTCCATCGTTCCAATCGTCTTTTCATGTTCTTCAAAAGTTTTGGCCGTTTCGAAGATTTTCAATACTTGATGATTACCATCGGGAGTTTTGATCTCTGTCCAAGCTGCCGGATAGGGCGAAAGTCCTCGTACAAAGTCATATACCTTCTTAACTCCGGTACTCCAATCAATACGGCATGTTTCCTTGAATATCTTCGGAGCCGGACGGAGTTCTGTATCCGGTTGTATGATTTCATCTTGAGGAATAGATTTCACCGTACCATTCAAGATAGCATCTACAGTTTCAAGCACCAATTCTCCTCCTAGCATCATCAACTTATCATACACCATTTCTACATTGTCCGTATCGGCAATGGGGACTTTCACCTGTTGAATGATGTCTCCGGTATCGATTTCGTGCTTCAAAAAAAAGGTAGTGATGCCAGTCTCGGTATCGCCATTCATTACCGCCCAATTTATTGGAGCCGCCCCCCTATATTGTGGAAGTAAGGAAGCATGCAGGTTGAATGTTCCCCAACGAGGCATATTCCAAACGACCTCGGGCAACATACGGAAAGCCACGACTATTTGCAAATCGGCCTGCAACGAACGAAGTTCTTCCACAAAACTTTCTTCCTTCAGGTTCTCCGGCTGAAGTACCTTCAACCCTTGCGACACGGCATATTGCTTTACCGGACTTCCTTGCAACACACTCCCATGGCGTCCCATCGGCTTATCCGGCATGGTGATAACCGCCACGACATTATATCCACCCTCCACCAACCGTTTCAAACTTTCCACGGCAAATTCGGGAGTACCCATATATACAATTCTCAAATCTTTCTTTTCCATTATTCTTCTTTATTCTTCCGAGAAATCGACCAACATCTGCCGGTACGAATTCAAGATTCTTGATTTAGAAAGGAAGCCTACATACTTTCCGTCATGGTCAACCACCGGCAAGTTCCAGGCCTTCGTTTCATCAAACTTCTTCATTACCACTTCCATTGAGTCTTCCATCTTGATACGTGCTTTGGGAGCCACCATGAAATTGCCTACATAAAAACGATGATACAATTCTTGGCGGAAAATGATGTTACGAATGTCGTCCAACACCACAATACCCAACAACGCTCCCAAACCATCTACCACAGGAAACATATTTCGTTTGGCCTTTGAAATCACCTTGACCATCTGTCCCAAATCATCATCAGGACGCACCTTTTCGAAGTCGGTTTCCACCACACTTTCAATGTTCATCAAAGTCAATACCGCCTTGTCCTTGTGATGGGTCACCAACTCACCCTTCTTGGCTAAACGCATGGAATAAATGCTATGAGGCTCAA
Source organism: Bacteroides sp. (assembly GCA_015060735.1). Classification (GTDB taxonomy): domain Bacteria; phylum Bacteroidota; class Bacteroidia; order Bacteroidales; family Bacteroidaceae; genus Phocaeicola. The sequence goes on from SUXX01000002.1 coordinate 120,289, forward strand.
AAATCATGATGGTCAGATAAGCACTGACCGACACCATCATCAAAGGCAAAAACATGTCGTAACCACCCGTCAGTTCGGCTATCAAGAAAACGCCCGTCAGTGGAGCGTGCATCACCCCCGACATCAATCCGGCCATACCCAAAAGGGCAAAGTTTTTTTCAGGAATATCGTCCGAGATAATAGGCTCCAATCCGTAACCATTACAGAAATGAGCAAAGACAAATCCTGTGATACACCCTAGGAACAAACTCGGGGCGAATGTTCCACCACAACCACCACCTCCATTAGTAGCACTCGTGGCAAAGACTTTAAACAAAACAACCAAGGCCAAATAAACCAACAACAAATTGCCATAACCATAGAAGACAGAGTTATCCATCACCTTGTCCCAATCCATAGTATTCGTTCCGTTCAGCAACATGTGGATAACATCGTAACCTTCACCATACAAGGAAGGAAACATAAAGATAAGGATACTCAGCATCGTACCGCCTATCATCAATTTGATGTAAGGGTTATTATATCGACGAAAAATACCTTCTATCCAATTCATCGTGCGGGTGAAGTACAACGACACTAAACCGCAAAGAATACCCAACAACAACACCGCCGGAATACGCTCCATCAAGAAAGGTTCGTCCATATGGAATTCGAACATCGCTTCCGTACCATGCAGAATGTAAGCCACCGTAGCAGCGGTAACACTCGATACCAACAACGGAAGTAACGATCCCATCGTCAGGTCAATCATCAATACTTCGAGTGTAAAAACCAGCCCGGCAATCGGTGCTTTGAAAATACCTGCCACCGCACCGGCAGCTCCACATCCCACCAACAGCATCAGTGTACGATGATCCATCCGAAAGGCACTTCCCAAGTTCGAACCGATAGCAGAACCCGTAAGTACAATAGGTGCTTCAGCCCCTACCGATCCCCCAAAACCAATGGTAATGGCACTGGCAAAAAGCGATGACCAGGTATTATGACGTTTGATTCGACTCTGCCTACGCGAGATCGCATACAGAATCTTCGTCACCCCGTGGCTGATGTCATCCCTTACGACATGACGAATGAACAACCCCGTCAGAAAGATACCCACAACCGGATATACCAAATACAACCAGTTAGCTCCCGTCGAATCGAAGTTTTCCGTCAGGAAATGTTTGATATATTCTATCAAGAACTTCAATAAAGTGGCCGCCAGAGCCGTAAGAATACCCACCGCAAAACTGAGTACCAGAATGAAATGCTTATCCTTTACATTCTTTTCCCGCCACAACAAAAGGCGTTGGAAAAGATTTTGTTTCTCATCCATATCTTCTTATTCTCTTATAACCTTAATCAATCCTCCCTTGCCTAGCTTGATGATGCTCGAAGGTTTCGGGGCGGATGTTTCCTTTTGTCGGCTCACTACGATGTAATCCACCGCCTGCTTGATTTCCTCGCTAATATCACTAAAGGTAGCCGGCGAAGGCCCACCGCTCACATTGGCCGAAGTCGATACAATTGCCTTTCGGAAACGGAAACACAACTGCTTGGAAAACTCTTCGGAGGTTACACGGATGCCCACACTACCATCCTCGGCCAACAGGTTAGAAGCCAAATTGCGTGCCTCGTCATAGATGATGGTCATCGGCTTCGTTGCACACTCCATCAAGTCGAACGCCACTTCGGGTGGCTCTTTCACATAAAAGTCTACCTTCACGGCATTGTCCACCAGTACGAGCATTGCTTTGCTATCGGCTCGCTTCTTGATTTCATAGACACGCTTCACAGCCTCCTCATTCGTAGCATCACACCCTATCCCCCAAATCGTATCCGTAGGATAGAGGATGACGCCTCCTCGTTGCATCACCTCACAAGCCTTCCGTATGTCTTCCCTCATCAGTTCGTCCATAACCTTTTTTTCAAATTTGCAATAAAATGCAAATGTAGCAAATTTCCTTCGGATAAAACGAAGAATAAGCCAAAATATGAAGAATCTCGGAAACATCCACGTAATCTTAATCGTAATGTTTCCGAGATTCTTCGAGCTGAATGACAATACTGAAAACTTATCAAATGCCTTCCACTAATTGTCCCATGTCCCAAGCAGCACGCACATTTAACTTGGAATCCAAAATCAAAATGTCGGCATCCTTATCTTTTTCCAACGAACCCTTGCGGTCGTACACATTCATTAGACGAGCCGGAGTCTCGGAAGCCATACGGAGAGCATTCTCTACCTGCACACCTGCTTTCACCATGTTCTGCACCAATACGTCCATGGTGGCGATGCTACCAGCCAAATGTTCATGATCCTTTGTCTTGCAAACCCCATCTTCGATGATGATATTCGGATCGTTCACTTCCTCTTCGCCTGCAGCAGCATACGCCAAGGCATCTGTCACCAAACATGTTCGCTCCGTACCCTTCACCTTATAAGCCAGTTGCAAGATAGTAGACGGAAGATGTTTGCCATCGGCTATCAGTTCGATAGTCATGTCGTCCACCAAGTATACACTTTCCACCGTTCCTTCATACTTATACTCGCGACACTTGTGGAATCCCGGCATGCCATTATAGAAATGCGATGTATGTGTAAACCCTGCTTCGAAAGCTTTCTTTACCAACGGATATTCGGCCTCAGTGTAAGTGATAGCCGCCAAAATACCTTTTGACTTCAAATAACGGGCAAAGTCCAAAGCTCCCGGCACTTCGGGCGAAGCATCCCAACGCTTGATGCAATGGGTAGACTCAACCAACGAAGTATATTCTTCGACATTCGGTTCGCACAACTTTCCACCGAACTGGTCGCTGGCACGCTTCGGAGTGAGATACGGTCCTTCCAGATGCAAGCCCAATATCGGACTGCCCTCCTCGGCCATCAACTTTTCGCAGATTGCCACACCTTGACGGATTTCATCGAAAGAAGAAGAAGACAGCGTAGGGAATATACTGGTAGCACCATGCTTCTGATGAGCCTTCACAGCCTTGCGGAATGCTTCTTCCGTAAGTTCCGTAAAGTCATGTCCACCACCGCCATGAGCATGCATACAAACATAGCCCGGCACAATAAACATGCCACGGGCATCCACCTGTTCGGCACCAATCAAGGCTAAATCACAATTAGTCACTTCCAGTATTTGATGGTCACGAATCAAGACCGATCCGTCTTCTATCCAGCCTTGAGGGGTAAATATCTTACCATTGATAATTTGTGTCAACATAGCATTACAGGTGTTTCTTGATATATTCTTTCAGGATATGGAAACCGGGGGCAGCCATCGCTCCGTGGTCATATCCGTCCAATTCATACAAATATACGTTCTTATGGCCATTCACTTTCATCATACGCCACAAATAGGCCGTTTCTTCATAACGTCCCAACAATTCCATCTCGCGGTCACCCGAAATAATAATCAAAGGAGGAGCATCCGGACGCACATAATAGAGCGGTGCAAACTCATCGATGCTTGGTTGGGAAGTCTTCATACCTTTGGCCTCGCGATAGGCAAAATGGCTGATGGCATGTCCACTAAAAGGCACTAATGCCGCAATAGAATCGGCATCTATTCCATATTTATTCAACCATTTCTTGTCCAATCCAATCATGTTAGTCAGATAGCCTCCGGCCGAATGACCTGCTACCACGATTTTACGGGCATCCCCCCCATATTCGGCAATATGTTCGAAAGCCCAAGCTACTGCTGCAGCTGCATCATCAATACAATCGGATAAAGTCGCCTTAGGTAACAAACGATAATTAATCGCCAACACTGCCACCTTGCTTTCTTTCAATTCGTTCGGTATGCTTTTGCTTCCTCCGGTCAATCCACCGCCATGAAACCAGACAACCGTTACAAAATCTTTCACTCCCTCCGGATAATAAAAATCCAGTTTACAACGCTCTAACGCATATTCATTACCAGCATTCCGATAAGGAATGTCCAACTTCTGAACATAATTCTGAGCAAAAGCCGAAGCCGTGCCACATAGAGCAAACAACAGCAAAAACATTCGGATTGCTCCCATCCATTTTTTCATCATTCTTTCTTTTTAAATTGCGGACCTAATGCCTGTTTTTTTCTCAGCGTAAAGATAGGTAAAAAAATGAAAACTCCAAAAACAGACATTATCAATCCACCAATTGTTCCGGCTGCCAACGGAAACCAGAAAGCTTCTTTATTCGTCCCTACCATAAAAGGAACAAAACCAAGTATCGTCGATACAACCGTCAAAAAGATTGGAACAATCTTGGCATTCCATGCTTTCACATAAGCACGGTTTACCCACACCCTCGGAAAACGACGACGGATAGCATTATATTCATTCATGATATAAATACTGGCATTGACCGTAATACCACACAACAGAACAAAAGAAGCAAACCCTCCCTGGTCAAAGTTCAATTCAAACAAATAGAATGTCAAGAAGACACCGATATATGATATAGGTATCACAAAAACAATGGCTAAGGGCTGTTTCAACGAATTAAACAGTACACTCGTCGTGAAAAATATAATAGCAATTACCACCAACAACAATGCATATTGTTTGTTGTCCTTTTGCCCCCAGTTCCAACTCTGTTGTTCATCTTCAGCCACATACCCCATCGGTAATTGGGCATTAAAGTTTTCCAACTCTTTTTCCAATAGTTTCCTTCCTTGTTCCGACGAGCCAATATACTCATATTGCAAACACAAGCGGTATTGCTGGTTCTCCTTAGCTACTCGTTGGGGCGACTGCCCTTTTCGTACCGTTGCGAAATCGGACAATTTATAGAAATGCCCATTTACATGGAAAGGAACATTCACCAAGCTCCACACATCATATTCACGACTTTGTAAAGATGTCAGTTTCAAGGCTTCTGTCTGGTTTTCATACATGATGTTTCCACTCGAAATGTCTCGTCCAAACACCGGACGCAAAGCAGTAAACAACTGCATGGCTGTAATATTTTCCTTGGCCAACCGTTCTTTATCCAATTCCAGATAGAACTCGCTATAATCATCCTTCCACCAACTGAATTCCGAATTGACAATCACATCCTTAATTCGTCGGTATGTCAGCAATTTTTCTTTCAACTTTTCCGTCCAATAGGCCAATTCATCGTAATTGTAGCCATACAGTTTCACCCGGAAACTACCGGCCGACTCACGCACATCGTTGCTGAATCCCTGGTCCTGAAGTCCATAAACACCCCAACTACCACCACCTAAAGTCAAGGCCTTACTGATGATATTGGCCTTCAGCGTATAAGGGAATCCACTATGTTGGTGTTCCTTCGTGAAATAAATCTGAATCCCCGCTCTACGGGCACTGTATATGGATGTCTGGAATTGTTTAATCTCTTTAAACTCCGTCAAATATGTCTCCATTTTCTTCACCAACACATTCATCTGCTCCAATGTGCTTCCGTTGGGAAGCGTTGCTGTCACCGAAAGCACAGTCTCCCCTTCATCGCGGTTAAAATAACTGCCTTCGTACACCTTTTCCACAAACAGACGCAAACTTCCACCCAAGACTTTATCAACGATGGGTTTCACTTTCTCCTTGTAGGTCGAATTATCAAACACTTTGTTGTAATATTCAGCCCATTTGCCTTCCTCTTCCAATTTTTCGGGTAATAAAAAGACCGGAAGTCCGAAACCCAACATCAACAAGAAACAAGCTGCTACCCGATAACGGCAAAGGATGGAAATCAATCCTCGATAACCTCGGGAAAAATAAACCGCCATCCGTTTGACCCACCAACGCCTACGTTGGTGCTTCTTTTGCACCAGCCCTATTTTTTCAATCATGGAAGGAACAAAAAACAAGGCCACAAACAAAGATACCAGCAAATTGATAATCACCACTGCTGCAAAATCCTGCAAGTTCAGGCGAATCTTTTCATCCAGGAAGAAAATGATGACCAAAGCACCTACGGTAGTCAATGTTGCAGCCAGGACAGAAACAAACGCCTTCAAGTTTCGCCGGTGCAAAATATGGTCGGTCATCACAATGGTATTGTCAATAACCAAGTTCAAAGAAATCGTAATACCGGCCAACGAATACAACTGCATTTCCAGCCCAAAAGCATAATAAAAGATAGCCGCTACCGCCAAGTTCACCGTCAAGCTCGTCAGAATCAAAAACAGATAACGTAAGTTCCACGTAATCAATGCCACAAAGACCAACAAAATAAGAATCGTCAATCCAGTACGGAAATAAATCTTATCCAACTCCTTCTGAATATACTCCGTGGCATCATATCCGATATGCACTTCATAGCCTGCAGGCATACGTTGTTGCAATTCGGCCATCACCTTCTTGATTTGGGCACTCAGTTCTAACTGATTGGCCGTTTCTTCCGCTGTCAGATACAAATAGATGGAATTCAATCCATTGATACGGAAATAGCTGCTCGGTTGTGACTCCGTCCGTCTGATTTTAATCAACTTGTCCAAGCTCAAAAGGGTTCCGTCGGTTGTCTTCATGCGGATTTCAGATGGGTTGAACGCATCTTCCTTTCCGGTAGAAGTCCTAACCAATCGAATCCATTCCTTTCCATCTTCTCCTTTTTCTATCGAACAGATACCTAGAAATTCCTTTTCATAATGTCCTGAAATCGCTTCATGCAAATCACTCAAAGTCACTCCCAAACGGGTCAGTTGCGAATCATCGTATTCCAGCTGCCATTCCATTGGTGTAGCACCGGTCAATTCCACCTTATACACTCCCTTCAATTGTCCCAGTACCGGCTTGATGTTTTTCTCGGCATAACGCTGTATCAAGAAAGGAGTAGCCGGAGCATTTAAGGTATAAGTCATGAACGGACGTTCGGCGTTCTCATCGGAGCGACTGGTCTGAATTTGTGGATAACTGACATTCTCGGGCAGTTGCGGCCAGGTTTGTCGGATAATGGTAGACACCTCAAAGCGTGTCATATCAATATCCGCATGCTTATCCAGTTCCAATGTAATGCTCCCAGTACCGTTATCCGAAGTAGAGTTTACATTCTTCACTCCTTTTACACGAGCCAACATCGACTCCAGTCTACTGGTTACCTCCGACTCAATCACTCGCGACGAATTGCCCGGCATCTGAAAGGTAATGGTCAAGCCCGGCAAGGTACGTGAAGGTACGAGTTTGACCGGCAAAAGCGGAACCAATGCCAAGCCGACCAGCGACAGACAAACGAAAGTCACAATCAGCGTAAACGGAGAGAAGGTACGAGTCTTACTCATCGATAGAGACCGTTATTGAAATCAAATCTGTCCGACAAAGAGATACCCGACTCAAAATCATGCAATGTAAGACGGCGTATCTTGTAATAATTCAACCAATAATTCTGCAAGGCCGAGATATAATTCTTTTGTGCCTCCTGTTGACGATTCAGAGAGAGAGTCAGACTATTCACATCTGCCTTGCCGATAATGAAGCGTTGACGAGTCTGTTCATAAGCCATCACCGCCAAGTCCAATGCTTCTTCTGCACTGGCTATCAATCGCAACTGAATGTTGAAGTCGCTCACCGTCATGGTCACTTCTTCTTCCAACCCCAGTTCTTCCTGTCGGGCAGCAGTCTTCACCACATTCAGGTTATTCTTTGCCATGTTGTATTTCCCTTTCCGTACCCCCCAGTCAATCAAAGGTATCGACACGCTGATGTTAACCAAATCCTGTTGCAACGGTCTTCGATATACATCCTTAAATTTGTCTGCCACCTGGTTAAAACCCACGCTGGCATTTAGACTGGCATTAAACCTTGATTCAACTTTTGTCTTGTTTACATTCCGCTCGGCTTCCAACACATTCTGTCGTTGTTGCAAGTAAGTGGGGTTATTAACCTTGGCCTTTGCCAATGCCTCATCCACTGAAATCTCCAAAGCCACCGGACGTCCCGGCAAATCCAAATCAATGGTAGTATTCTTATCCATATTCAAGAACAAAGCCAAAGCCGACATAGCCCGTTTCAAAGCAATTCGGGTATTCTCCAACGTGTTTTGAGCATTCACCTTATCTAACTGAAGCGTTAATAAATCGGCTTGCGAAATAGCAGCAATCTTGTGGCGTCTCAAACCAATGCTATACAAGGTATCGGTAGAAAGAACATTCTCTTGAGCCAGCTTATAATCAGCTTGTGCCATGGCCAGATCAAAGAAATAAGTCACCGCCTCTTCCGAAAGCACTTCTGTATTATAGATAAATTCCTTCTTCACCTTTTCGTACTTCAACGGCTCTATCTTTCGGTCCCATCGAAAAGCATTATATCCCAACAAGGACTGTGTATATCCCACTCGCACCGGCACACTGGAATATTGAGTCGACTTCGTATCCCCAAAGTTACGCATATACTCCAAGTCTGATTCCAGATAGAAGGTACCCCCTGTCCAATCGAAGTTCTGCTGAATCATCAGACCTCCCCCGGCACTGAACATCTGTTGTTCACGATACACATCCATATCCGAGTTGGAATCGTATCGCTGCGTGATGTAACGATAATACTGAGCCGGAGTCAAATTCAACGTCAAACTTGGCAAACGGTTGGCCCGATAGGTTCGGTATTCCCAATAACCGGACAGGTACATATTTTGGTTTCGGAACGCTGTCAACGAACTATCATTGGCCAATTCGATGGTACGTCTCAAGTCCAACCGCATGGTTTGCTGTGCTTTGCCTGTTACACAAAACATGAGAGTCAATACCCATAGACTAATATATCTCATTCTTTTCATTGCTTTTCGTGTTTTCTATAAATAAACCAATATATCAAAGGAATGATAAATAAACTCACCAAAGTTCCCAACAACATGGAACCAATCATGGCTATGGAAAGCGGTTTCTGAAGTTCCGACCCCATATCCGATGCAAAGAGTAACGGTACCATGGCACAGATGGTAGTCAGGGAAGTCATGATAATGGGACGCAAACGCCTTCTTCCTGCCGTATGAATCGCCTCCAACAGTGGAGTACCCGCCTTTCTCAATTCGTTGATGGAATCCAACTTCAGGATAGAGTCGTTCACCACAATACCACAAGTCACAATGATACCGATGGCCGACATCAGGTTCAGTGTATGTCCGAATATCCACAAAGTCACCAAGGCAAAGGCTATGTCAATCGGAATTTCAATCAAGACAATCAGTGGTTGCAAAAAACTTTCAAACTGAGCACACAGAATGAAATACATCAACAGGATGGATACAAACAAGATAACCGCCAGTTCACTCATCATCTTTTCATTCGAGAAGAAACTGCCCGAGAAGTCCACTTCCCAACCTTTCGTATCCCGAACCACTTCTTCCACCTTTTCCATTAATCCCGGTGCATCTTCTACTTCAAAGAAACGAATGGGAATGTACTCCCCGTTCTTGCCGGCCGTAATGCTTTTCAAGTCTTCTGAAGGAACCACTTTTACCAGACCGTTCAACGGTACTTCATGGCTTGTTCCCTGTTCGTCCGGCATCGTTTTCACCAACGTATAAGCCAATATTTCATTGATTGTTTTCTCTTCTCCGGCAATACCCACCGGCAAATACTGCTGGTACGAACGCAAGGTAGACACCTGATTGTCCTTGAATGCCGTCCGCAGCACCCGTGTCAGTTCGCTATAAGCGACATTGTAGAGCAACAACCGTTCCCTATCTACCACCAAATTCAACTGGTTTCGGAAAGCAATACCTTCCGTTTCCATTCCTACACGCCGCACAATTTCACCTTCCAGTTTCCTCAACACCGTTGCATCCGGCACCTGGGTACGATTGTCGGCATGCAATTCCGTCACCACATCCGCCTCTCCGGTCACAAACAGTTTCTCAAAAATCGTTTCCGGTGGCGAGAACGTAACTACTGCCAACGGATAACTGTTTCTCACTTCCTTCAGCAACATTTCTTGCAAAGGAGGGATACCGGCCGGCTGTTCCGTCTTGAAATAAAGTTCGGCTTCAGTGCTCGCCAATTCCTGTCCCGAGTTCAGTATATAATCCTGCATCCCCACATAGGCTGTATGTTCCTTCACCTGTTCATCAGCCCGTTTCATCAGTCCATCCACTCTCCTGCGGTTCTCGTCCACATGGATATTCTCGTTCCATTCTATCCGCATCACCAACTCGTTTTGCTCTATCTTGGGCATCCGTTCCTTCTCCATAAAGAAAAAGAAGAACACGCAAACCGGCAACGTAGCCCCAGTCATCAGCAGACTGACCTTCTTATGGGCAAACACCCAGTCCATCCCCTTGTCATAAAACCGTTCCAACCAATCGTTCTTCATCAAACGGTCGAATCGTTTGGACAAGAAATTCGCACTCCGCAACCCCATCCGATAGAACAAGAGATAAAGCACCGGCAACAACATGATACCCGTCACATACGAAATCATCAACCCCACCGTAATAGAGAAAGCCTGATCCATAAAGATTGCCCCGGCAATACCGCTCATGAAAATCAGCGGAACAAACACTGCAATGGTAGTCAACGATGAACTTAGCATCGGAGTAATCATTTCGGTAGTCCCTGCTGCACAAGCCCGTTTCAAGGAATATCCCTTTTCCCGGTATTGCGAAATGTTTTCCGTAACTATAATGGAACTGTCTATCATCATCCCCACTGCCAGAATCAAGCCCGACAAGGAAATGACGTTCAGCGAAACCTTGCAGAAATAGAAGAAGAAGAACGTAATGACAATGGAAGTCACCATACTGATACCGATAACCACCGGCGAACGCACATCCCCCAAGAAAAAGATAGCCACGACAAAGATGAACAGAAATCCCAGTGTCAGGTTATCTTGCAAGTTCGAGATGGTGTAATCCAACAATTCCGTCTGATTGCGACACACCTGAAAGTCGATATCTGGATACAACGAAGCAAAATAATCCGTTGTTTCCTTCAGCTTCGTCTTCATCTCGTCCATGTTTTCATCTCCCTGTTTGATGATAGCCAGCGTCACGGCACGTTTGCCACCGGCCATCGAGAGCCCCTGCTCCTTCTGCGACACTACCGCTACCCGGCAAAGCTCCTTCAGTTGCATCAGTCGTTCCCCCTTCCGGATATAGATATTCTCCACATCTTCCGGAGTACGTAGCAACGTAGCAATACGGATGTTATACTCATAATAACCGTCACGCACCAACATGCTTCCCGGCTCTACGTTATTGGCTTCGAGCACCGCTTCCAAATCTTCGATGGTAATGCCGGTTATCGCCAGTTTCTCCTGGTCGGGTACAATTTGCAGGATACGTCCCGGCACTCCGGTAATGTCTGCCATCGCCACCTCGGGCAACTGTTCAATGCGTCTCTTCACCACATTTTCGGCCAGTTCACACAAATTCAGGAACTGCTGTTCGTCCGTATCTTCATAGGGGCGATCCCCTTTCAAGGTCATGTTCAGATACAACACCGGAATATCCGTTGCACTGGCTTTGATGGCCTTCGGTCTTGTCACCTCTTTAGGCAGACTGTTCATGGCCGCATCAATCTTCTCGTTCACCTCGATGAAAGCCAAATCGGTATTCACCCCAAAATCAAACTCCATGCGGATAATCCCCGCACCATCTCTTGTTTCACTTTGTATCTCACGCAACCCCGACACCTGCAGTAACTGTCTGCGTACCGGAGCCACCACGGTGTTTTCCAATTCACGAGCCGACGAGTTCTCGCCCGTCACTTGCACCGTAATCTGTGGGATGGCAATGTCGGGCAACAAAGACACCGGCAACGTGAAATACGTCACCAGTCCGATGATGAAACATGCCGTAAAGGCCATCAACACCGCAATCGGCCGCTGTAATAGAAATTTTACCATACTATTCAATTACTTTCACCGGGGCTTCATGAGCCAGATTCACATTACCGGTCACCACCACTTCCATACCTTCTTCCAGCCCGTCGGCAATGGTATATTCCGTCATGTTTTCCAAGGCCGTCTGCACATAATTCCACATGGCTACACCGTTCTGTAAGGTAAACACTACCTGCTTGCCCGAACGGAGTACCACCGCCGTTTTAGGCACCACCAATTGTTCGCCTACCGAACGCTTCACACTCACCCGTACATTCATCCCGTCGAACAGTTTGTCGCTACCGTCCACCCGGGCTTTAACCCGCACCATACCGTTTTCGTCCACCAACGGATTGATTTCACTGATGCTTCCCAACCTCATTCCTGCAACCGATGCATACGGTGTCACTTCCACCTTGTCGCCCACCTGAATCAAAGGCAGTTCACTCTCCAACACACTGAAGTCCACTTCCATGCTAACCGTACTGATAATCCGGCAAAACGGTTCTGCCGTATTGGCCAGGCTGTGCGTCTTTTCAAAAAGATTAGCCACAATGCCATCGAACGGTGCCGTCAGTGTAGCCTGTTCCACATCGTATTGAGCCGCCTCGTATTGAGCTTTCGCCTGTTCGTAGCCGCTTTTCACCTTCGCCAGTTCCATCACATCTGCCGGTATTCCCTCCGGTTTGTCCGGAGCATAGCCCTGTCCTATCAGCACATCCTGCATCTCCAACGAAGCCTGTGCCAACGAGTTCTTATTTTGCAGCAATGTATTGTTAAGTTTAAACAGATTGAGTTCGGCCAGTTTCTGCCCTTTACGCACCCGGGTACCATTCTTCACCCATACTTGCCCCACAACCTCTGCCGAACGGAAATACAAGTCAGCATATTCCTTCGCCACTACCTTGCCGTTGCTCACCAGTTCGTGGTCGAAGTTCTTCTTCTCCAACTTCATCACCGTAACTTCGTTCACTTGCGAAGGAAGCACCGTTTCCACGCCTTCCTTTTCCGTATTTTCTACCTTTTCCGAACAGGCTGCCAACATCCCTAATGCCAGCACCCAAACGATGTGTTTCTTCATGTATTTACACGCTTTATTGACTACTTCTGCAAACTTAACGGTTTTTATCCGTCTTTTAGCATTTATTTACCTGTTTTTTTTCTGAAATATGTTAATCTTTCTTATTCCCGGTGTTTCCTTTCCTCGTCGTCCGATGGAGGCAACGGGTAAAGCTATAAAAAGTTTTCTACCTTTCCAAACAAGTCTTCTTGGTGCTTGTGACAAGCCAATCTTTTCATTTCAAGCCATTTAAATCGATACCGACATCCCCATTCCTGATTCTTGCGACAGAAAATTAACTGCATTTTAACAATTCTTAGTTCCAAGCAATTCCACAAACACCTTCCATCACCCGCTTCACCTCCTCCCGCATCTCCCGGATAGCGGTCGATTCCACTTTCGGTTCTTTCTCCATCACCATCCTTGCAGCCTGTTCCAGTTTCTCTTTGGGGAAGACATCAGGCTTTTCCGCATACAGTTTAACCAACAAATAATATGGATAGATGCGGTTCGGCAAACGATGGGTGGAGCGGATAAACCAATACTCCGCTTCCTTGTATGCTCCCAATCCTTGATAGTTCTTCCCGATGATGTTCAGTATCATTGCATCGCTGCTGATTTTCATCGTTTCCTTCAGCAAGTCCGTCGATGCTTGCCATTCCCCTGCCCGGTGAAGTGCATGGGCACGTTCGAACATCTGACGGGCATTCCGTTCCAGCCTGTTTTCTGAAAGATAAAAACAGATGCCGAACCCCAATGCCAACGCCCCGACTTGCACCCATGTCCGCCGGACTGCCATCAGGCAAGCCACCAACAGCCCGATGAAAGCTACAATGAATTCCATGAACTGGAACGGATAGGAAGAGAAGGCAAACACTCCCAAAGACAGCAGACCACCACAGGCACCATACTGCCTATTTCCATGAGCCAGACAGAATAAGATAACCACCACCATCAGGATACCGCACAGAGCCGGAACACCCCAGGCCATCGCAACTTGCAAGTATTCATTGAACACATATTCCGGACTGCCCGCCACATGCTCTTCCTGTGCCGTAGCCTCACCCGATGCGAAATACCTCTCCTGTGCATCACCATACGCACCGGGCACCTGCTCCCAACCTACACCCGTCCAAGGATGTTCCAGCACCGCCTGTGCGGAAACTTTCCACATCAGCAACCGGCCATCAGCCGAATCTTTCTTCATCAGGTAGCCTGCCGTTCCTATTGCCAGCAACAGCAACAAAGCGACGACTTTCCAATACTTACATTTCAGTGACAAACGCTTGCCGAAAGATTTTATCTCGGTTGGATAAACACTACCGCACACATATACCGACGATATTGCCACCGCTACCCAAGCCGTGCGGCTCATCGTGGCCGGAAGCATGATGCCTATCAGTACCAGGGCCACCAGGCTTATCCAATAAGCCAATCCTTTCCGACAATTGCGGTAGCGGCTCAACACTTCCCACAGACACACCGGAAAGGCCATCGCCAGGAAACCGCCATAAGGGCCGGGATTATAAAACGACCCTGTCAACGGGAACATCGCATGCTTCACCGGCAAGTAACCGTATACTTGTCCCAAGCCCCATAAGGCTTCTACCATACCGGCCAGTATCAGCACCCAATTCAGAATTCTCCCTACCCTCATCATTCCCAACTGATTCTACCATCTTTATATATGAACGGACGTTCCGAAGAATCCGCTTCCCATTTCCGTTGACGGCTGCGGAGCATTATCAAGGCTCCCGTCGGCACATTCTCAAAGGTCACATAGCCACACGTTGTACCGTCCTGTTCCCCGGCCGGTTTCCAGCCGTCTTGCCAGTACATCAGTTCGTAATGGTCGTTCTCCCGTATTTCACTGTCCAGATACGGGTATATCTCCAGGGCAGTCAGCTTGTAAGGCTTGCCCAGATCGAAGTCTATTGTCCGGTGGGGTACTGTCCCTCTGCAAGCGGTCGACTCCAGGCCGTCCGTCAGCATCTCCACCCGTTCTTCGGGATGGGTTATCCGTATGTCGGAAGTAATCTTCACATCCGCTATCTTACCCTCCGCTGTATAGAAGCCGATTTCTCCCAAGGCCAGCGTATCGGCCGGCAGATGCATCCGCACATGGCGGTAAGCCTTGTCCGCCTGGAAGTTTTCTTTCATATAGCCCAGCTGTAGCGAATCTTTCCACACATGCAGTTCTTCCTGCGGTTTGCCGTTCTCCAGTCCCGTCAGGCGAACACCCCTCATGCGGCCGAAGTGCAGGCGGTGGTAGTCGCTCACCCAAGCCCCACGGATGACACGGGTACGCACCGTGCCCCGCTGTCCATCATCTTCCAAAGTCCGCATGTTACCGTCCGATTCCAGTTTGAAAGGAGCAGCTGCCGGAATCACCGCCCCGTCATCGTAATACACCGGCAGATAGGTCACATCGTGCCCCATGCCCTTGAACAGCACCGTGCCGTCGGCTTTCAGTTCGCCCCATTGCACGGGGTGCCAACGGCCGTGGCCGAACACCGCCAGGTAAGCATACCTTGCCCCTTCCGGTGCTTCTTCCGTCAAGTCTACTGTTATATCGTGGGTTTCGAAGTATTCCCCCGACACGTCCTTCTTCTTCACGTTGCGGAACACAGGCGGGATGTCGCTCCGTTCCACCCGGCTGTCACCCACCGGGCCTTCCACATGGTTGGAGTAAGTATATCGGTACACCTTCGGCAGACGGAACTTGCCCCGGAGGTGGTCAATATCGCGGTTGTTGTAGATGCGTTTGTATTTCCAGCGGTCGTGGTCCCAGAAAGGTTCGAAGGCGTGCGACTCTCCGTCCACGATAACCACATTCCAGGTATGCGAGCTGTTGCGGTTGCCCCAACCCGGCACAAAGTCGATGGCTACGGGCATCCCCATGGCCGAGAGCAGCAGCGAGTTGAACCAGCACTTGTGCATGCAGAGCCCCACACGGAGGTATTCCACCACATCCGCACTGAACACCGGCAGGCCGGCTCCCCAAAAGCCCGAGTGGCGGATTTGGCGGTATTCGTACAGCAGCGAGTCGGCCTCATCCCGCCAGAACCTGTTGCTGTCCTTAAAATATCGGTCGGTATGGCGGTGATGGAACGTGTCACGCATACCGTCGGCCAGCAGGCCGTTCAACCTTCGGTACGGAAGGATGTATTCACAAAAGTCTTCAAAACTGCAATCCCTGGCATGCACATTCTCCTTCCACGCCCGAAAGGAACGGTCTATTTCCTTTATCAGGTATTCGGCAGGCAGGCTTTGTAGATCTTCCACCATCGGAGATTGACGGAACTTGTGTGCTTCCGCTTCGCAAAGGCTGTCCAGCCGTTCGCCCCACTCGGTGGAGTAGGCAAAGCCGTGTTCGCTACTGATGGCATGATGCTTGGCATAGACGGGGCGGAGACGTTGCAGGTCGGCACTGTCCGCACCGAAACTTGCCGGCATGTTCTCTATCAGGAAACGGGCGGCTTCGTATTTCAGACCACTGTCGCGGTAGTGCTCCAACACCTTTTCCAGTTCCGCACGGTTATCACCAGCACGGCTTAGGGCATAGTCCAACTTCGGGTTGCGGTTGCACGAGGCTACCAGTATACAGAAAAGCAACAGGATATGGTTCAGGTTCTTCATGTTATCTTCTTATTCTATCTTTTTAAATACACGGTTCCAACGGATTTTGTCGGTCATCGGGTCTACCGACTTCCAGATACGGGTAGCCACCCCCACGATATAGGCTTCGGGCAACAATCCCCAGTAACGGGAATCCTTGGAGTTCTCCATGTTGTCGCCCCCTACAAAGTAATAGTTTTCCTGGAAGCGGTATTCCGTTATCACGCTGTCGCCCAACAGCACTTGGTTTCCCCAGCGGTTCAAGGGGCGTTTCTGTTCCCATCCTATCAGGTTGCGGTAGAGCTTCACCGCTGTAGAGTCCATCTGCATCGTCTGCCCCTTGGACGGAACGGCCAACGGACCAAAGTTTTGTACCGTCCATCCTACATATTCATCCCAGGGGTACGACCGCAGCATCACCCTTACCGAGTCGGCGGGTACCAGTCTTGCCATCCGTTCCTGTGCCTTCACGTTCCCTATCGGTTCATCCAGCCCCTTGATTCGGTAATGCCCCTGCACGATTTCCAGCGTATCGCCCGGCAGGGCGATGCACCGCTTCACGTAATATCGCATCAGATCCATGCTCATGTAGTCATTGCTCCGGGCATACGGGTCGTTGAACACCACCACATCATTCCGCTTCAACTTCCGCCATCCCGTCAGACGGCTGACCGGCACTTCCTCGCCTTCGGCCGATGCAAATACATCGAAGATGCGACCGCCCATGATTCCTTTGTTTACCAGGATGCGGTCGCCCGGTTGCAAAGTGGGCATCATGGAATCTGTAGGGATACGGAAAGAGGTGAAGCCGATTACTTGGAGTACCAGCCATACCAAACCGAGGATACAGAGCCAAAAGGCGAATGATAAAAGCCTGTCGAATATTTTAAAGGGAAGCATTACTCTTCAGAGTTATCATTTAAAGGACATTATCCAAATCTAAATATCCAAATTGGATTTCATCATCAAAAGCCATTATAACTCTATTTTGTTTAGGATCATAACAACAATCAACTATTTTGAATTTCACATCTAAAGTCTTCTGATAATTCCCTTTTATATCAAAAACATGTAATTTTGTTGG
The DNA here is from genome assembly GCA_015060735.1 of Bacteroides sp. Taxonomy (GTDB): domain Bacteria; phylum Bacteroidota; class Bacteroidia; order Bacteroidales; family Bacteroidaceae; genus Phocaeicola. The sequence goes on from SUXX01000002.1 coordinate 137,796, forward strand.
ATTATATGCTTCATTATAATTTCCACCTGAATAAGTTGCAATTATATTATCAGAAGTTATCATTACATCCCCATAACAACTCATATTACTTTTCCCTCCCCCATTCCAATCTGGGCCATAAATATTACAAACTAACATTCCGTCTAAATTACAAATACTCAGCAAATCATGTCTTTGATAACCTTCAACATAAATTCCATGCTGTAATGAAACATCAAAAATGCTTCGCTTATTCTTTACATCAGGGTGAGAATATTCCATTACATCTATTTCTCCCGTCTGCATATTCCATTTAGCTACAGATTGCTCAAAAGTAGATACACTTGTCGGTTTAATGATACGGGCATATGAAAGAGTATCGTTCACATAACAATATGAACTAGGAAACAGCGAATTATTTATTCTAACTTTAACTATTGGTTCATATGATTCAGGCATATTCAATAAACTATCAATATCATAACTATATATCCTCATTTTGCCATGATCAGACACATAAAACTTTTTATGCTTATTGTCAACACCAATACTCCCCAAATTAGCTATTTCATTATTACCTTGTCCCAATGTTCCTGTACTTGCGACATGGTTATAGTCCGAATTATCAAATAAATGAATCAATTTATCATATCCTTTACTATCAGAAATCAATAAATATCCATCTGCAATATATAAGCGAGCAGAAGAACTTATTAAAACATCTCCTGTATTAATTTCTTTTAATGAATTCTGAACATCAACAACCTTATCTCTACTATCTTGTTTTTTTTCAGTTGGTGATGTATTTTCAAGACATGAAGAAACCAGTAACATTAATAAAAGCAAAAAAATAGAACTTCTCATATACATCATTTTAACTATTTAAAGAGTCTTCGTTGTCTCATCTTAACAACAAGACAACAAAGACATTTATATTAAAATAAATTATATTACAGGGCCGGCTTCTCTTAATGTTTCGAACCAGCCATTACAATAACAACCATCCCCATTATCATAACAACCATTAGGGCACAAATCATTTTCATTATTAGCCAAAGCTTCCACATTTGCTAAAGCCATATCTGACATTTCAGTCGTTCTTTGAGAATGATAGACATTTACACCTGCAATCAAAGCAATTGCGGCAGTCATCATTACTGCACGGATTTTCTTGTTCATTTCATTTAAGTTTAGATATTTTTATTAAAGTTCTTCATTCTTATTTTCGGAAAGTTTCCCACCGTAAGCATTACCAATCACCGATTTGTAGTTTTCAAAAAATTACATTAGATTTGTAGCCAGTTACCTCCTTTCTTTTTAGGAGAACTGTTGGGGAGTGAGAAGAATTGAGCCTTGCAAAACTTTGTTTCTTTTCCTCCCTTCTTTAGTTCTCTTGGGGTAATACTAGAGTGTATGTTTTCAGATCCTTCGCTTTGCTCAGGATGACATGTTAGTTGGCATTCCCTTTAATGGTTAAACGAAGTGGGGAATTTTCCGCATTACAATAAACCGTTATCGCTTTATTAAAATGCTCGGCTTGTTCGGCCTCGTAAATTACTTTCAGTTCTAACGATGTTCCCGGCCGAACCGGTTCTTTACTATACTCTACCTTAGTACATCCACAAGAGGTAGTTACATCTTGTATCACCAAAACTTGGTTTCCTGTATTAGTCAAGACAAAACTTCGTTCTTGCTTTTCCGATTTTGGGAAACTGCCAAAATCAATCGTTGTCTGATTAACCACAACCGTTGTGATTGTACCCGTTGGCTTCGAAGTTTCCTTCCCTGTCATCAAATCTAGATACAAATCCTTGACCTTCGGGTTATGGATGGGATTACCAATTGCAACTACCCGATTGTTACGGTCTAACAAAAAGGTTTGGAAAGTCATGTCCGACGGGAAACGGTTCAATTGGTTCAGCTCATCCTTTTCATCGAAACAGACAGGATAAGAAAAACTATCGCGACGAGTAAGATAACGTAGCTCCTTCATATCCTTCGGATGAAAATAGAACAAGAAAGGAACTTGCCCACCCGTTAAAGAGTCTACTTCATACACCCACTCCTTCCATCGGGGAAGTTGCAACTTGCAACTGGCACAACCCACGGAATCAATGTAAGTCAACACCTTATAATCGGCATCGGAAAAAGTAAATTCTACTGTATCTTTCCCTTGTACGGTGAAAGTGGAATGGGAAGGGAATTTGATTTCCTTTCCATTCCACTCACCAACCAAACGGAGCATGGCTTCCTCTTTTGATTCCTGACAGGAAGCCAGCAGCCATACACACATTATCAAAGTTATATACTTCATCATTTCTCAATTATCATTTCAATGTATATTCTACAATCGGGTCATCACTGTTTACATCCACAGTCCACATTTTGCCTAACTTTTCGTCTACCCAAAGGCCACTTACCGAATGGTCGAGTTTGTATTCTTTCAGAGGTTTCCCATCCAAACTAAAGACACGCACAGTCCGTCCCCCTTCGGGCAAAGGCTTTCCTTTTTGATAAGCCAACATGGCTTCTTTCATAGAGGCACCATTATAAATCGTATAAATAGCACGGTCGGTCAAGTGGATATCATTGTATCCTCTGACACCGGAAGGGATGGCATAGCTTTGACTGATTTCAAACTTTGGGTCACCCAATTTCCCTTTTATGACTTGATGCGTTCCCTTCCGGGTATCCCAAATTTCCAAGACTTCTCCCAATTGGGTAGCTGCTACCAAAATTCCGGACTTCGGATTATAATCAATAAAACTATGCCAACCTTGCCCAAACGCATGAGTGTTTTGCTTCAACAGTTTAGGTTTATCCGTTGGGATTTCTCCCCATTTTCGAATGAGTTGGCCGTTCTCGTCCACCTGACAGAATCGGGTATCGCCCGAATAATTAGGAATCAAAAAAGAGCCGTTACGATAAGGGACGAAATCCACCGCCCGGAAAGTGGCTTTATCCAATTTTATGCTTTCGCCCCGAAGCATTTGGCTTTTATCCTTGTTAAACTGCCAACGTACCAACTCGGACTTGATATTGTCCAACCCCAAAAAGGATTCTCCCAACCAGCGTCCGTCATCTACAGTCTGCATTTCCTCCGGGCCTTCTCCACGCTCTCCAAAAGAAGACAAATAACGGAAATCGGGATAGGTGAATAAATGGAAAAAATGGTCTACACCATGCAAATCTTCCACAATGGCCCTATTTCCTCTTACCCGGAACCGATACGGATAACGGAACAAAGCGGTATCCAACGGAACAACCCGCCCTTGCAATGCTACCTTCTGTGGGAAGATGATTTCAGGATATTCCATCTTGGAGGAAGTCTTGGTAAAAGCATAAAGAGCCAAGACTACCATAAAAAGTACTAAACTTATAAGTTTCTTCATTAGGGTCTTAAACTATAACCTTCATAAATATACTTAACCCTATCGCCGCCATTAGGGCAAATGTAATCTCCCGACCATCTACAAACAACAGGAAGGCCATTTTCACCATTTGCCAATGCTTCCATATTCTTTAATAGCACATCATCCATAACTATTGAAGATTTCATAGTCTTATGTCCTACCAATACAGTTAAAGTACCCACAAACAAAATAAGAAAAACTTTTTGCATACATCATTTTTTTAATTAGACATTTGCTGAGTATTATTCCCTCGACGTTTACGATGCAAAAGTAAAAAGTAGCCATGCAATCCCCCAATATATAGTCTGACCATTACTGACCAAACTTGTTGGTCGGTAATGGTCAGACTACGCTTAACCCCAAATTCTCCGATGAATTGGGCTATTTCAGCTCATAATCTCCATTTTCGTTTTTTATCTCCAATTCTGAAGTTACTTTTTTCAATCCTACTCTCAAACGCTGAATAGCTTTATATAATTGGTCAGTTGTACCCTTCCCGTTCCATAATTCTTGGTCTATGTCAGCAGGCGAGAGACGATGGTTTTCTTTACGTAGGAAGAGTTTTAAAAGAATAGAAGACTGGTTAGAAAGCTTATATTCTTGACCATTTTTAGTCAGTTTACTTTCATGCGAATTGAACACACTTCCATCGGGCAACAGAAAAGTTTGAGCCTTTTCTATCTTCACATCCGCCACATGAACTTCTCGTTCTTTAATAAACTTACGTCGAAAGAATCTTTCTAAATGAACATAGTAAACTATTACTAATATCAACAAAATCCAAGGAAGCGACAACCAACACCAATCTAAAAGCGATAAGCCCAACAACCAATGGGAATAAGAAGAATAAGCAATCAATTCGTGTTCGCAACGAAAGCCCAAATACTTTACCGTTAAGCTATCTTCACAATCTGATTGATTCCTTTTCGTTGAATAGGTCGTATCATTCTGCAACTCCAAATCTGTATAGACATAACGAATCTGATTGTCAGAATGAATATCTTTTAAAGACAAAAGACTATCCCAATGAATAAACAAGGTATCAATAGACAAAGGAAATTCTTCCAACAATATGCCCAAGTCTCCTCTTTTTATAGTTTCTTTTATCAAACTTTTTTCATATTTTTCTCCATCTATCTTATATTTCCTAAAACCATTTGCCGTCATTACAGAAACCGAATCCGGTATTCGCGTTCTTAAAGAAGTAATACCTTGTTCCTCGCTTGAAGAATGATAAAACGGAATATCCGACCGTTTATCCACTTCCATCCACAACGCTTCTTCGAAAGAAGCCTTTGCTTCTTCCTTCCATGCTAAAACTTGCTCGTCATACTCCTTTTGCAGTATCCAAGCATAACTGCCTGTACCGAGTAAACAC
>SUXX01000086.1 GCA_015060735.1 Bacteroides sp.
CCTGCCTTGTGGGCTTCAATCATAGCCGGTACGATGATGTGTGGAGGCACATTACGGATACGCATCAGGAACAATTGCACCAACGAAATATCTACACCCGATACCTTGGCACTCAGCCAGAGGAAGAAGGGCACGTAGTGGAAGAAGATAAACAGGAAGATTATCCCACCACCAATCAGAATGAACGGAATAAAATTAGGGTCAATGATCATAATTGTATGTTTTTAAATTGTTTTATACCTTTTCTACCATCACGATACCGTCCAAGATACGTTCCACACGGATTCGGCTCTTTTGGTCAATAAAATCTCCGGACGAGCGTACTTCGATGATATGGCCTTTGAATTCGGCATTACCGATGAGGGCCAGACGAGTCAATGCTATTCCTTCGTCACCCGGCTTTAGGTCGAGTCCTTTCAAGGGTTCCGGACGATAGTCGATGGTTTTCTTCAATGAAAGCTTGTCCACGGTCTTGGAACGCATGAACCAGATGGTGATGCCTATTACACCGATGGCCGATACAGCCAATGTGATGCATCCGGGCATGGTGCCGAGGGTATCGAAGGCATAATAGTTGGCATAAAGCAAGCAGGCAGCCGAGGCAATCCCTGCGATGCTGACACCGGGAAGCAGGAAGACCTCTATAATAAAAAGGACAAGTCCGGCAATGATAAGCGATGCAATAATTACTATATCCATAAAGCCTTTGTTTTTTAAGGGTTATCTTTTGAGTCTTTCAATTTCCAGTCGGCGTACTTCCAAGGTCACTTTTTCCACTTCTTCCATCAGTTGGGGAATCCGTTTTTCCAAGTCGAGAATAGAAGGTTCGAGTTTTTTCTTGCCCAACCCATTTTCAGAGCCGTATTGTAATCGTTTTTGTTGCAAGCTTTGCGTCAGTTGGTTCAAGTCCTTTTCTTTCTGCAAGACTTGGCGATAAGAATTTCGGGCTTCTGTAGAGCGGAAGTCCTGTAGGTTGTGGTAAGTGAATCGGTCATTGAGGATGAATGTAAATTCCCCCTTGGGCTTGTTTTCCTTATCAGCCAGTTGGATGTTAGCCAATCGTTGGCGTGCTGCTTGTACTTTTGTATCGTCTGTCCATGTTGTCCGGATGCTACGAAGCGTTGCGGCATCTTTGATGATTTGTGGGTCGGTAGCTTCGTAGTTATAAGTTTGTTTGGACTCGTTGGGGATGAATACATATACGCAAACAGTATCCTCAGGTTGATTACGGTCGGATGCAAACCAACCCAGATTATTGAATTCATCGATAACATACAAATAGTCGTTGGCTGTAGAGTTGAAAGGCATACCGATATTGTCCGGACGCAAGTAGCTGTTGTCTTCTGAGTCATATCGGGTTACAAAGATGTCGTATCCTCCCAATGTTCCTTCTCCATCGGAGGCGAAATACAAGGTTATTCCATCACCCATCATGAATGGGTAATTGATGTTACAACTATCATTCAATGATTCGGCCGGAACTTTCTTGTCCCATCCGTCCAATAGCTTTGCTTGCGAATAGAGTTGCATCAGGCTATCCTTCATTTCGCTACCTATTCGTTTGTCTCCTAATTCATTCTCAAAGATTGTTCCTCCTGCGGTTTGAATCAACTGACCGGTTTCTTTTCCTATGCGATAGGCTTCCAGAAATTGTGTTTTATTTACTACAAAACTATCGATTACGGCTACTTTTTCCACGCTTTTAAACATGCGGGCTTTTTTAAGTATCTCCGATAGTTCGGCATCGGCCAATTCGGTATCCCGGTTCTTCTCGTTCAGCCATTCGATATGAGTTTCATAATTTTCAACGGCTTCGTCATAGCGGTAAAGGTCTGCATACGCTTTCCCTAAATAACGGAAGGCACCGATATAATTTCGCTTAGCACTCTTTTCCAGATAAGGAAGGGCTTTTTCTACATCGCCGGTCTCATAACAACAGGCTCCATAATAGTAGTTGATTTCTGCACTTGATGGGGACCGCTTGACCAATTTTTCAAAAGCTTCTTTGGCTGGTTCATATTCGCCATTGTCGAAAAGCTTTTTGGCTTGGTTGAGTGTTTGTGCTGACAAACTCCCGATGCAAAGGCTGAGAATAAAGGAGAAAATATATTTTTTCATTGTTTCAAGTCGTTTAAATTGAATATACAAATTCAAAAATACAATATTAAATTGAATTTTCCCCCATTTGTCCAATTCTATTTCCTTAATTTTTTCCAAAATCATTCTTTTCATGTAATTTTGCACCCGATTTGAGATAAAAAGATGGCTAAATTTACGGAAGAAGATAAACTGATGCGACGCATCGGGCAACGATTCAACAAAGGTGTCGTGAAATATCGCCTTATTGATGATGACGACAAGATTCTGGTGGGCGTGTCGGGAGGAAAAGATTCCTTGGCCTTGTTGGAATTGTTGGCCAAGCGTGCTCGTATCCTGAAGCCTAAGTTCTCTGTAGTGGCTGTACATGTGTCGATGTCGAATATTCCTTATCAGGCGGACTTGGAGTATCTCCGTTCGTATGCTGAAGGTCTTGGAGTGCCGTTCGTCCATTATGAAACGAGCTTCGATCCATCGACGGACACTCGCAAATCGCCTTGTTTCCTCTGCTCGTGGAATCGTCGGAAAGCTCTTTTCACCGTGGCGAAGGAGCAAGGATGTAACAAGATTGCCTTGGGCCATCACATGGACGACATTCTCGAAACGCTTCTGATGAATCTCACCTTTCAAGGGGCATTCAGTACGATGCCTCCCAAGCTGGAGATGAAGAAGTTCGACATGACTATCATTCGTCCGATGTGTTTGGTGCATGAAGCGGATTTGGAAGAAATGGCACAAGTACGAGGTTTTCGGAAACAGATAAAGAATTGTCCTTACGAGACGCAAAGCAATCGGACGGACATGAAGGGAGTCTTGAAGCAATTGGAAACTCTCAATCCAGAAGCCCGATACAGCCTTTGGGGAAGTATGACGAATGTGCAAGAAGAATTGTTGCCTTCCTCTTGTCATCCTGAACAAAGTGAAGGATCTGGAAATAAATAGTAATGTAATAATAAAAAATATGAAAGCATTTTGGACAATCGGTTTGTTGATAATTTCAAACATTTTCATGACCTTCGCCTGGTATGGTCACTTGAAGATGAAGCAAACCTTCAGTTGGTTTGATTCTTTGCCACTGATTGGTATAGTGGCCTTTTCATGGTGTATTGCCTTTTTCGAATACATGTTTCAAGTGCCGGCCAATCGCATAGGCTTTGTAGAAAACGGTGGTCCGTTTACCCTCATGCAACTTAAGGTAATGCAAGAAGTTATCACGTTGATAATCTTTACCGTATTTACAACAGTATTCTTCAAGGGCGAAGCCTTGCATTGGAATCACTTAGCGGCTTTTGTCTGCTTGATTCTAGCGGTTTATTTTGTGTTCATGAAGTGATGGTCGTTGATTGAATCAACAGGAATAGTGAGCGTATCCTTTGGGATACGCTTTTTGTTTCCGTACCATTTCAAGGAGTCTTCTTTGGTGGGCACATAGTCATTATAGATTTTCCATGCTTTGGCTCGTTTGCGATTACGTTTGATGGCTCGTCCCCGTTTAGTGAAAGTTTCATATAGAGCTTTGTCAGCATTGAAACCTCCGAGTGGATGATTACTAGGTGTGACCGACTGATCCATACCCGCAGGTAATACAATATAGCCATGTCCCATTCCGGGAAGGGGTTTGATTTTTTCCGGATTCAGTTCTATACGGATCGTCAATGTGTCCATGCCCGTTTGGTAGCTTAGGTGCGAATCATCGTATTCCCATATAGAATAAGGTAACATCCGAATGTATTTCTTTCCTATAATTGTTGTGTCGGTCAAGCTGATAGGTAAGTCTTTACGTAAGTCCATCCAAGGTTTTCTTTCATCCATTTTAGGTTTGTGTTTCATGATTTCCGTTTGTGGCAGGAAGTTGAATTCAATACTTTTCAAGGCTTCTTGGTTAATATGGATTTCATTATTTCTCTTTTGTAAAAGAGTGTCATTTCTTTCTGTTTGAGCTTGGGCAGATACCAAGCTGATGCTAGTAATTAGAATGCTGATGCCTGCCCGTAAATTCATAGTAGTATAATTGGTCTTTAGTGAACTATTCCATGCAAATATAGATGGATTGGTTTGGTTTGTGCTTAAAACAATGTTAATCAATCTTACGATTAATCATATTATGATTAAATTAAATCTTTTTAATTTAAAATAGTTTCATTTGAAACAATAATTGCACAATTCTTTTGTTGTTGTGCAAATATTAATTAATTTTGCACCGAATTTATAAATAAATAGAGAACAATGAAGAACTTTTTGATGATTTTTATTTGTACAATGTTGGTTGGCTTACCAACCTTTTCGCAAAGTTTGAACGATAAAGCTGATAACATTATTGGCGAATATTTGACCGACCGTGGAGGTAGTAAGAGCAAGGTTCGTGTGACAAAGAATGCCGACGGAACCTATAATGCACAAGTGTTTTGGGTAGAAAAGCCAATGGACGCAAAGGGAAATAAGCGTAAAGACGTAAAGAACCCAGATAAGAGTTTGCGTAATGTGGATATTGATCAAGTAGTGGTGGTTAAAGGCATGA
>SUXX01000024.1 GCA_015060735.1 Bacteroides sp.
GTGATGGTAAGGCCGAAGGTACTCCACTCAGCACCATCTTGTTACCATCCTTTTCCTTCATTTTGATTTGCTCCCAGTTCTCAACCACCTTGTCAGCAGTATCGGCTTTCACCTCGCCAAACACATGAGGATGACGGAAAATCAACTTCTCACAAAGGCGGTCACACACATCTTTCATATCAAAATCGCCAGTTTCGCTAGCAATTTTTGCATAAAAAGCCACGTGAAGCAACACATCCCCCAACTCCTTGCAGATGTCCTTCTTGTCATCCTTCATCAGGGCATCACAAAGCTCGTAGGTCTCTTCTATCGTATTCGGTCGCAAGCTCTCGTTCGTCTGCTTGCGATCCCATGGACACTTTTCACGAAGTTCGTCCAATATATCCAGGAAGCGTCCAAACGCCTCCATCTGTTCTTTTCTTGTATGCATCATTCTTTTCTATAACATTCAATTCACAAAGTTAGGAAACTTTTTTAGAAAAGAGAAAGCCAAAAGGTAAAAGAATCTTTGATTGTTTTATCAGATTATTCTATCTTTGTATCAATCAAGATTCAGTATATGAAACAACCGAACATCCGTTGGCAACAGCGTTTCTCCAATTATCGTAAGGCTTTGATAAAGTTGAATCAAGCCGTTGAGCTTCTTTCCACCCAAATAGAACGTGAAGAAATGGTAGATGAACTCTTGCAAGAAGGACTTATCCAACGTTTCGAATACACGCACGAACTAGCTTGGAAAGTCATGAAGGATTATGCTGAATACCAAGGTTACACCGATGTGCGCGGTTCTCGGGATGCCATTCGCAAAGCTTTGGAAATGGGCTTGATAGATGACAAGCATTGGATGGATACTATCGAGGACCGTAACTTGACGGTACATAATTACGACAACGAGATTGCTACGGAAATATACCATAACATCATGAACGTATATGCCCCCCTGTTTGTTGTCTTTGAGCAAAAGATGCAATCCTTATTCGAACCCACTTTATTTAATTGAAGATATGTACGGAATGACTGATGAAGAATTGAATCTATTGCATACTCTGTTTGCCCATCAAAAAGAAATAGAGCAAGTCATTCTATATGGTTCCCGTGCTAAAGGAACCCACAAACCTTTCTCCGATGTAGACATAACACTGCTTGGTTATGGCTTGACCCGTCGCCATTTGAATCAGCTTTCTGCAGAAATTGATGAATCCTCTTTACCCTATCAATTCGATATATCCATTTTTTCCAAGCTTACCACCCCCGCCTTGGTTGAACAGATTGAAGAAACGGGAGTGGTGCTATATCAGCGAGAAGAGAATGCTTTTGTTGCAGAAGCGTAATTTTTCTCTAAAGACCAAGGTGTAGTCAGAAAAGTACTGACTCTACTGACTCACTGACTACACCTTGGGTAGCTTATGGTTTCTTACGTGCAGATCGGACTTTCAATGCCGAAGTTCGGTTTGTTGTACTTACACTACCCGAGGCATTGAATGAGTATGCATTTGGATTTGTACTTGACGTAGATGTCCAATAGGAACCTGACAAAGATTCATCATTATTATTCGGATCACTATCGCAAGCTGTTTGTATCAACGAACTAATTTCACCGGACGAAGGTAGGAACCATTGAATGCCATCCTCAGTAAGAGACAACTCATTAACTGAAGTAGTCTCAGTAAAGCTTTGTCCATTTACAATTCTGGTCGTATTTGTTATTTTAGTAGTCAAATTACACTTATTTCTCATGATCGCATGATAAGCAGCCGTTTCAGGAATCGTTGTCTCGTCAGCAGATGAAGTCTCAGTACCTTTCTTAAGCCCATTGTTTATCAACCAAGTTTCGGCATCGCTGGTTGTAGCATTGCCACCATAACTCAAAATTGCAAGAGTATTGGACAGCCCATCAGCACCTGTAGAAATGTTATTCAACTTTCCATAATCAAGTTTGACACTCCAACCATCATCGGCCGAACCCGCCATTGTGACAAAACCAGTAGATTGATTGGTTGGTGTATTATAGTAGGTATTATAAAATGTAGTATAGGCCTCACTTCTTGCAGCTTCTTTATCACCAATCACATTATTATATAAAATACGACAAAGCCAACCCCATAATAAACTAGTTCTATTTTCTTTAATCCATTCCCAATATCTCTGATAATCCCCCCAATCCACGTCATCGATCGCAGGATAAGTATATGTCACCGTACGTGTAGAGGCAAACCCCCACCTATACCCGTTCTCATCCTCCTCTATACGTTCAAAGGCCAAATTATTATTCCACAGAGGATAATACTGCTTCATCTCGACAGAAGACACTTCTTTATCGCCCGTCTTAAGTGATAGAGTAGCTGCACGGGTTCCAGTGCCAGTCCCGGTATTTTCTTTTAAATAAACCAAGACCACCTGATTACCGGAAGAACTTATGCTATTGGACAAGCCATAGTCTACTGTCTGTGTAGTATTTTCCGTCTGACTACCACTGCTATTATAAGAAATATTCTGAGTTATCACCTTATGATTTTCAAACCAATAATCGTTATAAGCTTGATAATCCGCATTGGTTTCGTAATCGGCAGGCATCAGTCGGAATTTCGCCCAATCCTGATTACTGCTTAATGTCCATTCTTTATTGGTATAATCGTTTTTTATGTGAATCACCCGCATATCGTAGTGACAATCGGCTATGGGCACTTCCTCTTCCTCTATATACAATTCATAATAAGGAGAAATGTTTATCAAATAATTGGTGGTAGTAGCTTTTGCCCATTCAATGCCAGCCAAAGAACAAGAAAGATTTTCTGTTTTACCGGATAGAGTATGTGTAAAACTTACAATCATCTCTGCATCGACAGGCAAAGTCTGCGGAATCATCATAAAGGTAGCATTGGCATCATTTATCAGCGGATTTCCTGTTTCAGCTCCAGTGGTTGGATAATTGGTCGAAGTTCCCACAAAGTCAACAACAAAGTCAGCTTTCGAGTTCCCATTTACACTCCATGCATCGCTTGCAAGAGTGTATGTCCCTTTGTTATAGATATTCTTGAATGTAATGGACTGGATGCTTCCCTGTGGAATGGTTCCCACCTTGACATTCACAGCAGAACAGAGGTGCTTGAAGGTAAGGGGAACATTGAGATAATAATCTCCGGCATACTCCTGTGTAGTAGCCAACATGAGGTCTGCCTGATTCACCGCTGCATCTGGAAGTTCGTAAGTAAAGGAAACAGGCATGGCTGAGCTTGCATCTTGATTAACCGTCAATCCTTGCGGATGATAAGGGGCAAGTGCCATGAATTGGAGGGTATATACATTGCCCGGCCAATAATAGGCAGCATCCGATGTACAGTTACCCGTCGAGGCATCACGAGCAATTCTCCAATCCTTGATAAACGATGTTGCTGTGTTATTCCTTGTTCTCGAAGCATAGACGGCAAAAGAAGTCAAGTTATTTCCGTCCAGCACAGCTCCCCGCGACCTAGGAGTATTGGAGATACCGTCCTGGCTATACACATTCACGGCAAGCGTATCAACCGAAGTACCCGAACGCATGACCATAGTGTTTCTATATGTGCCAACGTTGGAAGATGCCGCACGCGATGGGTTGCTGTCTTGTATCTGTTCCGTTTGAAAACGGATAGCTTCTCCTGCCTGCACAAGAGGAGCGTCAATCTCCTCCTTCTGACAGGATAAAAACAGAGTTACCATAAGCAACCATACAACGTTACGTATTTCCAATCGTCTTTTCATATAAGTTCTCTATTTATTTACATTCAAATAATTACGATATTAACTACCTTCATTAGTTATCTGTAGGATTAGTAGGATTCATCGGCGTAGTAACAGCCGGATGGTCTGTTGTATCCAGTCATCCACAGAGGAAACTCTGAAAGTTATACAATGCGTGTTACCACTTATGTCTGCAGTATATCTATACTATATACCAGGGGTAGCCAAGGACCGATTGAAGTTCCTGTGGATAAAGATGCAGTGTAACGACCCGTATTTATATAACGATATTCATATAAAGGATTTCCATTGTCATCCACTTCCAGGATTATTCGTTGAGTAAAAGGAATCTTCCGATTTGGTAACGACCCATGGGTACATTGGTTAGTATAGAATCCCAACTCCATACAATTATAATTGGTCAGATAAACCATATTTGAGGAACTGGATTTACCTACAAATTCCAATAGTGTTAATGTATGCAAAAAATTCTGTTGGACAACCTCACCGACATCGGGATAACCAATGACAGGTTGATGCTACATTTACGTATGACAACATCGTCTGAAAATACCTTTACTCCATTTCCATAACTACCCCAAACTGAAAATTAATTTAGACCTGATTCGCCATTAATAAAAGTTCTAGTAGGAACAATAAATTCAGTGTCGAAGTCTTGATAGACTTCAGCACTGAATTTTCGGATATATTATTGCAGCATGAAGCAAACAGAATTAATAAACCTATATATTTTTATACACATCGTTTATTCTGAAATATCTTTGTCATCTTCAATATCATCAGTCCATTTTGAAGCATCAGCAGTAAATCGGATGACATGAGTTGTAGGATTGAGTTCCGCTGTATAACGATAAACAAATCCCGGTTGCCAGATGTTATACTCTCCATGTTGCAATGTCAAATCAACATCATCATAAGTTTTTGTGTCTCTTTTTGTCCAAACAGGATCCTGCGAAGTTCCAGTATTTTCAAATGTCGATATTGTTATATCTACTTTATACTCATTCCCTTGAGGGATGACATAACAAGCATCTTCTACAGGAATATTAACAAAAATTTCCCTACCATTTTCAAAAAAACTATAAGATTCTGTTGCAGAACTAGCACTAATAAACTGTGATTTCCAATCAATATAAGTCGTATAATCAGGATGATAATAAACATTGCAAGTTGCTGTTTTAGTCGCATTTAATACTATTTCATCAACCTGCATTTTATAATTGGTAGTTGCTTCAAGCGAACTATAGTCAAATTTAAAGCAAACTTTAGCAAGCAAATGCTTAAAAGTTAAATTAACGTCTCTTACATCTCCTAAATCACGTTGAGATGAGACAGCAGCCATCAAATCAACCTGATTGCTAGCTTGATAATTAGTAAAAGTTAACCCCCAAGTATTGCTAACAGGCGTTACTGGTCCAACTACCGGTACAGTAGGAGTTATATCCATAGCATCATAAAAAGTCACCCCAGGATTTAAAGATTGATTCCCTGCAGAATAAGCAGCAAAACGATATAGTTTATCTGTTTCCCAAGCATGCAACTTAGAATTATCATTAATTTGATCACCTTCATAAGACCATGGTCCTTTTTCGGGGGTTAATAGGGGGTTACTCATCTCATCTACATATGTAATTGTTCTAGAAACGTTTTCAGGCTGTTCATCAAAAACTTGCGTTCCTACTAGAGCAGGAGAAGGAGGCTGAGACACACTATAATTAGTAGTTTTTGTAGCATATACCCAAAAATGGGTAAAATAATTATCTGCGACATCACTTGTAGCTCTTGTCGGTTTATCCACAAACGATTCAAACCCAATCACTCTGCTTTCCGGAATTTCCAGCACTTCATTTTCCGTACAACTTGTCAAGGCTGCTACAGCCACTCCAAGTAACCATACTTTCTTTTTCATAATTGTAGTATTTTATTAGTTAAACTTATATTTATTTTTTTCTTTACTTTTCCTTATGTTCTCAGATCCTTCACTTCGTTCAGGATGACACGAGAGAGAAAGCCTATGTATACAGATCCTTCGCTTCGCTCAGGGTGACACGAGGAGATTGAGAATGACACGCCCTCTACAAGGGTAAAGGGATGTCGATGGCATCACCCCAATCGCTTACCCCTACATCGAAACCTCCACCGCCTCCGGTGGGTGGGTCTATCTCGATTCCTCTTACCACAATCACCCCACCGTGCGGCTGCTTCTCTATCTGGTCGGTCACGTCGAAGTCGAACTGCTGGATGCTGCCATCTTTCAGGCGAACTTCAAGGTTCAAGCCATAGGCCTGCGGATTACGCGAATAGTTGGGATTCGGATAATCCGGTACTCCGAACGACTTGACCAAGGCTTGTGCCCCGAAGTCGGTCACCGTAGCGTCGAACAACACCGTAGCCTCTTCTTTCGAGGTACGTCCGTTACCCAGGTTCACCCCTTTCGCCATACCGGCCAAGGCTCCGCGTGCCAAGGCTACATATTCGGCTCCTTTGTCTATCTCGTATCGCACCAGGTAGGTAAACACCAACGGGTGCAGATGCACGCTCATCGTATCGGGCTTCGTCGATTTCCGCACATAGATGGAATCGATATAGGCTCCAAACAACATGTCGGGCGGGTTAACCGTCGACTCATCCGTCTCGGCCTTCCCACCTAAATAAGGACTTCCCAAATAGGTGGCACGCGATACCCCACGGGTAGTGGCATAGGCCGAAGAAAACGAGTTCATCCCTTCGTATACAATGTACTCGGTATCGTTGTTATGAAACAGCACATCGTAGTGTCCTTCATCGGTAAAGTGGATGGTAGCCCCTTTCTCGTCGATGTTACGGACTATTTCCGACTGGTCGTCTTCATTATAAATATGTACACGCACGCCTGTGGGTTCCTTTGGACGGATGGAGTCGTAAGGCACACCAAAATCTTCGTTCCAATATTGCTCCCAATCGATGTGGCTCTCCATGTTGTACTCCCACTCGATGTCGTACGACAAGGAAAGCAGGTATTCTACACGCTCGGTATGGTTTTCGTGATCGTAGCAAAGCTCCTTGCGACATCCGCATAATAATACGAGACTTATCAGAGCCAACCATCTCATCGGATTCCTCCTTTCGCCAACTGCCGATCCAAATGCCACACCAACGACAAACGGGCCTTCACCGGACCTACATAGCCGGTACGGCTCTTTTGCTGATACACATAATGGCCTTCGATGGGAAGGTATTCTTCGTATTCGGTATTCAAATAGCCCACCCCAATGCCGGCATCGAGTGACAAAAAGCGACCAATGGGAAACATATAGCCATAACTCAGGCCGGCCATCATGTACTCTCCCTTGTAGCCTTTCTTTCCGTTTTCCAAATCATAATGACCGGCACCGACTAAGGCTCCAAAGTAATGGCCTTTCCAATACTTTTGAGGGTTCAGCCAATAACGGACTTCCGGACTCAGCTGGACTAGTTGATAATACTTATGCTTGCTTTTATTACTCCACCAGGCAATGGCAAAGTCTACATGAGCCGACCAATGAGGATTGAAACGGTATTCGGCTTCTACAGAGGGAGATAGGAGTACATCGTAGAGAAGATTGGTCTTCAAAATCCATGCTTCATGTTTAGGAAACGGGAATAATATGCCCATAGAGTCTTCAGCTTTCCAACGGGAAGAGACCCCTACCGAATCCGGTGTTACCTGTGCATACGCAGACAGCACACAGAGCATTACCCCCATGAACAATAAGACGTTCCTCATCTCTCAAAATTGAAGCAATAGTTAGTTACATATAAGTTCTGAAAACAAAATTAACAAAATATTGTATGCTTTCAAATAAGAAGTCACGCTTTACCCTCCCCATTAGCATATTTTAACAATCAAGTAGCAACCAAACTTTTTAAGAACTTCATGAATTTCTACAAACAAGTGCTTTTTATACTTTATCCGTAACACTTCGGATATTTGTTCGTAATATTATGTACATTTATACATATCATTACGGATATTTGTACAAAGTATTACGGATAATATATTCGTGCGGTTGATTGCAACCATTCTTCAAGACGAAAAAAACTTTTCTTCTGCATGAGGGCGAATATTCCATTGAGTTTTTGTATTTTTGCAACTTAATCTGTGATAATCATTAAACTAACTATATAACAATGGAATTAGCAAGCAAGTACAACCCTGCTGAAGTGGAGGGGAAATGGTACCAGTATTGGCTGGACAACAAACTCTTTAGTTCGAAACCCGACGGACGTGAACCATACACCGTCGTCATTCCACCGCCAAACGTCACTGGTGTGCTCCACATGGGACACATGCTGAACAATACAATTCAAGACATCCTCGTCCGCCGTGCACGCATGGAAGGCAAGAACGCCTGCTGGGTGCCGGGAACTGACCACGCTTCTATCGCTACCGAAGCCAAGGTAGTGAACAAGCTCGCTCAACAGGGCATCAAGAAGACTGACCTGACTCGTGAGGAGTTCTTGAAGCATGCGTGGGAATGGACCGACGAACACGGCGGCATCATCCTGAAGCAGCTCCGCAAGCTCGGGGCATCGTGCGACTGGGACCGCACTGCCTTCACTATGGACGAAGAACGCAGCGAGAGTGTGATCAAGGTGTTCTGCGACCTTTATGATAAAGGCCTCATCTATCGCGGCGTCCGCATGGTAAACTGGGACCCGAAGGCATTGACTGCTCTTTCGGATGAAGAAGTCATCTACAAGGAAGAACATAGCAAGTTGTATTACCTCCGCTACAAGGTGGAAGGCGATGCAGAAGGCCGTTATGCGGTAGTAGCTACTACCCGTCCGGAAACCATCATGGGCGATACTGCGATGTGTATCAATCCGAACGACCCGAAGAACGAATGGTTGAAGGGTAAGAAAGTGATTGTACCGTTGGTAGGCCGTGTGATTCCGGTGATTGAAGACGATTACGTAGACATCGAATTCGGTACAGGTTGTTTGAAAGTGACTCCGGCTCACGACGTGAACGACTACATGCTCGGCGAAAAGTACAACCTGCCTAGCATCGACATCTTCAACGACAACGGTACACTCAGCGAAGAAGCCGGCCTCTATGTAGGCATGGACCGTTTCGATGTGCGTAAGCAGATTGAACAGGACTTGGCTGCTGCTGACCTCCTGGAAAAGGTAGAAGCTTATACTAATAAGGTAGGTTGCTCGGAACGTACCGGCGTAGCCATCGAACCGAAGCTTTCTATGCAATGGTTCCTGAAGATGCAGCACTTTGCAGACATGGCACTTCCACCGGTGATGAACGATGAATTGAAGTTCTATCCGGCGAAGTACAAGAATACTTACCGTAACTGGTTGGAAAACATCAAGGACTGGTGTATCAGCCGTCAGCTTTGGTGGGGTCACCGCATCCCGGCTTACTACTTGCCGGAAGGTGGTTTCGTGGTAGCTCCGACTGCTGAAGAAGCATTGGCAAAGGCGATTGAAAAGACAGGCAACGCCAACTTGAAGGTAGAAGACCTCCGCCAGGATGAAGACTGCCTCGACACTTGGTTCTCTTCTTGGTTGTGGCCGATTTCACTCTTCGACGGCATCAACAACCCGGGCAATGAAGAAATCAAGTACTACTACCCTACCAGCGACTTGGTGACAGGTCCGGACATCATCTTCTTCTGGGTAGCCCGTATGATTATGGCCGGTTACGAATACTTGGGCGACATGCCGTTCAAGAACGTATACTTCACCGGTATCGTACGCGACAAGATTGGCCGCAAGATGTCGAAGTCACTCGGTAACTCACCCGACCCATTGGAACTCATCGAACGCTTCGGTGCCGACGGTGTGCGTATGGGTATGATGCTTTCGGCTCCTGCCGGTAACGACATCCTCTTCGACGATGCCCTCTGCGAACAAGGCCGTAACTTCAACAACAAGATTTGGAATGCCTTCCGTTTGGTAAAGGGTTGGGAAGTAGCCGACATCGAACAACCGGAATATGCTGCCCTTGCAACCGAATGGTTTGAATCCATGCTTGCCAAGACAGCTGCCGAAGTGGACGACCTCTTCAGCAAGTATCGTCTGAGCGAAGCGTTGATGGCTGTATACAAGCTCTTCTGGGACGAATTCTCCAGTTGGTACCTGGAAATGGTGAAGCCAGCATACATCGATGGCAAGGCCCAACCAATGGACAAGGTGACTTATGAAAAGACCTTGAGCTTCTTCGACAGCCTCTTGAAGTTGCTCCATCCGTTCATGCCGTTCATCACCGAAGAGTTGTGGCAACACATCTACGACCGCAAGGAAGGTGAAAGCCTCATGGTTCAGACCCTCGATATCAATAAGGTATGCAACGAAGACATCGTGAAGCAGTTCGAAGCCGTGAAGGAAGTGATTGGTGGTATCCGTACCATCCGCTTGCAAAAGAACATCGCACAGAAGGAAGCTCTTTCTTTGCAAGTAGTAGGCGAAAGCCCGGTAGCTGCCTTCAACTCAGTGATTGCTAAGTTGTGTAACCTCACCGCTATCGAAAGCGTAGAAGCCAAGGCAGAAGGTTCGGCTTCGTTCATGGTGGGTACTACCGAATATGCCGTACCACTCGGCAACCTCATCAATGTAGAAGAAGAACTCAAGAAGCTGGAAGCTGACTTGAAGTACAACGAAGGTTTCCTCCAGAGCGTATTGAAGAAGCTCAGCAACGAAAAGTTCGTGAGCAAGGCTCCTGCCAACGTCATCGAAATGGAACGCAAGAAACAGGCCGATGCCGAAAGCAAGATTGCTTCACTGAAAGAAAGTATCGCTGCTTTGAAGAAATAAGGATAAAAAAAAGGAACCCGATTGGGTTCCTTTTTTTTATCCTTATTTCTCTAATAAATCTTTCAAGAATGCATTCAGTTCTTCATCCAGTCCCTTGAGAAGTTCATCACTCAGCATCAAGGTGTCTCCGTCGTCCACCAATAAAAGTTCAGCAATGGTTTCTTTCTCATCATCCACCAACACGAACGAATAAGGTTTCATCAGACAAAGCTTGTCCAGACGGCCGGCTTCTTGCACTTCTGTCAAAACACGACGAAGATTCGATTCTGCCGATGTATAGAAGTTCTCGTCATGTTCCTGTTCCCATTCCTTGACCGCAACAACCGCCAATACCTCGTCATCGTCATTCATCAACACTAACTCGCCCGTTTCCGGCTTTGGCTGCAAATAAATATCGGTAATGACAGTTTGATTCCCTTTGGACGCATACCTTTTCAAGGCCTTCTCCAAAGAAGCCTTCACGGCAGCTGATGTTTGTGAACTGAAATTCATGATTCGATGTGTTTTAAATTTCCCAAAAGTACAAAAAAAATGGTTTAAACAAACGATTCATCTAAAAATTATTCTCAAATCGCCTCATCTGCATCTTCAGTTTCCCATTCTTTTCGGCCAAACTGTTTAACTGAACCTGATAAAACTCCATCATGCCTTTCTCTGCCGAACCGTCCTTGGCCAGTTTCAATGCTTCTGAAAGATAAAACCGTGCTTGTTCAAAGTCGTCGTGCATCTCATAATAAAGAGCCAAATTATAGGCAGCACGCATCTTGGCTGCTCCCTTTTTCTGTCGAAAGGTCTGCTCCCATAACTGGAAAGCCGATTCCCAATCACCTTCTTGAACCGACACTGCCGCATCACGCATATTGACATCACCTCCATTGTAGAAATAGCGGTTTATTTCTTCCCAAGAAGGCAACAAATACTTCATAGGAATAGTGGCTGCAAATTCAGAAGACTCGGTAATCACCTGTTCCAAATTGAGCGAAGGAGTTACTTCCCAATAGATAGAATCGGACTTGCTGAGAGTAAACAAAGGAGCATGACGCCCCGAGGCATAAACCTGAATCACCGGAGTGATAACAGCATCGATAACAGACACCGGAACAGAAAGGCCGGGTACAAAGGATGAATTTTCCTTCAACTGAATCTGGACACGATTCAAAGAGAACAACATATCCACTCCCAAATCCTGCATCAAGCTATCTACCTGAACACCCGTCAGACCTTCTGAAGCATCGGGCACAAACAAGGACGAATCGCAAAGCACCACCTGATCGAAATAGTCGGTTGCTGCTACGGCTTGTGCAAAGCTTTCGGCCATCACTTTCCCGTTGCCTTCCAACACATCCGGCGAGGACGTTTCCACCCAACCGGAAGGAGGTATGTGATTCACTACTCCTACCCGTCTTATCGTTTCCGGATAATTGAAGTCGGCGGCTTGCAAACGATCGTAGGAAAGCGTACCCACTGTCGTACAGGAAGTAAGAAGCCCTATAAAGCCTAGAATAAAACAGATTTTCTTCATAAATACAGATACTCTCTTATTAACGTGTCATTCTGAACGCTGTGAAAGACCTGTTTACATTCCTTTATGTAGACAGATTCTTCGCGATGCTCAGAATGACACTACCTTATTAGCAATACCCCCTTAGGGATTTACCAACATTTTCATTTAAATTGCACGTCCATGGCAATTCTTGAACTTCTTGCCACTACCGCACGGACATGGATCGTTACGGCCGACCGTCTTTTCAGCACGAATCGGTTCACGCTTCTGTTCACGAGTATCGCGGCTGGCTGCTGCCCGTTGGTTCGGGTCACTCAAGTCTTTCTTGGTTTCCTGATATTGCTGACGGGGAGCCGGACGTTCTGGAGCAGCTTCACGGACTTGTTCCGGGTCTTGCACAGGTATCTGTCCACGCATCAATACAGAAATGGTATTATTATTGATTTTGTTCACCATATCATCGAACAACTTCACGGATTCGAGTTTGAAAATCAACAACGGATCCTTCTGTTCGTAGCTGGCATTCTGTACGGAATGCTTCAATTCATCAAGTTCACGGAGATTTTCCTTCCAAGCATCATCGATGGTATGCAACAAGATAGACTTTTCGAAAGCCTTCACGATTTCCTTACCTTCTGATTCGTATGCAGCCTTCAAATTAACAGGAATGTTATAAAGACGCTTACCGTCGGTAATAGGAATCATGATGTTTTCGTACATATGACCTTGGTTCTCATATACCTGCTTGATAACCGGCATCGCAATCTGTGCCATGCGTTCTGTTTTACGCTTGAAGTTAGCCATAGCAGCATTAAAGGCCATTTCTACCAAGTCATCTTGCTTCTTTTCATTGAACTCTTCGGCTGTGAACGGTGCATCCATTGCCAATGTCTGGAACATTTCCATGCGGACATTCTCGAAGTCACCCAATTCTACAGCGTATGCACAACGGTCCCAAATGGTGTTTACGATGTCCATACCGATACGTTCACCCATCAAGGCATGGCGACGCTTTGTATAAACCACGGTACGCTGCTTGTTCATTACGTCATCGTATTCCAACAAACGCTTACGGATACCGAAGTTGTTTTCTTCCACCTTCTTTTGGGCACGTTCGATGGAATTGGAAATCATCTTGTGTTCAATCATTTCGCCTTCCTTGAAACCAAGCTTGTCCATCACAGTCGCAATACGATCGGACGAGAAGAGACGCATCAAATCGTCTTCCAACGAAACGAAGAATACGGAAGAACCCGGGTCACCCTGACGACCGGCACGACCACGCAACTGACGGTCTACACGACGGGATTCGTGACGTTCGGTACCGATAATAGCCAAACCACCGGCTGCCTTCACTTCGTCGCTCAACTTGATGTCGGTACCACGACCGGCCATATTGGTTGCAATGGTTACGATACTCTTTTGACCGGCACGAGCCACGATGTCGGCTTCACGCTGGTGGAGTTTCGCATTCAAGACGTTATGTTCAATCTTACGCAATGAGAGCATCTTACTCAACATTTCAGAGATTTCCACCGAAGTAGTACCCACCAGAACCGGACGTCCGGCTTCTACCATGGCTTCGATTTCTTCGATAACGGCTTTATACTTTTCGCGTTTGGTCTTGTAAACGCGGTCGTTCATATCCTTACGGGCAATCGGACGGTTGGTCGGAATAACGACTACGTCCAATTTATAAATATCCCAGAATTCACCTGCTTCGGTTTCGGCTGTACCGGTCATACCCGAAAGCTTATGATACATACGGAAGTAGTTCTGCAAGGTAATGGTAGCAAAGGTCTGGGTTGCTGCTTCAATCGTTACACGTTCTTTGGCTTCAACCGCCTGGTGCAAGCCATCGCTCCAACGACGACCTTCCATGATACGGCCGGTCTGTTCGTCGACAATCTTCACCTTTCCTTCCAACACCACATAGTCGGTATCCTTTTCGAACATGGTGTAAGCCTTCAACAACTGGTTGATGGTGTGAACACGTTCCGACTTAATCGCATAATTGGTAAGCAGTTCGTCCTTCTTGGCTAACTTTTCTTCTTCATTCAAATTCTGGTTTTCAAGTTCGGACAACTGGGCTGCGATATCAGGCAATACGAACAAGGTAGGGTCGGCCGCATTACCGGTAATCAATTCGATACCCCTATCGGTCAAGTCTACACTCTTCAGCTTTTCATCGATGACAAAATACAATGGGTCAGTCGCTTCAGGCATACGCTTGTTGTTCTGCTCCATGTAGATTTCTTCGGTCTTCAGCATACCGGCCTTAATACCCGGTTCACTCAAGTATTTAATCAAAGCTTTATTCTTCGGCAATGCCTTGTGTGTACGGAACAATGACAAGAAACCGGCTTCCACCTCTTTCTGGTCTTCCGAAGCAATCAATCGCTTGGCTTCAGTCAAGTATTGGGTAGCCAATTTGCGTTGAGCTTCTACCAGGCGTTCGACCAACGGGCGAAGTTGTTCAAACAATTGGTCTTCACCTTTAGGTACCGGACCTGAGATAATCAACGGAGTACGGGCATCGTCAATCAATACGGAGTCAACTTCGTCGACGATGGCATAGTTATGCTTACGTTGTACCAAATCTTTCGGGCTGCTTGCCATGTTATCACGCAAGTAGTCGAAACCGAATTCATTGTTGGTACCAAAAGTAATATCGGCCAAGTATGCACGACGACGTGCATCGGAGTTAGGCTGATGCTTGTCGATACAATCCACGCTCAAGCCATGGAATTGGTAAAGAGGCCCCATCCACTCGGAGTCACGCTTGGCCAAATAGTCATTCACGGTTACCACATGCACCCCGTTACCGGTCAAGGCATTCAGGAACACCGGCAAGGTCGCTACCAAGGTCTTACCTTCACCGGTTGCCATTTCGGCAATCTTTCCCTTGTGCAGTACCGTACCACCAAAGAGCTGTACATCGTAATGTATCATGGCCCATTGCATATCGTTACCACCGGCTATCCAGTGATTCTTCCAGATGGCTTTATCGTCTTCAATACGAACAAAGTCTTTTCCTTGGGCAGCCAACAATCGGTCAAATTCAGTAGCGGTTACTACCAACTCTTCATTTTCAGTGAAACGACGTGCGGTATCCTTCACGATAGCAAAAGCCTGCGGATGCACTTCGTCCAATGCCTTTTCGTATTTGTCAAGCACTTCCTTTTCCAACTTGTCGATTTGTGCGAAAATAGGTTCACGCAATTCGATTTCAGTGGCTTCGATAGTTGCTTTCAGTTCTTCAATCTTTTTCTGTTCTTCGGCTGCCGAAGCCTTGATATACTTTTTCAGTTCTTCGGTACGTGCACGAAGCTCGTCATTGCTCAACTTGGAAATTTCCGGATAAATGGCTTTTACCTTATCGACCCAAGGCTTGATTTCCTTCATGTCGCGGGTTGCCTTATTACCGAACAGTTTCCCGATAAATTCATTAAATCCCATTGTATGTTTGTTTTATTATTTCAACTTTTGATATTTGAGAGTGCAAAGGTACAATAAAATGCTGATTTATTTGCACTTCTCTCCCGAATATTATTTACGGATGTCCGTCATTGGAGGCAAAGTGGAGGCATTCGGGGCACGAATCCGCATAAAATGAGCCACAGTAGGGGCAATATGACCTATCTTAACCGGCGTGTGTATCACTTGTGGGCGAACTTCCCATCCCATTAAGAAAAGCGGAGCCGATGTATACATGTTACGAACCACTTTGGTGTCCAGCGAATGTTCTCGCACGATGGTCCATCCCGGTAAGACTTCCACCCAGAGGTCGCCCGAGCAGAAGGGATTATAACCATTCTTCACCTTCTCCATTTCCGGCGTCCAGGCTCCCAGCATGAGTCTTTGCGAAGAATAGACTTCCTTTACTCCACTGAATTGTACCAGAAATTCGGAGGAACGATTTAATATCTCGGGCAGGTTCAATTGCTTTTGCTCGATGAGTTTATGATTCAAATAAATCTCTTGGTCATGATAAGCCTCGGCATACAATCCCTCGCCATAAATGGCTGCAAGATACAAGTTCAACAAGGCAACGCAACGCTTGATATGGAATTCTCCGTTGGGGATTCGATATTGCGGTGCATCCAGAGGTTCCGGATCGGCATATCCCGTCGAAGTGATGAAGAACAACGTATTTTGCAAGCCGACCTTGCGATCAATCATGTTCAACAACTCTGCAATATGGTTATCCAAACGAACATAAGCATCCTGTATCTCTAAAGGACGCTCCAAGGCTGGTTTATGTTCATAATTACCGGCATAATAAGACAAATTCAACAAATCGGGCACCAAATCCTGACCGATCGATGTAGAGTTGAGACAGGCATTGACCAAACGATTGACTTCCTCGTTGGCGTACGGGCTGGTCTTAAACTTACGGTATTTCTGTTGGCGTTCGCTACTGAACTTGTGCTTGAAGGTAACTTGCTTGGCATCGGCCGGCAAGTGGCGATAAAGCGAAGCCGGCAGATAAGGTTCCCAAATCAGTTCATTGATTCGAAAATCCAACCCTTGTCGGTCGTTATAAGTTGTCACCCAAGAGGGGAAGGTTCCGTAATAAGTTGACCCGCTCCATTTCCCCGTTTCATCGTTAATCCAAAAGGCTCCCTTCGAGGCATGTCCGGCTGACAACACCGCCATTTCCCGCGTTGGAGCAATGGAGTAAACCTCAGCTTTGCCCTGCGTGGCAATGGTTAGTTCATCGGACAGATTTGACACCTTCAGCCGGACGGGAGAGGTGGATTCTGATGTATAAACGCCCATAAAGTTGGCGTCCTCCACACAATTGATAACCCGCAAAGAGCTGCGTTCCAACCAATTATCACCCACAATACCGTTCAAGAAAGGATTGGCACCGGTATAGATGGCCGCCACAGACGAAGACTTGTCGACATCCACAAAATCATATTCTGCATTCCGATAGACACGACCTTCCTTCCACAACCGCTTGAAGCCTTGTTCGCCATACATGGCCGAAAACGCTTCGATATAATCCATACGAAGCTGGTCGATGGTCAAACCGACCACCAACTTGGGCACTGCCGTTACATCTTGAGCCTGAAGGCCGGCAATGGCAAATACAGCCAGAAGAGAAGTGATGAAACGTCCTTTCATGATTGCTTTTTATAATATAAATAAAGGTGTCCTGCCGAACATATCAACAAAGACAGGGCCAAAGGTAATATTGTTGTAGGAAACTTTTGCTGTACAAAGGGCATAATGATGATAAAAAGTGTTAAATACACCACATTTACCCTATGAAAGCCATCCTTTTTCCCTTTTACACCTTTATATATAAGGAACGGCAAGTAAAGCAAGGGCAAAGGATTGAACAAAAGAATCAACCAATTGGAGCCTACCGTAGGATGAACGGAGAAGAAAAACAAGAAGGCAATGATGCAACCTCCAAGTCCTTGTGCTCCAAACAACAGAGCGTCCCACATCCACATCACTTTCTTTTTCCGGATACTCCAACAAGTCACCAACACCGTCACGAGCAACAACATTAGGGCACAAGTCATGGGAGAAAGCCAAGACGCGACGGCATCTTTTTTCTTCGCCTTCACAAGTTGAGTTTCCGCCTTCACGAAAGGAACGGTCTCTCCTCCCCGATGAATGTGTGCATCGCGAGCAAAAGCCAACAAATAAAAAGGAGCAAACATCTGTTTGCGTTCATCAATCGGCTCATCGGCCTCACTGCCCAGGCACAAATCAATTCCAAATTCACTCCAGGCATGCCCGTCCGTGTATTCATGGATAATATCACGAAAAGTCTTCACTTCTTCGTTAACGGGATAGACCACTTTCCCGGAAAGGCTCTCCTCGACCTTGTCGCGAGCACGCGAAGTACAGTTATCATAAAAATAATTGTATCGATAAACCCGGTTTTTAGGCCGGTAATTCTCTTCCAACAGACGATACAACCGAAGCTTCTCCTCGGCAGACAAATTCAGTTCCTGCTGATAAACGGATGACCCCCTTTGAGCATATTCTTCCTGAAAAAAGATGGTTGGTATCTTGCCCAACTGATAATCCGTCTCTCCCTTGACAAACCGCCACACAAAATGAGGAGTCCGGAAACTGAACATCCCGTAATTGTAAACCCAGTCCTCTTTCGTCGAGTAATTCTCGTAACGCAAGGCCGTATGCCCGAACAAGGCATAAATCTCCGTTCCGGGAGCACACGTCAACAAGCTGAAACGAATACTATCGGCCGAAGCAGCATGCCCCAACAAATTCCATCCGACAAGCCATACGAATAACCAAAGAAACTTCCTCATCATAAAGACTGATTAATTTAATTTCGTGCAAAAGTACACCTAAATTTAATTAACGCATCACAAATAATCAAATTTATTACCTTTTCTATGGAAATTTAATGTAACTTTGCATCCGCAAAACCACCAATCACTGTGAATTTAATCATTGATATAGGAAACACCGTTGCCAAGCTAGCCATTTTCGACCAAGGAGAACCGTTGGAAGTAGTCCACTGCTCCAACCAAACACTTGACAGTCTGCCTTTGCTATGTCGGAAATATCCCATCCAACGGGGAATACTTTCGTCGGTGATTACATTAAGCAGCCTGGTTATGGAAAGATTGGGACAACTGAGTTTCCCCGTCATCCGATTGACGCACGAAACGCCGGTTCCCATCAAAAATCTGTATAAGACACCAGAAACACTCGGTGCAGACAGGCTGGCTGCCGTCATCGGTGCCAATGCCATCCGCCCGAACCGCGATTTGCTCATCATCGACGCAGGCACCTGCATCACGTTTGACTTCATAGACAAACACGGGCAATATCACGGTGGAAACATCTCTCCGGGAATGGAGATGCGTTTGAAAGCCCTTCATGCTTTCACCGCCAAATTGCCGGAAGTAACTGCCGATGGTGAAACACCGGCATACGGTGACTCAACCGAAACGGCCATCCGTGCGGGAGTTTATCACGGCATAGCTTTTGAAATTGAGGGGTATATCCGCCAACTTCAGAAAAATTATCCGCAACTTTTGGTTTTTTTAACGGGAGGAGACCGATTTTCTTTTGATACAAACTTAAAAAGTAGCATCTTTGCAGATAGTTTTTTAGTATTGAAAGGTTTGAACAGAATTTTAGCGTATAATGATAAGATATAAAAGACTCATCAGTACCTGTTTTTTTCTGCTTTGGGCAATGATTGTTCTTGCACAAAGCGGAACAAACTCGCCCTATACCCGCTATGGCTTCGGGCATTTGTCTGACCAAAGCTTTGGCAACAGTAAAGCTATGGGGGGAATCTCGTATGGTTTGAGAAACGGATTCCAAATCAACGCTTCCAACCCGGCATCTTATACTGCCGTAGACTCCTTGACTTTCTTGTTTGACGCGGGACTCTCTTTGCAGAACGCCAACTTCAAAGAAGGGGCAGTAAAGACCAACGCCAAGAACTCCACCGTAGACTATATCGCCATGCAGTTCCGTCTGTTTAAGCGAGGAGCTTTCACGGCCGGGTTCTTACCTTATTCTATAGTAGGATATAGCATCGGACAAACCAACACCATCGGTTCGGATGCTTATGGCAACCCGATTAAGGCCAGCGATACCTACGTAGGAGACGGTGGCTTGCAACAAGTATTTGCCGGTTTTGGGTATAAGGTGTTCGACAACTTGTCTTTAGGGCTGAACTTCTCCTATCTGTATGGCGACATCACCCACTCCATTGCTACAACTTTCAACAATAGCAATGCCTTCAGCAGTACACGCACCGACAAAATCTCAGTTAGCGATTATAAGTTGGACTTCGGTGTGCAATACACACAAGACTTGGGCGAAAAGCATGCCGTAAACTTGGGAGCCGTCTATTCATTGGGACACAACATGCATAGCACAGGCTATAAATATGTTGAAACATATTCAGACCAGAACTCCACCATCCAATCGCAAACGGTGGATGTCATCGAAAATGCTTTCAGCCTTCCCCACACCTTTGGAGTCGGTGCAACATACGTGTACGACAAACGCCTGACCGTAGGCTTGGATTATACCATGCAAAAATGGGCAGACACTAAGTTCTTCAATAACGAAGGTTCCTTCAACGACCGTTCTAAAATATCGTTTGGAGCAGAGTTCGTGCCCAATCCGACCAGTCGTGGTTACTTGAGCCGTATCCAATACCGTGCCGGTGCTTATTACTCCGACCCATATATTAAGGTAAATGGGAACGACGGTGCCCGGGAATATGGAGCAAGCTTCGGTTTCGGTTTCCCGATCTTCAGAAACAAATCCATCCTGAACATCTCCGGCCAATATATTAAGGTAAGCCCGAAGGTAAAAGGTATGTTGGAAGAAAATTACATGAGAGTCAACATTGGCTTGACTTTCAACGAACGCTGGTTCATGAAGTGGAAAGTAGAATAATAACAATAAACTATAAATTCGATATGATGAAAATGAAGATGTTAACAACGCTGTTCGCCCTTTCATTAAGCGTAACAGCAGTTTTCGCCCAAAAGGGAGTAGAAGACGGATCAAGATTCGGTCATGGTCAAGACAGTTTGAACTGCTTGAAGAACATCAGTATTTATACTGAGTATGTAAAGACAAACAACTTCAAGGATGCTTATGGTCCTTGGAAGGCTGTGTTCACAGAAGCTCCTTGGGCTCAGGTAGGTACTTACACCAACGGTGCCAGAATTCTTCGTGCCCTCTTTGCTGCAGAAAAAGACCCAGCTAAGCAAAAGGCATACTTCGATGAATTGATGAAGGTATACGACCAACGCTTCCAATACTTGGATAAGTTGAACACTTTGGTTAAGAAGCCTGCCAGCAAGGCCGACATCATGGGTGACAAGGCTCACGACTACTTCACTATGGGCGGTAGCGACATCAACTTGGCATACGAAATGTTTGCTGAAGCCGTTAACGGCGAAAAGAGCAAATTGCCATACTATGTCTTGATGGAATTTGTGGATGTATCTCAACGCAAGGTGAAGGCTGACGAATCTCACAAGGAACAATTCGTTCAGGACTATATTGCTGCATCTGGTTATGCTAACGAAGCATACAACGCTGCAACCAAGGAAAGTGCCAAGAAGAACTACAAGACAGCTAAGGACAACATCGACGCTCACTTCATCAACAGTGGTATCGCTACTTGCGACAACCTCCAAGCTATCTACGCTCCGAAAGTGGAAGCTAACAAGACTAACTTGGAATACCTGAAGCAAGTAATGAAGGTGATGAAGATGTTGGGCTGTACAGAAGCTGAAGCTTACTTCGCTGCATCTGAATTGGCACACGCTATCGAACCGACTGCTGAAACTGCTATCGGTTGTGGTTACATGTACTACAAGAAAGGTGACTTCGACAAGTGTATCTCTTACTTCGACAACGCTATCGAATTGGAACAAGACCCAATCCAGAAGGCTGACTATTGCTACTCTGCAGCTGCTGTATTATTTGCAGACAAGCAGTTGAGCAAGGCTAAGCAATATGCTCGCAAGTCTATCGAATTGAACGGTGCCAGCGGTAAGCCTTACATCTTGATCGCCCAGATGTATGCATCAAGTCCGAAGTGGAGCGACGAAGCTGCTTTGAACAAGTGTACTTTCTTCGCAGTAATCGATAAGTTGCAAAAGGCTAAGAGCGTAGACGAAAGCGTAACTGAACAAGCCAACGAATTGATCAGAACATACTCTGGCTACACTCCGAAGGACGAAGACTTGTTCTTCATCGGTTTGAAGAAGGGTGATGCTGTAACTATCGGTGGATGGATTGGTGAAACCACTACTATCAGATAAGAAAATGTCAGCCATCGAAAAGAGAAAGACATATTTATCCTTTATAAACATAACAGCTGCATTCCTTGCAGCTGTTATGTTTGTTTTATTTCCCGCCTGCTCAGGGAAGAACAAAAATTTGGCCGATGCCGTTTCTGAAAACGACACCCTCCCCAGCATGACATCCCGGGGAGTTACCACTTTGATTTCCGATTCAGGCATCACCCGCTACAAAATCATTGCCGAAGAATGGATTATCTTCGATAAGAAAAAACCACCTTATTGGGCGTTTGAACAAGGAGTCTATCTGGAGAAGTTCGACAGTTTGTTTCATATCGACGCCAGCATCCAAGCAGATACAGCCTACTACTACGAGGAAAAGAAATTATGGGAACTTAAAGGAAATGTAAAGATTCTCAGCCAAAAAGGCGATAAGTTTGACACACAACAACTTTTTTGGAACGAAAAAGAGCGAAAAATCTATTCCGACAAGTTCATCCAAATAGAACAAGAAGACAAAGTCATTACCGGATATGGATTCGAATCAAACCAAGAACTGACCGAATACCAAATCTTCAATAACACGGGTATTTTTACAATTGAAGACCGGAACCCTGCCCCGCAGCAACCGGACAGTCTTCAGAACGATAGCATAAAGATAGACAGCAAACAATAACCGGACATATGGGTATTCTGATACAAATTCTTATCACAATGGCTTTTTCAGCCTACTTCTCGGGCATGGAAATTGCATTTGTCTCTTCCAACAAACTCCGTTTCGAAATGGACCGTAACGAGCAAAGCATCACGTCTCGCATTCTGTCCATCTTCTATCACAACCCGAACAATTTCATCTCGACCATGCTGGTTGGGAACAACATAGCCTTGGTCATCTATGGTATCTTGATGGCCGAACTTATCGAAAAACAACTTTTGGCCGATTACATCAGCAACGAATTCCTGTTGGTACTGATTCAGACCATCATATCGACTCTCATTATCCTTGTAACCGGTGAATTCATGCCAAAAACATTGTTCAAAATTAATCCGAACTTTACGTTAAGCCTTCTTGCCATCCCCACTTTTATTTGCTATGTCGTGCTCTACCCTATCAGTAAGTTCGCTTCCGGCGTTTCCAATCTCTTGCTCCGACTGACCGGCACGAAAGTCAACAAAGAAG
Organism: Bacteroides sp.; assembly: GCA_015060735.1. Taxonomy (GTDB): domain Bacteria; phylum Bacteroidota; class Bacteroidia; order Bacteroidales; family Bacteroidaceae; genus Phocaeicola. The sequence continues at coordinate 22,997 of SUXX01000024.1, forward strand.
CCAACGACAAAGCCTTCACCAAAGTTGACCTGGATTATTTTATACAAAGCAGCATACAAGATACAGAAAACGAAGAAGAAATAAACACCGAGGTGAAGATATTCCAGAACGTACTCGATTTTTCCAGCATCAAGGTACGCGACTGCATGATTCCCCGCACCGAAATCATTGCCATCGAAGACGATGCTTCCATCGAAGAACTCAAAGCATTGTTCATCGAAAGCGGCATCAGTAAAATCCTTGTTTATAAGGACAATATCGACAACATTGTAGGCTACATCCACTCCTCGGAAATGTTCCATGAACCGAACGACTGGCGTGACTGCATCCGCCAGCTTCCCATCGTGCCCGAAACGATGAATGCCAACAAACTGATGAAACTATTCATGCAACAGAAAAGATCATTGGCCGTTGTGGTAGACGAATTCGGAGGAACTTCAGGTATTGTAGCCTTGGAAGATCTTGTAGAAGAAATCTTTGGTGAAATCGAGGATGAACACGACACCACTTCGTATGTAGCAAAGTCCCTCGGCAATGGCGAGTACATCTTATCCGGTCGTCTGGACATTGAAAAGGCCAACGAACTATTCCCGCTCAACCTGCCGGAAAGCGACGAATACCAAACCATCGGTGGGCTGATTCTACACGAATACCAAAGTTTCCCGAAAGCCCACGAAATCATCACGTTGGATAAGTTTCAGTTCCGAATTATCAAGGTTACATCCACTAAAATAGAGCTTGTGAAGCTGAAAGTGAATGAATAAGCGTTTTTTTTTGAAATAAAATAGATTATAAACCGCATTTTTTGTATCTTCGTGCCCTAAAATGCGAAAGATAGAAAACAATAAACAAAAAATAGTAAAATAAATGGCAACATTACAAAAAATCAGAAGCAAAGGACCCCTGTTGGTCATTGTTATCGGTCTTGCCCTTTTTGCATTTATTGCAGGTGACGCCTGGAAAGCAATCCAGCCGCATCAAGGCCGTCAGGATGTAGGTGAAATCTTAGGAGAAACACTTACAGCCCAAGATTATCAGACGTTGGTGGACGAATACACCGAAGTAATCAAGTTAACACAAGGTGCATCGGCTTTGAACGACGACCAACTCACCATGGTGAAGGACCAAGTATGGCAATCATACGTAAACAACAAGTTGATTGAAGCTGAAGCTGAAAAGTTGGGTTTGAAAGTCAGCGATGCTGAAATTCAAGACATCATCGAACAAGGCGTTCACCCGTTGTTGATGCAGACTCCGTTCCGCAATCCTCAGACTGGTGCTTTCGACAAGGATATGTTGAAGCAATTCTTGGTGGAATATGCTAACTTGAGCTCTACTTCCAGCCAACTTCCTGCACAATACGTAGAATATTATCAGCAGATGGGTAACTTCTGGAACTTCATCGAACGTACATTGAAGCAGTCTTTGTTGGCCGAAAAATATCAAGGTTTGATTGCCAAGTCGTTGATTTCTAATCCGGTTTCTGCAGAAGATGCTTTCGCTGCACGCACTCAACAGACAGACGTTTTGTTGGCTGCCGTTCCTTATTCGGCTATCAACGACTCAACTGTTAAGGTGACAAGCGATGAAATCAAGGCTTTGTACAACGAAAAGAAGGAAATGTACAAGCAACTGATTGAAACCCGTAACATCAAGTACATCGACGTATTGGTTACTCCATCTGAACAAGACCGTGCCGATGTATTGAACGAAGTGACTGAATACGCCAACCAATTGGCCACAGCTACTGAATTGGCAGCTTTCATCCGCACTTCAGGTTCAACAGTTCCTTTTACTGAAGTAGCTATCAATAAAGAAGTATATCCTAGCGACATCGCAAGCCGCATCGACTCTGTGAAGATGGGCGAAGTATATGGCCCTTATTACAATCAGGCTGACGACTCTTACAACGCCATGAAGGTATTGGCTAAGGAAGCTATCGCCGACTCTATTCAATATCGTCAGATTCAGGTTTATGCAGAAACTGCTGAAAAGACCAAGACATTGGCCGACAGTATCTACACTGCATTGAGGGGCGGTGCTAACTTCGAAGAAGTAGCCAAGGTATACGGTCAGACAGGCGAAAGCGTATGGATGACTGCACGTAACTATGAAGGTGCAACTTTGGATGCAGACAACGCCAAGTACATCAAGGCTTTGATTAACGGCAAGAAGAATGAAATGACTAACCTCGAATTGGGTCAGGCAAACATCATCCTCGAAGTATTGGATAAGAAAGCTGTTAAAGATAAATATCAGATTGCCGTTATCAAGCGTCCGGTTGAATTCAGCAAGGAAACTTATAACAAGGCATACAATGACTTCAGCCAGTTCGTAGCTCAGAACACTACTTTGGAAAAGTTGGTTGAAAATGCAGAAGAAAGCGGTTACCGTTTGTTGGAACGTGCCGACTTCCGCAACAACGAACACTATGTAGGTGGCGTGAAGAACACTCGCGAAGCATTGAAGTGGGTATTCGAAGCTAGCGAAGGCGAAGTTTCTCCTTTGTACGAATGTGGTGAAAACGATCACATGATGGTAGTAGCTTTGGAAAAGATTAACCCTGCAGGTTACCGCAACATCAACACTGTAGCCGACCTGTTGAGAATGGAAATCGCAATGGATAAAAAGGCCGAACAAATCATGACACAAATGAAGGATGTTACCAGCTTCGACCAAGCTAAGAACATTGCTAACGTGGTAACAGACACTGTGAAGCATATCACATTCTCTGCTCCGGTATTTGCAAGCATCACCAGTGCCAGCGAACCTATCTTGGGTGCCATCGCCAGCAAGACTGAAGTAAACAAGGTTAGTGCTCCTATCAAGGGTAACTCAGCCGTTTACGTATTGCAACCTATCAACAAGGAAAAGACTGCTGATGAATTCGATGCCAAGGAAGAACAAACAACTTTGAACGTCTTGGCCGGCCGCTATGCTAGCAGCTTCATCAACGACTTGTACGAAAGAGCCAACGTAAAAGACAACCGCTACTTGTACTTCTAAGAAAACAATAAAACTTCTTTTTCATATAAAAGAACGAGGCTGTTACCATACATGGTGCAGCCTCGTTCTTCTTTTTATCCTTTCCCTTTTCAATTATCTTCTGCCTCTTGGTATTTTTCCCAAAAATAATTTCAATACTAACGATATTTATTTAGTTTGCTAAAATAAATTATGCTGAAGGCTTAAAGGAGTTTTTACTTAATTATCCGTGTATAGCCTTCTTTGCGAGGCTTGGCCGGTGAAGGTTCGCCATTGGGATAACCCAAGGCTAGAGCACCGATACCTACCAACCCTTCGGGAAGTTCCCATTGCTTCATCAGTTCTTTTCCTTCTTCAGTAGCAAACATCTCGCGTTCGCGGTGAATCCAGCAACTTCCCAAACCCAGGGCATGGGCAGCAAGCATCATGTTTTCCAGAACCAAACTGGCATCTTGAATACCATTCGGAGCATCTTCTGGAACGAATACTAACACGTATGTCGGTGCATCGTAATACGGATTGGTGGTTACACCCATTACCTCAGCGTTCATCTTGGCCAAACGGGCTTTCAAAGCATCATTTTGAACAGCTACGATAAATGGTGACTGAAGACCTCGGGAAGTTGGGGCATACGTGCCGGCTTCGAGGACGGCATTGAGTTGTTCATCGCTGATTTGTTCTGCCTTGTAATTACGATAGCTACGACGTGTACGAATGAGTTCTAAAAAATTGTTTACCATGTATCAAAAATTAAAAGAAGTGTCATTCTGAGTGAAACGAAGAATCTGTAAACGATTAATGCATCCAGATTCTTCACTTCGTTCAGAATGACACGAATGTTGATTCTTAATTTGATTAGTTATTTTCCGGACGAAGCTTGCGAACGGTTACGGCTGTTTGCCACATTTCGCTTTCGCGGAGAGCCTTCAATTCTTCTTCCAACTTTTCGCGATAGTCTGGCTTCGAGTTGCTATCGATGGAAATCTGTGCTTCGTTACCGCACTTCACGTTGGCATAAAGCTTTTCAACCACCGGCTTGATGGCATCGTGGAACGGGCCCATCCAGTCGAGGGCACCACGCTGGGCGGTAGTAGAACAGTTGGCATACATCCAGTCCATACCATTCTTGGCAAACAACGGCATCAATGACTGAGTCAACTCTTCAACAGTTTCGTTGAATGCTTCCGAAGGGGTATGTCCGTTTTCACGCAACACTTCGTACTGAGCCAAGAGCAAACCTTGGATAGCACCCATCAACGAGCCACGTTCGCCTGTCAAGTCGGAAGTAGCTTCACGGATGAAAGTGGTTTCGAACAAGTAACCCGAACCGATACCGATACCCAGGGCAATAGTCTTTTCCATAGCCTTGCCGGTTGCATCCTGATAAACGGCGTAAGAAGAGTTCAAGCCACGACCCTCGAGGAACATGGTGCGGAGTGAAGTACCCGAGCCCTTCGGAGCTACCATGATAACGTCAATGTCAGCAGGAGGGACCACACCGGTGCGGTCGTTCCAAGTGATGGCAAATCCGTGAGAGAAATACAAGGCCTTGCCCGGAGTGAGATAAGGCTTGATAGTCGGCCAAACCGACATCACAGCTGCATCGCTCAACAAACACATCACGATGGTTGCCTTTTCGCAAGCTTCTTCGATGCCAAAGAGTGTTTCGCCCGGTACCCAACCGTCGGCGATTGCCTTTTCGTATGTCTTACCCTGACGCTGACCAACAATGACATTGAATCCGTTGTCACGAAGGTTCAGTGACTGACCGGGACCCTGTACACCGTAACCGATTACAGCGATGGTTTCGTTCTTCAATACTTCACGTGCTTTTTCCAATGGAAATTCTTCGCGGGTCATTACATTTTCAATAACACCGCCAAAATTCATTTGTGCCATTTTTCTTATCTTTTTTTTAATTAAACACTATGCTTATTTAAATATCACTTTGCTACGGATTACCACTTCTTGGTTGTTCCGCTTGATTTCTATATCGAATTCGTTTTCGGACTTCTCTTCCAGATAGAAGCTCAAGGTGTCGCCATAATAGCTTTCAGCCACGTATGCGATTTCAAAACGCTTTAAAGTTTTCTCTTTAAAAGTGTTCATCGAAAAGAGATCGAGGATATGCTCGATGTACTTGATACTATTGACATGACCATTAATGTCGAGGTCGCTATACTTGGTAACGTACTCGGATACCGGAGTTTGCTGGCTCATCTTGATTCGGCCCGGCTTGGCGATGGGACATTCCCTATCGCACACACTGTTCGCCAAGCTTTCGCCATGCAAAGTTAGCAAATCGACCGGATTGCGATTCTCCATACTAATCATGGCCCATACCGAACGAGCATAACCGATGGGCTTGCCTTCTTTATTCAGGATGGCAAAGTTACGGTCGGCAAAAAGGCGATACACCTTCTCTACCCATGTCTGAATGGAGAACTCCTCGCGTGTTCGAGGCCAATCCTCCCACTCAATGGCTAACCGCGAAAGCACCCAAGTGTAATGTTCGCCTTCCCGTTCAGCTAGGTCGAATCCTCTTTCCAAGGCAAAGGCATCCGCACTATTCAACATATGCTTTCCCAACACACCTATGGAAAGTCTTCCCATGAAATCTACGTGGAAAGGGGATGCCACAAACTTGTATGTTCCTATCTGATGGTCGTTCATGCTTGTTCTTGTTTTTGTTTCCGATACTTCTCTTCCCGATAATCGAGGTATTCGTTCACTCGTTCGAAGTTGCTCTTGGTGATGGCCACACGCCCTGAACGGACAAACTGAAGCACACATCCCAACTCGCTCAACTCCTCGTACAAACCGGTAATATCCTCGCTCATGCCGTTCTTCTCGACGATGCAATAAACCGGATTCACCTCTACAATGCGAGCATTGTGTCTACGGATAACCTTCGACGCCAAAGGGTTACTCTGAAACTCGGGTGTAGCAAGTTTGTACAAAGCTATTTCGTGTTGGTAAATCTCTTCATCGGTAAAATAATGTGCCTGCAACACATCTATTTTCTTCTCTATCTGCTTCACCACTTTTTCGATAATATCTTGCGTAGCCCACGCCGTAATGGTGTATTTATGTACACCTTTGATGGAAGAGGCTGACACGTTCAAGCTTTCGATATTGATTTGCCGACGGGTGAACACAGCAGTTACCTGATTCAACAAACCGGCAATATTTTCCGAGTGAACGATTAACGTATATAATTTCTTTTCCATAAGATTCTTTTTAGCATTCCAACAACATTTCGTTCACGGTGCCTCCCGGAGGTGTCATCGGCAAGACATTGCCTTCTTCGATGACACACGCTTCGAGCAAGAACGGCCCTTCTGTGTTAAGCATTTCATGAACTGCCTCCTGCAAATCTTCGCGATTGATGACCCGACGGGAAGGAATGCCATAAGCTTCGGCAATCTTCATATAATCGGGATTCACCATCGGAGTGAATGAATAACGGCGACCGAAGAACATGGCTTGCCATTGACGGACATTGCCCAAATAATTATTATTAAGCAGAATCATCTTTACCGGTGCTTGTTGCTCCATGATGGTACCCAATTCCTGCAAGTTCATCTGCAAACCTCCGTCGCCCATGAAGGCACAAACGGTTCTATCCGGACAACCGAAGGTGGCACCGATAGCAGCCGGCACTCCGAATCCCATCGTGCCCAAGCCACCCGAAGTCACGATACTACGGTTCTTGGTATAGTTGAAATAACGGGCAGCCATCATCTGATTTTGGCCAACATCCGTTACCAAAATGGCTTCATTGTTTGAGGCTTCGCTCACGACACGCACCACTTCACCCATATTCAACGGGCCGGCCTTCGGGAAAATTTCTTTCGCGATGACATGTTCAAATTCTGTCTCCGCATATTCATCAAAACTTGCAATCCAATCGGTATGCTTGTTGGGACGAACCAATCGTATCAGGTCGGCCAAAGTTTCCTTGCAATCACCCAAAACTGCTACATCTACCTTCACGTTCTTGTCAATCTCCGACGGGTCGATGTCCATGTGTATAATCTTTGCTTGCTTGGCATAAGTATCAACTTTACCCGTCACGCGGTCGTCAAAACGCATACCCACGGCAATCAACACGTCGCATTCGTTGGTCTTGACATTCGGGCCCAAGTTGCCGTGCATACCTAGCATACCTTTATTTAAAGGATGACTGGTGGGGATAGCCGAAAGGCCTAATAACGTGCGTCCGCAAGGGATATCCGCCTTTTCCAAGAAAGCACGGAGTTCTTCCTGTGCATTTCCCAACTCCACGCCTTGACCTACCAAGACAAACGGACGTTCGGCTGCATTAATCAAATCGGCTGCCTGCTGAAGTTGTACACGGTCGGTATCGGGTATCGGGTCGTAACTACGAATAAAGTCAAGGTTGACCGGCTCGTAGTCGACCATTTCTATTTGAGCATTCTTGGTAAAGTCGAGCACCACCGGCCCCGGACGACCACTCTTGGCAATATAAAAGGCACGAGCCACTGCCCAAGCCACATCTTCGGCCCGACGAATTTGATAACTCCACTTGCTGATAGGCTGGGTAACGCCTACCAAGTCGACTTCCTGAAAGGCATCTGTGCCCAAGAACGAAGTGGCTACCTGACCGGCAATCACCACGATAGGCGTACTATCAATCATGGCATCGGCCACTCCCGTAATGGTATTGGTAGCACCGGGGCCACTTGTAACCAAGCACACTCCTACCTCGCCCGACACACGGGCAAACCCTTGAGCCGCATGGGCAGCTCCTTGTTCGTGACGAACCAAGATATGATTCAGTTTATCACGATGTCCATATAACGCGTCAAAAGTAGGCATGATGCTTCCACCAGGGTATCCGAACAAGGTCTTTACCCCTTGATGTTCCAACGAACGCATCAATGCTTCTGCTCCTGTTATTCTTTCCTTTTCCATAGTTCATTCTCTTTTTATGTCATCCTGAACAAAGTGAAGGATCTGTATCCATCAACTGGTGTTTTTAGATTCTTCGTCCTTTCAGTCCTCAGAATGACACGCTGAAGAAAACATTTAAATGATTCTCACTCCTCCCTTGTCGGCCGAGCTTACCATGCTGGCGTAAGCTCTTAAGCTCTTGGAAACAATCCGGTTACGTGTCACCGGTGTCATGGGGCGAGCCGCCAATTCTTCATCGCTCAACTTGACGTTGATGCTACGGTTAGGGATGTCTATCTCGATGATGTCACCATCTACAAGCTTTCCGATGTTACCACCTGCGGCTGCTTCGGGTGAAATATGCCCGATACTCAAACCCGATGTACCTCCACTGAAGCGTCCGTCGGTGATGAGGGCACACTCCTTGCCAAGGTGCTTGCTCTTGATATAAGAAGTAGGATAAAGCATTTCCTGCATACCCGGACCGCCTTTCGGGCCTTCGTGCGTGATGACCACGACGTCGCCACTCACCACTTTGCCACCAAGGATGCCTTCGCAAGCTGCCTCTTGAGAATCGAACACTTTGGCAGGGCCGGAGAACTTCCAGATGCTTTCGTCTACACCGGCGGTCTTCACCACGCAACCATCCTGAGCAATGTTACCCTTCAACACGGCCAAGCCACCATCCTTGCTATAAGCATGCTCCAAGTCGCGGATGCAACCATTGGTGCGGTCGGCATCCAAAGCTTGATAATAAGTGTTTTGCGAGCCAAGCTCGATGTTGAACTTGTTGGCCGGAGCACTGGTATAGATACGCCAAGCATCGGCATCCACTTCTACCTTATTTATATTATATTTAGCGATTGCTTCTTCCAAAGTGAAGCCATCTACACGACCTACCGATGTATCCAGCAAGCCACCCTTCGCCAGTTCGCCCAAGATGTTCAAGATGCCACCGGCACGGTTTACATCCTGAATGTGATACTTCTGGGTGTTGGGAGCAACCTTACAAAGGCAAGGCACCCGACGGGAAAGCATATCGATATCGTCCATCGTGAAATCGACGCCTGCCTCGTTGGCTATGGCCAAGAGGTGAAGCACCGTATTGGTAGAACCACCCATGGCAATATCTAAGGTCATGGCATTGAGGAAAGCCTCGCGAGTGGCAATACTTTTCGGCAATACGCTTTCATCGCCTTCTTCGTAATACTTATAAGCATTATTCACGATGAGAGCTGCCGCATCCTTGAAGAGTTGGGCACGATTGGCATGTGTAGCCAAGATGGTGCCGTTACCCGGAAGTGCCAAACCAATAGCTTCGTTCAGACAATTCATCGAGTTGGCAGTAAACATGCCTGAACAACATCCACATCCCGGACAAGCATGATTTTCGATTTGTGCCACATCTTCATCGCTCACGCTCTCGTCGGCACTCTTAATCATGGCATCAATCAGGTCGAGATGCTGACCGTTCCATTCGCCGGCTTCCATTGGGCCACCTGAAACAAACACGGTGGGGATGTTCAATCGCATGGAGGCCATCAGCATGCCCGGGGTAATCTTATCACAATTGCTGATGCACACCATGGCATCTGCCTTATGAGCATTCACCATATACTCTACCGAATCGGCAATGATGTCTCGGCTAGGCAAGGAATAGAGCATGCCATCGTGTCCCATGGCAATACCATCATCCACGGCAATGGTATTGAACTCGGCGGCAAAGCAACCTAGTTTTTCGATTTCGGCCTTTACCTGCTGACCGATTTCGTGCAAATGCGTATGTCCGGGAACAAACTGAGTAAACGAGTTGACGATAGCAACGATGGGCTTACCAATCATTTCTCTTTTCATCCCATTGGCCACCCATAGGGCACGGGCTCCAGCCATGCGACGACCTTGCGTGCTGAACGAACTGCGTAACTGATTTTTCATACTACAATCTTTCTACTTTTCAATTAAAAAGCCTCTCTCATTATCATGAGAAAGGCTTTCGAATTATAGCTTAATCTGTTACTAATACATACAACCTTTCTCACCTCTTGATGTGACCACCACGACGCGAATAATGTGCAAGACTGCCAGATTAGTTAGATTAGTAACACTCATTTTTATTTTCTCTTTTATTATGATGGTTGCAAAGGTATAGTCTTTTTCTTAACCAGCAAACAAAATAACACTTTTTTTTCTTTTGAATTCTCATTTGTAACAAAAACAAGATTTTTAACAACACTTTATAAGTTTACAAGTCACAAGCTGTTTTTTTGTTGCGAATGATAATTTATTTGTATCTTTGCACCGCAAGAATAAAACAATCAATAATTATATAAGCATATGGAAAACAAGTATATTACCGTAGCATACAAATTGTATGTCATGCAAAATGGCAAGCAAGAATTGGTAGAAGAAGCACCTAAGGAACATCCATTCCAATTCATCTCAGGTCTGGGTGCAACACTCGAACGCTTTGAAAGCGAAATCGCCCCGTTGAATCCGGGAGACAAGTTTGACTTCACCATTCCTTACGCAGAAGGTTACGGCGAATATTATGTAGAAGGTGTACGCACCGTATCGAAAGACATGTTCAAGATTGACGGTGTTTTTGACTCTGAACGCATCTATGAAGGCAGCGTCATCCCTTTGTCGGATAACGAAGGCCATCACTTCTATGCAACGGTAGTAAGCATTACCGAAAATGAAGTAACCGTGGACTTGAACCACCCTCATGCCGGAAAGGATTTGACCTTCGTGGGCGAAGTGGTTGTTTCACGCCCGGCTACCAACGAAGAAATCCAAAGCATGCTGAACATGATGAGTGGTGAAGGATGCGGATGTGGATGTTGCGGTGGTGATTGCGACGGAGATTGTGGAGATGGTTGTGGTGAAGGTTGTGGCCATTGCCATTAATCTGAAAACATCAAGACATTTACATAGAGATGCGAAGGCGTTTTATCAAAACGCCTTCGCATCTTTCTTTTCTATCAACACATAAATCTGATAAGAAGTATCCTCAAAAACAGGGGTCAACGACAAATAACCTTCTTTTATCCGTCCTTCTTCCATGACCAAAGGATGTGATAGCTTCATCCGTTCGTGAAACGCCTTTGCTTCCTCTCCTCTCGGATAATATTCGATGACATAACGCCCTTGAGAATCTTCGCTTATAAACCGATCATAAAACAAGCGTGACACAACTCCCATATTCATTCGCCAATTCACCTCTACACAAGGATGAACAAGATATTCGCCATTCATCCGACATATCATCATATCTACCCCCAAATAGCCTTGATAATCTCCTCCAGCCAATGCCCTCAGTTCTTGAAGCAACAAGTCACGAATTTCCTCCAAGACTTCCAACGAAACAAACCGAGTCAAGTACCCTTCAATCGCCTCATCCGATGCCAACCGGTTCTCTTTATAAATACCTCTGCTATCCGCCTCGAACCATGAGTAACCCACAAAAGAAACATCATCGGAACCCGACAAAAATTCCATGGCAAAATCCACCACTTTATCATAAAAAGGTTCGCCCACCAATCCTCCCTGAGAAGCGATGATGCGTCTAGCCCACCCCTTCAAATTATCGTCAGGGCAACCCGACAAAGGTTGAAGCCCCTTTCCACTACCACTCCAGGGAGCTTTTAACAAAACTTTATTATATAAGGACGAAAATCGGCTAACATCCTCCACAGAAGTCAGCCAAAAGGATTCGCCAAGGGTGCTTTCCACACGAAGTTTGGGTAGCAAATCTACGGCCGTCTTCCGCCCGGACAAAGCACGAACTATCTCCATCCGCCCGCAAAAAGATGGAGCCCCGCTTGCCACTCCGTATGTTTCCAAACGATGCAACAAGGCAGGACTCCATGCCCACGCCGAAATTTTCTTATATCCAGTCGAAATATCCGTTACCCCTCTTACAGAAAGAAGTGAAGGAAATTTCGTATTCATCCATTCAACTTGACGCTTGTCCGACACCCACACATCGCTTTCATCCTCAGCATACCACATCGGAAGTGTCGCCAAATCAGCAGCCATTTTCTTGGCACTGGCCGGAGCCATGTAATAAGCAC
>SUXX01000025.1 GCA_015060735.1 Bacteroides sp.
TCGAAAAGGCATTGCGTCTCGAAGACTTCATCGGTATCGGTGAATTGATGGCTTACGACGCATTGAACCGTGAAGAATCTTGCGGTGGCCACTTCCGTGAAGAACACCAGACTCCGGAAGGTGAAGCTCTCCGTCACGACGACAAGTTCTCATACGTAGCTTGCTGGAAGTACACAGGCGAAGGCAATGAACCTGAACTCATCAAGGAAGACTTGAACTATCAGTTCACTAAGGTTCAAACTCGTAACTATAAGTCTTAATCATTAAATGAATTGAATCATGGATAAAAATATAAGCTTTACACTGAAAGTTTGGCGTCAGAGAGGTCCGAAGGAAAAAGGTCATTTCCAGACCATCCCTGTAAAGGATATGCCAGGCGATACTTCATTCCTCGAAATGTTGGACATCGTGAATGAAGAACTCATTAACAAGGGTGAAGAACCTATCGTATTCGACCACGACTGTCGTGAAGGTATCTGCGGTATGTGTTCATTGTACATCAATGGTCATCCTCACGGCCCTGCAACAGGTGCTACTACTTGTCAGATTTATATCCGTCGTTTCAACGATGGCGATACTATCACTGTTGAACCATGGCGTTCAGCCGGTTTCCCGGTTATCCGCGACTTGATGGTAGACCGTGGTGCTTACGACAAGATTATGCAGGCTGGTGGTTACGTATCAGTAAACACAGGTGGTATTCCTGATGCAAACGCAATTCCTATTCCAAAGCCAATCGCTGACGAAGCTATGGATGCTGCTGCATGTATCGGTTGTGGTGCTTGTGCTGCTGCTTGTAAGAACGGTTCGGCTATGTTGTTCGTTTCTGCTAAGGTAAGCCAGTTGGCACTGTTGCCACAGGGTAAGGTAGAAGCTGCTCGCCGTGCTAAGGCTATGTTGGCTAAGATGGACGAATTGGGCTTCGGTAACTGTACAAATACTCGTGCTTGCGAAGCTGAATGTCCGAAGTGTATCTCTATCAGCAACATCGCTCGCTTGAACCGCGAATTCATTTGTGCTAAGTTGGCTGACTAATCTTATAAAGATGATAAATGAAAATCCCGTTATCCATGTGATAACGGGATTTTTTTATACTTAATCGCAATTTTTAGCTTTTAAAAACTTTAAATTTATCAGAAAACTTGCATTTTAAATACTAAAGTATTACTTTTGTACCGAATAAGTTTTCATAGTATTAGATTTAAGGTAGAAATGATTGGAGCAAAGCGTTGCTCCTTTTTTATTGGATTAGTCTGTATATTCCTCCTGCTAATGTTCGTACGATGCCTTTCATCTCCATTTCGAATAGGATGGCACTTATCCGATTGATAGGCATGTTGCTTTTTACTACCAGCGTATTGATTTGCATACCGTCCTCAGCTTTTTGTAGGATGTCGATAATGCAACTTTCTTCTTCGGATAAATCAGGGAATAATTCTCTTTGTATGATAGTCTCTTTGGAAATATTTTTCTCTTCCCAACCCATTGCCTTGGCAAAGTCTTCTGCGGATGAAATGAGTGAAGCCCGGTTATTCTTGATTAGTTCATTGCATCCTATAGAGTATGTGTCTTTTACCCTTCCAGGAAAAGCAAAGCAATCCCTGTGATAGGTTTCTGCTAGTTCTGCAGTAATCAAAGCTCCACCTTTTTGGGCTGATTCTACAACGATTACTGCATCACTCATGCCGGCTACAATTCGGTTACGTTTCACGAAATTTTGCCTGTCAGGGTTTGTTCCACTCATGAATTCTGTAAGCAGGCCTCCTTGATCGAGCATAGATATGGCTGTTTTTCGGTGCACAGACGGGTAAATTCTGTCTAAACCATGTGCCAGTACACCTACGGTCGGAAAACCGTACTGAAGGGCCGATTTATGGGCTTGGATGTCTATTCCATAGGCCAGCCCACTTACGATAAGGGTATTTGGGCTGATTTGTGCTAAATCCTTGACGAAGGAATGGCATAAATCTAGTCCGTAGGGAGTAGCATGCCGGGTACCTACAATGCTGATAACACGGATAGAATTTAAGTCTGTGTTTCCACGATAGAATAGAACAAGCGGAGCATCGTCACATTCGCGTAGCCTTGAGGGGTAATGCTCATCATGGAATGTCAGACATTGGATGAGGTTCTTTTCTGCGAATTCCAACTCTTCTTCTGCCCTTCGGAAGGCTTCCGGGCAGTTTAGGGCTTCTACCAGCTTTTCGGATACCCCGGAAACCAGTTGCGGGAGTTCTTTCCGGTGTTGGAACACGGCTGTAGCACTTCCTAATGATTGCATCAAATGGCAAGCACCGGCTATCCCTAATCCGGGAATTCGGCCAAGGGCGATGGCATATATTTGTTCGTCTGTCATTGTTGTTCTACATAAGTTGCGAATAGGTCGTCAAATAGGCTACTGCTACTTAATCTGCCATTGACAATGCAGACCGTTTCTACGGTTGCTTTAATGACAATTTTTTCGTCCGAAGCTCGATAAATGTCTTGGTAAAATACATATTTGATGCCTTCCTTTTTCAAGTACATTTTGGAAATAAATTCATCCCCGCTTCGTAAAGGTGTTTTAAACGAGATGGTCAGGCGGGCCACTACCGGGTCTACTCCTTCTTCGTGAAGCTTAGCAAAACTTACGCCCATGCTTGTGAGAAATTCATGGCGTGTATGTTCCAAATAATGTTGATAGTTAGCATTATTGACAATGCCTTGCAGGTCGCATTCATAGTCGCGTACCTTCATCTTTAATTCATAGATATATTTTCCCATAAAGCAAAGGTAATGTTTATTTTTAAAATGACAAGGCATTTTGATTAAAACGCCTTGTCATTTGAGTCAAAACGCCAAGGCGTTTTTTAAAAATGCCTTGATGCGTGGGTGTAAAAAAATAGGTGACTACTCTCATCACTGAGAGCAGCCACCCTGAAGTTATTCTTTAAAGAGAGAATAAACGATTAATATACACCTTCACGAGTATCCCACCACATTGGTTTACCCCAAAGGTTATCTACAACGTCTGCATCAAACGGAGCGTTGTTTTCCGCATTCAAGTTTCTTTCAGTTGATGGATATGGTGAACGGAATGGAGGTACGTTGTGGTTTTCGTACTGTGCAGGACGACCCGGAGCAATGTACATATTTTCCGGAGTACCTGTACGGCGGTACAATGACCAACCTTCCATACCTTGCTTGAACATAGCTACCCATTCTTCGTACCAAATCTTCTTGATAGAGCCATCAAACTTACCGGCACCGGCCAAGTAAGCTTCAGCATCAGCAGCAGAAACTTCGTTTTCTTCCAAAGAAAGAGCTACAGCCTTGTTGTAAGCTTCTTCTGCAGTTGCAGCATAGCTTCCTACGTTATAACCCAACATTTTGGCTTCAGCAATGTGGAAGTAAGGTTCTGCAGCACGCATCCATGGAGAGAAACCACCCAAGTCTTCACCATACTTGTATCCCCAAGTAGAGTAAAGTTTAGATACGGCATTATTCTTGGCACCAATAGTGTATCCTCTATATACCGGTGTACCATCTGTATAGTCTTCATCACCTTCTGTTTGGCTAGAAGGAGTCGGCTTGCAATATACATGGATACGTGGGTCGTTGTTAGCCAACAAGTTGTCTACCATTACGTCTGAACAGCAGAATTCAGTCTTACGGGTATAGTATGCAGAACCAATAGGTTCCCAGTAAGTCTTGTTATCAGCCAACCACCAGAAGAATGCATTGTCGCTATTATCTTCCATGATAGGATATCTGTCTGGATTACCCAATACTTCTTCTACTGTAGATTTAGCCAAAGTTGGTTCTACTTCTGAAATACGGATAGCCAAACGCAAGCGGAGTGAGTTGCAATACTTCTGCCACTTAGTAACATCACCATCAAACAGCAAGTCACCATCCAACTTGTCAGCACCACCTTCAGCAAAGCCGTCAGCAGCTTCTTTCAATTTAGCCAACAAAGCTGGGTAGATTTCTTCTTGAGTGTCATAAGTCGGGTTCAAAACACCGTCTGCCATCTTTACAGCATCGCTGTAAGGAACGTCACGCCAACGGTCAGTTGCAATCTGCATAACAGTTACTTCGATTACCTTTGCTACGTTCAACAAGTTGGCACTTGCTTCACCAGCACGTCCCTGAAGGTCCATGACGTTGTTCAAGATACGGTAAACATAAGCCCAGTTGCTGTCTTGTACACCGGTACGGTATTGGTATCTAGATTCATCAATGTAACTCATCTTAGATACATAACCACAGAAAGTCATCGGTTCATCCAAAGCAAACCAACGGTCGTTGAAACGGTAGGATGTGTAATAAATGGTGTATCCCAACAAGCTACCATTAGGAACTACAACGGCGTTATCCGGGTCGGTGTTGATTTCTTCAAAAGAATCAGTACAGCCAACCGTGGTAGACATCATGGCAACAGCCATCAATGCTACAGCTATTTTTTTCATATATTCTTTCATGTTCTTTTCAATCTTTTTTGTTTATACCTTAGAATGTAACGCCCACCTTGATACCGAAGCTTCTTGAAGGAGGATATGCGTTAGATTCGAAACCGACACTACCATTGCCTGAACCTGTAGTAGATTCCGGGTCCATGTGAGTCAAGTTCGAAGAGTGTACCCAAAGCAAAGCCAAGTTGTTACCTACCACTGATACATGTGCATCGCGGATGAACTTAGTCTTCTTCAAGATGCTTTGTGGGAACTTATAGGTGATGTGTGCTTCACGCAACTTCAAGTATGAACCGTCAAATACTGACATTTGGCAGATAGAATAGAAATTGTAGAAGAAATCTTCAGCATTTACAGCTGTATTATTGATGCTACCATCAGCATTCTTGAATACCAAATCTGTCAATACATTCTGACCGGCAATTACACCAGTTTCACGGATGTTACCTTCAGCGGTATAATCGTAGATACCTGTTTGTGAACCGAAGGCTTGTGATACAGAGTAAACATCACCACCCTTACGGTAGTCGAGCATAAAGCCGAAGCTCCAGTTCTTGTAAGAGAATTCGTTGCTCCAACCGGCCAACCAGTCCGGAGTTACGTCACCAATGTGTTGGTCTGCCTTGTACACAGGAACACCATTTTCAACCAAGATAGAACCATCTTCGTTGTATACATAACCGGTACCTACCAATGTACCCCAGCTTTCACCCGGGATAGCAAGGTTTGTACAGCTCCAGCTACCACCAATTTCATAAGCATTCAATGTTTGGCCAGTTACAGGGTCAGTATAGAGTTCGTCTACACGGCTCTTGTCTCTAGACCAGTTCAAAGTAGAAGTCCAGCTGAAACCGTTTTCATTCTTGAAGATGTCAGCAGACAAAGAAACTTCAATACCCTTGTTGCTTACCTTACCGGCGTTGATGAACATTGAGCTATAACCAGTTGCTGTAGAAACTTCAGCTGACATAATCTGGTCAGTAGTCACACGTTGGTAATAAGCTGCATCCAAACGGATACGGTTGTGCAAGAAGTTAGCTTCGATACCTGCTTCCCAAGTTTTCACCATTTCCGGACGGAGGTCACGGGCAGGGTATGTAGTCGGGTTATAGTACAAAGTAGTTTCTCCAAATGCAGGAGACAATACAGAGTAGTAAGAATTCAAACGATATGGGTCAGTAGCGTTACCAATCTTGGCCCAACCACCACGGAGCTTCAAGAAACTCAAGGCAGCTTGGTTTTCCACCAATTTCGGGAAAGTTTCAGAAACCAACCAGCTACCACTGAATGATGGGTAGAAGAATGATTTATCCAAAGTAGAGTCCCAGTCGTTACGCAAGCTGATATCCAAATATACTTGGTTAGCCCAGCCGAATGAGAAGTTACCATATACAGAATTTGAACGACGAGTTTCGTGGTTCTGAGAAGTAATTACGCTACCCTTAGCATTAGCTACAGTATACAATCCAGGTACAGTCAACTGGTCAGCACCTACCGACTTGATGTCATAGTTATAGTCACGATAGTTAGCACCAGCCAAAGCGTTTACTGATAACTTACCGAAGTTCTTGTTGAAATAAGCGATGAAGTCACCATTGATTTCAGTAGTACGACGGTCGTAGTCACGGAAATATCCTTCCGGATAGTCAACACTCCATTCAATGTTAGAGAATTGGTTAGAGTCGAAGTGGTCGAAACCTAAACGAGCTTCGAACTTCAACCAGTCTGTCGGCTTCACGAAGATAGAAGTCTTACCGTAGAAACGGTCACGAGTGTACTTGTTCAAGTTGTGGTACATGTTCCAGTACGGGTTGGTAGCATAAGCATTCTGCCAGTTGTAGTGAGTGTAGTTACCAAACTCGTCCTTTTGATCCATGTTGTCCTTCAATGATTGCATGTTAATCTGACGACCGTGCCATTGCAACAAAGACTGCAACGGGTTATTACCGTTGTAACCGGTTACAGGCAAGTTGTCGCTCTGAGTACGGATAAAGTTAGCAGACAAGTCGAAGTCTACATACTTGTTTACAGCCATATTAGTATTCAAAGCTGCAGAATAACGCTTCTGGTCAGTATTCGGAGTAGTACCTCTTTGATCGCGGAAGCCCAAAGAAGCACGGGTAGAAGACTTATCTGTAGCAGCAGTCAATGAAACCACGTGGTTTTGTGAATAACCGGTTTCGAAGAAGTCCTTGATGTTGTTTGGTTGAGATACCCAAGGAGTCTTTTGGCGAACACCGTTTACTACCGGGCTATCGAACTGTGGCAACATCAAACCGATGTCCAAACGAGGACCCCAAGATTCGTCGGCATTGTCGTTTACACCGTTACCAGAACCATCCAAGTAGCTAAAACCATGCTTTTCTGCAAATTCAGCATATGACATACCGCTTGCCTTATAACCACTTTCTTCCCAGTCGAATTCAGAACCGTAGTAGCCCTGACCGTACTTGTTCTGAAGACCCGGCAAGTTGTAGATCTTGTCAACAGTAAAGCTACCATCGTAAGATACTCTCACACCTTTATTCTTCTTACCGCTCTTGGTAGTAATCAATACAACACCGTTACCGGCACGCATACCGTAAAGAGCTGCCGAACCACCTTTCAATACAGAGATAGATTCAATATCTTCCGGGTTGATATCGTTCATACCTGAACCCAAGTTGATACCACTACCTGTACCGTTATCGTTCTGGATGGGCACACCGTCTACAACAATCAACGGAGCATTGTTACCGAATGAAGAGTTACCACGGATCACAATGTTTTGAGAAGCACCAATTTGACCACCTTGTGCAGTAATCTGTACACCGGCAATCTTACCCGACAAAGCAGTTGCTACGTTCATCGGAGCTGCTTGAGTAATCTGTTCAGACTTTACTTCTTGCAAAGCATAACCCAAAGCCTTCTTTTCACGAGAAATACCCATCGCAGTAACAACGACTTCGTCCAGCACTTCGATGTCTGGCTTCAATTCAATTTTAAGTTCACCGGCTTGGATGGCTACTCGTTGAGTCTTCATACCGATGAATGACACGATTAAGTTCTTGGCATCTGCCGGAAGATTTGGGATAGTAAATCTACCCTCAAAGTCTGTGATTGAACCGGTAGTAGTACCTTCTACCAATACAGATGCTCCAATGATAGGCTCTCCGTCTTCAGCAGATGTTACCACACCTGTTACCTTTGAGACTTGAGCCACTGCTAACCCAACACACAGTATCAGGCCAACAAACGACATGAACAATCTTTTTTTCATAATCTCTCTTTTAAATTAAAAAAATATTTAGTTCTCTCTATTTTCAGATTATCTTCTACCCATTGGGGCAGGGATGTTTTCCGGATAGCCCGGCTTGACAGGGATACGGTCGTTGTCCATAGCTGCATTGATTGCGAGCCATGCCACGATGGTTGCATCGATGGTCAAGTCTTCCAAAGACAAACGTTCGTAAGTATCCATCACTGTATGGTAGGTACGATCGTATTCCAAATCGTCTTGGATGAACTGGAAAGCAGGTAAGCCCAAACGGTCAAAGCTCATGTGGTCGGTACCCCCTGTTTTACGCAAAGTCAAAGTTTTGAAGCCCAATGATTCAATCGGCTTCTTCCAAGCTTCGAAGAACGGAACAGCCAAATCGTTTTCTTCCAGATAGATACCGCGGAAACGTCCGGAACCGTTGTCCATATTCAGATAAAGGGCAAACTTGTCGTAGCCGGACAATGGCTTTCTCTTTTCGGAATTGTACAAATAGGTGTCGGCATAGCCTCTTGATCCATACAAACCTTGTTCTTCACCTCCCCAAAGTGCGATACGGATGGTACGTTTTGGCGAGATACCCAAAGCCTTGATGATACGCATAGCTTCCATCATGACGATGCAGCCGGAAGCATTGTCGGCACCACCGGTTCCGCCGTGCCAAGAATCCAAGTGTCCACCAATCAAAATGATTTCATTCTTCAGTTTCGGGTCTGTTCCCGGAATTTCAGCGATGACATTGTTGATTTTCTGATTGTCAGTGAAGGTGTTCTTGACATCAAGTTCCATTTCAACCTTTTCTCCTTTGCTAATCATGCGGACCATACGTCCGTGATCTTCAATCGGAAGAATGATTTCGGGAGTTGGTTCGGCTTCGCCTACCTTATATTGCACACCGCGTGAGTGAGGTACATTGAATGTACCACTGCCGCTGATGACAGCCAGTACGTTTTCATTCTTCAAGAATGTACTGATGGCTTGTTGCAATTCACGCATGGCCTGCCAGTTACCCATCGGGCGACGACGGTTCAGATTATTGGGTCTAGGGTCTTGGGCAATGGTAGCTAACTGTTCTTCCGACAGGCGAGTAGCCAAAGGGGTGAAGACCATTTCGTAAGTCTGTGTGGCCGGCATCAAGACAATCTTACCGGCCAATTGACCTTTGTACTTGTCCAAATCAGCGACTGTCTGTGCATCCAATACGACGCATTCGCCTTTTACCAAACCGTTTGTACTTCCTGACCAAGCCTTCGGGTTGGCTGCAAAACTACAATAATAAGGGGCTGTCATGGCCACATAGTTCTTCTCGTTGTCCCAACCTCCTTTGTCGAATTTAGAGGCGAATTCTATTCTTACGTTGGACAATCCAAGCTCTGTCAGCTTGTCTGCGACCATTTTCTCTGCTCTCAATTTCATCTTTGAGGCGGCCAGGCGTGGACCGAGGTCGTCTGTCATGAATTGGGAGATTTCTGTGATTTTCGAATTAGCAAACCCTTCGTTCTTTACCTTGTAGGCAATTTCTTCGGGTAAGCAGGTCTGAGCTATAGCTACTTGAATACAGCATAATGCAGCCAATAGCATAAATACACTTTTTCTCATCTCTTTTTGTTATTAATACCTATTATATAGGCTAAGTACTGCTAGTACTTTGCCGTTTTTTCTGCAATCTTTTATACCTTTTTAATTGTTTTTGACGATAAAAAGTCAAAAAAACATTAATTCCGAGAAAGAATGATGGCCGCAAAAATATGTAATTTTATAATAGGTTGTATCTTTTTTGCAGAAAAAATGATGAAAAAGTAGGAAAAAAGTTGTTTTGGGGTTGAAAATGCAAGAATTTTATCCTTTTGTGGCACGTTATGAAAAATCTTCAAGGTAGTGATGGAAATACCAAAAAGAGTTAAATTCGAATTTTCATTCTTATTTGGATTGGGTTAAGTAGATATAACCGATTCGGCAATATAGGCATTTCTTCAAGTCGCAATATTCTTTTTTCAATTGGATGAGTGCCTGGCTGTCACCGGCATGTTCTGCTTTTAATCCGCATTCGGTCCACATTCGGGTGATGTAGTTGTTCTCAGCTTTCAATTCTTCCAAGAAGCGACCTGCCCGATTGCATAATTGTTCATTTCCCTTATGGACTCCATAGGCATAAAGGAAGCTTATAACCGTATTGATAATTAACAAGTCGATGGAAGAATCGCTTAAAGTTTTGGGACGAGCCGGTGATACTTCATTGAAAAGGTAGTGGTTGAGCCAATAGAGGGATGTACCACCTTTTAGTAAATTGCGGATTTCCTTCAGAGACTCTTTCTCCATTAATTGTGAGAAAAGTCCGTAACTGCGATGATAAAGGCATGCCAATTGTGCAATCCGTACATGTGGGAAATTGTTGGGGCGTAGACGCAGAAAACGCCAACGCTGGATGTCCATGGGTGATAAGTCAAACTTGTAAGCTAGGTAATCATATTCTTTTTTGAGTTTGGTGTAATATTCATCCCCATGGTTGTTGGCCAACAATCCGGCTTGGCCAAAAAAAATGGCTTCGATTTGAAATAGATTGTCCCGGTGTTTGTCGACTGCCCGTAAAGGAATTTGTTTGGCCCATGTCTCAAAAGCATCTCCATTGATTCCAAACCCAAAATTGCGAGCCAATGTAATGAAGAAAGCATCTTCCCAATTTTGGTTACAGAGCATCAGACGTTCTGTGATTTGTTTGGTCTTTTGTTCGAAACGTTCCGTTTGTAAAGCCGACATCCATGAATGAACCATGAATGGAGACAAGGAAGATACAATGCGGTAGCAGGGTGGGTAACTATCCGTAGCCAATAACTCCTGATAGTTCTCCTTTATATATATAGGACATTCCAATGAGAGTTGGGGAATCTTTTGTCCGTTGCTTCGATATACGTCGGCATCGATGTGAGTAGCAATATGTAGGATAACCGAATCGTAGGCTTTGTCTTGATGATGCTTGTGCTTTACCCAATCCGTGGAAGATGTATGGATTTCGACATTTCCTACCCACAAAACACCGTCCAACTTGATTTTTGCATTGAAAAAGTCGGGACCGGCATTTCGATTGGGTAATCCGGGATCGATGATTTCTAGGTGTTGTCCGTCTGTGGTTAGAAGTTCCTTTAAAGGGAAAATCTTATGTTTCCATACGTAATGTAGCAATTGTTCCATGTTAATGAGCTGTAAATCTTGGACAAAAATAAAGGTTTACACCGAAAAACACTATCTTTGTGGCAAAAATATATAGAAGACAATGAAAATAGCATTAATTGGATACGGAAAGATGGGCAAGGAGATTGAAAAGATAGCCGTAGCCCGTGGTCATGAGATTGTAAGTGTTATAGATATAGACAATCAGCAGGATTTTGAATCGGCGGCTTTTAAGTCGGCAGATGTTGCGATTGAATTTACCAATCCGATGGTGGCTTATCAAAATTACATTAAAACCTTTGCTGCCGGAGTGAAATTGGTCTCAGGTAGTACCGGTTGGCTGGAAGAACACGGTGAGGAAGTGAAGAGACTTTGTACAGAAGGTGGTAAAACTCTTTTCTGGTCGTCTAATTTCAGTTTGGGAGTAGCCATTTTCTCTGCGGTCAATAAGTATTTGGCTAGCATTATGAATCAGTTCCCGGCATATGAAGTATCTATGGTGGAGACTCACCATGTTCATAAACTGGATGCTCCCAGTGGGACAGCGATAACCTTGGCTGAAGGTATACTAGAAAATCTTACAAGAAAAGATAAATGGGTAAAGGGTACGTTGATTGCTCCGGATGGAACGGTTAGTGGTACGGTAGATTGTGAACCGAATGAATTTCCGGTCAGTTCCATTCGGGAAGGAGAAGTCCCGGGGATTCATACCATTCGATACGAATCAGAAGCGGATAGCATCACGATTACCCACGATGCAAAGGGACGGAAAGGTTTCGCCTTGGGAGCCGTTTTGGCGGCTGAATACACCGCGACTCATGAAGGATTCTTAGGAATGAGTGATTTATTTCAATTTTGATTAGTTATGGTGCAAGCAACAAAAAAACAATGGATTAAGTTTGCCATTGTATTGATGGTATGGCTAGTGTTCCTGTTTTGGCTGAAAAGTTGGCTAGGATTGGTCGTAGTACCTTTTATCTATGATGCTTATATCACTAAAAAGATTCCTTGGACTTGGTGGAAAGAATCAAAGAACGAAACGGTACGTGGTGTGATGAGCTGGGTCGATGCCATCGTATTCGCTTTGGTGGCTGTCTATTTTGTGAACTTGTTTTTCTTTCAAAACTATGTGATACCTTCTTCATCACTGGAGAAATCCTTGTTGGTGGGTGATTATTTATTTGTAAACAAGGCTAGTTATGGGGCTAGAATTCCACAGACACCTCTCCACATGCCGTTGACACAACATACTCTGCCGATAGTGAATACCAAGTCATACCTGGAATGGCCGAAGTGGGATTATAAACGAGTGAAGGGATTAGGCAATGTACAACTGAATGACATTGTGGTCTTCAACTTCCCCGCAGGAGATACCGTGGCATTGAATGTTCCGGCCGAAGACATCTATCGTTTGAGTTATCAAGCCGGAAAGGAATTAAGTAAGCCGATGGATCTTTCTTCGATGAATGCGGCACAACAACGATTGGTATTTGACCACTATTATAAGGTAGGACGTCAATACATTAATGAAAACAAGTCCACTTTCGGTGAGGTGATTTCTCGTCCGGTAGACCGTCGTGAGAATTATGTCAAACGGTGTGTCGGATTGCCGGGACAGACTTTGGAGATAAAAGACCGAATTGTTTATCTGGACGGAGTGGCAAATAAAGAGCCGGATAATGTAGAATACCGTTATCTAGTGAAGGTGAAGAAGCCGATTCCTGATGATTTGGCCCACGAATTAGGCATCAGCTACGAAGATTTGGCTTATTATTACACGGATGCGAAGATGTATAACATTCCTCTGACCCCGAAAACAAAAGAGGCCTTGGCTGCTCGTAAAGACATTGTGATCTCCATCGAGGATGTACCGGGTGACGATGCCGGAGGACTTTATCCGGTAAACAAACTGACTGGATGGACGACCGACAATTATGGTCCTATCTGGATTCCGAAGAAAGGTGAAACTATTGACTTGACATTGGACAATCTCCCTTTGTACGAACGCTGCATCCATGCTTATGAAGGCAATGACCTACAGGTGAAGGATGGTAAGATTTACATCAATGGTCAGCAAACAGATAAATATACTTTCCAGATGGATTATTATTGGATGATGGGTGATAATCGCCACAACTCTGCTGACTCCCGTTTCTGGGGCTTCGTGCCGGAGGATCACATTGTGGGCAAACCCATCTTTATTTGGCTTTCTCTTGACCCCGACCGTGGTTGGTTCGATGGAAAAATCCGATGGAAACGTCTGTTTTCGTGTGTAGATAACATCAAGTGAAAAAAGGAATGTAAATGAAACGCATCTCCATTTGGCTGAAAGTGCTTTGTTCGGCAATACTTATTGTGTTGCTGGTCAAAGCTTTTGCCTTTACTTCTTGTATCATACCATCTAGAGGTATGGAGAACAGTTTGTACCAAGGAGAAAGGATTTTAGTCAACAAATGGAGTTATGGATTACGTTTGCCTTTTACCACTTACCGTCTTTTGTCAGAGAGGGCATCCAAAGGGGACATTGTTTTGTTTAACAATCCCCACTCTCGATATAAGGATGTTCCATTGGCTTCCAAAGGATTGTTTATCAGTCGTTGTGCAGGAACACCGGGCGATACGTTAATGTTGAATGACGAATTGATAATTACGGGCGAAGCGGCTCTTAGCCCGGATAGTAAACAATTGTATGCTTATCCGCATGGGCTGGAAGACACGTTGACAACAGTCTTGGCACAATTGGGGATTGAAGGAAATACATTGGTAGGATATTCAGATGGACATTATCTCCGTAGTTTCAGTCATTATGAAGCTTATCTGATTCGGCAACGGATGGGAGATGCTTTTGCTTTAAAATCTGTTCATATGGCAGACAGTGCAGCGAGCCATCCTTTTATCGTACCGGCCAAAGGACAGACGGTCAAGATTTATCCATGGAACATGGCTTTGCTTTGTAATACGATTTTGCATCATGAGCATCATCATGCTGCGATTAAGCGTGATACTCTTTGGGTAGATGGTAAGCCGGTTTCTTCGTATACATTCAGTAAAGACTATTATTGGATGGTTTCCAATAATCCGGTCAATTTATCCGATTCGCGACTGTTCGGGTTGGTGCCTCATGACCATTTGGTAGGCAAGGCTTGCCGCATTTGGTATTCCTCTCGGAAGGAGCGTATTTTTCAACCGATACAATGATGGGAAAGATTATTTATTTAACTTCAGCCTATTGGGCACCGGTAGCCTATTATGCTCAATTGATGGCTTGCGAAAGGGCTTATATAGAGCGTTATGACAATTATGTGAAGCAAACTTATCGCAATCGTTGTGTGATTGCGGCAGCCGATGGTCCGTTGGCTTTGACTATCCCGACGGAAAAAAGTGAAGCATTGAAATGTCCGATGAAAGATGTCCGTATTTCCGACCATGGTAATTGGCGGCATATGCATTGGAATGCTTTGGTTTCCAATTATCGGAATAGTCCTTTCTTTGAGTATTATGCCGATGACTTTCGGGTGTTTTACGAGAAGAAATACTCTTTCCTGTGGGATTTCAATCAGGAAATCTGTCATTTGGTTTGTGAGTTGATAGACATCCATCCGCAGATGGAAGGTACGGCAGAATACCGTACTTCCTTCATTGAAAATGAATTGGACTTGCGGGAGTGGATTCACCCGAAGCGGATTTCTTCACTTCAGAACATTGGTTTTACAGCAGAACCCTATTATCAAGTGTTTAAAGACAAATTAGGGTTCTTACCTAATCTCAGCATTGCCGATTTGTTATTCAATATGGGGCCAGAAAGCCTGTTAGTACTTCAGAAGTGTGTGCAGAAATAATCCTGTCTGAAAAGTATATTACTTCTTTATTAATTTACCATCTACTGATGTAATCATATACTTTTGTCCCTTCTTGGTTTTGAAGCTAAGCAGTTGGTTTCCGTAGCGGACTTGGCAGGGTTCGCCCGCATTCGAGGTAATAACGGCTTCCTGCAATTTACCATTACTCCATCGTAAATCTACCACAAAGTTACCACGGGCTAACAAGCCTTCTACTGAACCTTCTTCCCAGGCATCGGGAAGGGCAGGAAGCAGTTGGATGAAACCCATGTGGCTTTGTAGTAACAATTCGGTCATACCGGCAGTGCCGCCAAAGTTTCCGTCAATTTGGAAGGGTGGGTGAGTGTCCCAAAGATTGTCCATGGTACCGTTTTTAAGTAAGTTGCCGAAAAGTGTATAGGCATGGTTACCATCCTGTAAACGTGCCCATTGGTTCAGTTTCCATCCCATGCTCCAGCCGGTTGCTCCATCGCCACGATGTTCCAATACGATGCGTGAGGCTTTTGCCAATTCAGGTGTAGTGATAGGTGAAATGGTATGCCCCGGATGCAAACCGAACAGATGGTTGACATGACGATGTTGATCCTTGGGGTCGTCAATATCCTTCGACCATTCCATCAGTTGTCCATAGCGTCCAATTTGGTAAGGAGCCAAATGGTTTAAGATGTGTTGCCATTGCTTGCGTTCCTTGGTATCTATGCCAAGAGCTTTTGCGGCATCGATGGCATTCATGAGAATTTCACGGATGACGGCATGAACAAAAGTAGCTCCTTCGTCTACCGGCCCATGTTCAGGTGAAGTGGATGGGGCAGCGGTATAGCTACCGTCCGGTCGGTGCCAAAGGTAGTCAGATGCAAAAAGGGCACTGCTCTTAATGAGCGGATAGCCTATCTCTTTCAAGAATTTTTTATCACGAGTGTAGTCATAGTATTCCCAAATGTGTGTCGCAAGCCATGGACCGGCCATGGGCGAGAAATTCCAAGACATGTTTTGACTAGCCAAGGGCGAGGTGAAACCAAAGATGTTGGCCGAAACTGAAGCCGTCCATCCACGGGCACCGAAGTAAGATTGAGCGACCTTTTCCCCCGGCTTTACAAGCGTGCGGATGAAGTCGATGAGTGGCCAGTTACATTCCGTCAGGTTGGTAGGACAAGCGGGCCAATAATTCATTTGGATGTTGATGTTGTTGTGATAGTCTACACGCCAAGGGCCATCCACGCCATTGGCCCATAAGCCTTGCAAGTTGGCCGGTAAATTGCCTGGTCGGGAACTGGCGATGAGTAGATAACGTCCGTATTGATAATAGATTTCTTCCAATTTATAGTCGGGTCTTCCTTGACGATAGCGTTCCAAGCGTTTGTAAGTCGGTAGGTCGTTCACTCCGGGGAATTCATATGTCGTAGGAGCATTGGGATTCAGTTGAAGCTTTACTCGATTGAATAGGGAGGTGTAATCTGCTTTATGACGTACCAGCAATTCATTATAACAGTGAGTCTCTGCTGCCTCCATCATCTTTAGTACATTGTTTTTAGGGTTTGTTCCGACATAAGTCTTTGGGTCATCAAAGTTCGGGTTGAAGTTGATGCGATAATCGGTGTCTGCCGTTAATAAAAAGATCACTTCATCGGCATTTCGGATAAAGAGCTTTCCATCGGATGTCGTTTGTACCGTACCACCTTTTAGGTGGGCATGGATGCACAAGGCGAATTCCATCTGATTGTTGTTCAGCTTGCCGGTGTACAACAGACCGTTGTTTCCTTGCGGGATGATTTTTCCTGTTGCTTCAGGATTTCCTGCATAGCTGAATGTCAAGTTCTGCATGCCCGGTTTGTCGGCACTGAATTTCAGCACCATAACGCTATCGGGGTAAGAGGCGAAAGAAGTCCGTTCGTATTGGACACCGTCTTTCTGAAAACGTACTACGGCCATTGCCGAATCTAGAGAAAGGATACGTTGATACTGGTTCATCCCTACCTCGCTCAATCCGGTTTCGATGTAGATTTCTCCTAATGTGGTATAAGAGCCGAAACGGAAAGGACTTTCATTTTCGGCTTCATATTGAGCCAGTCCGTTGAAGTTCTCTTCTGTCAGTTTTTGAGCCTTCTCGATCTCACCTTCAGCAAAGGCTTGACGGATTTCGGGCAAGAGGTGGGCCGATTCCTTGTTGACATTCCAATAATAGGCTGCTCCTTTCGACGTGTTAGGCCCTCCTCGCCACAAAGACTTTTCGTTGAGCGTAATTCGTTCGGCAGCAATGGAACCTAAAATGTTTCCTCCAAAACTTCCGTTGCCGATGGGGAGAGAACGTTCTTCCCATTCCTTATCCGAACTGTAATTGTACCATGAACCCATTCCTGTCAGTTGGTTGAGTCGGTCGAACCAAATGTTTAAACCTTCCTTTGGGTTTATTTGGGCAAGTAGGGGAGACGAAAGCAATGTGCTTAAGAGTATGTACAAAAATGTTTTTTTCATGTTGGCGTTATTTTATAAATAAGTTAATGTCGAGAGTGAGTCCTCGTCCAGCATCTCGTTGGCTACTTCCCACAAGTCGTGGGCGGTCAAAGCTTCGATTCTTCGGAAGACTCCTTCCGGTCCTTCAAACTTGTCGTAATGTAGGAAAGTCTTAGCCATATCCAATGCATAATTTTCTGAATTGTCGCAAGCAACTCCTATCTGTCCGATGATTTGCTTTTGGGCTGCAGAGAACTGGGTACTGCTTAGTGGATGTTCACGCAGGCATTTCAACTCTTTATGGACAAGCTGCATGCATCGTTCGACATGCTTGGGGTCTGTGCCGAAGTAGATGCAGAAAAGTCCCGTATCGGTGTATGACGTGAGGTTGGCTTCTACGTTGTAAACCAATCCGCTTCGTTCTCGTAAGGCTACATTCAGTCGGCTGTTCATGCCGGGACCTCCCAATAAATTGTTCAATAGATACAGGGCAGTTCGTTTCTCGTTATGAGCATCATAGCCTCTACGACCTATCATGACATGAGCCTGGTGTGTATCTCTCTGCAAACGTAAGGTTTGCGGATGATAAGGCAACGGAGATGTTCGTTGATAGGTATGTTCGGATGATGGAATGTCATTGACAGCTTTTTCAACAAGACGAACAACTCGTTTGAAGTCCAAATCGCCAAAAACAAAGAAAATCATGTTGTCCGGTCGATAGAAACGGGAGGTGAACTGCAGAGCATCCCGGCTTTGGAAACCATGCAGCAATTCGGGCTTGCCCAATATCTTCCGACCGAGTGGATGATGGGGGAATATTAATTCTTCAAAATCATCAAAGATAAGTTCAGAAGGGCTGTCTTCGTAACTTTGTATCTCATCGATGATGACTTCCACTTCCTTGTCTATCTCCTGTTGCGGAAAAGTGCTGTGAAAGACAATATCGGCCAATAAGTCGACGGCACGAGGGAAATGTTCAACCAGAAAAGCACTGTAAACCACGGTTTCTTCTTTGTTCGTATAAGCATTTAGGTCACCGCCTACATGCTCCATCCGGTTTACGATGTGCCAGGAGCGTCTCCTTTTTGTTCCTTTGAATAACAAGTGCTCCACAAAATGAGCCATACCTTGCTCCTGTTCCTCTTCGTCGCGGGTACCGGCATCGATGGCAAAACCACAATAGGCTACGGCAGCCTTTCTAGGGGCGTGAATGATTCGTAGTCCGTTGGGTAATGTATGTGTATTATAGTTCATCGTTTTAAAGTGAATTCATCTTTGAAGGACAAAAATACGGAAAAACTTATTGTAATTACTTAAAAAATACGGATATTTCTTCATGAAAAGAAATAAAAGGCAGAATATGCCCTACAAGCATTTGTAGAGAGGGTTGGAGACTTAATTGAAGCCATAAGAACAGGATTTAATAACGGATTTTAATAACGAATATTAAGAACGGACTTATGGAAAATCAGATTTTTGTTAATGAATTTACTTGCAACTTCAATCTTAGAGAACCAAAAGCGAAGAAGCCGACCAATATCTATTTCATTGTTTGCATAGAGGGTAAGCAAATGAAATTCTCAACAGGAGTAAAAATCTACCCCGAGCAGTGGAACAAAAAGAAACAGGAAGCATACATAAGCTTTCGCTTATCGGAACTTGACAATCAAAACAATGCTATCGTAAATGCAAAAATAACTTCCATGAGGAAGGATTTTATGGATTATAAAACCTATCTTTGTGAAAATCCTAAAGAGTTAATTTATAGGATACCTTTGTTGAAAAGATTTATATATAAAGATAGCATGAAAAAGAAAGCAAGCATTTCAGCCATAGCAATGATGAGAAAAATCATAGAAAGTAGACAAAGTAAAGAAAGTACAAAGTCTCAATACAACAACACTATAGACAAATTTGAAAGATACCTTAAAGAGAACAACATTGAGGATGACTTTAAAAATATGAATCTCAAAACAATCAATGGTTATCAACAATATCTTCTGGATGAAAACACTAAGCCTGTAACCATTGGAAATATCATTAGAGGAACATTGTTTCCTATATTGAGAAAAGCTGATAAGAATATTGATATGCCGTTTGATTGGCGTACAAGCAATTTGGATAGTTTTGAGTTGGTAAGAGACAATTCAAATAAGGAAATGGCTGATAACAAGAAAGTAACGTTGTCAGAAGAACAAGTTATGCAAATTCATGCTTTTGAGATAACGAAAGAAAGCATTAAGGATATTTACAAGCAAGAAATCCAAGATGTTCATCTCCAACGATTCCAAGAAATCAAAGATATGTTTGTGTTTCAATGTTTGGTAGGACAAAGAATATCAGACCTTCCAAAATTCTTCAATGGAGAAAATAATATTGATACAGAGCATAATACCATTTCAATTATTCAGAAAAAGACAGGAACAAGAGCTTATATTCCAATACACCCTATTACACAGGAATTGCTGAATAAGTACAATGGGCATATTTTGGAATATTATAGTGATAAAAATACAACCACAAACGTTTATCTAAGAAAGTTACTTAAACAAATTGGTTTCAATGAAGAAATTACTTATGAAGAAAACGGCAAGCTTATAACAGAACCATTATACGAATTGATACATACTCACACAGCACGCCATACATTCGTTACTATCATGTGCAGAAAAGGTGTTCCCAAAGACATGGTAATATTGGCTACAGGGCATGAAGATACAAAGATGATTGATGAAGTTTATTCACACCTCACCCATAAGGACAAGTCCAAAAAAGTGGCAGTAGCCTTTGAAAAGGCTATCAATCCAGAAAAAGTTGAAGCCTCAACAGAGAGTATCAATGCTGACAAAATTTTGGAATTGATAAACAAAGGAATTGCAGAAGCACTTGCACCTTTGAACAAGAAGTTGGAAGATGTCAAGGAAGTAACAAACCACATCAAAGCCAACAAAGCAACTATTAAAGAAGAAAACGTAAATTTAATAACAGGCATGGTAATCTCTTTGTTACAAGATGACATACCCTTGTTTGCCATAAATAATATGCTTGATACCACAGGCTTGCTTTACTCAACAAGTCATGTGAAAACAGGTGTTTATTACCCCATTAAATAGAAATAGTTATGGTTATTGAAGAATTAGAAGACAGAGAATTTTACTTATATGCACCAACTGCATTACGTAATGAACCTCTTCTTGAATATGTTTGGGAAGTGGCTCTGGAATTTGCAAAGATAGTAGCCCCGTTAGAGCATGAAATGTTTGAAACAAGTGCTCCCACTATTTTTGCCAACAGATACGCCGAAAGCAAACTGACGGATAAAGAAAGATATTTAAGATTTATAAAAAATTACAAATGTGACAACATTACATTTGAAGAATATTCCAAGTGGAGATACCGTAAATTAGACACAAGATTTAAAGAAAGGTTTCTATCAAACGAAAAGTTACAAAATACCATAAAAGCTTTTGACCTTGATGTTAGCAAATTCTGGTATCTACTATTGTTCGTTTATGATTACATTGAAGATTTTGCAACAGATGCACCAACATTGAAGAAAAGTACATTGGAAGAATTTAACTGCCTCTATAAAATGCTGAATGAAACATCAGTCATTACATTTACAAAAGGAAATCGTAAGTGCTATGAGACAAATCGGAAAGACATAATTGGATTGGTTAAGACAGCCTTGGATTATTTTGCAAAAAATTATAATGACATTTACAATAACATTCCAGAAGGAGAATGCACAATTGAGCCTCTTAAAAAGCTTGGTTTAGATGATTTTATTGACCCTACTCCTATTATTGACCGGAAGAAAAGACAAGGGTTGTCTACGACTCATAAAAAATGGTACTTTACCAAGATGTTCGATTTCTTTTTGAAAAATAGAAAAGCCAAGCCATTACCACATGTGAAAGAGAAAGTTTCAACGGATAAATACATG
Source organism: Bacteroides sp. (assembly GCA_015060735.1). Lineage (GTDB taxonomy): Bacteria > Bacteroidota > Bacteroidia > Bacteroidales > Bacteroidaceae > Phocaeicola. The sequence goes on from SUXX01000025.1 coordinate 21,115, forward strand.
TTTATTTCCCGTCTGATTTATACGGTTGGTTATCATGGAAAAGCTTACAATATTGATAAGAACCTCAAAACCAATAACAACAACAGAATGCTTTCAAACCTATTGCATAAATACGCCAAGAAAGAATTTCCGTTAGTAGTGCAACAGGACTATTGGACAAGGCATATTATTTTGAAAGAATAAATGTGTCCTAAAAAGTCGCTGAATTTTGGACACATACGCCTTTCTTCATTTGTTTCTTTGTCTTATTCAACATTTCTACTTTTGTCCCCGTAAAACAATTATTAAACGGGCGTGCCAGAAGCCAAGACAAATCCGCAGGGCAGCGGTGTAAAAAAGATGACAGAAGCAAAAAAAGAAAGTATGAAACAAGAAATGTTGACATTGAAAGAAGCAATGCAGATTATCACATTGGCTGTGTTGCAAAGTAAGGGAATCAAAATTGCCAGACTGGCAGGTAACAGAAACCTTGACCAGAAGATTATCAAGGCTAAGAAGAAGTCCTTGAAGGAAACAGGCTTGTTGGTTCCAGCCATTATCGTTGAAGCAAGTTTGGTTTTGGAAGAAGGACTTGAAGTGGTGGATTTTGAAACAGGTGAAGCCGTGACGGAAGAAAACGCTGATGAATACGTGGTGTTGGTTGATGCAAACCACCGTTACAGGGCTCACTTAGAATTGGTGAAGTCAGACGATGAATACAACAAGGATTTTGCAGTCATGTTTCCGTTACAGGATATTGACGTTTGCAAGATGTTGAGTGAAATCAACGTAGCTACTAATCCATGGAAAACTGCTGACTATGGCAAGGGTGCTGCAATGGTTTTGAAAGAAGAACTTCCGCTTTTGACAGCTATCAACTCCCTTACAGAAAAGGGCTATTCTGTGGAAGCTGCTTGTAAGTGGTTAACCTTTGCTTGCAAGGTAACTAAATCCGTTATGGCAAAAGCCATGAACGGTGTGGTTACTGAAGCTCTTAGAAAGGAAAATGGGATTGAACGTGGCATGAAGTTGATTGATGCAGCCAAGAAATCGTTTGCAGAGGATTTCTTGAAGACCAGAACATTGCCAGATTGGGTAATCAGCAAGGCTGATGACTTTGAAGGTAGCAAGGCTGAATTTACTGAAAAGATGTGTAAGTTCCTGTCAAGCTTTGACAGGGAAACCGCTACTGACATTGAAAAGAGTAAGGGTACAAGAGGTGGGGACACCAAGGAAACTATTATAAACAGAAAGCTGAACAAACTGTGGGACAAGTTGAAAGACTAAAAACTGAATGCCTGTTATCAAAATGGTAACAGGCTTCTTTTTTGACGATTACAAACTATGTTAAATTAAAACTATTTTACAATGATAAGAGAAGCAAAAGGGAATATGTACAAGTTTATCACTCATACATGGAATCCCATACAAGGAAAGTGCTTGCATGATTGTGCATACTGCTATATGAAACGAAGCCCACAATATAGCAAGCCTATATTTATTGAATCTGAAATGACTACACCATTAAATGGCAGAGATGTTTTTATTGGCAGTTCCACTGATGTGTTTGCAGAAAACATCCCGTCTGAATGGATAAATAGGACACTGAACCATTGTTTGGAAGAATACGAAAAGGGAAATTGCAGTATGTTCCTGTTACAATCAAAGAATCCAAAACGGTTTCTGGAGTTCATCAACCATCCTATTATGAAAAGATGTGTGTTGTGTACCACCATTGAAACTAATCGTTTTTATCCAGACTTCATGCGTAATGCTCCTAAGATTGAGGAACGAGTGGAAGCTATGGAAGATGTTGCCAAACAAGGCATAGCCACAATGGTTACAGCAGAACCACTTATGCAATTTGACTTAGAAACCATGCTTGATTACTTGAAAAGGTGTCAGCCAAAAGTCGTGAACATAGGAAGGAATACCCGTAGAGAAATTGAATTGCCAGAGCCAACAAAAGAAGAAGTTCAACAGCTAATATTGGGGCTGAAAGAGTTTACAAAAGTTCATATCAAAGAAAACGGTAAGTTCTGGTTGGCGTAATGGTAGAGGAAGAAAGTTGGAGGAAATCTTGTTTAAAGTGGAATCCAACTTTTTCTTTTTATGCAACATAATATATCATCCACTCTACCAGACAAGGTACACAACCAATCCTATTAAGAAGAGTTGCTAATGACAAAAACACCATATTTCAGTTCTATCAAAATTCAAGAATACATAAAATAGGATTCCATTATTTAACCCCCTCCCCATAAGAACCAACTTCCAATATTTATAGGGTAATTGGCAAGTGTGCCCACAACCCTTTTAGTCCCCCTCCTCAATATTGATATAAAAGAATGCTTTTTGAAAAATGTAGGCAAATGTAAAGAGCCCAAAATACTAAAATAGTCATTGTAAAAGTATCAAAATTATTATAGGTAATAGAAGTTATTGCCATTCAATCAATTATTAACCCTTTAATTATTTTCATTATGAACGAAATTATTACAATGCCAACAGGTTTGGCAAAGAGATTCAATTTGGGAGAATACGCAGAAGAAGCTATCGTTGTGGAAGATACTATCATCAGAACTCCCAACAATTTGCATTTCATTGAAGCAAATACTTTGGAAGTGGACTTGCAGCACCTCAAAGCTGACTGCATCACTCCTGTTTTTGCAAAGGACAATGAACTGACCATTAACCACGCAGCATTTGTGCAGACCATACAGGAAGCTGCACAGGACTTTTTCAGAGGTGAAGTTGTGGACGATGCAGCAATCAGAGTGAGCCACATTATCAAAGGTAGAATCCCAGAAGCCTTGCATAAGCCAGCCAATCAGTTGTTGGAATCAGACAAGACTTTATACTATGAACGTTGTGCATTCTCTATTGATGTGCCTACCATTTGGCAAGACGTGAACGGCAATCGTCTGAACCTCTCTATTGTGGGAGTTCGTGCGTACAATCTTCAATCGTTGTACACCAAGAAATCACCAGAGCTTTTCAAATTGGCTATTGGATTCAAGAACCAAGTTTGTTGCAATCTCTGTCTTTTCACTGACGGGTACAAGGAAGATTTAAGGGTAAGCAGCACCACTGAACTTTACAAGGCAGCTTTGGAGTTGTTCAATCAGTTCAACATTGCCAAGCAGATTCACTTGATGCAGCAACTTGGCAACACAAGCATGACAGAACACCAATTCTGTACATTCTTGGGTAAGTCCAGACTATATCAATGCTTGTCAACCAATGCACAGAAGCATTTGCCAAGATTGTTGCTGACTGATACGCAAGTCAATTTGGTTGCAAAATCCTATATCAAGGATGAGAACTTTGGTGGCACAGGTGGAGAATTGAACATGTGGAAGTTCTACAACTTGCTTACAGGAGCAAACAAGAGCAGCTATATTGATAGCTTCTTGGATAGAAGTTTGAACGCATCTGAAATTGCGTTAGGCATAAATTCTGCCTTGCATGGTGCTGAACAATATAAATGGTTCATTGAATAAATGGGCTAATATTGATTGGAGAGAGAAAGGGCATCACTTGTTGGTGTCCTTTCTTTGTTTACTTTCACTTTTACATAAAAGAGCAAGTAAGCATATACTGAAAATCAACGACTTACATTTAATGAGCTAATTTTGCTTTCACTTACATAGAAAAACCAACAAAAATGAAACAAATATGAGTTTGAAGAACAGCTATACAACAAGTGATTATCTCCAATGGGATATTGCTACATCATTAGTGAGGAAATTATACAGGGATAAGAATTATAGGATAAGTTTGCTTATAGGGTGTGGCATATTCTTTGGCTTACGCATTTCTGACATGTTACGTCTTAATTGGAATATGCTTCTGAATAAGGAAGCCAAGTTTGTACTGCTTGAAAAGAAAACAGGGAAACGTAGAGAGGTGAAGATAAATAAGGAATTTCAGAAGCATATCAAAGATTGCTACCAAGCATTACACATTAACAACATGGATGAGCCTTGTTTTCTATCCACAAAGGGCAAGACTTATTCTGTACAATGGATAAATCTTGTTTTCAAGGAACTGAAATACAGATATGGATTGAAGATAAACCATTTCTCTACTCATTCACTTAGAAAGACGTTTGGCAGAAAGGTGTTTGAATCTTCTGATAATGCTGAACTTGCTTTGGTTAAGCTCATGGAGTTGTTCAACCATTCAAGTGTAACTATTACCAAGAGATATTTAGGATTGAAACAGGAAGAAATCTTACAAACATACGATTGCTTGAATTTCTGATTTATACTTTGCAAAGTTGTTTCTTGCTTTACTGAAACCTTTTACATAATTTTGCATTGTTCTTAGGAACAGACATTTTAGTAAAAGGGCGTTTAGCAATATTATCCCTCATTGGAATCTGGACAATTCTAACCGTAAGGATAATGGGCAAGAAACGTCCACGTCTGTGGTATCTATATACCCTTAATAGGGCATATTATATCATTTGGCGTGGGCTTTGCTTATTATTTACGGTTTGGCAGTCCAGAGCCACAATGAGATAATAAGCTAAAGTTTCCACGCCTTGTTTTTTATAATGGCTTTTATCTGGAAACTGAAAAGCAATAATACTTTTTAATTATGAAGACATTACGAATGATTGGAATGGCTTTACTTGCTGTTCTTATGTGTGTAAACTTCAACTCATGTTCAAATGATGAAAATGAAATTCTGCAGCAAGATGAAGAAATCATGGTTTCACTAGGACTTGGAGGTGAAATTAGTGTATCTGAATCCCCATTAAGTAGAGCAGAGGCCGAAGTCAAGCCTGATTTATATGGTATTCAAATATATTCATTACCAAATTCTTCAGAAAGTAGTACAACAGAATATACGCCATACGCATATGGATTATTTGACGATATTTCCAATATTAAAATATCATTAAACAAAGGATATAAATATAAAGTTGCAGTTCTTTTAATAAAAGATGGGAAAAATAAGGTCCATTTTAAAGACCCTGAATATGATACACCATTTGATATAGCTCTAGAGAACAAATTCATATTAAATACAACTGAAAAGATTCACTTTGACGCGGGAATTTCGGTTAGTGGAAGTACTATAAATAGTAGTCAACAATTTTTTTATGCTGAAGCTGAAAAATATTATGGCGAAACAACTGATTTTATACCTTCTGAGGAGAATAATAATATTGATATATATATGAAAAAAATGTTTTTTGGTGGTAAGTTTGTCGCTGAAAATTTGACAGAAGGAACCCTTACGATTAAATTTGATAACATTGTTGCACCACAAATTAACATTGTCCCTTCTCAAAAAACCGCTACAAGAATATTTTCTATAAGAAATTGTACAACTATATATTATAAAGATGATTCAAGTGCTATCTGTACTCTTTCCGTACAAATTATTTGGACAAAAGCAGATGGTGCAGAGATTCCATTGGGAACTCATAGCATAAAATTTAAACGAAATAAAATGCATACAATTACAATAAAAATAGCAGATATAACTTCATCACCAGGGTTAGATTTAGAATTAGAAGATACTGAAATGAGTGAAGAAGGAAGTACAACCATTGAAAATGGAGAAATTGTTGACACAAATATTGGAACAGAAGGTGAATAAATTTAAACTTATCTAAATAAGAACGCCAACCTAACCAATCAAGGATAAGTTGGCGTTTTTACTAATCTTGAATCTGAAACTTTGCCTATTAATGGCTCTCTTGCTTTAGGCTTACTTGGAACAAGTCCATGAAGCCCAGAAAAATACTTTTTTAAAATTTCTTGATTTACTTTTTCCCCCATAACTTTATTTATTTAATTGATTGATACACAATTATATTTAGTCCTATCGGTCAGTTCAAGAAAATCCTCAAAAAGTGAAGATAACGCCAAAATCACGTCCTAATGTCGTTTTTCTTATGGTCTGTCCTCCGTCAACCAGAAAATTCTACACTCACGATACTGCTGCTGTCGATTTTCAAGAAAGCTGTAGAAAAAGTTGGTCGGTCAATTCTTGATGAATATAATAGCATACAAGATTGGGGAGCCGGCTATCAGCTCTCCAAATCCTCCATTTATCGCATTTAAGAAGATTTTTATATACTTACAGATAAACTAATCAATGAATTTTAAACGAAAATGAATTATGAGCGAAGCAATAATTTATGAATTGAGAAACATGATGAAGAACGCCAAAGCTGCTTTGGAGATTGCCCACTATTATGGTGAATTACCTACATTCGTAGAAGAACTGAACAGGCAAGCAGAGCCAACAAACATGACCATATAGTACATGCTAATGCCATTGGTCGAAGTTACAAGCAATTATATCATCAGTGGAGAAGCCAAGAAATGCCAAGAAAACGTAGCTGAATTTGCTGCAAGTGTTATGAAATTGATTGAATACTATGATATGGGCGTAGATATTCAACTGACCAACCCAAGAGATATGGTGTTCTCCATGTTCCTGTACCAAAATGAACAACCATTTATTGAGATTACAGCATGAGCCTGACAGATACAGGAAAAGGGAGAAAACAAGAGCTGATAAGATACCAATTCCCATTTCTTTCCTATGGTTCTCCCTTATCTTTCCTGTAGTCCTCCCTCAACTTTCCGCTGGTCTTCCCTTAACTTTCCTATCTAATAATACAGTAATACAATAATACATAATAAGACAACAAGCCTCAACTGCCTAGAGGCAGCTTTGGCACTTTGATTTTTAATGACATGATAATTCACAAGCCAACAAAACAAGTCTTTTAGACACGTCTGCAAGCCAAACTACATTTTGGTTCTGCCAACTTCCACAGATTGATACGCAAGCACCATTCAGATTTTCTATTCACTAATGACCATACTTTATTTGCTAATAATGAGTACATTTATACAAATACCCAACAGAATCAATCAACTGACAAAGAGAAGTAAGCTTGAAGAGATTTTCACCTATGCAGCAATCAGGAGCCAAATAAAAAATAGCAGTTACAAAGCAATAATGTTGAAGAATCAGTTGGCAGAACTGGCTGGCGTAAATGAAAGGACAATATACAATTACACAGATACACTAGAAAAGTCTGGACTAATTCTTGATATAACAAAGCAGCATGGCACAGGGGAATACTCACACAATGTTTATCAACTTGATTATTTGGAAGAAGAATACTTCATAATGAATCCAGACCTCATCACAGAAGAATCCATGTCTGCCAAACTCAAAGGCTTGTTAATGCTTATCAAGTCTAACTGCATCAAAGGCACAAATTATCTACCATTCAATAGCAAATAGCAACTATCAGAAATCCTACACATAGGGAAGAACACACTGCCTAAATATTTGGAGGAATTGGAAACCAAAGGATTCATTAGATACATTGGAGATACGTTGCACGTACCCCAGAAATTCTTCAAACTTTTTCTGATTGATGATACTTACAATTTGCTCTACAAAACCATTTACGATTATTGCTTAAGCCAAAATGTTGTACCACCCTATAAAGATAAAGATACAAACGATATTGGACTGATTGCTGCTGAATTTCCAGAGCCAGACCTACTACTATCCACCTTGAAGGAAAGATGCCCCAAACTGCCCCTAAAACCTTCAATGAACTACTTTACAGAAACGTTGAGAAATAAACGTGCAGTAACCCAAGAACCAACCCAACATGAATATTACATTGATTAAAGAAGAACTACATTACCATACAGGAGATAGGGTAACTAACAAAGACTTGAAAGCTACCCTACAACGTCTTTATGACAAATACCAGATAAAGGAGAAAGCCAAAGCCACCCATATTGTGAGATACGGCTACCAAACAAAGAGATGCAAAATACGCATTGGAGATAAAAGAATAGACGGAGTTGAGATTATCTCTCAAAAATAAATGTTCGGTCTATCGAGAAATACGTTGCTTGTTTGTTGCATAGAATAATGAAACAAATTATTTTTGCATAAACTTATGGCATTAAAAAAGAACAAACCATAATAACAAATTCTGTAAGAGGCTGATTTATAGTGATGAATAAAAAATACGGATATTTGTGTAATATATAATAAATGCATATGGATAAGATAGGACTGTTTTGTTCAGCATCGGATCAGATTGCTCCGATTTATGTTGAAAAAGCCCGTGAATTGGGTGCTTGGTTGGGGCGGAATCGGAAAACCTTGATTTATGGGGGAGCGAATCTTGGCTTGATGGAATGTGCGGCTCGGGCTGCCCGTGAAGCCGGAGCAACCATCATGGGAGTGGTTCCTACCAAGTTGGAGGAAAGAGGAGCCGTAAGTGATTTGCTGGACATCACCTTCCGGGTAGATAATTTGAGCGAACGGAAGGATGTCATGACCCGCGAAGCAGACGTGTTGGTCGCTATGCCTGGTGGTGTCGGTACGTTGGATGAAATATTCCACGTAATGGCAGCTGCCATGATTGGGTATCACAGCAAAAAGGTGATTCTTTATAATGTGGATGGTTTTTGGGAAGGTATCATCAGTTTCCTGGAAACGCTGAAGCAGAAAGAATTTGCTCGACGCCCGTTAGAGAATTATTATTCGATAGCCAATTCTTTGGATGAACTTGTTGAACACTTGAAATAAAAGATATGAGAAAAGTTATAGGTATAGGAGAAACGATTTTAGATATTCTGTTCAAGAATAACCAACCAACGGTAGCCGTGCCGGGTGGGTCGGTTTTTAATGGCCTGATTTCATTGGGGCGTGCCGGTGCCAATGTGACCTTCATCAGTGAAGTGGGTGGCGATCGCGTGGGTAATATAATCCTTGACTTTATGCGGGATAACGGTGTGACGACGGATAATGTGAAGGTCTATCCCGACCGGAAATCCCCCGTCTCGTTGGCTTTCCTGAACGAACGGAATGATGCGGAATATTCTTTTTATAAAGACTATCCAAGCCTTCGCCTGGATGTGGATATGCCCGAGGTGACGAGCGAAGACATTGTGATGTTCGGTTCATACTATGCCGTCACTCCTCAGTTACGCGAAAAGGTAAAGGAACTCCTGGACAAGGCTCGTGAGGCCGGTGCCATCATTTATTACGATGTGAACTTCCGCAGTGTACATGCCAACGAGGCCATCAAGCTGATGCCCACCATCTTCGAGAACTTTGAATATGCCGACATTGTACGTGGCTCGATAGAAGACTTTGGCAATATGTTCGGCATGAACGATGCCGACAAGGTGTATCAGCATAAGGTTGGTTTCTATTGCCCACATTTTATTTGTACGAATGGAGGAGAGGGATTGTGTCTTCGTACCAAGACGGTAAAGAAAGATTATCCCGTAGAGTCACTTCAGACGGTGAGTACCATTGGTGCAGGCGACAATTTCAATGCCGGTGTGGTATTTGGCCTGTTGAAAAACCGTATCCGCAAGGCTGACTTACCCGACTTGACCGAGGCCGATTGGGATAAGATTGTCGCCAGTGGCATGTCGTTCAGTCGTGAGGTTTGTGCCAGCCTGGACAATTATATTTCCAAGGAGTTTGCGGCTAAGCTATAAAGAATCGTCAGTGTCATTCTGACGACTGAAAAAGGGGAAGAATCTGAATACATATTCGGATTCTTCCCCTTTTATTTTCTCTTTCTTCTTCATACAAACCATGAGAGATACGGATGAAAAAGTTAATCATAACTTATGATTACAGAAACATAACTTATAATTCGGTGCTCATAACTTATGATTGTGTAATCACAACTTATGATTAACTTTTTCTTCTTGATAAGTCATACTTTTCTTCAACTTATCAAGAAGTTTGTAGCTTGTTGAACGGAAGATGGATTCAACTAGCAAATGCAATCGAATTCTATTTGGTTAATATTGATGCAGCATACAAAGAAAAGTTGTAATGGTTGGATGATACGATTAGTAAACTGTAAATCATCAAGAAATAGACTCTAGTTTATTAGTTAAGTAAAACGAACTCCCAATGAGCTTTTTTGCTTATTGGGAGTTTTTATTCGAGAAACTTCAGTCAGGAACATCATGGATAACTCATTGAAATAAAGCAAGTCTGAACTTTCTGAAGATGATTTATAATTTTTGATTAATTCTTATATGTAGTTTTTCAAAATTTACGCCATTTGATGGAATTACGTTCCGCAATTGCATCAAAACGGATGCTCCGCAATCACCTTGAATATCCCTCGTTGCGAGGCGATGAATGCACCGCCCAATACCCGTTTCCCGTCGTAGAAGACGGCAGATTGGCCGGGGGCGATGGCTGAGGCTTCGCCCAAGAAACGAACTAACATTTGCCCATTCTCTAAGAGGCGTACTTGGCAAGGGATGGGCTTGCTTCGATAGCGGATACGAACGGTTAGGCTTTCGCACGTCAACAATTCGTTTGTATTAATTATCATCGCATCTTCTACCAACATGTACTCGGCTTTCAAATCCTCGGCGGTGCCAAGCATCACGGTGTTCTTCTCGGCATTGATTCGGAGCACGTGTGCCGGATGGCCCAAGGCAATGCCCAATCCTTTGCGTTGGCCGATGGTATAATAAGGAAAGCCCTTGTGTTGGCCTATTTTCACGCCTTTGTTATCGACGAAGAAGCCCGGGCCTATCTTTGTATCGATGTCGGGGATTTGTTGGCGAAGGAAGTCACGATAGTCGCCTTCGATGAAGCAGACTTCCATACTCTCGCCTCCTTTGGACTTTGCCTCGAAACCCTTGGCGTTCAAGTATTCGCGTACTTCTTGCTTGGTGTAGTTCCCTAAAGGGAAGAGGAAACGGCGGAGAATGTTTTGAGGTAATCGCCAAAGGAAATAGGATTGGTCTTTGGTTACGTCATCGCCCGCCACGATGTATCGGTTGCCATCCCGTTCTTCCAGTCGACAATAATGTCCGGTAGATATCCAGGCACAATCGGTCTTGTCCGCCCATTCGCAAAGGAGGCGTTCCTTGAACAAGGGGTTGCACATTACGCAAGGGTTGGGGGTGCGGCCTTGCATGTATTCATCGATGAAATACTTCACTATGACTTGCTTGAACTCCTCGCGAACATCAGCCACGTGGTGTTCGATGCCTAACTTTTCGGCCAAGGAACGGGCTTCGAGGATGAAGTCGGGTTCTTCTTGATTGGGGGAACTGAAGGCTGAGGCTACATCCCATGTCCGCATCGTCACGCCCACCACTTCGTAGCCTTGCTCTTGAAGCATGATGCAAACGGCAGAGCTGTCGATGCCTCCGCTCATGCCTACCAATACTCGCTTTTCTTTCTGATTATTCATGAAGGCAAAGATAGCATATGCGAAGGCGTTTTCCAAAAACGTCCTCACGTTTTTAAAAAACGTCAGCATCTTTTAGGGAAAACCTCATATAGTTTTTTTATCTTTGCCTTCAAGAACAAAGAACAATGAGAGAAGATTTTGACATCAGAGAACAACAACTCAGCAAGAAGGAACGCGATTTTGAGAATGCTTTGCGTCCGCTGAACTTCAGCGACTTCAACGGACAGGACAAGGTGGTCGATAATCTGCGTATCTTCGTGAAGGCGGCTCGACTTCGTGCCGAGGCACTTGACCATGTGTTGCTTCACGGCCCTCCGGGTTTGGGGAAGACCACACTGAGTAACATCATAGCGAATGAATTGGGGGTAGGATTCAAGGTGACATCCGGCCCTGTACTCGATAAGCCGGGGGACTTGGCGGGGGTGCTTACCAGCCTTGAGCCGAACGATGTGCTTTTCATCGATGAAATCCATCGCTTGAGTCCCGTAGTGGAAGAGTATTTGTATTCGGCCATGGAAGACTATCGCATCGACATCATGATTGATAAAGGACCTTCGGCCAGAAGCATCCAGTTGGAATTGAGTCCGTTTACGTTGGTAGGTGCAACAACTCGTAGTGGTTTATTGACGGCTCCGCTTCGTGCCCGATTCGGCATCAATCTCCACTTGGAGTATTACGATGATAGTATCCTTCGACGCATTATCCAACGCTCGGCAAGCATCCTTAATGTGCCTTGCGATGTGGAGGCCGCCGGTGAGATTGCATCGAGAAGCCGAGGTACCCCGCGTATCGCCAATGCCTTGCTTCGTCGTGTCCGCGACTTTGCCCAGGTGAAAGGCAACGGACGCATCGATGTGGAGATTGCCCGTTATGCCCTCGAAGCCTTGAACATCGACCGATATGGCTTGGATGAAATCGACAACAAGATATTGACGACCATCATCGATAAGTTCAATGGCGGGCCGGTAGGCTTAACTACTATCTCTACGGCTTTGGGCGAGGACCCGGGTACGGTGGAAGAAGTCTATGAACCGTTCTTGATTAAGGAAGGTTTCTTGAAGCGTACTCCCCGTGGTCGTGAAGTGACGGAATTGGCTTACAAGCATTTGGGACGTAGTATTTTTAGAGAGAATACACTTTTTGATTAAAAATTAATGTCATGAAACCTTCCGTGTCATCCTGAGCTTGCGAAGGATCTGATAACATTCACTTTATGTCTTCAGATTCTTCACTTCGTTCAGAATGACACGAAAGAGAGAAGATGGAAAAATAAGAATTATGGCAGGATTAAAATCGCTCTTGAAAGACACCGCCATCTATGGCATCAGCAGTATCGTAGGACGATTCTTGAACTATTTGTTGGTGCCTATCTATGCGGCCTCGATGTCGGCGGCATCGGGAGGTTATGGTGTGGTGACTGAGGTATATGCATGGACGGCCTTGCTGATGGTCATCCTCACTTATGGCATGGAAACCAGCTTCTTTCGCTTCGTCAATAAAGAAACGGAAGACCCGAAGAAAGTATATTCTACCGTCTTGACGATGGTAGGTGGCACTTCCTTGCTATTTGCGGTTTTGGGGATGGTCTTCTTGCAACCCATTGCCTCGATGATGGGGTATGCCGAACATCCTTGGTACGTGGGTATGATGATAATTGTGGTGGCGATGGATGCTTTCCAATGCCTTCCTTTCTCGTACCTCCGATACAAGCGGAAGCCTTTGGTCTTTGCCGGGTTGAAGATGCTTTTCATCGTCTTGAACATTACCCTTAACCTTATTTATTATGTCGGGATGGGTGGAAGCGATGTGTTCTATGCTTTCTTTTTTAACCTGATCTGTACATCGACCATCATGCTTTTGCTTATCCCGCAACTGAAGTTCGGTGGTGGATTTGATGCATCCTTGGCAAAGCGGATGCTGAAGTATGGCTATCCGATTCTCATTCTTGGTATTGCCGGCATCTTGAATCAGGTGGCTGACAAGATTATCTTCCGTCATGTCTATCAGGGAGAAGATGCACAAGTGCAACTCGGTATCTATGGGGCCGCCAGTAAGATAGCCATGATTATGGCCATGCTCACTCAGGCCTTCCGTTACGCTTACGAGCCGTTTGTGTTTGCCAAGAGCAAGGACAAGGATAGCAAGGTGATGTATGCCAATGCCATGAAGTATTTCATCATCTTTACCCTGTTGGCTTTCTTGGCGGTGGTGTTCTACATCGACATTTTGAAGTATATCCTTGCACCTGATTATTGGTCGGGCTTGAAAGTCGTGCCGATTGTCATGATGGCCGAAATCTTCATGGGCGTTTATTTCAACCTTTCCTTCTGGTACAAGCTTATCGATGAAACCAAGTGGGGAGCCTATTTCTCCTTTGCCGGATGTGCCGTGCTGATTGCCATCAACGTGTTCTTTGTGCCTATCTATGGTTACATGGCTTGTGCTTGGGCTGGCTTTGCCGGTTATGGGGTAGCCATGCTACTTTCGTACTTTGTGGGGCAGAAGAAATATCCAATACATTACGATTTGAAAGGTATAGGTCGCTATG
>SUXX01000087.1 GCA_015060735.1 Bacteroides sp.
ACATGTAATTATGGACATCGTGTTAAAGTCTAAGATTGCGCGTGAAATCAAGGACTATTCAGCAATTGCGTTTGGTTTGGCATGCTATGCATTCGGGTGGGTAACTTTTATGCTTCCCTATCAAATTTCTACGGGTGGCGTGCCGGGTATTTCAGCCCTCATCTATTATGTTACGGGCATCGAAATCCAAGTTTCCTATTTTGCCATTAATACCATTTTCATGGCGTTTGCCTTGAAGATTCTAGGCCCCAAGTTCTGCATAAAAACGCTTTATGCCATTTTTATGCTCACGTTTTTTCTGTGGTTTTTCCAGTTGTTGCTGAAAGACGATGCCGGTAACTTGCCTATGTTGCTGGGTGAAGGACAGGAATTCATGGCGTGTGTGGTGGGCGCAAGCCTGCTGGGCTTCGGTGTGGGTTTTGTATTCATCCATGATGGCAGTACGGGAGGTACGGACATCATAGCATGGATAGTCAACAAATACAAGGACGTGTCTTTGGGACGCTTGATTATGTATGCCGACATTTTCATTATCGCCTCCTGTTACTTTGTTTTCCACGATTGGAAACGTGTGCTTTTCGGTTTCTGCGTGCTGTTCGTAATGAGTGTCGTTATCGACTATGTAGTGAACAGTAACCGACAATCCGTACAGTTCCTGATTTTCTCGAAAAAACATGACTCGATAGCCGAAACGATAAGCAGGGAACTGCATCGTGGGGTAACCCTTTTGGACGGAACCGGATGGTATAGCAAGCAAAACATCAAGGTAGTGGTTGTGCTGGCCAAGAAAACCCAATCGACCGAAATTTTCCGGTTGGTGAAGGATATTGACGAGAATGCCTTTATCTCGCAGAGCAATGTGGTGAGTGTTTATGGGGAAGGGTTCGATAAACTGAAGGTGAAAAAGAAAAACGCACGATGACATGATGCGTGGGAATCTTGCATTGGTTACTCGTTCCGCTTATCAAGGATCTCGCATTTCCCTACGGAAGTTTGGACGGCTAATGATGGGATTTCCCACGCTCTTATGTCTTCCCTCATTTGATAAATGTCAAATAAAACTTGACTTTTGAAACATTTTGTGTTATTGCTTGGTCAAGTCCAGAATTTTGATATACATTTGTGTGCAAACGGAAAATATACCGATAAGATTACGAATGATGATTTTTGCCTGTGTTATTTGATTGTATTGCACTGAAATGTATCAATAGGTATTGGTATTCTCTTCCAATGGAAGAGAAAAATTTGGAATGTTCTGTTTTATTATGTGCATATTACGAAATCCGGTCATTCTTGAGACTATATGGGGTTAATGGAGGCGGCTTGTAATATGAGGAGTGGTTATTATTGATAAATGTGGCGTAGAGAGAAAAAGAGAATTGGCCATATTATGATTCTTTTTTTTGTAAGTCCATGGTTGGGTTGGAGACATATATAGATATGTCTCCAATTTTTTGTATGGTATGCCCATCATGCTCCTATTGTAGCAACTGCCGTGCTACTCAATGCAAGGAAGGTAAGACACCATAAGGGATGTCTTGCATCCGTGTAAAACATCCCGATTCTTGTCAAAAGCGCCGTATATTTGATCTCTGTTTTGATATTTGTCAAATAAATATGAACTTTTTAAACTTTTTGTTGTTGTTTTTGCAGATTGCATTTTAATTTGTCATACCTTTGCGTCGCGAAACAAAAACAATAGGTATTGTAAAGCTAAGAAATGGCATTAAAAAGAAAGTAAAAGACGAGTATTTAAAACAATAATCAAGACGATTGCCTGCAAATGAATGAAAGTGCTCATCTTTGAAAGAGAAGAAAACAGTATTAACAAGTTCTTCCAAACCGGAAGACGTAAAAAATTAGAAGTATGAGAAAGATTGTAGATTTAATGAAAACAGTATTTGTGAACCACTCTGCGAACTTGGATACTAATAATTGCAATAAAGTGAACTTTTGGTGTCCATCTGGTATGAACCCTATAAGAAACAATGAAAACGATTGATTAAGGAAAACAATAAGAACAAGATTTAGGCAATCATCAATAGGTATAAAGAGTATTAACATTTTTTCCTGTACGGGAAAAGGAACAAAAACTTTTAGCGTATGAAAAAGATTGTAAACATAATGGATTCCATATACGTAAATCGCCCTAACAATTTAAAAGAATCCGAGCAACATAAAATAAACTTTTGGTGTCCGACAGGTATGAATCCCATTGTACTGAACTGACACAAAACTTAATTAAACAACGATGGAGGGTATGACTCGTTCCGTTGTACCCTCCATTAAAAAATGAACATAAAAAAAATATAGGTATGAAAAGATTTTTTTTATCCGTAGCGATGATTTTAGCTTTGACGACAGTAGGTTTTGCACAGCAGAACAAGTTGGAAATCAGTGATTGGAATATGGAGGCTCGCCTTCCTAAATTGTCCCGCTATCTGGAGTTGAATGCCGGTCAATATGACGATGTGGCAAATGCCATTGAATTCTTTTCGGACAAGATGCAAAGCGCCAGATATTCGAAGGAAAATCGGCAAATCAAATATTTGAATGAAGCTGTATATGGTAATTTGAAATTGATGAAGGATGCCTTGAACCAAGCTCAATACAAGAAGTATTTGAGACTGATGAACAGCCAATTGAATAGAACAGGCTTAACCGCTTATTTGAAAAAAACAGCTTTAAATTGACATTTTCGATAATGTAAAAGAGGGTGTTGAGAAACACCCTCTTAGGCTTACGCCATAGCCAGCTTCCTTTATCTGTGACCCATTGAAACTTACTTGATTGGCTTGATTACAAACTTAAAGTTGTAATCCTGGTATGGAAGCTGGTTTTCCTTGCTTGGCCATGAGTCACAAGGACGTTCGTTGGCATTCTATAAAGATATGGAAGAACGGACTCTGCTTAATGTCTCCAAAGACATCTGGAGATAAGAAGCAATATAAGTAAGTGGTGCTCTTTGGATGATTTCCGGGAAAAGTTGCATCAGTTTGTTATACTTGTCCTTTGCCGATTCAAAACGGAGGATGTCGGCCTTGATTTGGGAAAGAATCAAGGAATCCTCAAAGATGCGTCGGTATAGATAAGCAAAATCACTGTTTACTTCGGCTTCGCGCTCCATGGCTTCACGTGGAATCTCCCAAACGATGCAAGGTTCCAATGCTTCTATAATCAACCGGGTTGGCTTTTGGTTGAAATAACTCAGGATACACCATACTATATTCCTTTCGCACGAGATATGCTCTGTCATGTCTTTCCCGTACTTGACATAACGTTGTCTTACCAAGCCCTGCTCGATATAGAACAAGCTATTACACACATCGCCCTCATTTAGTATTACATCTCCTTTCTGATATTTCTTGCATTGGATGATTTCGGCAAACAGTCGGATGCTACCCAACTGTAATTTACGTTTAGGGCACGTTTCTTCAATAATTTGTTTAGCAATTTCAAACTGACGACTCATAGGTTAAGGTTTTAGGTTTTATTTATATCCAACATGTTGTTCCAGTCTCGGATTCAAATCAATACATTTTTGAGGAATAGGGAAAACAGTTGTGTAACCATTTGCTTCATCGGCAAGTTGTTTTCTCTGGTCATAGGATTGATGGAACCGGTCAAAACGAATCAAGTCCTGTCGTCTCCAACCTTCCCACACCAGTTCCAGAAGGCGTTCTTCCAGAATGTTTTCAAGGGTTGCGTTCCTGTCAGGCATTCCCACCCTGCCCCGCACTTGGTTCAATTCCAAAGAACCATCCTCACCATTACGGACTTTAGCTTCAGCTTTCATCAAGAGTACATCGGCATATCGGAACAGAACAATGTCATTGTCCGGTTGACGCCCGTCTGAATGGGAAGTCCTGTCAACTTCATACTTGGCCATTCTTGCTCCGGCGGTTTTTACGTAAGGGGTGCCTGTAAGGTTCAACTTCAATTCCAAAGGTTTATATTCCAAAGGTTCTCCGCTATCCAACTTGACGATTTTCCCATCCACGACTACCTGTCCGGCATAGAAGTTCTTTTCAAATCGGGTATCCACATGGTCTGTGCCATAACCGTAAGCCAAAACGGTGGAAACGGTGGCACTGGTTCCATTTTCGGATGCACCGCCCAATGCTCCTCCGTGATTGTAGTGACGGGAACGGAACAGATAATGGAATTGTGCTGCATAAAAGTTCTTGTCCAATGGGATGGTGAAGATATTCTCGGATGAGTTTTCGTTGTGTACTGCAAAATTGTAACTATAGTCTTTTTCCAATACATAGCCGGATTCGGCCAGCTTGTCACAATAGCGGATACATGCCTCCCAGGCATTCAGTTGTTCCCCATCTACCTGAAAGAAAAGCTCTTTGCCGTTTGGACGAATGCCGTCTGTCCAATTGTCATCGCAATAGATTTCTGCATTGAGCGCCAGCTTGGCCAGAAGGAAATGCACAACCGGAGCCGTGATACGTCCGTAATGATTCCCCATCCTATTGCTGTGTTCGTCCGGCAATGAAGCGACAAC
>SUXX01000026.1 GCA_015060735.1 Bacteroides sp.
GGATATTTCTTGTAAAGGTTGATTCGAGCAATGCCCGAATTGTGCACTTGCTTGAAGAATTTCTTCAAATCCGTACGTCGCTTATGCCACACCCAAGCTTCGGGAAATAACCGACAAACATATCCCCCTTTAAAAATACGAATACTAAAATCAATATCCTCCCCAAAACGCATCTTCGAGAATCCTCCTAGAGTTTGATAGGTTTCCTTGCGTATTCCCATATTAAAGCTACGAGGATAAAATTTATCCAATTTCTTCTTCCCCCCACGAATACCTCCTGTGGTAAAAAACGAAGTCATGGCATAATTAATGGCTTTCTGCACATCAGAGAAAGAATCGTGTGCTCTATCGGGCCCCCCAAACGCATCAGCCTTCTCCCTTTGAAGTTCTATCTCCACCTCTTTCAGATAATCCTCAGGAACAATACAATCGGAGTCCAATATCAACATAAACTCTCCATTCGCCCTTTCCACGCCAAAGTTTCGGGTTTGTCCAGGACCGGAATTCTCCTTATAATAATAATGTATAGGCAAACAACCTGCGTATTTATCTACGACATCCCGACAAGGAATATCTGAACCATCTTCGACTACCACCACTTCGAAATCGCGAACTGTTTGTCTGGTCAAACTATCCAATAATTCATCCACTTCATCGGGACGATTATAAACAGGTATGATGAAAGAATACTTCATAAATTCATGGCATTAATAGACAAAGGAACATAAAAAAGGCGGAACTTGCAATAAGTTCCGCCTTTTCATGTCCAATCTTTTTCTGATTATGCCTTTACACGGCCTACGTATGAACCGTCGCGAGTATCGATTTCGATTGTTTCGCCTTCGTTAATAAACAAAGGAACACGAACTGTAGCACCTGATTCAACAGTTGCCGGCTTCAATGTGTTAGTAGCTGTATCGCCCTTCAAGCCCGGTTCTGTATAAGTAATCTTCAACTGAACCTTTACCGGCAATTCACCATAAAGAATAGTTTCAGTAGAAGCATCAGAAACTACATCGATAACCATACCTTCAATCAAGAAATCCACACCTGTAATCAATTCCTTAGCGATAGGTACTTGATCGAAAGTTTCCTGATTCATGAAGATGTAGTCAGCACCTTCCATATACAAATATTGGTACGGACGACGTTCTACACGTACATCTTCCAACTTTTCACCGATGTTGAAACGACGTTCCAATACGTAACCGTTTACTACGTCTTTCAACTTAGTACGCATAAATGTGTTACCCTTACCTGGCTTTACGTGCAAGAAGTCAATACAGAAATACAATTTGCCGTCCATACGGATAGCTGTTCCGATTTTAATGTCTTGAGCGTTAATCATAACTTTTTCGCTTATATTTGATTATTAATCTGATTATATTCAACTTTTCATCTTGAATTCGGGTGCAAAAGTAATGTAAATCAGCAAAAAACGCAAAAAGAAAAGCATAAAAATCGCTCCACTCTTTGTTTATTTCAAAAAAGTCACTAATTTTGCAGCCCGTTACGGTGAATAATAACATAAAATAGTATATAGCAATGAAAAGAACATTCCAACCCTCTAACAGAAAGAGAAAAAACAAGCACGGTTTCCGTGAAAGAATGGCAACAGCGAACGGTCGCCGCGTATTGGCAAGCCGTCGTGCTAAAGGTCGTAAGAAATTAACAGTATCTGATGAATTCAATGGCACAACAAAGAAATAAATCATCAGAACCGATAAAATAAAAGGAGCGAACTTCCAAGTTTCGCTCCTTTTATTTTATCATTCTGACTCTACAGTCTCCACTTCCACCATGATTTCATCTACATATATTTTGGCTTCCTGATTAGGTCGAACATGCGTTTTCGGACATTTCCCTATACCTTTCAATATAACCCGAACGTATCGTGCCGCATCATCTATTTCAAGAGCCAAATCTTCAACTCGACATCCCTCGTTAAAGATTTCGACAGGCTTGAAGCTTTTTTCCGAAATCTTCCAATATGAAACTTCATTATCAGACAACCATACCTCCACCGATGCTGGTTTATGAATCCCCATTCCAAAATCATTCAAACACCCCAGTAATAATCGTTTCAGTTTCTTGCGACCACCCATATCCAATGTCAACGCTATCGAATCGTTTTTTGTCCAAGAAGCCCATTCCGAATCTGTACACTTCAAACTACCACGCACACCATTCACTATCCTTCTTTCCACAGGATTACTTCTCAGTAGATTTTTTCCCGTACTTTCATTCATTACAATAGGAAGTTCCAACACCTCTCCCATCTGTTTACCATTCTTAAAAGTTGCACACTTCACCACTTGCGACTCCTTCACTACCCACGGGCGACGATACAATGCAGAATTAGCTTGAGGAGTACGCCCATCCTCTGTATAGCGAATTTCCAAATCAGGTCGCTGGCTCTTTAGCGTTACTTTCAAGTTACCAAATTCCGGAACAACCTCATGTTCTATATTATACATAGACTGAGCCGGTTTTATCCCTTTCATTATCCAGCGTTCCATATATCCATCCAAAGTCGGCAGAAAACGATTCCATCGCTTGGCTATAGGAAGACTCCATGCCGTTTCTGCAACTGCAGCCAATCTAGGGAACAATAAATACTCCGCCTCTTCCGGTTTCTCGCAAAATTCAGTCCATAAAGAAGCTTGTACTCCCAGCAACAAAGACCGCATAGACATTGTCCAATACCGTTCTATTGGCTCATATTTATAAATTTCTTCCAATGTATTTTCTCCTTCAAAAGCTCTAGGTTCAAACCATTGAGGCCCTTGTCTGCGATTCAGGTACATAATATCGGTAGGTGCCACTATAAACTGATGTCCCTGCTTTCCCGCCTTTACTGCTCCATGACCATATCCATGCCAATCAAATACCACAGCCCCTTTTGACAGATTAGCATCCATGACTTCTTCCCAACCCATTACTTTGCGACCTTTACCACGAACATAGCGATCTATCCGTCGCATAAAATATCCCAACAGGTCTTTTTCATTATTCAAATCCTCCTTCTTCATCAACGCCTGACACACAGGGCATTCCTCCCAATGTGTTTTCCGAACAGCATCTCCACCTAAATGAATATAACGGGATGGGAACAACGAAATCACTTCATCAAGAACATTTTGCAGAAACGTGTATACTTCCTCACTCCCTGCACAATAAAGAATATCCGAATGATTTCCTCCCAAACCGGGCACAACTCCTATATATTTATCAACTACCGGGCAAGCCAACAACGGATATGCAGCCAAAGCTGCATTGCTATGTCCCGGCATGGCTATTTCCGGAATAACATCTATCTGACGGGCAGATGCATACGCTACAATCTCACGAATATCATCCTGTGTATAGTATCCGTGATCAACGACCGGCTCACCTTGTCGTTGATTCCTACGGTCAGGAAAATCAATTCCGGATCTTTCTACCCTTTTTGAGCCTATTTCCGTCAATAACGGATATTGTTTGATCTCCAAACGCCAACCATTATCATCCGTCAAATGCAAATGCAAGGCATTCAGTTTCAACATCCCCATACAATCTATAATCCGGAGCAAATTCTCTTTCGGTATAAAACAACGAGCGACATCTACCATCAGCCCACGATATTCATAACGAGGTTCGTCTGCGATATCTAACACCGGAATAGACCATTCCATTTCCTTTTGCAAATTAGCCCCTTCTATTTCAACAGGCAACAATTGACGAATGGTTTGTAACGCATAAAAAAGTCCTTTATTGGTAGAAGCCCTGACAATGATTTTATTCAATGTGACGGTCAAATGATAAGCCTCATCTTTCAAGTTGCCATCTTTCAACAAACAGACATCTCCCTTCTTACTTCCTATTTTCAATTTCGGGATAAAGCCTGTTTTCTGTCCCATAAAAGTCAAAAAATCCTTCACCATCAGTTCTCCTGATTTATCTTCTAAAGCGACTACCGTCTTCTCCGAAAAGACAAAACGTCCTTCACCAATAGTCATGCTAGCAGGATAAGGAATGATTGATACAGAATTCATTGAAGTTTGTGCATTCACAAAAATAGGGCATAAACATCCCATTAATAAATAGAGGGAAATACACAAATAGCTTTTTGCAAAAAGTTTCAAATATTTGTCTAAAGTTTTCTCTTTGGTCATATTGTTTGTTTTTGTTATTGCTTGTAAAGGTACTGAATTTTCACTTATTAAGCAAATTCTAAATTTCGTTTCTCTCTCTTTCCATACTTTTCCACCTTGATTTGAGGAGAAATCAGACAAAACGAGCAATAAATCAGATACATTTAATCCAAAAGTTATCAATCTAAAATTTCAATATTGTTTTAACTAGGAATAAAAATGAATTTATCGTATCTTTGACCCGTTAATTAATAAAAGAAGACATATGATTTCATTGAAAGATTTTTTTTCATTCAAGAATAACCGTTTCTTTTGGCTGAATTTAATAGCCATGCCCATATTTGTAATAGCTGTTATATTCGGTGTGTTACACTGGTTAGATATTTATACCCTTCATGGTGAATCAATTATTGTCCCCAATGTTAATGGACTTCCCCTAAAACAAGCAGAAGTTGAATTCAAGAAGAAAGAATTGAAATTTGTTGTAGTAGATTCCAACTATGTAAAAGGAATGATCGCCGGAGCCATTTTGGATCAAAAACCTATCGGAGGGGCTAAAGTCAAAAAAGGAAGAACCGTTTATTTAACCATCAACACGGACGAAGTTCCCAAAGTAGCCATTCCAGACATCATCGACAACAGCTCTTATCGTCAAGCCGAAGCACGTCTCCGTGCTCTTGGTTTCAAATTGACAGAACCCGAATATATCGAAGGTGAGAAAGACTGGATTTATGGTATAAAATACAATGGCAAGGAACTGACTTCCGGTGAAAAGATTCCTCGCGAAGCCGTATTGACTCTTTGCGTGGGTGATGATGAATTGAAGGGCGACTCTATCCAAACTGATTCTTTAAGGATTGACGCAGAAAAACCCATTGTAGATGAATCGTGGTTCTAACTTTATAACAATAGAGGAAGATGCAAGACTTCATAGAAGACGAATTGGATGACAATCTGGATGACCTCGAGCCGATAGTAGACAATCCGGCGGAGCTATACGAGCACTTCCGTGTCGTTGTAGACAAGGGGCAGAAACAAGTACGTATCGATAAATATTTATTCGAACGACTTGTCAATTCATCGCGTAACCGCATCCAGAAGGCGGCAGATGCAGGATTCGTCATGGCTAACGGAAAGCCTGTAAAGAGCAGCTACAAGGTGAAGCCCAATGATGTACTGACCTTAATGCTTGACCGCCCTCGATACGAAAACGACATCATTCCCGAAGATATTCCATTGGACGTTGTATATGAAGACGAAGACTTGATGGTTATCAACAAACCGGCCGGCCTGGTGGTTCATCCGGGTTGTGGAAATTATCACGGGACTTTAGTCAATGCCATCGCCTGGCATTTGAAGGACAATCCAAAGTATGACCCGAACGACCCACAAGTGGGATTGGTACACCGTATCGACAAGGACACATCGGGTTTATTGGTAGTAGCCAAAACTCCTGACGCCAAAACACACCTCGGCCTCCAGTTCTTCAACAAAACCACCAAGCGTAAATACAATGCCGTGGTTTGGGGAACGGTAGAAAAGGACGAAGGTACGATTGTCGGAAACATCGGACGCAATCCGAAAGACCGGATGCAGATGGCAGTCCTCAGCGACCCTACCCAAGGAAAACATGCAGTAACCCATTACAAGGTTTTAGAACGACTGGGGTATGTCACCTTGGTAGAATGTGTATTGGAGACCGGCCGTACTCACCAAATCCGTGTCCACATGAAACATATCGGACATACCTTATTCAACGATGAACGATATGGAGGTCATGAAATTCTAAAAGGAACGCACTTTAGTAAATATAAACAATTTGTAAACAACTGTTTCGAGACTTGTCCTCGTCAGGCACTTCATGCCATGACGTTGGGATTCGTCCATCCCCGTACCGGCGAGGAGATGTTCTTTACATCCCCTTTGGCCAACGACATGGTGGAACTAATTGACAAGTGGAGAACTTATATAAGCAATAGAGAATTATGAAAAAACGTACCATAGCTATCGTAGCCGGTGGCGACTCCAGCGAATTACCGGTATCATTGCGTAGTGCCCAAGGCATTTATTCTTTCATCGACAAAGAAAGATACAACCTATATATCGTAGAAATGCAAGGCAAGCGTTGGGAAGTAGTTTTGCCCTCTGGCGATAAGACTCCCATCGACCGTAACGACTTCAGCTTCATTGAAAACGGTGAAAAGAAAGTATTCGACTTTGCCTATATCACCATCCACGGCACTCCGGGTGAGAACGGTCTTCTCCAAGGATATTTTGAGCTGCTTGGCATCCCTTATTCCAGTTGTAATGTATTGGTATCGGCCATGACTTTCAACAAGTTCACTTGCAACCAATACTTAAAAGGTTTTGGCATCCGGGTATCCGAATCGATGATTCTCCGCAAGGGGTTTGAAATCCTTGATGAAGAAGTCATCAACAAGGTAGGACTTCCTTGTTTCATCAAGCCCAATGCTGGTGGCTCCAGCTTCGGTGTTACAAAAGTGAAGACCAAAGAAGACATCCAACCGGCCATCGAAAAGGCTTTCAACGAAAGCGATGAGGTGATGATTGAAGCCTACATGAAGGGAACAGAAATCACTTGCGGATGTTACAAGACAAAAGATAAGGAAGTAGTCTTCCCTATTACCGAAGTGGTTACAAGTAACGAATTCTTTGATTACGACGCTAAATATAACGGACAAGTAGATGAAATCACTCCGGCCCGCATCCCAGAAGAAACCGCCGAACGTGTCCGTTTGCTGACTTCCGCCATCTACGACATCCTGGGTTGTGAAGGCATCATCCGCATCGACTATATCATTACCGAAGGCGAAAAGGTGAATCTACTGGAAATCAATACCACCCCGGGGATGACGGCCACCAGCTTCATTCCGCAACAAGTGCGTGCCGCCGGTCTCGACATCAAGGACGTGATGACTGACATCATTGAAAACAAATTCAATTAACCTCAAAATATAAAGCCATGAACATACCTGCTGAATTCGACGAAATTCGTCCGTATGCTCCCGAAGAGCTTCCACAAGTGTTTGAAGAACTGATTGCCGACCCAATGTTTAAAGCGGTAGTAGGACAAGTGATGCCGGGCATTCCTTTCGACATGATTGCTACCCAAATGCGTCAATGCAAGACCAATCTGGATTTTCAGAAGGCTTTCCTCTACAAGCTATTGAAAGAATTGGTACAGAAATGTGCCAAGGGGTTGGAATTCGATTGTTCTGCCATCACCGATAAGTCTATGAACTATACTTTCATTTCCAATCATCGCGACATTGTACTCGACTCAGCATTCTTGTGTGTTCTGCTCATTGAGAACGGAATGAATACGGTGGAAATTGCCATTGGAGATAATCTGCTCATCTATCCTTGGATTAAAAAGATTGTCCGCATCAACAAGTCATTCATAGTGAAACGTGGCTTGGGTTTACGTGAACAATTAAAGTCTTCTATGCTGATGTCTAGCTACATGCACTATGCCATCACCAACAAGCACGAGAACATCTGGATTGCCCAACGCCAAGGACGTGCCAAGGACTCCAACGACCGCACTCAAGATAGCATATTGAAGATGATGGTGATGGCTGGTGAAGGTGACATCATCGACCGATTGAAAGAAATGAACCTCGTTCCTCTGTCACTCTCTTACGAATTCGACCCTTGCGACTACTTGAAGGCAAAAGAAGCTCAACAAAAGCGTGACGATGTCAACTTCAAGAAAAGCGAGGCTGATGACTTGACCAATATGCAAATCGGCATTTATGGCTACAAGGGACACATCCATTTCCAAACTGCTGCTTGCATTAATGCTGAATTGGATGAAATCAAGACACGCAACCTCCCAAAGACTGAGTTATTCACGGTGATTGCTGAACTGATAGACAAGTACATCCATCAGAATTACCGTCTCTATCCGTGCAACTACATCGCTTTGGATGCTTTGAACGGTGAAGCAAAGTTTGCCGATAAGTATACCGATGAAGACAAAGCTCAATTCGAAACTTATCTAAGCAAACAAATGGACAAGATTGATTTGCCCAACAAGGATTTGGACTTCTTGCGTCAATACATGCTGACCATGTACGCAAATCCGGCCATTAATCATCTGAAAGCCATTAACGCGTGAAAAACTTGATAAAAGTATATTGTCTCTTCCTTGCTGCAACTATATTGATTGGTTGCGGTGAGGAAGAATATGTTTATCCAGACCTCATCACCGAAATGGTTTGTTTGAAAACAAACGCTGAAGGATTTGGTACCCAAATCGTTACCGACGAAGGCAAAGTTTGGCATCTCCGAGAAGGGAATCAGCCGGATAGTCTTACCGCCGACTCCACTTATCGAATAGTTTGCCGATATGCTCCTCAAACTCCTCTGGAAGGCACGAATCTTGAAGCTACTGCCTATTCTTTTTTGTCGGTCATCGCTCCAATTCCACTGCCCGCGACCAGTTTTGAAGCCATCTACACCGACCCCGTAAGTATTCAAAGCATCTGGAGAAGCGGTGACTACCTAAATATAATTCTAAACATCAAAATCAAAGAAAAGGGTTCAAAACTAGCATTCATTGAAGACGGGATTTCAACCGGTAATGATGGGAAACAAACATTAAGTCTAACCCTTTTTCATAACCGAAACAACGACATCGAAGGGTTTGACCAAAAGTATTATCTCTCCGTCCCTTTGTGGCACTACCGCAACATCTTACAGAAAGGTGACGCCATCGTTTTCAACCTAAACACTTATAAAGAGGGCATGACCAGCCGAATATTCACTTATTAAGACCCTTTAATCATGAAAGCCCCATCACGAATACTTTTTGTCCTACTAATAGCATCGAGCCTAAGTGCTTGTGTGCCATATAAAAATCTATCTACACATCGGTTTGAGAAAAAGATTCAAGACGACCAAATCCAGTTGGTAGATGTCCGTACGCCAGAAGAATATGCAGAAGGTCATATCCCCGGTAGCATTAATATCGATGTAAAAGCCGAAGAAAGATTTCCGATTTTGGTCGATAGCTTATTAAATCCCAATCAAAAAGTAGCCGTCTATTGTCGTAGCGGACGGCGTAGTCGCAATGCAGCGAAGATTCTTGTCAACAAAGGATTTAAGGTTTATAATCTTGACAAAGGCATTTTGAATTGGAAGGAAAAAGGACGGGAAGTTGTGAAATAAGCAAAAATTACTTTCGAGATGCCCTAAAAGCCTCAACATAAAAACGTGCTGACGTTTCAGGTAAAACGTCAGCACGTTTTTTTATTTCGTGAAGGTATTTACCAAAAATACCTTCGCAAATCCCTTAAAGTTCTTGAAGCATCCTCTTCAATACCACCGTAGCCGAGATTTCACGATTGGCAGCTTCGGGGATGACGAGGGAAGTCGGTGCTTCGATAACCTCATCCGTCACAATCATGTTACGACGAACCGGGAGGCAATGCATGAAGTGGGCATTGTTGGTCACCGCCATATGGGCAGCATCTACCGTCCAACTCATGTCCTTGCAGAGAATCTTGCCATAGTCTTCGGGACGGGTGACACCCGGACAAGCCCAGTTCTTGGCATAGATGAAATCAGCACCTTCGAAAGCTTTCATCTGGTCGTATTCCACTTTGGCACCACGCACGAAGGCCGGGTCGAGTTCATAGCCTTCGGGATGGGTAATGACGAAATCCACATCGGCTTCGTTCATAAAGTCGGCGAAGGAATTAGGTACGGCTTGGGGCAATGCCTTGGGATGGGGAGCCCAAGTCAAGACTACTTTCGGGCGATCCTTCTTCTTGTATTCTTCGATGGTAATCAAGTCGGCAAAAGCCTGCAACGGATGTCCCGTAGCAGCTTCCATCGAGAAGACCGGCTTACCCGAATACTTGATGAACTGGTTGAGAATCTTTTCGGTATAGTCGTCTTCGCGGTTTTCGAAGTGAGCAAAAGAACGTACACCGATGATGTCACAATACGATGCCATCACGGGAATAGCCTCAAGCAAATGTTCGCTCTTGTCACCATCCATGATGACGCCACGCTCGGTTTCGAGTTTCCAGGCACCTTGGTTTACATCGAGTACAATCACGTCCATACCCAGATTGCGAGCAGCCTTTTGGGTGCTGAGACGGGTACGAAGGCTGTTATTGAAGAAAATCAACAAGCAAGTTTTATGCTTGCCCAACGCTTCATATTTATAGCGGTCTTGCTTTATTTCGAACGCTTCTTGCAGGGCGGTCTTCAAGTCGCCCAAATCGAATACATTTCTATAATATCTCATAAGATTTATGATTGATGGTTTTGATTGCTTTTGAAAATGCAAAGATAAAGAATTTAATCAATTTGTAAGAAGAAATGCAGAATAAAAAACTATCCATAAAAATTACCTTATTTACACAAAAAAGCCGTATCTTTACCGAGTTAAATTTAACTCATAAATTCATGAAAAACATCTATTTAAAAAATGTGTGGATGCTGATAACTTGTTTATTGGCTTTATCAGTTCAAGCACAAGTGTCGCCTAAGAAATTCAAAAAGGCAAAAGGTATCGAAGTAACTTACCAATCAAGCTACAAAGGCAAGGTTCGCCCCGGAGAAATGATTATGAAGGTCAACGGAGACCAAGTGGCCTTGGAAAGCATCATGCCCAAACGGGATAATCAGCCGGCAACCGATGGCCGACCGGTTTACAAACTTCCCGTGACCAAAAGCTACATGGACTACTCTGCCAATGAATATTACCGATGGGCCGAACTTCCTAGCGGAGAAATCATCTCATCGGCTACGGCCTACGAAATGGACAAGGATTTGAAAGTTATCGGCCAGGAAAAATATTTAGGTTTGAACTGTACCGTAGTACGCACATCGGTTCGTTCGAACACCATCGAAATTTGGTATACCAATGACTTGGCTTTCCGCGGAACTCCACAACCCAACATGGGTGTGCCCAATGGTTTGGTACTCCGCGTGGTTCGTAATGGCGACACCGTGCAAGAAGCAACTGCCATCACTCCGGTGAAGGAAGAACAAACCCTTCTCCCTTCTTCATGGGGTACTCGGATGATTGCTGAAGTTTACCAATATAAAATCAACCATAGCAATGTGATTACCATACCTGTATTCGAAGAAGAAAATGTATGCTTCAACGGTGCCAAGTTCCCCGAAAAGTTGGAAGACGGTGTATCATATCGTGTCGGAGGTGGTACCATCTTAATGAAGAAAGTGAAACTTCCTGAATATGTGAAAGATCGCAGCATCTTCGTGGAACTTATCCAATGGTCGGACGGAGATGCTTACGACCGTACCGGCTCGGTATTCGTAATTCCGACCGACAAGAAGCAATCATTCCTGGATGCAATGAAAGACCTTAAGAGTGTCCCTCACTTTACTTCCGACAATGAAAACTACCACGGTTTGGTTTCTACAGAAGACTACAACGCCCCGTTGGAACTGATGCGTTTCTTCACCGGCTTCGGTGTACGTCAGTACAACCATAACATTGTGCCAGGACAAGAATGGTCAGACTCAGTGCTTTACAAAACCGAAGTAACAGCCTTGGCCGACCGTTTGCAAGGCGAAGTATGGGTAGCCGCCTACATCGGAAACTGGGATGCCAAAGGCCATAAGATAACCTTGAAAATGAAATATTATCCGGATGAAAATCGCCGTATGTATAAAGTAACCCCACTGTTCAATACCGTAAACTATCTGGAACAAGCCGGCCAGCCTTATCCTGTATTTATGCTGAACGACAAGTTGAACGCCAAGTTCACTCTGAAGGAGCCGGTAAAGAATGCTGTACTCTATTTTACAACAACCGGCCATGGCGGTTGGGGCAATGGCGATGAATTCAACCAAAAGCCGAATACCATTTACCTGAATGGCGACAAAGTCATCTCCTTTGTACCTTGGAGAGACGATTGCGGAACATACCGCAATTGGAACCCATGTTCAGGCAACTTTGCCAATGGTTTGAGCTCATCCGACCTAAGCCGTTCGAACTGGTGTCCGGGTACCGTCACTAATCCGGAGTACATCTACTTAGGCGACTTAGACGCCGGTGAGCACACCATTACCGTAGAGATTCCGCAAGGAGCACCGGAAGGTGGAAGCAACAGTTACTGGTGTCTGTCAGGAACCTTGCTCTATTGAATATAAATCATAAATAAACAATCATAACTCATGAAAAAAACGGTTTCATTTTTATGTTCACTGGCTTTGGCCGGAACATTTATCAGTTGCGGTAACACTACGGAAAATACCGCACAGAAGGATTACACACAATATGTGAATCCCTTCATTGGAGCAGCCGACAACGGCCACACCTTCCCAGGAGCTTGTGCCCCTTTCGGTATGATACAAACCAGCCCCGTCACAGGAGCAGTGGGATGGAGATATTGCTCGGAATATGTAAACGAAGACTCAGAAATTTGGGGGTTCACTCAAACTCACCTCAACGGTACCGGATGTATGGACCTGGGCGACTTGCTCATCATGCCCGTAACCGGCAACCGCACCCGATCCTGGGATGGTTATCGTAGCAGTTTTAAAAAGGAACACGAAGCAGCCACTCCCGGATATTACACCGTAGAGTTGCAAGAGCCGAACGTGAAGGCTGAGCTCACCGCATCAACCCGTGTAGCATTCCACCGTTATACCTATCACAAGGCAGATTCGGCCTCGGTACTTATCGACTTGCAACATGGCCCGGCTTGGAATGAAAAACAATATCATTCGCATGTACGTTCTTGCGAAACAAATTGGGAAGATGCACAAACCTTGACCGGACATGTAAATAACAGCGTATGGGTAAACCAAGATTACTACTTCGTAGTGAAGTTCAATCGACCGGTAAAGGAACACATCTACTTGCCACTGGCTGAAACAGAAAAAGGTCACCGCATCGTAGCTAGCTTCGACATGAAGCCAGAAGACGAACTATTGGTAAAAATTGCCCTTTCTACCACCGGTGTAGAAGGTGCCAAGAAGAATCTGGAAGCTGAAGTGCCGGGGTGGGAATTTGAAGCCACTCGACAAGCTGCCAAGGATAGTTGGAACAGTTACTTTGCTCGCATTGATGTGACAGGCACAGAAGACCAACTAATGAACTATTATACCTCTTTCTATCATGCATTGATTCAACCAAACCAAATCTCGGATGTGGACGGTATGTATCGTAATGCCAAAAACGAAGTGGTGAAGACAGCCGGTGATGCTTTCTATTCTACTTTCTCTTTGTGGGACACTTACCGTGCTGCTCATCCATTCTACACCATCATGATTCCTGAACGTGTAGACGGTTTCATCAACTCGTTGATTGAAAACGGTGAAGCACAAGGTTTCATCCCTATCTGGGCATTGTGGGGCAAGGACAACTATTGTATGGTGGCTAACCACGGTGTAGCCGTAGTAGCCGAAGCTTATCGCAAAGGTTTCCGTGGCTTCGATGCTGAACGTGCTTTCAACATCATGAAACGCACACAAACTGAATCGCACAAATTGAAATCTGATTGGGAAACTTACATGAAGTATGGTTACTTCCCTACAGACTTGATTCGTGCAGAATCGGTATCTTCTACTCTCGAATCTGTTTATGATGACTATGCAGTATGGGACATGGCAACTCGTATGGGTAAGACAGAAGATATTGAGTACTATGCCAAGCGTAAGGATTTCTATAAAAACTTGTTCGACACCCAAACTCAATTCATGCGTCCTCGTTTAGCCGATGGAACTTGGAGAAGCCCGTTCGATCCTAGCCGTATCGGCCACTCTGAAAGTGTGGGTGGAGACTATACCGAAGGTAATGCATGGCAATATACATGGCATGTACAACACGATATTCCGGGATTGATTGAACTCTTTGGTGGCGAAGAAGCATTCACACACAAGCTGGATTCATTCTTTACATTGAAGTTGGAAACCAATGCTGCCGACGTTACTGGCCTCATCGGACAATATGCACACGGTAACGAGCCAAGTCACCACGTAGCATACCTTTATAATTTGGCAGGAAAACCGGAACGTACACAGGAACTCATCCGCAAAATCTTCGATACACAATACCGTCCGGAACCTGACGGCTTGTGTGGTAACGACGACTGCGGCCAAATGTCAGCTTGGTACATGTTCTCGGCCATGGGCTTCTACCCGGTAGACCCAGTAAGCGGGAACTATGTATTTGGAGCTCCACAGATGCCGAAGATTGTTCTCCACTTGGCTGATGGTAAGACTTTCACCGTCATTGCAGAAGGCATCTCTGAAGAAAACAAGTACGTGGAAAGCATCACCTTCAACGGCCAGCCGTACACCAAGAATTACATCACCCACGAAGACGTGATGAATGGTGGAACACTGGTATTCAAGATGAAAAAGTAAATATAGAGTATAAAGAGAAATTAAAAACTAAAAAAATGAAAAAGACAACATTGTTTTTGTGTAGTCTTATTCTGACCGGTATTGGTTTCAGCTGTAGCACGGCTGAAACCAATACTACGATTAAAGACTACACCCAATATGTAGATCCTTTCATCGGAGGATTTGAGAATGGTCATACATTCCCTGGAGCTTGTGCTCCTTTCGGAATGCTTCAACCTAGTCCTGTAACCGGTGCTATCGGTTGGAAATATTGTGGAGAATATTCGTATGCCGACTCCATTATTTGGGGATTCACGCAAACTCATTTAAATGGTACAGGCAGTATAGACTTAGGTGACTTGCTTATTATGCCTGTTACAGGAAATCGGACACGAGCATGGGATGGCTACCGCAGTAAGTTCTCCAAGGAACACGAAGCAGCATCACCAGGATACTATACAGTTGAACTGGATGAGCCAGGAGTAAAGGCTGAAATGACTGCTACCACTCATGCAGCCATCTATCGCTACACTTACCACAAGGCAGACTCAGCTTCAATGCTCATCGACTTGCAACATGCTCCTTCAGGCAATGAAAAAAGATATCACTCCAACGTGTTGGAATGTGAATATAATTGGGAAGATGCACAAACATTGACCGGCCATGTGAAAAACAAGGCATGGATTGAACAAGACTACTTCTTCGTATTGCAATTCAATCGTCCTGTAACCGAACGTATCAACCTTCCGATGGCTGAAACTGAAAAGGGGCAACGCATCATTGCTAGCTTCGACATGAAACCAGAAGATGAGTTGTTGGTTAAATTGGCTTTATCAACAGCTAGCGTAGAAGGAGCCAAGAAAAATCTGAATGCCGAAATTCCTCATTGGGAATTTGATGCTACTCATCAAAAAGTTAAAGACGAATGGAACAGTTATTTAAGTAGAATTGATGTAAAGGGTAGCAAAGAACAATTGTTGAATTACTATACCTCTTTCTATCACTTACTCATGCAACCAAACGAAATCTCGGATGTGGATGGTATGTACCGTAACACAAACGATGAGACCGTAAAGGCACAGGGAGAAGCATTCTATTCTACTTTCTCTTTATGGGATACTTACCGTGCTGCACATCCATTGTACACTATCATCACTCCTGAACGTGTGGATGGTTTTATCACTTCCTTGCTCGAGCATGGCGAAGCCCAAGGTTTCCTCCCTATTTGGGCATTGTGGGGCGTAGATAATTTCGGTATGATTGCTAATCATGGCGTTCCTGTAGTAGTTGAAGCATATCGTAAAGGTTTCAAGGGATTTGATGCAGAACGTGCTTACAACATGGTAAAAGCGTCACAAACTGTTCCCCACAAGCGTAAATCTTATTGGGATATGTACATGAAATATGGTTATTACCCAACAGACTTGATGGATACTGAATCGGTTTCGTATACCCTCGAATCAGTTTACGATGACTATGCAGCAGCCGTAATGGCCAAAGACTTGGGCAAGACCGAGGATGCCGAATACTTTGGAAAACGTGCAAATTTCTACAAGAATTTGTTTGATACAGAAACCCAATTTATGCGTCCTCGCAAAGCAGACGGAAGTTGGAGAACTCCTTTCAATCCAAGTGCCGTAGGACACTATCAAACCGGCGGTGACTATACCGAAGGTAATGCATGGCAATACACTTGGCACGTTCAACACGATGTAACTGGTTTGATTGAACTCTTTGGCGGTGCAGACAAGTTCAAGACTAAACTTGACTCCTTGTTTACAGTAGAATTGCAAACCAATGCAGTGGATGTAACCGGATTGATTGGACAATATGCTCATGGCAACGAACCTAGTCATCACGTAGTTTATATGTATACCATTGCCGGCTATCCGGAACGTGCACAAGAGTTAATCCGTGAAATCTTTGATACTCAATACAAGCCAGAGCCTGACGGTCTTTGCGGTAACGATGACTGCGGTCAGATGTCAGCTTGGTACATGTTCTCAGCCATGGGCTTCTACCCGGTAGACCCAGTAAGCTGTAACTATATATTTGGTGCACCACAGATTCCACAAATCACATTGAATTTGAACAACGGTAAGACATTTACTGTCATTGCAGAAAACCTCTCGGAAGAGAACAAGTATGTAGAAAGCATTACTTTCAACGGAAAACCATACACCAAGAATTACATCACTCATGAAGATGTTATGAACGGTGGCACATTGGTATTCAAGATGAAGAAATAAGACTCACATCTTATCCAAATAAAAAGAGAGCATCCAAAATTGGATACTCTCTTTTTATTTGGATAAGATGCAAAACTATTACAGCTCAAATTTTCCGTTCAAACGAATATCGTTAGAAGCAGCACCAACCATGACTTTGAATTCACCTGGTTCTACCACTTCTTCCAAATTCATATTATAAATAGACAATTCCTTCTTGGTCAAGTTGAAAGTAACCTTCTTACTTTCTCCCTTCTTCAAGCTAATACGTTCAAAAGCCTTCAGCAAAATCGGAGCCTGAGCAACCGAAGCTACCATGTCACGAATATAAAGCTGAACCACTTCATGCCCATCACGATCACCGGTGTTAGTTACTGTACAGCTTACAGTCTGAAGCACATCCTTACCATCACCAGATTTGATTTCCAGGTTGCTATAATCGAACTTTGTATAGCTCAAACCATAACCAAATGAATAGAGTGCATTGGCTTCACCATCCATATAAGCACGTTGCTTGCCCTTCGAGTAATAAATAGGCAACTGACCTTCGTTGCGAGCAATGGATACCGGCAAACGACCAGCAGGATTGTAATCACCGAACAATACATCGGCAATACCATGACCACCTTCACCACCTGGATACCATGCAGTCAACAAGGCATTAGCCTTCTCTGCTGCAAGGTTCATCTTCAAGGTACGTCCCTGAATGTAAACTACTACCAACGGCTTGCCTGTTTCAATCAAAGCCTGCATCAATTTTTCTTGGTCACCTAGGAGATCAAGAGTGCTACGGTCGTAACCTTCACCACAGTCCATATCGAGCAATACTTGTCCTTCTTCATCATTAGCAATAGCAGCAGCAGTTGCCTCATACTTCACTCTGAAGTCGCGAGCACTGGAACCACCGACTACCAATACAACTACATCCGATTCTTTTGCAGCCTTTACTGCAGCTGGGATATCGCTCATAGTCACGTCTCGGATGGCACACCCCTTCACATAGTTCACCTTAGTATTCTTTGACACTGCAGCTTGGATACCTTCTAACGGAGTGATGATGAACTTGTCATCCTGAGGAGCGGTATAGTCCCCCAACTGATTGTATTGTGTATCTGCATTCGGTCCAATCACTGCAATGCTCTTGATATCCTTACTCAAAGGAAGAATACCATCGTTCTTTAAAAGCACTGTACCTTCACGTGCTACTTCACGAGCTACCTGGCGATGAGCTTCCGAACGTACATACTTCTTTGCATCTTTCGGAGATACATACGGATTTTCAAACAGGCCCATCTTGAATTTCAAACGAAGAATATTTGCCACTGCTTGGTCTACATATTTCATATCCAAACGGCCTTCGTTCAACAATTCCAAAGTACGTTTACCATAAGCATTTGCACCAAGGTCCATATCCACACCGGCTTCCAAAGCAAACTTTCCGGCTTCCTTGGTATCCTTTGCCACATGATGGGTACCGGCAATACCGTCAATACTATACAAGTCTGAATAAACAAATCCCTTGAATCCCCACTTGCCACGCAAAATATCGGTCAACAAGAATTTATTGGAAGTACAAGGTACACCGTCTATCGCATTATATGAAGTCATGATTGTAGCCAAACCATTTTCTACAGCCATTTTCATTGGAGGGAGGAAATCGGAGAACAACTGATTCATACCCACCATGGCACGATCACCATTATGACCACCTTCCGGAGTTCCATAAGCAGCGAAGTGCTTCACTGTAGAATACAAATGCTTTCCATCGTTTTGCACATCCCCTTGCATACCTTTCATATAGGCTACACCCAAGATTCCGGCCAACATCGGGTCCTCACCGAAACTTTCTTCCATACGCGACCAACGCGGTTCACGCGAAATATCCAATACCGGGCCATAACCAACATTTGCTCCTTGCAAACGGGCTTCAAGAGCTACCACTTCGCCAGCACGACGGAGCAATTCTTCATTCCAGGTACTAGCCATTGACAAACCGGTAGGGAATACTGTTGCACCAATAGCCATATGTCCATGTGGCGTTTCTTCTGCGAACAGCACCGGGATACCCAAACGAGTTTCTTCCACAGCATACTTCTGAAGTTTGTTAATAGCTTCTGCTGCTAATTCCGGGTTCAAACCTGTTTCCAGCGTCTTACGGGTCCATGGGTCGGCACGAAGCACTGCCCAATACGAACCAATAGGCATACCGTTTCCCATCTGCTTCTTGTAAAGCTCAGAAACCTCTACCTTATCTCCAGTCTTGGTGTACATTTCCCACCCTAACGGGCAACAAAGTTGGCCTACTTTTTCTTCTGTAGTCATTCTTTCCAACAAATCCTTCACACGGTCTTCTATCGGAGCCGAAGCCTGCTTATACAAAGGTTGTTGAGCCACTGCCTGACCTACCACAAGGAAAAGAGCAGCCGCCAATACATGTTTCATTCTCATAATATTATTTCTTAAGTTTAAATTTCAAAGCAACAGGTTCATTCTTCAAACCTTTCGGAAGGGTTACTACAACCTTACCATCCTTTACCTTATACTTGGCACCCTTACCAGTGTTCAATACCGTTAACTTGCCCTTCGGAATATTTACCGTCCACTCAATGGTTTCTGGAAGGGTTTCACCATCAGCTACGGTATAGATTGCATAAAGGGTTTCACCATCTTTGTTAGCAGTAAACCACACATTACCTTCGTTGTAATGCGGAGTGATGCGAGTGCTATAGATGGCTTCACCGTTTTGACGCAACCAATTACCTACCTCATGCAGACGTTCTACTATCGGCTGCTCGATGATACCATCAGCCGTAGGGCCAACGCCCAACAAGAAGCAACCACCTTTGGCACAAATTTCAGCCAAAAGATTGATAACAGTCTGCGGAGACTTATATGGAGCATTGGGCACCCATCCCCAGTCGTGACTCAATGTAATACAACTTTCCCAGGGATAATCCAATTGAGTTTCCGGAATACCACGTTCCGGAGTCTGGTAATTTTCATTCTTACCGCGAATACTTCTATCGACCGAAATCAAACCCGGATGTCTTTGACGAGCCTTTTCCAAAACGCGGTCCAAGTTCACGTCATCACCGGTGACCCAACCTCCATCTAACCAAAGAATATCAAAACTTCCATAATTGGACATCAATTCATTCAACTGGTTTTCAGTAAACTCCTGATAATTCTTCCACCACTCCGGATGTAATTTCACGTTGTAGTTATGACGTCGATTCGGTGTGGCATAGTAAGGATTCCAATACCACTCGCAATGCCAGTCCGGCTTGGAAAAATAACATCCCATCATGAATCCTTTCTTACGGAACGCATCCCATACATGGCGAGCTACATCTTTTCTTGGGTCATCCTTATATGCACCATTAGCTATTGAGAAATCGGTATATTTCGTATCAAACATACAAAATCCATCATGATGCTTGCTGGTAAAAATCATATACTTCATTCCGGCATCTTCCATCACTTCTGCCCATTGGTCCGGATTAAAGTTTACAGGATTCAGCTTATCCTTCAAACCAAAATACCATTTCTTATATTCTACATACGGAAGATTCTCTTTACGAGTTATCCAATCCACATCTTCCGAACAGATTGACCATGATTCCACGATACCGGGAACAGAATACAATCCCCAATGAAACAACACACCGAATTTCTGGTCTTGCCATTTATCAAGTTTTTCCAATACTTGTGGGTCAGTAGGCCATACATAGTCCGAAGCTTTGGACTGTTGGTGCACAAATCCTTGTACTTGTTGAGCCTGTACATTCATAGCCAAAGCCATACCAGCCAGGCATCCCATTATCTTTTTCCAATTTTTCATTATTCTTACTTCTTTACGTTGAAACTTAATGCTATCGGTTCATTTTTCAAACCTTTCGGTAATTTTACAATCACTTTACCATCTTTACAAGTATAGCTTACAGCCCGCTTTCCCTTCAGTAGTGTCATTCGACCTACAGGTTCATTGCCTTCCCATTCAATGGTTGCCGGAAGTTCTTCACCATCAGGCAAAGCATAAATGGCATACAATGTCTTCTCATTTTTGTCGGCAGTAAACCAAACATTACCGGTATTATAATTAGGCGTAATACGAGTATTATAAATAGCTTTTCCATTAACCTTCAGCCATGCACCGATTTCTTTCAAAATCGCTTCTACCTCCGGCTGAATCAAACCTTGCGGAGTAGGACCGACACCTAAAGCTAAGCTACCGCCCTTGGCACAGATTTCGGAAAGCATACCAATCACCTTACGAGGAGTCTTGAACACTGGATTAGCTACCCAACCCCAATCGTGGCTCAAAGTGATACAACTTTCCCAAGGATAATCCAATTGCTTGGCAGGAATACCTCGTTCCGGAGTTTGGTAATTTTCATTACGGCCCTTAATGGCACGGTCTACACTAATCAAGCCCGGTTGAGTGGTGGAGCGTACTTCGGCCAACAATTTGTCCAAGCCCACTTCTTCACCTTTCACCCAGCCTCCATCCAGCCAGAGGATATCAAAACTACCATATCCGGTCATCAATTCTTTCAACTGATTATAAGTATATTCCTGATAATTCTTCCACCATTCCGGATGACGTTCTTTCTTATAGTTCGCTCCTCGTCGCGGAGTGTCGTATTCGGGATTCCAGAACCATTCACAATGCCAGTCTGGCTTCGAGAAATAACATCCCATCATAAAGTTCTTCTTACGGAATGCATCCCATACATGACGAGCAACATCCTTTCGAGGGTCATTTTTGAATGCACCATTAGCGATTGAGAAATCAGTATACTTCGTATCATACATACAGAAACCATCGTGATGCTTGGTCGTAAATATCATATATTTCATCCCTGCTTCTTCCATAATCCGTGCCCATTGGTCTGGATCAAAATCAGTTGGATTGAATTCATCAATCAAACCAAAGTACCACTTTTTATAGTCATAGTAACTATCCATCGGACGTACAATCCAATCCTCCGAACAAATATTCCATGATTCTACAATACCCGGCACAGAGTACAATCCCCAATGAAACAGTACACCAAACTTTTGGTCTTGCCACTTGTCCAGTTTTTCCAACACTCCTTTGTCTGTAGGCCATTCATAGCCGTCAGATTGTCCATGAACAAAACTGTTCTCCGATTGTGCATGGATGTTCAAGGCCATTGCCCCTCCCAACAAGGATACCATTAATCTTTTAATCATTTTCATAAGTATCGATTTATTTATTATTTATTTTATCTTCCAACCAAGCCAAGTTAAACCGATAGTGAATACGGCTACTCAAAATATGAATTACGTTGTCTGAAGTCTGTGTGCCGGCCAAGTATCCTCTAGGTTCTGCATGTGTAGCATCCATTGTAAAATATCCTGTCCAAGCTCCCCCGTTCAGATGACGTTCTTTTCCATCCGTTATCAGTTTTCTTACCGGCCATGTCTTACCCTCGTCATACGACAAGGCTGCATACATGCCATATCCTCGGAACGAATTTCCTTTTCCATCTGTGAACTCCATTCCCCTATCCGTTTTTCTAGTCCGTTGAGGATGATCCGTAAATGAAACGAGCAACAACGGTCCCTCTTTCAATCGCATCAAAACCAGCCGTTGTCCACCATCAATGGCTGGGAAAGGCGACAGATGATATTCCCATGTCTTCCCCATATCCTTGGATAAACTCATTGGCATCATTTTCTTCCCATTTTCTCCTATCAAACTATTTCCACGACCTAAGGCCAACAGATTTCCATTATTCAAGGTTACTACTCCAGCATGAATACCGGCAATTGTTGTTCCTTTACCACCATCCTTAAACTCCGGCATCGGTGCACCATCCCAAGGATCCGTCCAAGTTTCTCCTCCATCTTTACTGATATGAACAGCTGCTCCATCATGACTACCCGGTCCTGCATCACACACTTGAATCATCCATCCCACGGGCGTCATCGAGGTACCCGATACGACTTGATGTCGCTTCGTATGTTCGGGAGCTATAATCCTGGATTTTGACCATGAAAAACCATTATCTGTGCTTGTCCGCATCACCATCATCAAGTTTTGCCAGTCGCCGGCAGCCTCTACTCCATTAAAATGAAATAATTTCCCCTTGCCATTATTAAAAAGGGAGGAACCTGTCATATTTCTGTCCGGCACTTTATAAAACAATTCTGCCGGAGTCCATGTCGTAGCCCCCTTCCGCAACCGTGAAGAAAGTACGACCATCCCTCGCCCATTTTCGGCACTGGCCGAGAACCATACCGCCAACAAATCCCCATTATTACACCAAGTAATAGAGGGTTGATGATTATGCTTATAAAATGGAACATTAGAGCCAGATACCGGCGGTTGAACATAGACCAACGGTTCCATAAAAAGTGGCTTCGCTAAATCCAAACGATTCGATGCAAACGGTTCCTCACTTTCCACAACTCGGAAACCGGTCAATGAATGTTTGTCTTCCGGAATCATAGCCATCCGATTGGCACTCCGCAGATATTCATCGGGGGTATGATGGCTTCCACCTCGTGTCACCCGGAACTCTCCTTCCATTGGACCTCTTGGGTCGGTCTGTTCTTTGGCTTCATAAGGTGCATACCAATCCATACACCATTCTTCTACATTACCATGCATATCATAAAGGCCAAATGCATTTGGCGGTGTTTGACCAACTTTCAATGAAACGGCCTTATAATCACGGGCTATCGTTTGATTTCTTCGCATGGATGACGGCAATCCATCCCCAGTATAATATAAGGTATAAGTGCCTGCCCTACATGCATATTCCCATTCTGCCTCAGTAGGCAAACGATAATATTTCCCTTCCTTCTCCGACAACCATTTACAAAAGTCCAAAGCATCTTGATAAGAAACATTGACTACCGCATCATCATCCTCGGTTGAGACATTATTTTTCCCACGTAAAGACTTATGTTCAGGGCGGAACAATTCATATTGAGCATTGGTAACTTCGGTCACTCCCATCCGAAAAGGTTTAGAGATATTTACTTTATGCACCGGTGCTTCATCAAAGTCCTCTCCAAAGCCATCACTACCCATATAAAAACTACCGGCCGGAATTTCAACCGTTTTAATGACAAAAGTTTGGGCATTGCTCACTAACGAGCATCCTAACGTCAAGAAAAGAGAAATAAAAAAGCAATATGTATTTTTCATGTTTTCACTCAAAGGTTCATTCAAAAGCTCAGAGCACAAATATACATAAAAAAAAGAGCCACACAAATTTAGCAGCTCTTTTTATGAAATTAAACCAACAAGTCAAACCTTTTCATTCTTCCATTTTGAAACTTTTCAATATTTTATCAACGGATTGTTCTTCCGTTCGATTATACAAAATGGTTATCAGAAACATACTTCCTGCGTCCTTTGTTATCAAACAAACATAATAACAAGAATCCTCGCCTGAGGTTCCTTTTACATAAATGCCCTGAAATTGTGGCAAGTCATAATCAACAACCGAAGATAGACCTTCTACACCATCATCCTTAGCCAACCCTATCAACAAAGCATTCAATTCTTCTCGAGTTATTTCATCAGAATCCAAGGTCTGTAGTGTGATATAAAAACGCTTGTTATTCAACAAGAAAGTATCTTCTGTATCTTCCTCTATTCGGATACCTCTTGGAGCATCGAACACCAATCCATAAGCCGTCCAACTTATTGGAACCAATGACTGGGCATTCACAACAAGCGACAAGCAAAGAGCCACTCCTATCAAATAGATTCTTTTCATAGTTACTTATTTATCTTTTGCACGAATTTCTACACGACGAATCTTACCACTGATTGTCTTGGGCAACTCGTCTACAAACTCAATCACACGTGGATATTTGTAGGGAGCAGTCACCCGCTTTACATGGTCTTGAAGTTCTTTAATCAATTCAGGACCTTCTTTGCCTTTATAATCTTTGGCAAGAATAATGGTCGCTTTTACCACTTGTCCACGAATTTCATCGGGCACACCGGTGATAGCACATTCCACTACTGCTGGGTGTGTCATCAAGGCACTTTCCACTTCGAATGGACCTATGCGATAGCCGGAACTCTTGATGACATCATCCGCACGGCCGACAAACCAGAAATACCCGTCCTCGTCACGCCAAGCTACGTCCCCTGTATAATAAACATCATCATGCCAAGCATCCTCAGTACGTTCAGCATCACGGTAATATTCCTTGAACAAGCCTAATGGTTTTCCGTTCTTTGTCCGTACTACAATCTGTCCTTGTTCTCCGTCTTCAGCCGAACGACCATCCGGAGTCAACAAATCAATTTCGTATTGCGGATTAGGTACCCCCATGCTTCCCGGCTTTGGTTCCATCCACGGGAAAGTAGCCAACGTCAAAGTGGTTTCTGTCTGACCGAATCCTTCCATCAAACGAATACCCGTAATCTTCAGGAATGTTTCGTACACCGAATAGTTCAAGGCTTCGCCAGCTGTTGTACAATATTCCAAAGATGACAAGTCGTACTTGCTGATATCTTCCTTAATCAAGAAACGATAGATGGTAGGGGGTGCACAAAGAGACGTGATGCGGCAATCTTGAATTTTCTGCAAGATATCGGCCGGTGTAAACTTCTCATGGTCGTAAACAAAGATATTGGAACCGGCAATCATCTGTCCATACAGCTTTCCCCAAACGGCCTTTCCCCAACCGGTATCGGCAATGGTCAAATGCAAACTGTTCTCGTGCAGATTGTGCCAGAAAGAACCGGTGGTGATGTGCCCCAACGGATAAGTGAAATCATGAGCCACCATTTTCGGCTCACCGGTTGTCCCTGAGGTGAAGTACATCAACGAGATATCATCATTGGTATTCGGATGCTCCGGTCTTACAAAAGGAGCAGCCTGCTTCATTCCTTCCTGAAAATCCTTGAAACCTTCCGGCATATCAGGACCAATGCTGACCAAATGATTGACGGTTGGGCTTTCAGGCATCGCATCCAAAATATGCTTGGTGATGACTTCCTCACCGGCACAAACTATCATCTTGATGTCTGCCGCATTGCAACGATAAACAATATCCTTTTTCGTCAACAAATGTGTAGCCGGAATCACGACCGCACCCAGTTTATGTAAAGCGATGATACTGAACCAGAATTCAATGCGTCTTTTCAAGATAAGCATCACCATATCGCCGTGTCCAATTCCCAAACTTTGGAAGTAAGAAGCCGTAGCATCCGTTTTCTCCTTCAGTTCGGCATAGGTGTACTGATGTTCCTGCCCTTTATCGTTTGTCCAAAGGATGGCTTTCTTGTCCGGTTGTTCAGTAGCCCAAGCATCCACCACATCATAACCGAAGTTGAAATTCTCCGGGACCTCTATCTTAAAGTTTTTGATAAAATCCTCTTGCGAGGTAAACTTTGTTTGTTTTACAAATCTTTCCAACATAATACCTTTTCCTCCTTTTTACATGATGATTGCCAAGAACTTCACGGTCTTGCCATCCAAGGCTTGCATGCCATGCGGCTTGGTCGAATCAAAATACAAGCTGTCACCTTCGTTCAAAATGATATCCTTTCCATCGATATTCAAAAGCAGACGTCCTTCCATCACCATGTTGAACTCTTGTCCTTCGTGAGCATTCAGGTGCATCGGGGTACCTTCCGGCTTAGGCTCTACCGTTACGATGAACGGGTCGGCCAACCGACGACGGAATCCCGAAGCCAACGCTTCGTATTTATAGGCTTTGGTTCGTTCTACAGATACACCGGCACCTTTACGAGTCAGGAAATAACTATTCATCTT
Source organism: Bacteroides sp. (assembly GCA_015060735.1). Taxonomy (GTDB): domain Bacteria; phylum Bacteroidota; class Bacteroidia; order Bacteroidales; family Bacteroidaceae; genus Phocaeicola. The sequence goes on from SUXX01000026.1 coordinate 26,494, forward strand.
GGGTTCTTCGCCAAACATCAACACATCCAAAGACACTTCGTACTTACGGGCAATCTGTTGCAAGGCACTCACCGAGATATCCTTATTGCCACTTTCCATTTCCAAATAAGCCTCCAAAGGCATCTGGCAACTATCCGCCACTTCTTCCGGAGTCAAATCGAGCACATCACGCAATCCACGCAAGCGTTCAGCTATTTGTTTTATCTGTTCATTCATATTTTCCATCATTAAATATGTGGCAAAAATAATGAAGATTGACGAGAATTCATCAATCTTCATTATTTTTTCTACCTAAAACCTTTCAAAAAGAAAAGATTTACTTCACACAACTGACTTTCATCGCTTTAATTATTGCCGAAGAAAAGCCTTCATGCTCCAATTCATTGATGCCTCGGATGGTGATTCCTCCCGGAGTTGTTACCTTATCGATTTCGACCGACGGATGCGTATCGTTGTTCAAGATGAGCGAAGCCGCCCCTTTCACAGACTGAGCCACCATCCGCTGGGCATCTTTCGGATATACTCCCAATTCAATGCCGGCCTGCATAGCCGCTTGAATGTATTTCAACACATAGGCAATGCCGCAAGAAGTCAAAGCCGTGGTAGCCGCCATCTGACTTTCGGGTATCAACATGGCCAACCCCATTTCATTGAATACATCCAGCATCCAGCTTTCTTGTTCGGTCGTAGCCCGATACGAGGCAATCAACGTCATGCTCTCCAACTGAGAGATGGCCGTATTTGGGATGACCCGGAAGATAGTCATCTCTTTTCCCACCCATTCCACATATTGGGTAAACGGAATGCCCGCCGCAACCGAAACCAGGATTTGGCGTTCCGCATCCAAGTCCAACTGCTTCAAAACACCTTCAACCAACCAAGGCTTTACGGCCAACACCACCACATCGGCCGATTGAGCAGCTTCCTTATTATTGGTAGTCACATTCAGTTCAGGGAACTCGGCTTTCAAAGCTTCCAACTTGGCATTTCCCCTATTCGAAACAAAAATATGCGAAGACGAAATCTTTTTTCCCCTTGCCAAACCACGGGCAATGGCACCGCCCATGTTTCCGGCACCGATGATTGCTATTTTCATATTCTTTATTTGATTAATTGAGGTTCTAACATCTTCAAGAAATAACCACCGATAACCGAACGTGCCTGGAAGCCTCTTTGGTTCGGTTCCAATGTCCACGACCAGTCTGTCATCGGCACACGGTTCGGAGTTTCGTTCATAAATTTATAAATCGGAGCAATCAAGTGTTCAAAGCCGGCTTGATCCTTGGCCATGACAGCTGTCCACATAATCCAGTCACTCTTGGTGTATGTCTCACGGCAATCCAATGGAAGACCGTAAGTATTTTGAACCGACGGATAAAAGGCCAGTTCCTTTTCTGCAATTTGCGGGTCAAAGATGTTGAAATTCAACAAACGGTCCCACACAAGATTGTACTTCTGGCTCCAAGTACCCGGTTTGTCAAAGGTCAATCGATAATGGTCTCCATCGTTGGCCATCTTTTCCCATTCTGTTGCCATCGATTTGGCCTTGCCCATGTATTCATCGCAAGTGGCCTGGTCGCCCAACACTCCTGCCAAATAGCCATAGGAAGCAATACCCAAAATAGCCTTGATGGAAAGATTCGCATTGTGTGCAAAGTGGCCTGCAAAGTCATCGGTGCAAAGTTGATTTTCCGGGTCAAGACCGTTTTCCACCAGATAATTGGCCCAAGTCGTCAAAGTCTGCCAATGCTTCTTGGCATATTCCGCATGACCCTCTATCTTGGCTATTGCAGCACAAAGAATCAACATGTTTCCGCTTTCTTCCACCGGCATGTCTCCTCCGTAAGTTTGTCCGTTGGCCAACGGATAAGTACCCAAATCGTGTGCCGCAAATGGTTTCGGCCATTTTCCACTTTCACTATAGTAGAAGATACCGTTCATCATGCCTTTCTGCAATTCCGGATTGTAGAGCAAATACATCGGACACGACGGGTAAGTCAAGTCCACCGTATTGATACTACCGTTGCTGAAGTTTTCCTTCGACAAATAAAGTAACTCTCCTTGTGGAGATTCCACCAATTTATGAGCAGCCATCACCTGGCGGTAAGCCAAGGCACAAAGTTCGGCATACTTCTTTCCGCCCACCTTGGCCGCATCGGTTATCAACTGAGAATCGAAAGCAACACAACGTTCCAACAAAGGCTTGTATTCCGCCTTGGCCTTTTCCAATTGAGTAAAGATGGTTTCGTTTCCGTTTCTATTCCAATAAGGACGTAAGTTCTGACCGAAATATTGAATGGAATAGACATCGTCATAAGCCAACATCACATAACCTTCCTGTTGCTTACCACGTCCCAACGGATAGTTCATGCACAATTTGGTATGTTCCGGCTTCTCGTTGCCAGCCTGGATAGAGCCATCGATGAAAGCCCGACGCATTTCTGTTCCTTCCGCAGTTGTCACGATAGCCTTACCCTGTGGGTCAGTCAAGTAGAAATAGCCCCAATCGATACGCACATCATCCCCCTTCTTCTTCAAGACAGGTTGTTCTACACTACCCACCTTGGCATATTTCATACCGGCATGAGTACCCACCTCGCTTACCGTAGCTTGTCCCGGTGCATCGATGGCCCATTGATTACCAGCCTCCAGGTAAAGTTCCACTTCATGTTCCGCTCCATCGGTAGAAGTCACTTCGTATGTCATGTAGTTCACTGGACGAGTCATGACATCCAGGTTGTCCATCATCACCGGTGCGGTAAACTTCAGACGCAAGTCCACCGGCCCGCAAGCAAAGGTGTAATAAGTCTGAGTAGCCTGAGCATTCACTTCTTTCTGAACAGCTGTTTCCTTGAAGAAGCGGGTATTGTCCTTTTCAGCCATCAAGCCAAAGTCCAGCAATCCGTTGCCCATTCGGTTATGACAATAAGCCGCAATCAGGTTCTCTCCTTTCTTCAAGCTGGCCAACACTTCGTCCGACAACTTTACATTGGCACGCTTCTGTACCGCATTGCCTGTATCCACCACCTTCACACCATTGATATAGATGATGACATCATCGTCGTGCGAGTATTGCAAGTACACATTCTTATCGGTCAAATCTTCCTTTACATCTACCACTCGGCGTACCCAGATGAATTCTTCTCCCCATTGGGTTTTGGCCATCGGTTCATTTTCCATGGTTCCGAAAGCACCCTCTCCTGTTTTCCAAGCCGCATCGTTAAAGCCGGCCTTTTCCCAACCAGAGGCTGGTTCCTTCGTGGTATATTTACCTTCCCACTTTTGTTGTTCAGAAGTACCCGAAACCGGATAAAGTTCCAGTTCTTCATCTCCCATGAATCGGTAAGGTTTTCCGTCCACCTTCAATACACCCAACAACGGGAAGCTATGTCCCGTCCAATGCTTCACCGGAGTGTCATACAGACAATCACTCATCGACCATGCACTGGTATACGGGTCAATCGTCACCAACGGATAAGCCGGTGCACGAAGGTCACTCTTGACAACTTCTACCGATGTCGTCGCTTTATCTCCACAACTGCTCAAACAAAGCAGCAATCCCAATAAGGGAAGTAAACTTTTGCGTATCATATTCTTATAAATCTATATCTGAAAGCAAAGTTATAAAATATTTCTTAAATCAGGACAAGCTGACACCTTTTTGGTACAAAATCATACCATACAACTCATCCGCCATACATAAGAATGAATAAAACTTCCACAAAAGTCACCTCAAGTGCATGGAAAATCCCGAATGTTTTCTATTTTTGCATCAGCTGAATCTTTAAAATCTAGCACATGAAAAAATCATTAAAAGCCTTATTGCTGGCAATCATTTTATTCGTACCTGCACTCTCCTCGGCACAGACCATTGAGGAGTTAACCGATATTTTCTGGAGCAAGACCTCTTGTCGTCAACTCACTCCCGAACGCCGTTCAGCCATGAAAGAGATGCAGACCTATGCCGATAGCTTCACGCATACACAATTCAACGAATACCTGGCCACACCTGCCGGAAGTGAGCAAGAGCGTAACTTCGAGCAATCGGGCCTGATGAAATACTACAACATGGCTCTCGACAAGTTACTGGCCGAGATACCTGCCACCAAAGTCAAGAAAGGCGAAGTGGCCGTATGGCAACTCTACAACATGGGATATGTTATCAAGACCAAGACACAATGCTTCGGCATTGACCTCTACCACAAGCATGCCGAAAAGTTGGTCCCGATGATTGACTTCCTGCTCATCACCCACAACCACGGCGACCATCACGACAAGCATCTGGTAGCCGAAATGGAAAAGCAAGGGAAACCTGTTTATTCCAATTTCTTGAACAACGGGCACAAAGTCACTACCGGCGACTCGTTCACCACCGGAGACATCAGCGTAAAGGTTACCACGGTAGACCACAATGCCACCTTGAAGAATTTCGTGAACACCTACGAAGTAAATTGCTATACCGGGAAAAGAAAGGATTATGTGATGTTCTTCACGGGCGATGCCCACAATTACCAGCAACTCAACCCTACCGGCAAAGTGGATGTATTCATCCCTCACTTGGCCGTAGGCCTCAACATGGCCGAAGCGGTTAAGAAAATCAATCCCACCGAAGTACTCATGTCGCACATTCTGGAGTTAGGTCATGCCATCACCAAGTGGCGTTGGTCGTACGAGTACGGCATCAACGAATGCGAAAAGCTTCAACGCCCAGGTGTCTATCTGCCGGTATGGGGAGAAAAGATTGTATTGAGAAGAAAATAGACTTCTCTTCGCATTACACAAATATCGGCACTCTAATTTGATTGATAGAATCCTATTAGAGTGCCGATACGTTTTTATTCGTTCAAAGAAATATAAAAGAGGTCAGTTCCCCCTTCCTCATTAAATGCCGTATAAATAATTCTTTCATTTAAACTATCCAAGGCAAAAATTGTAGCGTAATGCGGTAGCTGGTACGTTTCAAGGTTCTTCAAATTCCAATCAAATACGAGGATTCGAGAAGGCGGATTATCATTTTTCTCAAAATTCTTTTCTTTAATGTTTTGCATCAATACATACACCTTATTTTCTGTAGACACAACCTCGCGAAAGCAAATATAATTATCTTCGCTTAACTGAAATTCTCCCATTACGGTCGGTTTAATCTCTTTATGACCAATCTGCACCGTTTTCTTCAACATACAATTTTCATCGTATAAGAAAAGTAGATTGTAATAGGTCATCGCTGATAATACTTTACCTTTTTGAGGGTGAATCGCTATTCTATTCCTATTCATCACCGTAAAGTCAAGTTTCGGTTGTTGCAATGTAGCTGGGAACTCTACCCACTTCATTTCATTATGACTGCCCTTATATCTAAAAAACAGACCTTTACCATTGTCCATATTTCCCACAAAATCATTCAGACCAATTTTGGTCAGATTAGGAGAACCGATAAGTTGGGAGGGCATTTTCTCAGAGGCTACGCTATTAGAAAGTTCATCAAACCTGCTATTTAAAGAAACACTTTTAAAAGAAGCAGTCCCGACATCATATAATTCCAATATATCATCCTCTGATTTCATATCTTTCAAGAAAAAAGGAAATTGGAAATCCCCCGGGCCATGACCTATTTTGCCAAAGCTTCCTTTAAAGGCAAAAGTTCGACTGTCATAAACACAAAATATAGGTTCTACCTTTCGATTGATAACAATCAGTAAAGAATCATAAACACCAATCCTGTCGACATATAGCAATTCATCCACCTTTATCTCGTAAGCAGTAGGACGAGAAACATTATTTTCTATAATAACCTCATCATTCGAAAGGGAACATGAAACCAAGCCAAACAATAATAACAGATACAAAACCTTCCTCATAAATGCCTTATTTAGGAACTACACTAATTATTTTAATTGAGCTACAATAAATATAATACGCATATCCTTATACTACAAATGTTATTTTTTTACTAACTCTATTCGTTGGAATCGAAGCACATCATCACTATAATCCTCCCGTTTGAAATGACTGGTGCTAAGATATAAACCATCTTTATTGATGAAACAGATGTGTGGTACGTACGTAAAAGCAGGGAAACGAGTTTCACCTAATATATTAAAGTTTTCATCCAATATCACGATAGAGAAATCGGCTTTGCCAGCGTGTAATATCTTACGATAGTCTTCATTAGAACCTAATTCCGCCTCAAGGGTCACAAAACGATAATATACATTCCGATATTTGTCGTAGAAAACATTTCTATATTCAGCTGTTTCACACGTCTTTTTCAATGTTTGAGAAAAATCCTCTGGGAACTTGGGGAATTTAAGCCTTGGAAGATATCTACTTTTTGCAGGAAATGTTTCCACCTTCCCTTGTTTATCAACTTTATATAACTTTTCATCTTTATTGAAAGCAACAATTAAATTCTTACCATCATAAATTTGAGTAGATTCCATTGTACCATGAATCGCTTCATGCCGCTGATTATACGGTATTACATAAGGGTAATTCATCGGGAAACGAGTCGTTTTTCCGGTTATAGTATCAACCAATATCCCAATAGGACTTTCTTCAATCATTCTTTCTCCTAAACTAGTATTCAGGGCTTGGGGAATGTATAACGATTCTCCCATAAAGGTTAACTGTCCATAGCTCAGATTCGTATAATGTGCACTCTTCGTCTTTAAGCCATCTTCGGTACGAGAAAAATCAATTTTATTCCTAAGTACGCCCGTCGTATCTGTCAAATAAATAAAAGATTCATTAACTGAAGGTATATAAATGTGGTCGAAATCCTTTACGTAGAATCCAAAAAGAACCGAACCAATGCCATTAGGCCCTTCCCTATCAAAAGGAATCTTTTTTACTTGCTGACAAGAATGCAAGTCATACATTAATATTGTTCTCGATGAAGGATCTGAAAAGGTTAGATACTCCACTCCTCTTTCTTCAAAGGTATATAAACTATATAATGGGACTCTCGTATCATCGTCTATTTTATACTCCAAATATTCATCTATGGGGTGCAACACATATTTATCTTCCGGATCAGCCTGCTCAGCACAAGCAACCAATAAAAAACATATAGTCAATAATATAGAAAATCTATACATGATATTAAGATTAAAGGTAGCAAATTAAACTTGCAAATACAATCGAATTCTAATTATTCCTTCAAATGAAGCAGCTGGAGACGAATACCGAAATCATCCTTTGATTCATCACAAACTCTTGCCCATGTGGAAGAATTTAAATAGAATAAAGAAGGATTGTCAATAACCGTTTCATCGAAATCATTATGGAGTTTCTTTGCAATAGTAACATCTTGAGTGCGATTATCAACCAAAGCCCATAAAAATCTTCGTTTATCCTGATTCTGCTCATAAATAAACTGACAGAATCCCATTAATAAATAGGAAGGAGAATAAGCATAATAATCACAAATGCCATATCCATCCAA